>NYTH01000030.1 GCA_002683405.1 Salinisphaeraceae bacterium | reverse complement strand
TGACTCGTCGGCGCGCCTTGCCTGACAAAAAATGGAACTCGGTCTAATGTGCCATCAAATGTGACGCACTACACTAGCGAATCTCGAAGCCGTCTGGCGGCGCCTCTTCGGGCAGTGGCTGCGGGCTGACGGCGTCCACGCGCGCCGCCGTCGGACCCCCGGCCAGCCACTGCTCGAACGCCTGCACCGCCGCATCATTGCCCTGAGCCAGCGTTTCGACGCGGCCATCCGCCAGGTTTCTGACCCAGCCGTTCAGGCCCAGCTCACTGGCCTGCCGGCGGGCGGCGGCGCGGAAGCCAACGCCCTGGACGTGCCCGCTCACGCGAAAGCACTTTTGCGCCATATGTCTGATAAGTATCCAAGGGCGTGTTAACAATTGCCACGGCGTCGCGTTGCGCCCAAAATTGTGCCAGGCAAGGCGCGTGGCGCGGGCCCTAGCCATTCTAGGGCCAAGCTGCGCAACGCCGCATGGCGCAATTTTGGGCGCAACCCTTCGGGACGGGACCATTTTCCCCCGAGACGGCGTTGTCGCTCGCTTATGTAGCTGTGCTACACGGCGCTCGCGACGCCTTGTCTCGGCAAAAAATGGTCTCCGGCGCGGCGTCGTGCCAATTGCTAACACGCCCTAATTTGCGGCAGGCGAGTATACTAGCCCGCATGAGTTTTCTGCTGCATGCCGGTTTTTCTAGCCATGCTTGAAGCCATCCGATCTCGCCTGTTCCAGCGCGCTCGGCGCCGCGACGACGCCACGGCGGCCGATGGCCAGCCCGACGCCACCACCGTCAGCCTGGCCGTGCCCAGCCTGTTCGGCGGCGAGCCGATCTGCCGCGCCAGCGTCACGCTCACCACCACCCGCGCCGGTCGCGGCGAAAACTGGCGTCTACAGGCCCACGTCGAGAGTTGTCTGCGGCCATCGCCGGTTGCGCCGGCTGATCGTCAACTGGCTTCGGCGAGCACCGGCAGGCGTTTGACGCACCGTGGCCAGGCGGCCGTCAGCCGGCTGGCCACACGAGGCGTTAGCCTGCTGCCCGCGCGAATGCAGCCGCTTTTCGAGCAGCGGGTTCACACCTGGCTCGATCTGCGCGGCAGTAGCCTGCCGCTGGTGCGCGGCGCCGAGGCGCTCATGCCGGGGCCCCTGCGGGATATTCACGCCAGCATGCCCGCCCCCCGGCCGGGCGAACCACGCGTGCTGGCCTGGCAGGGCGTGGTTCAGGGGCGCTACCCCGGTATTGCCCGGTTCCTGAGTCTGCAGGTCGATCAGGATGACTTTCCGCCGGGCAGCCTGGGGGACCGGCCGTTCAGTCTGAGCGCCAGCGCTGCAACCATTGTCCAGTCGCCCGCGCAGGCGTCGCGCTCACGCGGCGCGGCTGACGATAACGACCGTTAGAATCCGTTCCCGGCGGGCCGACGGAATTGACTCAAGAGACCTTTTGCAAGAGCATTAGCGCCCGCAATGTTGGTGCTCGCGCGCCAGCGCAGCCGCGCCGGAAGGGGACGGCACAGGCGACACCATCGTGTTATTGCGACAACGTCGACCAGTTTCGGGCCGTCGAATCGACGCGACGGACGGGCGCGCGGCGAAAAACTGACCGGAGAATTTCCAGATGAAGCATTCCTGGCGCGTGAGCGGCGCACTACTGGCTGCCATCGCACTGCAGGCGGCCCCTGTTTGGGCCCAGAAGGGTGATGCCGAAGCGGGCCGCATCAAGGCGAGCACCTGCGTGGGCTGTCACGGCATCAAGGACTACAGCAACGTGTATCCCACCTACCGCGTGCCGACCATCGCCGGTCAGCATGAAGCCTATCTGACCGCCGCTCTCAAGGCCTATCGCGAGGGGCAGCGCAAACACCCGACGATGAATGCGCAGGCCGGCAGCATGAGCGATCAGGATATTGCCGATATTGCGGCTTATCTGGCCAAGGGAGGCGACAAGGAATGATGCAGCGCCTGAATCAGACTTTGCGGTTGATGACTGCCGGCGTTGGCGTATTCGCCGCCTCGACGGCCTGGGCTGCCGGCGGCAGCGGCGGCAGCGAAAAGCCGCACGATGGGCAGTGGCTGGAAAAGCAGACCAAGGTCTGCGCCAGTTGTCACGGCGACAAGGGGATATCGCAGATTCCCATGAACCCGATCCTGGCAGGACAGTACAAGGGCTATCTGCTGCACTCGCTCAAGGCCTACCGCGACGGCAAGCGCAATAACGCCATCATGGCCGGCCAGGTCAAGGACATGAGTGACGGGCAGCTCAAGGCGCTGGCCGAGTATTACAGCCGGCAGGACGGCCCGCTCGACCTGCTCAAGCTGGACTGACAACGGCCCGACAAACACGGAAAGCCGGCCTCGCGCCGGCTTTTTTGTGCGTGGCCGCTTTGCGCCGGTCGATCGACCGGCACATCCGCCGGGACCTGTTTACACGTATGCATGCCCATGATGATGCGTAGCACCCTTAGTCTGGTGGCCGCGGCGGCATGGCTGGCCGGCGGCGCAACGGCTGGCGCCGCCGCTGACCGGGACGGCATCCAGTGGCGTGACTGGAACGAGGCGGCGTTCACCCAGGCGCGCGAGGCGAACCGTCCGATCTATCTGTATCTGGAAGCGGTGTGGTGCCACTGGTGCCACGTGATGGATCAGCAGACTTTTGCCCGCGAGGCCGTGGTCGAGCGCCTGAACAACGAATTCATTCCCGTCCGGGCCGATCACGACGCCGTGCCTTCCCTGGCGGACCGCTACCGCGCCTGGGGCTGGCCGGCGCAGATCTGGATCGCCCCGGACGGGCGAGAGCTGGTCAAGCGGGCCGGGTATATCCCTGCGGACGAGTTCAACGCCGTGCTGGATCGCGTGCTGAGTGCGGGCGGGCCTGGCCAGCCCGTCGCCGCGGCCGAAGCTTCGGGCCCGCCGGCCGCGTCAGGCCTTGACGGCTCGTCACTGCCCGTCGGCCTTCGCGCCAGGCTCATGGACAAGCACCTGCGCGCCCACGATGACCGCAACGGCGGTCTGGATCTGGCGCAACGTTTCCTGGACCCCGACAGCGTGGAGCTGGATCTGCAGCTTGCGCGCGAGGGCGATGACCAGGCCGCCGACCGCGCCCGGCAGACGCTGGATGCCGCCATGGCGCTCATCGACCCGGTCTGGGGCGGCGCCTACCAGTACTCCACGCACGGCGTGTGGACGCGGCCCCACTACGAAAAGATCATGCGCACGCAGGCGGCGTTTCTGCGCATCTACAGTCAGGCCTATGCCCAGTTCGGCGAGCCGCGATACCGGCAGACCGGCCGGGCGGTAGTGCGCTATCTGGACGAGTTCCTGCGCAGCGATGAAGGCGCGTTCTTTGCCAGTCAGGATGCCGACCTGAATCCCGGCACCAAGGCGCACGACTTCTTCGCGCTGGACGATGCCGGGCGCCGCGCGCGCGGCATGCCCCGCATCGATCGACAGCGCTACGCGCAGCACAACGGCATGGCCATTGAGGGCCTTGCGCTGTGGTACGCGGCGACCGGCGAGTCACGGGCGCTGACGCTGGCGCGCGATGCGGCGAGCTGGGTGCAGGCCAATCTGCGGCAGGGTGAGGGGTACGTCCATCAGGCGGGCGACCGGACGCTGCATCTGGCGGACAACCTGGCCATGGCGCGCGCCTGGCTGGCGCTGTACGCCGCCACCGCCGAGCGGGAGATGCTCGCCCGCGCGGTGTCGACCGGCGCATTCATTCTGCAGCATTTCCGGCAGCCATCCGGCGGGTATAGCGGCGCAGCGGACACCGTGGGCCCCATGGCGCCCAGCATCGACACCGACGACAACATCTCGGCCGCCCGGTTTTTCAATCTGCTGGCCCGATACAGCGGTCAGTCGCGCTTCGAACGGGGTGCGGCGGTGGCCATGAGGCATCTCGTACGGCCGGCTGTGGCGCTGGATCGTATCGACGAATCCGGGATTATCCTGGCCGCGGACGAGTTGCATCGCCCGCCCGTTCACGCCACGGTGGTCGGCGACAGTAAAGCTCCGGTCGCGCAGGCCCTGTTTGACGTGCTGCTGCGCCAGCCCGGCTGGTACCGGCGGCTGGAGTGGTGGGACCGGAGTGAAGGGCCGCTGATGCACGACGATGTGGCCTACCCGAACCTGCCGCAGCCCGCAGGCTACTATTGCGAGGCGCGGCGCTGTTCGGCGCCGCAATTCGAGCCGGCCGCGTTGAAAAGACTGCTGGAGACAAGGACTTCGCCGGATACTGAAAGCTGAATTGAAACCACCGGGTCCAATAGAACGTACGAGATACTATGAGTCGACCGGAGCGTCTGGTCGCCTCATGCGGTTTTCTAGCCGGGGGGCAAACCCCCAACACAACCCCAAGAGGATATGGAGATGGACAAGAAATCCGATTACAAGCCGCTTTCGATTGCGCTGGGCACGGCGTTTGCCGCCACGGTGACGTTTGCCGGCATGGCGTCGGCGGGCAACAGCAACCCGTTTCAGGCGGAGGAGATCTCCGGCACCAGCAGCACCGTGATTCTTGCCGAAGGCAAGTGTGGTGAAGGCAAGTGCGGCGGCGAGAAGGGCGGCGAAGGCTCCTGTGGTGGCGACAAGGGCGGTGAAGGCTCCTGTGGCGGCGACAAGGGTGGCGAAGGCTCCTGCGGCGGCGACAAGGGCTAAAACCCAATCGCTGATTCTCTAAAGGAGAAGCAATGACCGCATCAACTGACGCAACGCGTGATTACTGCGTTCAGGGTGCTGGTCTGGGTCTGCGGCGGGCCCTGTTGGGCCCGCTTGCAGATGCCCAGCCATCGGCTGTGGGCTTTCTGGAGGTTGCGCCGGAGAACTGGATTGGCCTGGGCGGCACGCGCAAGCGGCTGTTCGAAAAGCTGACCGAGCGCTACGACTTCGTCACCCACGGTCTTTCTCTGTCGCTGGGCAGTCCGGCGCCGCTGGACATGGGCTTCGTCTCCCGTGTGCGCGAATTTCTGGACCACCACCGGATTCGCTACTACTCGGAGCATCTGTCCTACTGCAGCGACGACGGGCATCTGTACGATCTCATGCCGATTCCCTACACCGATGAGGCCGTGCGCTACGTGGCCGACCGTATTCGCCGCGTTCAGGACGCGCTGGAGCGGCGCATCGCGGTGGAGAACGTGTCCTGCTATGCCACGCCGGATGCACAGATGAGCGAAATCGAGTTTCTCAACGCCGTGGTCGAAGAAGCCGACTGCGATCTGCTGCTCGATCTGAACAACATCTACGTCAACAGCGTCAATTTCCGCTTTGACCCCTTTGCCTATCTGGACGCGATTCCCGGAGAGCGCATCGCCTATGCCCACATCGCCGGCCATCACGAGGAGGCCGAGGATCTGCGCGTCGATACCCATGGCGCCGACGTGATTGATCCGGTGTGGTCGCTGCTCGACCACGCCTATGCCCGCTACGGCGTATTTCCCACGCTGCTTGAGCGTGATTTCAATATCCCCCCCCTGAACGAGTTGCTTGGCGAAGTCGAAACGATTCGCGGCATCCAGGCGCGTCATCAGCCAGCCAACACCGCTGTGACGTCCGCCGGGCTGAGCGGCTGATACCGATAAGCCATCGGGCGGCGGCCCGGTCTGTATCTGCGTATTCATCAACGGCCGCACGGTCGTTGCCACGTGACAGAACCGGGGAATCGTTCATGCCTGTACTACATCGGCTCAAGGCGCTGCTGGACAAATCGCGCGGCCTTGATTTTCTTGCGCCGCTGGCTCTGCGGCTTTATCTCGCCCCGGTGTTCTGGCTGGCGGGCACAAGCAAGCTCAACGATCGCTGGCTGCCGAACGAAAACACGGTCGCCTGGTTCGGTAACGCCGAGTGGGGCCTGGGGCTGCCCATGCCGTGGGTGATGGTGGCGCTGGCGGCCTACACCGAGGTGCTGGGCGCCATCGCGCTGCTGTTGGGCGGCTTCGTGCGGCTGTTTGCCATTCCGCTCATGATTACCATGCTGGTGGCCCTGTTCACCGTGCATTGGGAAAACGGCTGGCAGGCCATTGCCGATCCGTCCTTCTGCCTTTTCAACTGTGCCGACGCCCAGGCGGCCGCGCTGCGGCTGGATCAGGCCCGGGAGCTGCTGCGCACGCACGGCCAGTATGACTGGCTGACCGAGCAGGGCAGTTTCGCCGTGCTGAACAACGGTATCGAATTCGCCGCCACCTATTTCGTGATGCTGCTGACGCTATTCTTCACGGGGGCGGGCCGCTACCTTAGCCTGGACTTCTGGGCGGCCCGTCGTATCCAGGCGCAGGCCGCGGTATCGTGAAGCCGCGCCATTTCTTCACCGCTCCCGACTGACCGCCATGGGCAAAGACAGCGACGAAACCCTGCCGACCTTTCAGCGAACCCAATACCGGTTTGCCGCGCACATCCGTGATCCCGATAACCAGCCGGCGCCTGACGATGTGGAAGACCGCCGCATGGCGATCTACCGCAATCTGTTCTTCAACAACGTCACGGGCTATCTGGCCAATGCCTTTCCGGTACTGCGGTCGCTTTACGACGAATCCGGCTGGACCCGGCTGGTGCGCGACTACTATGCCCGCCACGAATCGCACGGCCCGCAGTTCTACGACATACCGGCCGAATTCCGGGCCTATCTCGAACAGGAACGCGAGCCCCGGCCGGAGGATCCGCCATTCATGCTGGAACTGGCCCACTTCGAATGGGTGGAAATGAAGCTGCAGCTGGCCGATGCCGACATCGACTGGGCGGCCATTCAGCGCCAGGGCGATCTGCTGACCGGTCAGCCGGTGCTCTCGCCGTTCGTCTACAACCTCGAGTATCGCTACCCGGTGCACGAGATCACGGCCGACTATCGACCCGACACCCCGCCGGACACGCCCACCTGGCTGGTGGTGTACCGCGATCGCGGCGATCGCGTCCGCTTCATGAAACTCAACGCGGTGACGGCAGCACTGCTGCGGCTGATCGAGCAGGACCCGGGCCAAACGGGGCGCCACTGTCTGCGCCGTATCGCGCAGGAGCTGGGCCACCCCGATGAGCAGCCGATCGTGGAGGCCGGCGTGGTCATGCTGGACGATTTCCGTGACCGCGACATCCTGCTGGGCTGCGCCATACCGGCTGGTTAATTATTGTCCATTGAGCAGCCTGGCCCGCGATGACGGGGACTTGGCCGGCCTGGCCGCGAGTTATCCACAGTGTTGTGCCCAGACCCTGTGAATGACTTCACGGGACACGGCTGCGGCCTCGGTCAGCCCTGTGCGTCAAAGCCCCATCGCGCCAGCAGCCCCTCGAACTCGTCAAGATCGTGAAAGCCCACGCGGATTTCGCCGTCGCGGCGCTCCGGATCAAAGCGAATCCGGACCTGATTACCCAGGTGCTCGGACAGACGCTGCTCAAGCGCGGCCATTTCGCGGCTGGCCGCGGTATCGCCCGCCACCTGCTGCTCATTGCGGTTCTGATCCTTGCGCCAGTGGGATTCGAGCGCCCGAACCGACAGCTTGCGCCGCGCCGCAAGGCGGGCAAAGCCCACCTGGCGGGCCTCGGGTATGCCGGCCAGAATCTTGGCGTGGCCCAGCGTGAGCTGACCGTCATCAATCAGGCCCTGCACTTCCGGTGCCAGGCGCAGCAGTCGCAGGAAATTGGTTACGTAGGTCCGGGACTTGCCGATGCGCTCGCTTGCGGCGTCATGCGTCAGCCCATGTTCACGGCAAAGGCTGTCCAGACCTCGCGCGGTTTCCATCGGCCCGAGCGATTCGCGCTGCAGGTTCTCGATCAGGCCGAGCACGGCGGCCTCGGCGTCGGACAGATCATCGCGGACGATGGCGGGCAATTCGTACAGCCCCGCCAGCTGGGCCGCGCGCCAGCGGCGCTCCCCGGCCAGCAGCTCGTAGCCGTTCTCGCCGCGTGAGCGCACGACTACCGGCTGAACCACGCCCGACTCGGCCACCGAGCGCGCCAGCTCGGCCAGCGCGGACTCGTTGAAATGCCGGCGAGCCTGATACAGGCCGGGCTGGATGAGGTCCACCGGCAGCCGCCGCACCGCGTCCTGATTCATCGACATGGGTCTGCCCCGGGAAGAAAGGCGAATCATAACAGCGGCCTCGAAGACGGGAGGCGCGAGACACCTGCGAACCAGTAGAATGGGCGCTGCTGTGCAAGAGCCGCCCGAGCAGGCGGAGAATCAGGGAGTTATTCGATGTTTTCCATTTCCTTGCGGGCCGGAATCGCCGTGGCGGCCACCACCCTCCTGCTGGGCTGCGCCCACTCTCCGCCCGGTGATCCACAGGATCCCTTCGAATCGGTCAACCGCGGCATCTACAAGTTCAACGACACGGCCGACCGGTATGCCGTGCGCCCGCTGGCGAAGGGCTACCGGAAGGTCACGCCGGACCCGGTGGAAAAGAGCATCGGGAATTTCTTCACGAATATCCGCTACCCCATCACCATCGTGAACGATATCCTGCAGCTCAAGCCGGGGCAGACCGTGAACGACATTGGCCGTTTCCTGATCAACACCACTTTCGGTGTGGCGGGCCTGTTTGACGTGGCCAGCTACTGGGGCGTGCCCAGGAACGACGAGGATTTCGGCCAGACCCTGGGCTATTGGGGGCTGGGGCAGGGCGCCTACCTCGTGTTGCCGTTTCTCGGGCCCAGTACGGGACGCGACGCCATTGGCCAGGTGGCCGACGGCTTCACCAATCCCATGAGCTACATCCAGGACGAAGCGGTCCGCTACTCGCTCTACGCGCTTTATTTCATCGACCTGCGGGCCAGCCTGCTTGGTCTTGATCAGGCCGTTTACGAGTCGTTTGACCCCTATATCTTCGTGCGCGATGCCTATCTGAGCGACCGGCTCGACAAGGTCTACGACGGGGACGTACCGCCGGAGAAGATCGAAGTGCAGTACGACGACGATTTCTACGACACCGAATAGGCACCATGACCGAAGCCGAAGGGCTTGCCCGGATACTGGCGGCGGACCGTCGCGAGCTGTCCGGCCTGGGCGTTCATCACTTTCGCAAGCCGGGCGGCACCGAACCGGCCGTGGTGTTGCTTGCCTGCGGCCCGGCGCGGGCCGTGCTGAAGGACTACGGCGGTCAGCGCGGCTGGTTTGCGCGGGTGCTCGGGCCGCTGCTGATTCGCCGGGAAGCGCAGGCGCTGCGTCAGCTGCAGGGCATTCGCGGCATCCCCGCGCTGCTGCGCCGGATTGACCGCTACGGCGTGATCATGGAGTACGTGCCGGCCCAGCCCTGGAAGCGTGTACAGCCGGGAGCCCCAGCCTTTGAGCGTCTCGACTCGCTGCTGCGCAGCATGCACGCGCGCGGGGTGGCGCACTGCGATCTGCGCTCGCCCAGCAACATCCTCGTGGACGATCGCGAGCAGCCCTATATCGTCGATTTCGTCGCCCGCGTGCGGCGGGGCGGGCGCTGGAATGTCGTCTGGAACTGGATCTTCGCGCGTTTCTGCGTGGCTGATCGCAACGCCATGGCCAAGCTCAAGGTGCGTTTCGCCCCGGAACTGGCCACGGCGGCCGATCGTCTGCATGCCCGGCACCGCGGGTGGCCCACCCGCTTCGCGCGCGGGGTCGGCTCACGCATACGCGACTTTACCCGCCTGTTCGTCAGCCGCGGTCCGGGCTAGCCGCGCATGATGGCGCCCCGGATCTGGCTGGGCCGACTGGCCGCGCTGTTTACCTGGCTGATCCGCTGGCCCCTGCGGCTGTGGATGGGCATTCTCGTCACGCCCGGTGAGCTGAGCGAACTCAAGCTCGATCCCGATCAGCCGCTGTGCTATCTGCTGCCGTCCGGCAGCGTGAGTGACTGGCTGGCCCTGGAAGCCGCCTGCGCGCGGCACGGCCTGCCGCGTCCGCAGCTCAGCCACAATCGCCTGCCCACGCCGCAGCGGGCCATCGTCATCGGCCTGCCGGCCCCCGGCGAGCCGCCGCGGGCCGAACTGCGCCGCATGGTCGAGCGCGGTCTGCGCGAGCCCGGCTATGCGGTGCAGATCCTGCCGGTGTCGGTGTTCTGGGGGCGCGACCCGTCCAACGAAACCTCGCTGCTGCGCATCCTCTTCACGGACAGCGTGCGGCCGGGCCGGCTGCGCAAGGCGCTGATCATACTGGCCCAGGGCCGGAACATTCTCGTGAATATGGGCCAGCCGCTTGATTATCGGGCTGTGATCGCCGGCGACGAAAACCCCGATCACGGCGCCCGCAAGCTCAAGCGGGTGCTGCGCGAGCACTTTCGCCGGCAGCGGGCGGCCACGCTCGGGCCGCCCTGGTCGCAGCGCACGCAGATCATCAATGCGCTGCTCGCCGAGCCGGCCGTCCAGGCGGCGATCGAGCGTACGGCCCGCGCCGAGGATATCCCGCTGGCCAGCGCGCGGCAGCGGGCGCGGGGCTATGCCGACGAGATTGCGGCGGACTATTCCAAGATAGCCATCGGCTTCATGCTGCGCATGCTGCGCTGGCTGTGGCACCGCATTTACGACGGTATCGAGGTGCGGCATCTGCAGCGTCTGCGGGGCACCGCGCAGCAGACGGCGCTGGTATTCCTGCCCGCCCACCGCAGCCACATGGATTACCTGCTGGCCTCCTACGTGCTCTACGTGGAGGGCTTTGCCCTGCCGCAGATTGCCGCGGGTATCAATCTCAATTTCTGGCCGGTGGGCGGCCTGCTGCGCCGCTGCGGGGCCTTTTACCTGCGCCGCAGTTTCGGGGGCGACAAGCTCTATACGGCCGTGTTTCGCGGCTATGTGGACGCGCTGATCGGCCGGGGGCAGTCGGTAGAGTTCTTTCCCGAGGGCGGGCGCAGCCGTACCGGTCGGCTGCTCGAACCCCGCACCGGGCTGCTCTCGATGATTGTCGAAAGCCATCTGCGGCATCGGGATCTGCCGGTAGCCATCGTGCCGGTCTACATCGGCTATGACCGGGTAATGGAGGTCAACAGCTATTTCGACGAGCTGCGGGGCGGCGGCAAGAAGAAGGAGGGGATGACCGATCTGCTGCGCAGCAGCGCGCGCATCTTGCGCAGAAAATACGGCCGGGCCTATCTGTCGTTCGGCGAACCGATTCACCTGGCGGAATTCGCGGCCCGCCATGGCGCGTCTTCCGACGGGTCGCCGGACAGCGCCACGCTGGTCGACGCGCTGGCGCACGAGACCATGTGCCGCATCAACGCCAGCGCGGTGCCCAGTTCCACCGCTCTGGTGGCGCTGGTCCTGCTCGGCAGTCCACAGAAGGCCGTGCTTGAAAGCGAGATGATCAATACGCTCGGGCTGTTTGCCCGTCTGCTGACAGACTGCCCGTACAGCCCGGACAGCGAACTGACGACCACCGATGGCGGCGCCATGCTGGCCGAGGCGGAGCCGCTGGCCCGGCTGGAGCGCATTCCCCATGCCTGGGGCGACGTGCTGACCGTGGACCCGCGCCAGGCCGTACTGCTGACCTACGCGCGCAACAGCGCCATGCACCTGCTGGCGCTGCCCTCGCTTATTGCCAACTTCTTTTCGCACGCCGCGCAGCGGCCACGGGCCATGGTGCTGGAGCAGTCCCGGCGGCTTTATCCGCTGCTGGCGTCCGAGCTGTTTCTGCGGTGGGGCGACGACGCTATAGCGGACGTGCTGGAATCGGTGCTGGCCGCCATGGTGGCGCAGGGGCTGCTGCAGCAGGACGGCCCGGACACGCTCAGCCGTCCGGCCGCCGGCACCGCGGAATTTTCGGCGCTGATCAGCCTGGCGCGCATTACCCGCGAGTCGCTCGAGCGCTACAGCATGACGACCGTGCTGCTGGCGCGTGACCGCGTGGATGACGGCCATATCCCACGCGCCGCCTTCGAGCGACAGTGTCAGCTCATGGCCGAGCGGATGGCCATTCTGACCGGTCGCAACAGTCCGGAGTTCTTCGATCTAAGGCTGTTCCGGAATCATCTTCAGATCATGCAGCGCCTGGGTCTGCTGCACATCGACGGCGCGGATATCCGCATCGAACCCGTCATTGACGAGTTCGCGGAATATTCCCTCCGGCTGCTGGGGCCGGATATCAAGCAGTCGATCCTGCATCTGACCGGTAAGCCGGATATCGGCCCGACTACAGACCCGGCTGCCACAGATACAGAAACTGAGGCGTCGCCGCGAGCCCCGGACTGAGCCGCGGTGCGGACGTGAGCGGCAAATCGGGCAGCCCGGCGTGAGCGGCTTCCGGCGCATCCGCCAGCCGCGAGTAGACGGTACGCACCGCCGCGCCCTCGCGGTGATACATGATGACCCGGGCCTCGTCCACGCCGGCCATGCGGCGAGCCTGATCCAGGGCGTCCTGAAGCCGGCCGGTGGCGTCGGTCAGGCCGATCTGACGGGCGCGTTCGGCCGAGAATATGCGGCCGTCGATGATGTCGGGCCAGGCCTGCTCGTCGAGCTTGTCGCCGCGGCTGCGAACCACCTGCTTGAACCGGGCGAACAGGTCGTTCAGGACCGATTGCACGATCTCGGCCTCTTCCGGCCGCGTTTCGCGCAGCGGCGACAGCATGTCCTTGTGGCTGCCGGTGGTATAGGTCTGGTTGGCGACGCCCAGCTTGTCCATCAGTCCGGCCACGTTCACGCCGACGATGATCACGCCAACCGAGCCGGTAACGCTGGTCGGATGCGCCATGATGTGCTGCGCGGCGCAGGCCAGATAATAGGCGCCGGATGCCGCCACGCTGCCCAGGGATGCGATGACCGGTACGCCGGTGGCTTCGTGATAGCGGCGCAGACGATGATAGATCTCGTCGCTGGCGGTGACGCCGCCGCCGGGGCTGTTGATGCGCAGCACCACCGCGCGTATGTCCTCATCCTCGGCCGCCGTGTCCAGCTCCTCGGCGACCCGATCGAGCATGGAGCGTTCCTGGATCAGGCCGAGGGCCCGGCTGGTGGGTTCGTCGCTGATGAAGCCCGAAATGTCCAGCAGCAGGATCTTGGCGTCACCCTCGCCGTCGACCACGGTTTCCTGCAGCCCGGGATCGGAACCGAACGCCGAGAACGGGGAACTGACGACCACCACGCAGCCGGCCAGCACCGGCAGCAGCGCCAGAAGGATGATCAGCCGGCGATTACGCATGGGTGCCCGGTCAGGAAAAGAGGCGGAAGACGACTTCCGCGACGCAGGCCGGCTTCTCGCCGCCGTCGATTTCCACGCTGCATTGCGCGATGACCTGGGCGCCGCCAGCGATCTCTTCGACCTGCTTGATCACGCTGACGCCGCGGATTCGGGCATCCACCGGCACGGCTGCCGGGAAGCGGACCTTGTTCAGGCCGTAGTTCACGATGAGTTTGGCGGGCGGCAGGAATGGCTCGTGCTCATCCTGCGCACCCATGAGCACCGGCACCATGGAGAGCGTCAGAAAACCGTGGGCGACCGGACCGCCAAAGGGCGATTCCTTTTTCGCTCGCTCCGGGTCCGTGTGGATCCACTGATGGTCGTGGGTGGCGTCGGCGAACAGGTTCACCATGTCCTGGGTGACCTGCATCCATTCGCCCACGCGTTGCTGGTCTATCCGGTCGCGGCAGTCGTCGATCAGGCTTTTGTCGGACATGTCATCTCCTCTTCGGTGTCGTTCAAGCGCGCATTGGCGCGCTCCGTTCTAATGTCGTTTTTCCTGCCAGGCATCGATGGCCATGACGATGCGCACCACGGCCCCCTTGATGGTTTCGAGGGCCGGTTCGCGCCTGTCCTGATTCAGCAGGTCCCAGGCCTCGGTCAACGCGTAGCGGGCGCTGCTGAAAACATCGTGCGTAGCCAGCTGTGCGTAGGCCGCTTCCAGCGCCGCCAGGCACTGCCCGGTGGCGTTGTCGTCCAGTCCGCTTTCACGCAGTACCATCACGCAGGCCGAGGCGGCGGCCTGTCGCAGCCGCTCTTCCTGTTCGGCATCCGTTTCATCATGCAGCTCACGGAAGAATTCAATGACGTGTACCAGCGCCAGCATACTCGGCATATCGGCCGCCAGCGTCGGATCGTTGCGCTCGGCCGCCACGTCGGCGCAGACCTTCAGCGCCGGGCTGACAACCTTGTGATAGGTCTGGGGCGCCAGCGCCTGCGGGTCCAGCGATTCCGGATCAAGATGAAGTTCGGGTTGTGAATCGGTTTCCATGCCTGCCTTGCTGTGGGAATTTTGGCGGCCCGGGGCGGCGGCGCCGACGCGAGCCCGTCAAAGGGTAAACGCAAGCGCTGTTGCCGCAAAGACCGGCGCCTCAGTGGGTGGCGAAGGACAGCGCCACGCGGCCGCCACCTGCATCGCTGCGCCCCAGAGCAAGCCGGCCGTTGCAGGCCTCCACGATTTCGGCGGCCACCGACAGGCCAATGCCCTGGCCTTCGCGGCGCGAATCAGCGCGCGCCCCGCGCAGCAGCAATTTCTCGGCGTCTTCCGGAAATCCCGGGCCATCGTCGTCCACCATGATATCGACCTGCCCGCGCTTGCGGCTGGCGCTGACGCGAACCCGACCGCCGCCGTACTTGGCCGCGTTGTCCATGAGATTGCCGAGTACCTCCGTCAAATCGCCTTCGTCGATCGGCAGGCTGATGTCCGCGGGAATATCGATCGCGAAGCGCGTGCCCTCTTCGCGATAGACCTTGCGCAGTGCGCCCGCCATCTTCTGCACGACGGGCGCCAGGGCCAGCTGCGGGGCCAGCGCCCGCTTGCCGGCCGCGGCAGCCCGCTGCAGCTGATAATCGACGATCTCGTTGACGCGGCCCACCTGCTGATCAAGCTGACGCCGGTGCTCGTCGGGCAGCGTCTTGTCTACCGATAGGCCTCTGAGCACGGCAATGGGCGTCTTCAGGCTGTGCGCCAGGTCGCCCAGCGCGTTGCGGTATCGCTTCAGACGCTGCTGCTCGCTGGCCAGCATGGCGTTTAGATTGTTCACCAGCGGCTGGATTTCGTCGGGGTAGTCGCCGTCGATGCGCGATTTTTCTCCGCTTTCGATATTGGCCAGCGATCGGCTCACGCGCCGCAGCGGCGACAGGCCCCAGCGCAGGATGACGGTCTGCAGCAGCAGCAGAATGACGACCGCTACGACGAGCCACAGCCACAGCACGCCGCGAAACCGCTGCATCTGCTGGCGCAGGGGCGTGGCGTCTTCCGCCACGATCAGGGTGTAGCGATAGTCGTCACCCGAGTCGACCACCCAGCGGATACCAAAGGCCAGCGTGATGAGTTCTTCGTCGCGTGGACTTTGCGTGCGGGCGTACAGGGTTTCGCCCACGGCGGGCAACTGCTGCATGGACACCGGTTCAAGCAGCGACGGCGACCGCCACACCGGCTGCCGCTCGCCGTCCAGCACCATGGCGTACAGGCCCGATTCCGGGCGCGTCAGCGCCGCCTCGGGCAACTCCCCGGGCGGCAGGCCGAACTGGCCGGCATTGTCGATATCGGCGTTGCCGAGCAGGGCATAGATGAGGCCCTGCATCTTGTCGCGCTGGGCCAGCTGCGCCCGCTCGCGCACGGCGCGCTCCAGCGCCAGGCCGGTGAAGGCCACGAACGCCATGAGGACCACCCCGGACGCGGCAATGAGACGGGCGCGAAGCGAATTCATGCGGCCAGATTACAGACCGCCGATCTCGCCCGATAGCGTGGCAATCAGTGAGCGGCCTGCCGGGCAGGCGGGTCGTAGCTGAGCCGATAGCCGCGGCCGCGCAGGGTCTCGATGGGCTGCTCGGCGCCTTCGGGGTCCAGTTTCTGACGCAGCCGGCGAATGAACACCTCGATGACGTTGCTGTCGCGCTCGGCGTCTTCCTCGTAGATGTGTTCGGTGAGTTCGGTTTTCGAGACCACTTCGCCGGCGTGCAGCATGAGGTGTTCGAGCACCTTGTACTCGTAGGCGGTCAGCTCCACCGCACGGCCGCTGACGGTCACGTGCTGCCGGGCGGTGTCCAGGCTGATCGGCCCGCACTCGAGCAGGGGCCGCGCCCAGCCGCGCGAACGCCGCACCAGCGCCTGCACGCGCGCCATGAGCTCCTCGGGCTGAAAGGGCTTGACGACATAGTCATCGGCGCCGGCTTCCAGTCCCTCCACCTTGTCCTGCCACCGCGTGCGGGCCGTCAGGATGAGAATGGGAAAGCTGCGGCCGCGCGAGCGGGCCTCACGAATGATTTCCATGCCGGTAATGCCCGGCAGGCCCAGATCGATAATGGCCACGTCGATGGGATATTCCTCGGCGAAGAAAAGGCCTTCCTCTCCGTCGCCGGTACTGTCCACGGCAAACCCTTCCGCCCTGAGCTGGGCAGTGACCTGCTCACGCAGGTCGGGATCGTCTTCTATGATCAAGGCGCGCATGTCTGACGGCTCCTGTCACTGCGCCGGAACGCTGACGATTTCCACCGTGCCGTTCCGGATCAGTTTGACCTTGTAGATGGCCGACCCGCCGCTGCGATCGAGCGACACCGACAGCACGCGACCACCGCCGCGTTTGTCCACGGCTTCCCGCGCGGCTTCCGCCGGCGAAAGGCCGGGCCGGGACTGGAGCGAACGCGAGGGTTTCGGCGCAAAGTTCTCCACCAGCTGCACATCCACGCGGCCCGTTGCCGCGGACGCACCCAGGTTCAGCACCTGGGCGTGCCCCGTGCCCCCGAGGACCAGCCCCAGGGCGCATGCAATCGGCATGACAAGCTTGTTGAACATGGTGTTTGTCATGTTTCGCGTTGATGACCGCATTGTAACCCGCGTATTTCGCTCGTTCAGTAGTGCTCCGGGCCGATCAGCGACCCTGGTAGTCGGTGACGTAACCGCCACCTGAGCTGCCGCTGGTCAGAGTGCTGCCGTAGCCGGGATTGCGACCGTCGTAACCGCCGCTACCGTAGGTCTGGCCATAGTCGGCGCTGCTGCCGGCACCATAGTTGCCGCCGCCGTTGTTGGCGTAGCTTGCGCCCTGCTGGCACTCGCGAATACGGGCCTGCTCCATGCGGTTGGCGTTCCAGGCGCCCGCGGCTGCGCCAGCTGCGGCGCCCACACCGGTGGCGATGTCGCGGCCGCTGCCGTCACCGAAGCGGTTGCCCACTGCAGCACCCAGCACGCCGCCGATAATGGTCTGGCCGGCGGTGCTGGTGGCGCCGCGCGTGACGATATTGCGGTCTTGCCCGGCGGTTTCGAAGCAGTTCTGCGCGGGCTGGCCGGCAATGGGCGTCACGTTGAATATGGGGTCCATGTCCGGGCCGGCCAGCGCCATCGGGCTGGCCAGGGTCGCGCCAAGAAAAGTTGTTGCTATGATTCTGCGCATGTCTGACTCCTCAAGATGCCGGGCGTGCATTACACCCTGTTGCGATGTCGGGAGCCACGGTAGGCGATGGCCACTGAACCAATACTGAACGAGAAATTCAGCATCAATTCAGGGCGGGTGTAGATGATGTAAGCCTCAACCGAATGGGTGCAGGAGTCGAGTATGAACCGCTATCGCATAGTATTGATCGGCGGGCTGTATCTGGTGCTGGCGGGCGTTTCGGCCGCCACCGCCGGACAGCGCGGCGGGTTTTACGATAACAGCTCACGCTACGGGCTCCATGAACGCTTTGGACATCAGGGGCAGCATCCGCAGCACCACCGGCGCGGCCATGATGGGCGCTCGCGACATTACCGGGGCCAGCGCTATGGGCAGCGGCCCTACGGCCATTATCGCGGCCAGCAGCGAGGCTGGAGCGGCGGCTACGGGCGGTCCTACGGTAGCGGTTTCTTCCAGTACGGCGGCCCGCCGGCCGGCTGGCAGGGCGGACAGTTTCATTACCCCCCGCACGGCGGCTACTACACTCGCGACCGCCGCGGCCAGCTGCATTTTCACAAGTATCGCTGAAACCGCGCCTGCGCGGGCGCAGCTCAACTCTGCCAGAGCTGCACGCCGTAGCGCCAGTAGCCGCGGACATTGCCCAGGCGGGCGTCTGCGGCTTTTTTCGAGCCGATGATGCGGCCGGGCAGAACCTTGCGCAGATAGGGTTCGAGCACCGCGCCGCCGCCCCCGGTAATCACGACGCCGTCCAGGTCGTGCTCCATATCCCAGAGTTTCCGCAGCCGCGTGCCCAGCGTGGCGGCCAGGCGAGCGAACTCGCGCGAGCAGATGCCGCTCAGATCAAACACCGTGTCGTCCACGGTGATCGACCCGGCCGCAATGGCCTCGTGTAGCCGGAACAGTTCGATTCGCCGTCCGCTGGCCTGCTCGATGGCGTCGGCAATGCGCTGGTAGGCCCCGAACATGCCTTCGTCACTGCTGCCCAGGCCCTCGTCGGCCAACCGGGTCTGGTCGCAGATGCAGAAATCGGCGGTGCGATAGCCCACGTCGACGACGCCCAGCCGCTGACGGGTGAGTGCGGGCCGGACAACGCGGCCCAGATCGTTGAGCAGCAGCGCGTAGACCGACCCGAAGGGCTGCGGAATGACGCGAATACGCTCCACGTGAAAGCGCCGGCTGATACGGCCTGAGTGGCCATCGCTGCAGGCAATCTCGTGCCAGCCGAGCAGCAAGTGGGCCAGTTTCTGGTGGTAGTCCCTGAAATAGCTGACCGGCAGGCCCGTGACCACGCTGATGGGACCGTTCCCGGCGGCCATCCGGGCCAGCGCGGCGAGCCCGCAGGGTCGCGCCGTGATTTTCAGCAGATCCTCCTGCTCCAGGGCAGCGGCGCGCTGCGGCGCGAATCGTTCGGCGCTCTCGCCCACGAGGTAACGCTCGCCGTCCAGTTCGATATCCTGCGTGTAGAAGTCTTCGCCGGCCACGGCGCGCGTGAGCGGCGGCATGTTCTCGGGTGGCCGGCCGGCCACCGATTTGAACAACCACTGCCGGTGGCCATTGCTGGCCTTGGTGAAGCCGAATCCGATATCCAGCCCGACGATGTTCTCGCTCATGCCGACGGCGGCCGTGTCCGGCAGGCATAATCTGCCCGCATGAAAAGGGTATGGACGGACAGCGGCAGCCGCGAGGCCGTGGCGTGATCTACGGGCCACTTGATCTGCTGTTTATCGTCCTTCACAGCGTCGTGATCCTGTTCAACATGCTCGGGTGGGTGGCGCGCAGAACCCGGCGCGCCAATCTGCTGCTGTTGCTGGCAACGGGGCTGAGCTGGACGGTGCTGGGCCTGTTCCATGGCATTGGCTACTGCCCGCTCACCGACTGGCATTATCAGGTACTGAGCGCGCAGGGGGCAACGCAGCTACCGCCATCGTACATGGTCTACATGACCGAGCGATGGCTCGGTTGGCAGCCGGAGGCCCGGCTGGCCGATGCCGTCACGGTAGCGGGCTATCTGCTGGCGCTGAGCGCTTCGGCTTATCTGAACTGGCGCGATGCGCGCGCTGAGATGCGTTGATGCGCAAGATTATCCACGTGGACATGGATGCGTTCTACGCCTCGGTGGAACAGCGCGACGATCCGTCGCTGGCCGGACGGCCGGTGGCGGTGGGCGGCAACCCCGACGGACGTGGCGTCGTGGCCGCTGCCAGCTACGAAGCGCGGGCATTCGGTGTGCACTCGGCCATGGCGGCCGCCCGCGCCCGGCGGCTTTGCCCCAATCTGGCCTTCGTACGGCCGCGGTTCGACGTCTATCGCGCCATTTCGGCCGAAATTCGCGCCATTTTCCTGTCCTATACCGCGCTGGTGGAGCCGCTTGCGCTGGACGAGGCGTATCTGGACGTAACCGGCTGCGAGCAGCTGCAGGGCTCGGCCACGCTGATTGCGCGACAGATAAAGCAGCGGATTTTCGATCAGACCGGGCTGACGGCCTCGGCCGGCGTATCCAGCAACAAGCTGCTGGCCAAGTTGGCTTCTGCCATGAACAAGCCCGACGGGCTGACGGTTGTCCCGCCCGAGCGAATCGCCGCGGTCATGGCCGAACTGCCGGTCAGCAAGCTTCCCGGTGTCGGGCCGCGCACCGGAGAGCGGCTGAAGGCGATGGGTATTACAGACTGCGTTGAGCTCGCGCGTGCGGATGCCGATTTGCTCCGCGCGCGTTTCGGGCGCAACGGTTTGCGTCTGAAGGCACGCGCGGCGGGCCGGGACGAGCGCCTCGTGGAGCCCGATCGTCCGGCCAAGTCGATTGGCGCGGAAACCACGTTCGATGCCGATCAGCTGGACCCGCAGGCGCTGCTGGAACGCCTGTCGCCCATGGCGGACAAAATCGCGCAGCGCCTGTCGACGCGCGCCCTGGCCGCCTACGGCGTGACGCTCAAGCTGACCTACGCCGATTTCCGCAAAATTACCCGCAGCCGGCGTTTCAGCCGCCCGGTGGCCCGCGCCGACGAGCTGCGCGCGGCGCTGCCGGGCTTGCTGGAGAAAACGCAGGCCGGACGCCGTCCGGTCCGGCTGGTGGGTATGCAGGTCGGCTCGCTGGTATCGCTGTCGTCGCTGACCGAACAGCCCGACCTGTTCACGCGCGGGGTTGATGAATTGCCGCCCGATGGCCGATAACACCCCCATATCGCGGTACCAGAAGGGAGACTTTCGCAGCATGTTCGGCAGCAAAAAGAAAGCGCACGACGCAGAGCACTCGCAGGCCAGCCAGGGCGAGCTGATTTTCCTGACGCAGGACGCCCGCGCCGAGGATGACCGCTTCCTGGCCGAACTGGAGCAGTCGGTAGCGCCGATGCCCGTCATTCGCAAGCAGCCGGACCGGCTGGCCGAGCGGGATCTGGCCCGCGCCCGCGCCGTGTTTGCGCTGTATCTGGCGCCCGATCAGCTCAGCGCGGTGGTCGAGCAGCTCAACCGCGTCCGGGCGGCCCGCGAGGATGGCACGCCGGTACTTGTCATCGGTTTGAGACCGGATCGCCTGACGGCCTTCGGCGGCTGGCTGGACGAGCAGGCCCGGGCCGACAGCCTGGCCGGCGTGCGGCTGATCGTGGACAGCGATCCCGCCGCCGTGGCCGCGGCGGTGCCCGGCAAGCTCGAGCCCGTGACCGAGACCAATACCATCGCCATGCCCGTGTCCACCGAAGTGGATACGCTCGAGTTCAAGTACTTCTACTGCCTGAGTCCGGAGCTGCGGGGTCTGTTGTCCTACCTGCGGGCGCTGGCCACCAACAACATCTCCCGCATCTACCTGCTGGGTGGCTCCGGCGCGGGCAAGACCTCGCTGGCCTACTACTTCTACCTGTGCCGCAAGCAGGGCAACTTCGTGACCGTGAATCTCACCTCGGAAGCCACCGACGACAAGGCGGCCATGAAATCGCTGCTGTGTGGCCACGTCTCCGGCGCCTTCCCCGGCGCCGGCTCGCGCACGGGGGCCTTTGCGCACGCGCGCGACGGCGTGTGCTTTCTGGACGAATCGCACGGCGTGTCGGGTTCGGTCATGGAAGTGCTGATGGAAGCGCTCGACTCCGGCCAGTACCTGCCTTACGGCGCCTCGGCCAAGCAGCCGCTGAACTGCGCGGTGGTATTCGCCTCCAACCGCAACTGGGACACGCTCATCAGCTCCATCAACATCGACGAGCACGCCCGGCTGGGCGCCATGATCATGCATCTGGCCGACCTGGCTGCCCGTCGCGAGGACCTGATCGCGGTGCTCGCCGCCACGCTTGACCGCATGGCGGGCAAGTGCACCACCTGGACGCCGGCTCCGGGGATTACCGACGCGGCCTGGGAGATGATCAAGGCCTGTCCGTGGCACGGCAACACCCGCGCGCTGATGCGCGTGACCGAAACGGCCTTCGTGGATTGCGTCAGCCACGGCGGGCAGATGATCGACGAGGCACACGTCAGCCGGGCGATGGCGCTCTGGGAGCCGACCGATCACGCCAGCCACGCCATTTACACGTCCGCCGGCAAGGGCGCCGACCCCATGCATATGCCCGGCGACTGATCCGCCGTTGCCCGCGGGGCCGGGATTTCCGGCACGCTGCGTCAGGCTGTAAGCTCGTGGACTCATTCCAGCCGAAGAAGGCGCAACATCATGAGTGACCCGCTTCAGCAGCCCCTGCAGCTTCCCTGCGGGGCCAGCCTGCCCAATCGCATTGGCAAGTCCGCGATGACCGAGGGGCTGGCCGACAGCCAGCTGAACGCCACCACCGGCCACCAGCATCTTTACGAATTGTGGTCGAACGGCGGCTGCGGCCTGCTGATTACCGGCAACGTGCAGATTGACCGGCGGGTGCTGGAACGGCCCGGCAACGTGGCGATCGACGGCGCCGAGGATCGCGAGGCGCTCAAGGCCTGGGCCCGGGCCGGTACGGTGGGCGGCAATCATCTGTGGATGCAGATCGCGCACGCCGGCCGCCAGTCGCCCTGGTGGGTCACCATGGAGCCCATGGCGCCCTCCCAGGTCCAGCTCAAGGCGCTGGGCAGCTACATGAAGCCGCGCGAGCTCGAGGAGGCCGAAATACTCGATTACATAGAGCGTTTCGCCTACGCGGCGAAAGTCGCCAAGGAAACCGGCTTCACCGGCGTGCAGCTGCACGCGGCGCACGGCTATCTGATGAGTTCCTTCCTGTCGCCCGTCGTGAATCAGCGGACTGATCAGTGGGGCGGCTCGCTTGAGAATCGCGCGCGTTTTCTGCTCGAATCGATCAAGGCCGTGCGCGCGGCAGTGGGGCCGGAGTTTCCGGTCTGCATCAAGCTCAATTCCGCGGATTTTCAGAAGGGCGGCTTTTCCTTCGATGACTGCCTGAAGCTGGTGGAGTGGCTCAACGACAGCACGCTGGACCTGCTGGAAATATCCGGCGGCAGCTACGAGCAGCCGGTGCTCACGGGCAAGAGCGGCCGCGAATCAACCCTGGATGATCGCTCGGAAAGTACCCGGCGCCGGGAAGCCTATTTTCTGGATTACGCCAAGGCCGTGCGCAAGGTCTGTCGTATTCCGCTGATGGTGACCGGCGGCTTCCGGTCCCGCGCGGTCATGGAGCAGGCGCTGGCCGACGATGATCTGGACCTCATCGGCGTAGCCCGCCCTGTAGTGGCCGAGCCGGACTCGGTGAAACAGCTGTTCGAAGGTCGTCTCGATACGCTGCCCCAGCACGAGCAGCACCTGAAGGTGGGCAACGGCGCGCTGGGGGCCGATTCCAGTTCCTTCACGGTCAAGCTGGTGAATATCTTCGGCATGATGGGCTGGTACTACAACCAGCTCCATCGCATCGGGCGCGGCCACGAGCCGAAAATGGAGCGCTCGGCGCTGGGCGGGCTGCTCTGGCACCTGAGCAACGAGCTGAAAAGCGCCTGGCGCATCAAGTCGTTTCAGAAAAAGGTGCCCAAGGGCGTCCAGACGGGTCGGCAGCCCGGCTAGCCGTTCGGACCCGGGTCACGTCGGGTCGGCGACGATTGCCGGCCCGTGCGTGCCCCGCTAGCCGACGGCTGCGTAGGCCAGAAGCAGCACGCCCAGCGTGCCAAGCGAGGCGTGCATCACGACCAGGGCGCCGGGCGTCCGACGGCCGCGGAACACGAAGCCGAACAGCAGTAGTCCGCCCAGAAACCCGCTGAGCAGGATTGCCGCCGACAGGAACAGCGTCATGCTGCGCGTATCCACGGCCGCCTTGACCAGCAGCGCCAGGCCCACCGCCGCGGCCACGCCGTGGCCGTGCTTGACCAGCGGCGGTACGGGCCGACCATTGACCAGCTGCATCATCATCCAGGAGCCGCCGAGCATCACGAGGATGAACAGCAGCAGTGCCGAAACCGTGAACATGGGCTGCTACTTCTGCGTCGAGCCGCCGTTCTTCTGCTTGCCGTCGGCGCCGGTGACTTCCAGGAAATCGACCACTTCCTTCACGCCGGACTGACCGCTTGCCACTTTCAGCGCCGCCTTGTGTGTTCTGGCATCGGGGACGGTGCCGGTGAGCGTCACGACCCGGTCGGACACGCCCACGGAAATGGCCGCTTCGCCGAAACGCTCCTCGTTGAGCAGCTTGCGCTGGATGGAGCGGAACAGCACTTCGTCGGTCACATTCTTGTTGACGTTGGCCTCGGCCTGCCGAAGATCCTCGCGGGCGTCCTCCAGCTTTTCCTCGGCCTTGTTCAGTTTGTCCTGAAGGGCCTGCAGTTCGTCCTGCTTGGCCTGCAGGTTTTCGCGCGCTTCGTTGCGGCTCTCGCGCGCCTTTTCCAGCGCTTCGGTCGCGTCGTCGTAGCGTTCCTGCGCGTCGTTGCCACAACCGCTCATCATCAGCGTGCCGGTCACGGCCAGGGAAACGGCGAGGAGTCGAAAAGCGTGGGGGCGACCGTGTTGCATGGTTGACTAGCTCCGTTGAAAAAGGCGGTTGATTTGCCGGCAAAGCTACCATAATCGCCACCGCGCCACCCATGGGCAGAACACGCAAGCCCGGTTATCCCGGATATTTCACGAGGGCGATTGGCGCTGGCGTGTGAACGATTGATGCGCATGAGAACAAAGCCCATTTTAGGGGATTCCAGACGGTACAGTCTGGATTCGGCGCCAATCTATCGCGGTGCCTTGCGCCGTGTAGATTATGGGGCGCGGCGTATCGCTTGTCTTTCACGCAAAGCCCGCCCGAGGCGAAGCGCAGGGGCCCCAGCTTGCTGGGGATGCAGCCGCCGGCGGGCGGGCGAGCCCCGAGCGTCAAAGCTCGGACTCATTTGCCCCTACGAGGGTCGCACCCCATCTTGCGGTGGGGCCCCGCTCTGCCTCTCGGGGCAATAGCTACGGCTAGGGTTTGCGCTCCAAGACCGCGCGCTACTTGCTGCGCCCTAAATATTATTCCAGGGGCAAATCACTCGCGATCCCTCATGAAATATCCGGGTTAAACTGCGCCGCCATGGAGTACGCGGGATTCAACATGACCAACCGGCTTATCGCGGCACCGATGGCCGGTGTCAGCGATCGACCGTTTCGGCAGCTGTGTCGAGCGCTGGGTGCGGGGTTGAGCGTGAGCGAGATGGTGGCCTCGAATCCGCGCACCGTAGGCACCCGCAAGAGCCGTCTGCGGCTGGATCACAGCGGCGAGCCGTCTCCGCGCATCGTGCAGATTGCCGGCGGGTGTCCGGTGGACATGGCCGAAGCCGCGCGCCGCAACGTGGACGCGGGGGCCGACATCATCGATATCAACATGGGCTGTCCGGCCAAGAAGGTCTGTCGCAAGGCGGCGGGATCGGCCCTGCTCGAAAACGAACCGCTGGTCGGCCGCATCCTGGAAGCGGTTGTGCGCGCCGTGGACGTGCCGGTGACGCTCAAGACGCGCACCGGGCCCGACGAGGATCGGCGCAACTGCCTGCGTATCGCCGCGCTGGCAGAGGCTTGCGGCATTGCGGTACTCACCCTGCATGGCCGCACCCGCGCGCAGCGCTTCGAGGGACGGGCCGAGCACCACAGTATCAGGGGTATTCGCGCGCAGTGCCGGCTACCGCTGATCGCCAATGGCGACATCGATTCCCCGGAATCGGCGGCGCGTGTGCTGGCGGAATCGGGGGCAAACGGCTTGATGATCGGCCGCGCGGCCTGCCGTCGACCCTGGCTGTTTCGCGAAATTCAGCATTTTCTGGACACCGGACGGCACCTGCCACCGCCGACGCTGGACGAGGAGTACGAGCTGCTGGCCGGATTGCTCGAGCAGATTCACGATTTCTACGGCGAGCGCGACGGGGTGCGCATGGCCCGCAAGCACCTGAACTGGTATTTCGAGCGGGTGCCCGATGCCGCGGCGCTGCGGCCCGACATCATGCAGGCAGAGTCCAGCGCCCGACAGCGGCATCTTTTTCTGCGCACCTTCGATCTGCGCGCGCGGGCGGCCGCATGAGCGGCGCGGCGCCCCGGCGGTGGGCCTCCGCCCAGGACTGTGTGGATGCCCTGATCGAGCAGGTGGGCAGGGAACTGCGCGTGGCCGTGCCGCTGGGTCTGGGCAAGCCCAACACCCTGCTCAATGCGCTGTATCGGCGAGCCGTGGACGACCCCTCCGTCCGGCTGCATCTGTACACCGCGCTGACGCTGGCGCCGCCGCCGGTCGGGCAGGGTCTGCAGGCGCGGCTGGCGGGGCCGATCCAGACGCGGCTTTTTGAGGGGTACGAATCGCTGGACTACTGGGAGGCGCTGCGTGGCGACGCGCTGCCCGCCAACATCCGCGTCACGGAGTTCTTCTTTCAGCCGGCCACCCTGCTGGGGCGGGCGCAGGCGCAGCAGGACTATCTGTGCAGCAATTACACCCATGTGGGCCGCGATCTGCGGGCGGCCCAGATCAACGTGTTCATGCAGCTGGTCGCGCCGCATCCGGATACCGGGAGCGCCGAGCAGGTCAGTCTGAGCAGCAATCCCGACGTCACGCTGGAGATGTTGCCCTACATCCGGCAGCGCCGGGCAGACGGGCTGCCGGTAGCGGTGCTCGGACAGGTCTGCGACGCACTGCCCTACATGGGCCGGGACGCGGTGGTAACGGTCGATCAGTTCGACGGTCTGTTCGAGGGCGAGGCCGCCCAGTACCGCCTGTTCGGTACGCCGGCGGCGCCGGTGTCTGCGGCGGACCATGCCATTGGCCTGCAGGTGTCCGCGTTGCTTCGAGACGGCGGCACGCTGCAGATCGGCATTGGCGCCCTGTCCGACGCGATCGCCTGGAGCGCCGGGCTGCGCGAGAACGACAACAACCGCTACCGGCAGGCGATCGCGGCCATGCCTGGTCTGCCCGATACGCTGGTGGAGCAGCTTGGCGGACGCGCGCCGTTCCGGGCCGGCCTGTATGGCTGCACCGAAATGCTGGTGGAGGCCTATCTGCATCTGCAGCGCGCCGGGGTGATCAAGAGACGGGTCTATCCCCACGCCGGGCTGCAGCGGCTGCTGGATGACGGCCGGATTGGCGTGCGGCCCGACGAGGCCATGCTGGATGCCCTGGTGGACGCGTCGCTGGTCGGCAACCCGTTGAGCCGCGACGACGTCCACTGGCTCCGCGAGGCCGGTATCTTCCGGGCGGACGTCGAGTGGGCGGCCGGCACGCTACAGCGGGAGGGTTTGCCCGGCATCGAGGCAGACCTGTCGCGCGAGGAAAATCTGCAGGCCATCGCCGATCACTGCCTAGGCAGCGAGCTGCGGGACGCCACGCTGATCCACGGCGGCTTTTTCCTGGGCGGGGAGGGTTTTTACGAGCGCCTTCGGGCTCTGCCGCCGGCCGAGCGAGACCTGATCTGCATGACCGGTGTGGCCCAGATCAATCAGCTCAACGGCAACGAGCCCCTGCGCGTGGCCCAGCGCCGTCATGCCCGGTTCGTGAACACGGGGCTGAAGGTCACGCTGATGGGGTCGGTCGTGTCCGACGGTCTGGAAAGCGGCCAGGTGCTCTCCGGCGTGGGCGGGCAGTACAACTTCGTGGCCCAGGCGCATGCCCTGCCCGAAGCGCGTTCGATCCTGTGCATTCGGGCCACCCGGGGGCAGGGCCAGACGCTCGAATCCAACGTGGTCTGGGCCTACGGCCACGTCACGATTCCGCGGCATCTGCGCGATATCGTGGCCACCGAATACGGCGTGGCCGATCTGCGCGGCGCCACGGACAGTCAGGTAATTGCGCGCCTGCTGGATATCGCTGATTCGCGCTTTCAGCCGGCACTGCTCAAGCAGGCGGTGGCGGCCGGCAAGCTGCCGGATACGCATGAAATTTCGCCCTGGGCCCGGGACAATCGCCCCGAAGCGCTCGGCCAACGCCTGGCCACCGTCGGCGCCGGGGGCTTTCCGGCCTTTCCCTTCGGCAGCGAATTGTCCGCCGAGGAGATTACGCTCATGCGGGCGCTGCGCGGCTTTCAGGCGCTTGACCGCTGGGGCCGGGCACGCAGCCTGCTGCGCCATGCGGGCGTGTTCCGGCGACCCCCGGCGGCGCACGGCGCGTTGCTGTCGCGCATGGGGCTGCACAAACCCCGCGGCTGGCGCGAGCGCTTGCAGGCGGGCATCGTGAGCGTGGCCCTGCTCGAGGCAGGCGCCGAGTCTCAGGCGTAGCGATTGAACCAGGCGGTCATGCGCTCGCCGGCACCCGCCAGGCAGGCGTGGCTTTCCGCCGGGTCGTCCATGACGTCGGTCGGCACGCCGGCCTGCGCAAGCCGGTCGCGGTAGACGAGCATGCGCTCGAACGGCGTCGTGCGATCCATCCGGCCATGGATGAACAGCGTGGGCGGGTGCCTGTCAGGCAGACGTTTGACCATACGGCCGTAGCGCCCGGACCAGCTCGCGTAGCCCGCCGACATCACGCAGATCGCCCTGAATTCGGTCGGGTATTCCACCGCCATGCGGCTGGCCATGTAACCGCCGCTGGACAGCCCGGCCGCGTACCATCGATTCGGGTCCAGGGGCCCGAGGCCCCCGGCTCGCACCGTCTCGAATAGCGCTTCGAGAAATCGGACATCCGGATTGAGCCGGCTGCGCCAGCCGTACCGGAAGCCGAACAGGTTGGTCATCCAGCAGATGCCGCCCCAGGCGTCGGGCGCGACCACCGCAAAGCCCGTATCAAGCAGCGCCCGGACGGCCCGCACCTGATGCAGGCCGCCATAGGGCGCGTCGGCCGGCGCGCCGAAGAACAGCCGGGCCGGATGCCCGGTCCCCTGAAACATGAAGACCACGGGCCAGCCGGCCTCGGGGGGCGGGCCGGAGGGCAGTTGCCAGTAGACCTGCCGCCGGGCGCCCGGCCCGGCGCCGCCTATTTGCGTGCGGCGAAATTGGCAGTACAGGCCGTCGCCGCTTTCGATGCAGGCATAGTCGCCTTCGCCGCTCGGCCAGCGTCGATAGCGCTGCTGCAGGCGCCCCTGCCACCACAGGTAGAGGCCGCCGAGCAGCGGCCCGAAGAAGAAGCAGCTCGCAAAGCCGCGCAAGAAGCCGGTGCCGTTGGCCAGCCCCCAGGCGCCCAGCGCCAGCGACTGCGTGACGTGGAAATAGAACAGGGTCCAGAGCATGGCTGCGATTCGGCCGGATAGCGTCGCAGTATCGGTCTGCCGAGCGGGCGCGTCCAGGCGCCCCGGCTTCAGCCGGGCGTGTCGAGCTGGCGTGACTGACCGTGAATGATGCCGGTCAGCTTGCGGCTGAAGGCGTCGCTGTCGTAGACGGGCCGCGAGCGACCTTCCAGCAGGTCGGCCGCGAACTCGGCGGCGGCCACTTCCAGATTGTTCTCGCCGTTGCGGTCGCCGAAATAAACGCGCTGAGCGTCACGATCGTAATGCGTGATCTTGCGCCAGCGGGCGCTGTTTCTGGGGCCGGCGTAGATGCGGAACCACACGTCCGGCTTGCAAACCTCGTCCAGCAGCCGGCGGGCCTGGTCGTCGAGTTCCGGCAGCCCGTCCGTCGCGGCACTCAGGGGTTCGTTATGGGGCGTCCAGGCGGCGAGTTCGTCGAGCAGCTGCGCTTCGGCCTCGCAGTAGGGGGCGGCGGCCTGTTGCGCGTCGCCGTTCAGGCCCAGCAGGCCCGCCAGTCGATGCGTCAGGCTCTGGCAATCCTCGCGGTTGATGCCGAGCAGCCGAAGCTTGCGGTCGGTGGCCTTCAGCAGATCGTCCAGGGTGTCGGGCGCGACCGCATCGCCGTGTCGCTGCTGCGCCAGGGTGTCCAGCAACAGCTGGCCGTGATTGCGTATCGACAGGAAATCCTCGCTGGTAGCGCCGGCGCCTGCCGCGCGCTCGATCAGGGGCACCCAGCAGTCATTCAGAAAGTCCAGGATGCTGCGGTTCACGTCCAGGCCGCTGGCCTGCTGGCGCAGCTCCATGACGGCTCGCCGGCTCGCGCGGCGCGGGGCGTCCTTCGAGCCGCTGGATTCGGCCAGCTCGGTTTCCAGGTCGCGCAGGGCTTCGGCCACCTGTGTACGGTTCGGTGTCGCGCCCAGCGTCTCGAGTATCTGGCTGGCCACGCGGTGAGCGTGCCGGGCCGGCCGCGGGTCGAGCAGGTCGATCAGCGCCAGCTCGCAGAAGAAGCGACGCACCGGATGGTCCACATCGTCGAGCACGCGGCGGTCCGACAGCACGCACTGCAGGGCTGGCGGGTAGAAGCGGGTGAGCAGCGAACGCGTGGTGGCGGACACCGTCAGGTCGTCCTGCAGGTTGCCCAGCAGGTCTTCAAGGTATCGGCGGATGGCCGCCTTCTCCGGCGATTCGTTCAGCTCCGGCTCGGGTCGGGGGTCCGGGTTCACGGCCGGATTGGGCGTGGCGTCGCTGCGCGGGGCGGGCGGTGCGGGCGCAATGTCCGTGACGCGAGTGCCGGCCGGCGCGGGAATGCCGGCAGATTCCATGTGCTGGATCAGCTGTGCATAGCATTCGCCGAGCGCGTCGAGCACGGCATGCTCGAACAGACGGAAGAGCGCGGCCTCCATATCCACGTCGGCATCGGCCGCGATCAGCGCCAGGCGAAAAGCGTTGCAGGCCTGCAGTGGCGCCAGCCCCTCGGGGGACAGTTCAAGCTCGCAATTGTCGTCGAGCACATGCTCAAGCTGCGCCTGGCAGGCAGTCAGCCTGTCGCTCAGCCGGAACTGGGCCTTGCGCGCCATGATGGCTATCTTGCGATCGGCGTCGCCGGCGTGATCCGGCGCCGCCTCGCAGTCGCCGGTCCACTCTGCCGGCGTGAAGACGCCGCCGTCGGAGGTGCTGCCGTGACTGATTGCGTGGCCGAACTCCTCGATGAAGCAGCTGCTGATCAGGGTCCGGTGGCGCTGCATGAAGGCCACGATGCACTGCTCGTCCGGTCCAGCGGGGGCGTCGAAATCGGCGGGTTGATCAGCCCAGTCCTGGAGTTGATGCCGCCCGCGATCAAACAGCTGGTCGACCAGGTCCGCCGCGCTGTTGAGCACGACGGATCGCGCCCGATCTGCCGCGCGCGCGTCGAATACCGGTCGGGGAGGGCGGCGCTGTGCGCCGGTCGGATTGACGGTCGCCATGCTCAGCGACCCGGCCGGCGAGCGACGGATACAAAGGGGGCTGGCTGCATGGCGCGTGCGTGACCTCCCGGTCGAAATGGTGCCACCGCGGGCCAAAAAGGCTGTCCGGCTAGCGGCAGCCGGCCCGGCGGTTATCTCTCGCTATCGGCCCGGGCGTCCAGAAGTTGAGCGCGGAACGCGCCGTTGATCGGTTGGTAACATCTGCTTCAGACGTGTGTCGCATGACCGATTTGAGCTAACGGCCAGCCCGAACGCTATTCGGCGCCGCCCTGTCCGAGCCGTCGCCCGCCATCCACTGCGATCACGGCGCCCGTCATGAAGTCGTTTGCCAGAATCGACCGCACGGCCTGCACGATGGCGGCAGCGCCGCCGGGACGGCCCAGGGGCGTGGTCTTCAGCACGGCCTGACTGTCCGCTTCGCTATAGCCGGTGGGGAAGTGAATGGGGCCCGGCTGGATGACGTTGACCTTCACGGCCGGCGCCAGCGACCGGGCGAAGGACAGGGCCAGATTCTGCAAGCCGGCCTTGGTGGCGCAGTAGATATCGTGAGCCGGGCTGGGGTTGTCGCTGTAGATGTCGGTGATATGAATGATATCGGCGGGCGCGCCGGAGGGGCCATGCAGCCGATGCCGGAGGCTGCGGGTGATCAGGTAGGGCGCCAGCATGTGGACGGCGAAGAAGTCCTGGAACTGACGCGCCGCGTCATGCGGCTCGGCGGCCGTGGGCGTGAAGGCCGATGCGTTGTGGATGATGCCGCACAGCGCGGGGTCCGGTGCCTCCAGACGCTCGATGAAGTCGAAAATGCCGGCCTCGCTGCTGAAGTCGCCGGCGAGCATCCGCGCGCCGCGTTCGGCAAGACGATCGACCGCGTCGGTATGGGTCCGGTACTGGCCGATGACCGGCCGTTCATCGTCCAAAAACGCGTCAACCAGGGCCGCGCCGACATTACGGCCAGCGCCGGTGACCAGCAGGGCCGGGGAAGAATCATGCGAAGACATGGCGCCATTACACCGGTATTATGGCGGCCGTTCAATCGGCGGGCGCGCCGGCACGAAGTTTGCGCGTCCGTTGGTACCGACCCGCCGCGCAGGCCTCCGGGATTTCAATGGACTGGTTTCAGATCGTAATGCTCGCCCTGATACAGGGCGTTACCGAATTCCTGCCGATTTCCAGTTCCGCACACCTCATTCTGCTGCCGCACGTATTCGGCTGGGCGGATCAGGGCCTGGCGTTCGATCTGGCCGTGCATCTGGGCACACTGCTGGCCGTGATCGGCTATTTCTACAGCGACCTGCGGCTGATGCTCAAGGACTGGACCAACAGTCTGCTCGGCGGCCCGCGCACCCCGCACGCCTATATGGCCTGGGGCGTGGGTCTGGCGACCATTCCGGCCGTGCTGTTCGGCGCGTGGCTGGGGGTGTCCGGGGAATCCCAGTTGCGTCAGCCCTGGGTCATCGCCTTCACGAGTATTGGCTTTGGCGTACTGCTCGGCTGGGCGGATTACAGCGCCCGGCAGGCGCGCACCGAGGCGCAGCTCGGCCTGCGAGGCTATGTGATGATCGGGCTGGCGCAGGCGCTGGCGCTGATTCCGGGCGCGTCCCGCTCGGGCATGACGATTACCGGCGGCCTGCTGCTGGGCCTCACGCGCAAGGCGGCCGCGCGCATCTCCTTCTTCATGGCGGTGCCGATCACGCTGGCCGCGATCATGTACGAGACGATGGTGCTGGTCACCAACCCGCAGCCGGAACCGTGGCTGGATCTCGGGCTGGCGGCGCTGTTTGCCTTCGTGAGCGCGCTGGCGGCCATCCATCTGTTCCTGCGCATGCTCGATCGCATCGGCATGATGCCGTTCGTGATCTACCGGATCGTGCTGGGCGTGGTGCTGTTGGCGGTTTTCGGTTTCGGCTGATCTTTTAGCCCCTGACGGTCAGTCAGCCTGCCAGCCAAGCGCTTCGCAGGGCCGCGATGGCGGCAATTCGCCGCTGCCGCAACGCCTCCCCGATAGCCGCACCGGTATGGCCGTCAGCCATCACCGCCTGACTCGATACGGCGGCCGCGGCGCTCGCTGCTTCGCGCAGCAGTTGGCCGGCGTCAAACGGTCGGTCACCAAAGCCCCGCCTGCCCCGCAGATCGGCGGCGCAGGCATCGATGAAATCGTCCAGTCGATCCGGTCGCCGGAAACTGTCGAACGCGACCAGCAGATCGTGCAGTGTGGCCGGGCGCAGGCGGGGAATGCGGTGCGCGTGCAGATGCCAGCGTGTGATCAGCAGGGCCACCTCGCGATAGTCGCGGGGTACGCGCAGGCGCTCGCACAGAGTTTCCACCACGGGTAGACCGGCCCGTTCGTGACCGCGATGGCCGGGCAGGATGTCCGGCGGCGTGAGCGCCTTGCCCAGGTCGTGACAGAGCACCGCAAAGCGGGCCCGCAGACTGGCGCCCGCGGAGGCGGCGCTTTGCAGCGCCATCATCACGTGGACGCCGGTATCGATTTCCGGGTGCCAGCGCGGCGTTTGCGGCACGCCAAACAGGGCGTCGATCTCCGGAAACAGCGGCGCCAGCGCGCCACATTCGCGCAGCAGTTCAAAGAAGGCCGCGGGCTCGTCCTGTGCCAGTGCGCGGCGTGTTTCGTTCCAGACGCGTTCGGGCTGCAGGTGATCGACTTCGCCACTGGTCACCATGTCGCGGGCAAGCGCCAGCGTGTCGGGGGCGACGGTGAAGCCCAGCGGTTTGAAGCGCGCGTAAAACCGCGCCAGGCGCAGCAGGCGCACCGGGTCTTCCGCGAAGGCCGGCGAGACATGGCGCAGCAGGCGCTTGTCCAGATCGTCCTGCCCGCCGTGCGGATCGATCAGGTGGCCCGTGGCATCCTCGGCCATGGCGTTTACCGTCAGGTCGCGACGCAGCAGATCGTCTTCCAGCCGCACGTCGGCGCCCGTGTGGAACACGAAACCATGATAGCCGCGGCCCTGTTTGCGTTCGGTGCGCGCCAGCGCGTATTCCTCGCCGGTGTCGGGATGCAGGAAGACGGGAAAATCACGGCCGACGGGCTTGTAGCCCTCGGCTTCCATCTGCTCGGGCGTGGCGCCGGTGATCACCCAGTCGCGCTCGGTGACGTCCAGGCCGAGCAGGCGATCACGCACGGCGCCGCCGACGAGAAAACGCTGCGGCTGGTTCAAGACGTCTTGCCGGAGAGATAGCCGGGCGCCACGTCCTCCAGTGCGGTCGGCGTAATGCCGAGATCGGACAGGCCGGGCTGGCTGGCGCTGCAGACGCTGTCCATCTGCAGCGAGCGGTAGTTGTCGCGCGAGAACGGCTTGCCCGGCACGAATTCCAGCACGCCCGCCTGAAGACGCGCCATCCAGTCGGGCAGGCCCAGCACCAGGCGTGAATGACCGCTGGTGCGGCCGATGTATTCCACCAGTGTCTTCAGTTCGTAGTCGCGCGGACCGCAGATTTCGTAGCGCTGAAAGTGCGTGGCGGGGTCGTTCACGCTGCGCGCGAACGCCTCGGCGACATCGGCGACGTGCACCGGCGCCATTCGCGCCCGCGGACAGGCCAGGGGGAAGATACCCGGCATGAATTTGAGCAGGCCGGCGAAACGATTGGTGAACGAATCGTCTTGGCCGAAAATCACGGACGGGCAGAAAATGGTCCAGGGCAGAGCCTCGCCCAGTTCCAGCCGGAGCGCGCTGGCGCCCTCGCCCTTGCTGCGCAGGTAGTGACTGGGGGCTGCCGGATCGGCGCCCAGCGAGGACATGTGCAGGACTCGCTGTACGCCCAGCTCGCGGCTGATGCGGGCGAAGCGTCGCGGCAACTCGGTGTGCACTTCGCGGAATTCGCTGCCGTCGTGGCCCCGCTCGTTCAGGATGCCCACCAGATTGATGGCGACATCGCAGTCGGCCAGCGCCTCGCGCAGGAAGCCGTCATCGCGGGGGTCGCCCTCGGCGAGTTCGATGTAGGGTTGCGCGGCGGTCAGCGCGTGGGGTGCGGCATCGCGGGTCAGCACCTTTACGCTGTGGCGGTCCTTGAGCAGCCGCTCGCGCAGCGCGCGGCCCACAAAGCCCGTGCCCCCCAGGATGCCGATGCGGCGGGGCGAATTGGCGGAGGGGTTGGACATTACAGACTGTCTGCCACTTCGCTGTCCGGGCCAATGGGGCTGATCCGGTCGGTCACGCGGGTTACGGGCTGCTCCAGCCGGAGTTCGAATATCGTCATGTGAGACATGGCGCGCTTCACGTATTCGCGAGTTTCCGTGTACGGAATGTTCTCCACCCAGATGTCGGCCGCCACCGGGACGTCGGGCAGCCAGCGGCTGACGCGGTGCGGACCCGCATTATACGCGGCCGAAGCCAGCGCATAGTTGCCGCTGAAGCGCTGCAGCTGCTCCTGCAGGTAGCGGGTGCCCAGGTTGATGTTCTCGTAGGGCGTCTTGAGTGCCTCGCTGTCCGGTCGCGGGAGTTCCAGATCGTTCGCCACCTTGCGCGCGGTGGCGGGCATGAGCTGCATCAGGCCGACGGCGCCGGCCGGTGAGCGGGCCACCGGCTGAAACAGGCTTTCCGTGCGCATGATTGCCATCACATAGGCCGGATCGACCGCGTGTTGCCGGGCGAAGTGCTCGGCGTGCTCGCGATAGGGCAGCGGGTAGCGAATGCCCAGATCGTCCCAGTAGTCGGACTTAGCCAGCGTGATGATCGCCTGGAAGTGCCAGTTGTGCTGGTGGGCAAACAGGGCAGCCTGCTGCAGTTCAGCCTCGCTCATGCCGTCAGTGGCGGCTGCCCATTCCCGGTTGGCGTCGTAGGGTTCGTCGATCGCGAGAAATTCCAGCGCGCGCGCAACCGCGGGCCGTCGGCTGAACGATTGCCGGAAGGCGGCATCCTGCTTCAGCACATTGCGGTTGAAGCTATAGCGCTCGCCCAGCCGATCGGACGCAAGATAGCCGTGATAGGAGCGCTCTTCCGCTAGGGCCAGGTAGAGCGGCTTCGCCTGCTCTCGGCGGCCCTGCGCCTCCAGGGCGCGAGCCCGCCAGTAGCGCCATTCCTCGGTCGAGCGCAGCGACTCGGGCAGCGCGTCGATCCAGGCCAGCGCCTTGTCCCAGCGGTTGTTGAACAGCGCCGAGCGGATGCGCCATTCCAGGCCGTGGCTGTCGTCATCGGCCGGCTGCAGGCTGTCGAACCAGACGACGGCCCGGGGGTCGTGATTCTGGGCCAGCAGCAGGCCGACGTAGCGCCGCATTTCGTGCACCTGCCCGTCGGTCAGCGATAGCCGCTTGCGCAGTTCCGGAATCAGGTCGGCGGCCGCCTGCGTATCCTGCAGCGCAAGACGCTTGAACACGCTGACCGCCACGTCGCCATCCAGCGCGCTGACGTGGTGCAGATCGCCCGGGCTGCCCAGCATGGCCGCCCAGTGAAGCGCCATGCCGGCCTGCGGATCCGGCAGCTTTTTTGCCAGATATCGGACCAGGCTGGGGTTGCGTGCCACCGCCGCAAGCCGGGCCCGCTCGAGCACGAGCGAGGCCGTCAGCAGGCCCTGCTGCTCCATCCAGTCGAATACCGGGTCACAGGCGTCGGGTTGGCTGCTGCCCACCAGCCACAGCGTCCGGGCCGGTGCCGACAGGCCGGATTCGCCCAGCCGAATGCGGGCCACCATCCGGCGGCACTGCTGGGTCGTGCTGTCGTCGTCACGGACCAGCGATATCACGCGGGCCCAGGCGCCGCGGCTGTAGAGATGACTGATCCATCGCAGGCGCAGCAGGTTGGTCCGGGGCAGGCCGGGGCGGCTGTTGATGAACGCCTCGATCTCGTGATCCAGCGCCGGCCCGCCGAAGTTGCGCATGCGCCACTCCAGATCCGCGGCCAGCAGATAGGGATAGAGCGGGTAACCGCGGAGCGCGCGTACCGCTTCCGGCACGCTACCGATGCCGCTGGACGCCACTCGGGGCAGCGTTTCCTGATAAAGCGTGCGCTGCGCCTGGATATCTGCCAGCGAGGGCAGGGCGCACAGCATCAGCAGCAGTGTGGCAAGCGGTCGGAGCATGAAGAATCGGTGGTAGTAGGCACGCAACGAATACGCGTCGCCGAGTGTACCGCAGACGGCCCGGCGCGCTGCGCCCGCACCAGCCTGCGTCCCGGCGAGCCGGACTTGGCCTGCTAACATACGGGCATGCTTGCGGAATTTTTCAGCATGGCGCCGGCATTCGCGGCCGTCGGCGCGATGGCCGGACTGTGTGCCGGTCTGTTCGGCATCGGCGGTGGCATGATCATTGTCCCTGCGCTCGTATTGCTGTTGCCCGCATATGACGTTGCCCCCGCCATATTGACCCAGGTTGCGGTCGCGAGTTCACTGGCCTGCATTTCGATCATTTCGATCAACTCCGCCTGGTCGCATCACCGTCGCGGTGCCGTGCGCTGGCCAACGGTCTGGCGCATGGTCCCGGGGCTGCTGCTTGGCGGCGTTGCGGGCGCGGCCATTGCCCACTATCTGCCAAGCCTCGCGCTACAGCGCCTGGTGGGCACCTTCGCGTTGCTGGCCGCGCTGCGGATGGTGCTTGGCTGGCAGACCGGCAGCCGCAGAACGCTGCCGGGCACGACCGGGCTGTTCACGGCGGGCGGCATCATCGGTGCACTGTCGTCCCTGGTGGGCATTGGCGGCGGCACGCTGACGGTGCCGTTTCTGGAGTGGTGCGACACACCCATGCACCAGGCGGTGGGCACCTCCTCAGCCTGCGGCGCGCCGATCGCCTGGGCGGGCGTGGCCGGGTTCATGCTGACGGGTTGGCACGTGGCGGGTACCGGCGCCTACAGCCTGGGCTATGTGAGCCTGCCCGCGTTTGTGGGCATCGTGGCGGGCAGCGCCCTGTTCACGCCGCTGGGGGCGCAACTGGCCCATCGATTGCCGGTGCGCCTGCTCAAGCAGATTTTTGCAATTCTGCTGGCCACCGTCGGCGTTCGCATGTGGCTGGGCTAGCGCGACCGGCCAGGTGGCGCGCGCCGCACTAGATTCGCCGCCAGGCTGGCGGTAAAGTGCCCGTGATAACAGGGATTTGGGACAACACAATGCGCACGCGCTTATATTTATATCTGCCGGCCGCGCTGGCGCTTGCCGGCTGCGCCGGTTCGCCCGGTTTCGTGGAGGAAAACTGGTCGGAGCCTCAGGCCCAGATTCCCGAGCACTACGACGTGGACGCCGAGGCGAACAGTGGCGAGGATGTCATCCCGCCCGGCGCCCGCGCGCGACGTGAACAGCGCGCCATGCCGGGTTTTGCGGGTGGCAAGCATGCCTCCAGCGATTATGCCCGGCCCGCCAGCGCGGCGCCCGCCGAGTTCGACCCGCGCGAGGCCAGACCTCGGCCGGAGCCGCCCGAAGCGCTCATGAGCGCTGAAGATCAGGTGCAGCAGGAAGTCGACGCCGAGCTTGCGCGCCGGTCCAACGCCTTTGGTGGTCGGCGCATGGGTGACGAGCAGCCCATCGATCTGGGCCGCAAGCCGGGACTGACGCGCATCGAGCCGCGTCCGGCCTTTGACGGCTCGAGCGGCGGTTACGCGCCGCTGCGCATCGAGCCGGAGCCGGGCGCCGATGGCGCGTACCGGGTGGCCACGCCCGACTACAGTCACCGCTATACCCGGCCTGCCCCGGCCGGCGCACCGCCGCTACCCGCCGGCGTACAGCCGGGGGATTGCCTGACCGTGGTGCATGCCGCCGGCCAGTACGGCGATCGCATGCAGCCGCAGTGGCGCCCGGTCCTGTGCCAATCGGAGCGCAGCCCGGCCATGATTCGTGACCTGCAGCGGGCACTGCTGCGCGCGGGCTTTCCGCCCGGCCCCATTGATGGCGTATACGGGCCGCGTACTCGCGGCGCCCTGCAGGCCTATCAGCGCAGCCGCTTTCTGCCAGACGACGGCCGCCTGCACCTGAGCGTCCTCGAGGACCTGGGCGTGCTGCGGGTCAATACCTACTGAGCCCCCGCGGGGCAGCCGTCAGATCCAGTCGCGCGGCGCCAGGTATGTTTCGTACAGCCGGGCTTCCTCGGAGCCGGGCTCGGGCGACCAGTCGTACTCCCAGGCCGCGAGCGGCGGCATGGACATGAGAATCGACTCTGTCCGCCCGCGTGACTGCAGGCCGAACAGCGTGCCGCGGTCGTATACCAGGTTGAATTCCACGTAGCGCCCGCGCCGGTAGAGCTGGAACTGGCGCTGCCGCTCGGTCCACTCGCTCTCGTGGCGCCGGCTGACGATGTCGCGGTAGGCGTCCAGGTAGGCCCGGCCGACGCGCTGCGCGAAATCGAAACACTGCTCGAAAGGCCATTCGTCGAGGTCATCGAAGAACAGGCCGCCCACGCCGCGGGCCTCGTTGCGGTGAGGTAGATGAAAGTATTCGTCACACCACTGCTTGTAGCGCGGGTAGACATCCGCGCCGAACGGCGTGCAGGCGTCGCGGGCCGCCCGATGCCAGGCGGTGACGTCCTCCATGACGGGATAGAACGGCGTGAGATCGAATCCGCCGCCAAACCACCAGACCGGCGCCGAGCCGGGCTCTCGGGCAATGAAGAAACGCAGGTTGCAGTGCGAGGTCGGCACGTGCGGATTCAGCGGATGGGTGACCACCGACACGCCCGCCACCTCGTAGCTGCGGCCAGCGAGTTCCGGCCGTCGCGCCGATGCGGAGGCCGGCAGCGCATCGCCGCGGATATGCGACAGATTGACGCCGGCACGCTCGAAGATCTGCCCGCCGGCCAGCACGCGGCTGTCGCCGTAGCCACCGTCCTCGCGGGTCCAGGCGTCCTGCCGAAAGCGGGCATCGGGTTCGAAGGCCTCGAAGGCCCGTGACAGCTCGTTCTGGAAACCCTGCAGATAGGCCAGCACGGCCGGGAAATCGGGCGAGCGGCTCATGCGCGCAGAATCCGTTGGTCAAAAGCGGAACGAATGGTGGACGGACGGCCCGGACGGGTCAGCTGGCCGGGCAGCACTGCCTCGATGGCTGTCCCGAGCTGCTGGCGGGCCTGCCAGCTTCTGAGCGCCGCCGGACGGCCGGCGCGGTTGGCGCTGGTGGATACCAGCGCGCTTCCAAAGGCCTCACTCAGCGCCGCTAGCACCGGATGGGCCGTGACGCGCAGCGCGATGCCGCGCTGGCCGCCGGTCAGCCAGTAAGGCGTTTCGGCGCGCGCCGGGCACACCCAGGTGATTGGTCCGGGCCAGTCCTGCTCTGCCGTGGAAAAGGCCTTGCGACCGTCCGGCGTATCGGCCACGAAGGGCGCGAGTTGTGATGTTTGCGCGGCCGTGAGAATCAGCCCCTTGTGAAGGGGGCGACGCTTGGCGCTCAGCAGGCGCCACACGGCGTGCGGATTCAATGGGTCGCAGGACAGCCCCCAGACGCCCTCGGTGGGCAGCAACACCAGTCCGCCCCGGCGCAGGCAGCGGGCGGCAGCGCGCAGGGCGTGCGGCGTCACGGTCGCGTCAGGACTTCGCGGCCGCCTTCTTGCGGCGCTTGCGCGGCTTGCGGGCGGGCGCCTTGGCCAGCAGTTCCTCGCATTCCTCGAGAGTCAGCTTTTCGGGCTCGGCGTCCTTGGGCACGCGGGCGTTCTTCTTGCCGTCCGTGATGTACGGGCCGTAAGGGCCATGCTGCACCTTGACCTTGCTGTCGTCCCAGGTCTTGATGAGCTTCTTGGCGTCGGCTTCCTTCTTCTCGGCAATGACTTCCAGCGCGCGCTCCAGCGTGATGGTATAGGGGTCATCTTCCTTGAGGGAGGCGAATTTCTTGCCGTAGCGCACATAAGGGCCGAAGCGTCCGACATTGGCCTGCACTTCCTCACCCTCGGGGGTTTCGCCCAGCTCGCGCGGCAGCGTAAACAGCACCATGGCCTCGTCGAGGGTGATCTTGTCCATGTCCTGATGCGGGCGCAGGCCGGCAAATTTCGGCTTTTCTTCGTCGTCCTTGCTGCCGATCTGTACGAACGGTCCATAGCGGCCGAGGCGCACGATGACCGGCTTGCCGGTTTCCGGGTCGGTACCCAGTTCGCGGGCCTGAGCCACTTCCTCACGGGACAGGTCCTGCTTGGCTTCAAGCTGCTCGGAAAAACGCTTCCAGAAATCGGCCAGCAGAGGGCGCCATTCGCTTTCGCCGCGGGAGATGGCGTCCAGATCGTCTTCGAGCTTCGCGGTGAACTCGTAGTCCACGTAGCGGGTGAAGTGCTCGGTGAGGAACTTGTTGACGATCTTGCCCAGCGGGGTAGGCATGAAGCTGCGGCCGTCCATGTCCACGTATTCGCGGTCCTGCAGCGTGGAGATGATCGACGCGTAGGTCGACGGCCGGCCGATATCGTATTCCTCCAGCGTCTTGACCAGGCTGGCCTCGGTAAAGCGCGGCGGCGGCTCGGTGAAGTGCTGGGTGGTGATGATGTCTTCCAGATTCAGCAGTTCGCCTTCATCAAGCTGCGGCAGACGCTTGTCGGCGTCCGGGTCTTCCTTTTCGTCGCGGCCTTCCTGATACACGGCCAGAAAGCCGGGTTCCTTCAGCGTCGAGCCGCTGGCGCGGAACAGGTGCGGGCCGGCGGCCAGATCGGCGGACACCGTGTCGAACAGGGCGTGCATCATCTGGCAGGCCATGGTGCGCTGCCATATCAGTTCGTACAGGCGCGCCTGGTCGCTGGACAGATTTTTCTTCATCTCGTCCGGCGTGCGGGCGCAGGCGGACGGGCGGATGGCCTCATGGGCCTCCTGGGCATTCTTGGACTTGGCCTTGAAGCTGCGGGCGTCGTCGGGCAGCGACTTCTTGCCGTAGCGGCTTTCGATGGTTTCGCGAATTTCGCGTACGGCATCGGCCGCCAGGGTCACCGAGTCGGTCCGCATATAGGTAATCAGGCCAACGGTTTCGCCGCCGATGTCGATACCTTCATACAGCTGCTGCGCCGTGCGCATGGTGCGGGTGGCGGTGAATCCGAGCTTGCGCGAGGCGTCCTGCTGCAGCGTGGAGGTGGTGAACGGCGGCGCCGGGTTGCGGCGGCGCTGCTTGCGGTCGACCTTGGCGACCTTCAGCTTGCCGTTGGCCGCGTCACGCAGCGCCTTTTCGACGGCCTCGGCGCGGCCGGCTTCCGTAACCGTGAACTGCTCGACCTTTTCGCCTTCGAATTCGTAAAGGCGGGCGCCGAAGGTTTTCTCTTCGGCCTCGTCGTCCTTGCGGGCGCGGGCCTCGATCTTCCAGTACTCCTCGGGCACGAAGGCCTCGATTTCGGCGTCGCGCTCGCAGATCAGGCGAAGAGCCGGGCTCTGCACACGACCGGCGGACAGGCCGCGCTGGACCTTGCGCCAGAGCATGGGGGACAGATTGAAGCCCACCAGGTAATCCAGCGCGCGGCGGGCCTGCTGGGCGTTGACCAGGGCGTCGGACACCGTGCGCGGGTTGGCGATGGCGTCATTGACGGCGGTCTTCGTGATTTCGTGAAAGACCACGCGGCGCACGTCCTTGCCCTCGGTCAGGCCCTTTTCCCGCAGCAGCTCGAGCAGATGCCAGGCAATGGCTTCGCCTTCGCGGTCCGGGTCAGTGGCCAGATAGAGCGCGTCGGATTTCTTCAGCGACCTGGCAATCTTGTCGACGTGCTTGGCGTTGCGGTCGATCACGTCATAGCGCATCGCGAAGTCGTGCTCGGTATCCACCGCGCCTTCCTTGGGCACCAGGTCACGCACGTGGCCATAAGACGCCAGCACCTGAAAGTCCTTGCCGAGGTACTTCTCGATGGTCTTGGCCTTGGCGGGCGATTCGACTATGACGAGATTCTGGGTCATCTAGTTGAGCAGCATATAGCGTTGCGACCGGAGATGGCGGGAGACGAGATGGCGTGAACCCTTCTGCCACGTATCGGCAGAAGTCACCGTCCCTTGATCATGCCGGTATGTCAGCGCCGGCCCCGCAAGAGGCCGCGAACGGTAGCACAGGGATTTGGCGGCTGGCCATATGAGGTCGGGCTGCCGGCTGCGCCACTCGAAGCGGCGGGTGGCGCACTACACTAGTGCGCGGCCGCGCCGTCCTCGATCTGCAGCCTGGCTTCCATCCGCACGTAGGCTGCGTCATCGGACTGGTTGGAGAGCACCATCATCACGACCCACTTCAGCCGCTCAACGTCAATCGGGTCGGAGTCCAGGCTCTCGTCGGCCAGCGCGAGCAGCCGGTCAATGACGATCTCGCGAATGGCGCCATTGAGGATGCCGTGATGCTGAAGTTCCTGGAGGTAGCCGCGGCATTCGGGCGACAGACGTTCGCTTTCGTGCTCGCTGTACAGGCGCAGGCTGTTGTTGCCTGGCTCGCTGATCAGCTGCTGGCGGGCCGGCGTGGTGTCCCGGAGCCAGGCAAAGGCATCGTCGACTTCCTCGGGCAGAAAGCCGGCCTCGTCCAGATCGTCACGCAGGGCGCCGTCGTCACGCAGTTCGGCCATGGGGTAGTGCTCGAACAGGTACAGCAGGACGTCCAGCAGATTTTCGTTCATGTGCTTGAGCCTGATTCAGAAAAAGCCGCCCGCCTGGCTAGGAGACGTTCTGGGGCGGTCTCGTGCGCATGTAGCCACCGCCCGGGGCGGGGGACACATGGTCTTCCAGTTCCAGCACGAGGAGCATGGAGGATACGGCTGCCGCGGTCAATCCGGACTCGGCCACGATCTGATCGACCGGGGTAGGCTCGAAACCCACGGCCTTCAGAAGCATTTGATATTCCTCATCAAGCTCCTGAGCGCCCTCCTGTGGCCCGTCTGTCGGCGGCTTGGTCGCGGGCTGGGGGACGATCAGACGGGGCGCAATTTCCTCGATCACGTCGGCGGCCTGCTCCACCAGTTTGGCTCCGTCCCGGATCAGCCGGTGGCAGCCCCGGGCGAGCGGGTTGTGCACCGACCCGGGGATGGCGAATACGTCCCGGCCCGTTTCGGCCGCAAGCCGTGCGGTTATGAGTGAGCCGCTCTGCCGGGCGGCTTCGACCACCAGTGTTCCCAGCGTCAAACCGGCGATGACGCGATTGCGCTGGGGGAAGTGACCGGGCCGCGCCGGTGTCCCCAGATTGAACTGCGAGAGCAGCAGCCCTTGTTCGGCGATCCGCAGACCCAGCTCGCGATTGCGGGCAGGATAAATGCGGTCCAGCCCGGTGCCGCAGACCGCGATGGTCATGCCCTGCACATCGAGCGCGCCTTCGTGGGCCGCCGCGTCCACCCCGCTGGCCAGGCCCGACACGATCACCAGGCCGGCGGCCGCCAGTTCCGCGGCGAACTCGCGGGCAGTGCCGCGACCTGCCGGCGTGGGATTGCGGCTGCCCACGATCGCCAGGCCGGGTGGGCCAAGCAGGTCCAGATCGCCCCGCGCATAGAGCCAGGGCGGCGGTGCGCTCAGATCCCGGAGGCTGGCGGGATAGGCCGGATGATCCGGGGTAAGCAGATGATGGCCCGACTGGCCCAGCCAGGCCTGATCGGCATCCAGCAGGGCCTCGTCCGGTCGGGCGAGCCAGTCCAGCGCCGGCCGGCCCAGACCCTGTCGGGCAGGCTGTCCGGGGCGAAGCGCCTGGCGGATATCCGGGCAGGCGTCCAGCAACCGGGCAACCTGCACGGCGCCGACGCCCGGCGCGCGAGCCAGTGTCAGCCAGGCCCGCTGGCGTTCGGCGTCCGGTGGTGCGAAGTCGGCTGCGGTAACGGTCTTATTCCGGGTTGCCGGCCCCGTCGAGCACGTGGATGGCGCGTGTCGCGCGCATCACCAGCCCGTAGGCAATGCGGTCCTCGACCTTGAACACGATCAGCGTGCCGGCCTTGAGCGGCGGGAGGATGAGTTTTTCCCCCGTGACGGGATCGCGAGCAGCCCGGCCGGACTGGAACACATCCAGCACGTGGCCGCGCTCGAGCCCCTGTTGGCCGCCGCGGTTGAGCGCAACAATCTGGTATTGCCCGATCTGCGAGACGCCGCCATACACCGAGATGATGGTCGCATCCACGGGGACGTCCGGCGCCCTGGGATAGAAATTGGCGGCCAGCGCCTCGTCTTCGAGCGGCAGCAGGCGGTCGCCGATCAGGGCTTCGCGAAAGCTGCGCGTGATGACGGCCGTTGAAATGTCGCGGAATTCCTGGATTTCCACGGCGCCGATCGGCAACGCCTCGATGCCGAGCACGTCGCCGGAATCCGGGTCCACATACTCCTCGCCGGGTCGCACCAGGGCGTAGTTGTCGCCGTTGGCCTGCTTGGCCCGCCGCACATAGGTCTGATTACCGGCGCCGCCCACCAGATGATCGTCGACAAACTGGACCACGTACGGCGCCTGCTGCAACTGCTCTTCCGTGACCAGGCGAGGGCCATTGAGGAACTGCCGGATCGCGTCGAGCGGAATCGTGGAGATGGCCTCGTCGACGGGCAGGGTGCGAACCCGCGGTGACAGTCGCGCGCTGCCGGACACGCGGCGCAGCTGTGGCCGACCATCGGTATAGACCAGATGCAGAACGTCGCCCGGGTAGATCAGGTGGGGGTTGGGGATATCGGGATTCACGTACCACAGCTCGGGCCAGTACCAGGCGCGCTTGAGGAACTGCTGGGAAATATCCCACAGGGTGTCGCCCTTCTTCACGACATAGCGCAGCGGCGCGTCGTCGCGAAGCTCCACGTCGCCCTCGCGAGGCGGCAGCCGCTGCGCCCGGCGGTTGTCCGGCATGCCGCTATCGCGGCTGGCGGCCGGAGAAGCGTCGGCCTCGGGTATGGGCGTGAGCACGCCCTGCTTGACCTCGTTATCCGACGTTGTCGCGCACCCCGCCATCAGCACGACAGACAGGATCAGACCGGCGGTGCCGGTCCGGCTCGCGTTATACTTCTTCATGGGTAAAACCTGCCCCCTTGATAACTTTCTTGTCGCGCACGCTGCCGGTCATCCGGTGCCTGCTCCCCGACTCAAACTCTAGCAGTACGACCCGTCATGGCCATACTAGAAATCCTGCATTTCCCCGACCCGCGATTGCGTGAAAAGGCCGAGCCTATAGCTAATATCGACCGCGATCTGGAAACATTCATCGACGACCTGTTCGAGACCATGTATGACGCCCCCGGCGTCGGCCTGGCCGCAACCCAGGTCGGTGTCGCCAGACGGGTCGCCGTGATGGACTGCTCGGACGACAAGAACACGCCCATCGTCATGATTAATCCGGAAATTATCGAAACCGGCGAGCTGGTGGACGTGGACGAGGGCTGCCTGTCGGTGCCTGACCACTACGATAGCCTCAAACGCTACGAATGGGTGCGTTTTCGGGCGCAGGATCGCCGCGGCGAAACGTATGAAATGGAGGCCAGCGGCCTGCTGGCGCAATGTGTCCAGCACGAAATTGGCCATCTCGACGGCGAGCTGTATATCGACAAGCTGTCCCGCCTGAAGCGCGAGCGTATCCGCCGCAAGCGGGAGAAGGCCGAGCGGCAGGCCGCCAAGAGCTGAATCGTCTCGCCGGCCGGTTGCCCTGAACCCGAACACGGAGTCTGCTCATGCGGATTGTCTTTGCGGGCACGCCCGAATTTGCCGTGCCCAGCCTGCGCGCGATGCTGGAATCCGACCACCAGGTCGTGGGCGTGCTGACCCAGCCGGATCGTCCCGCGGGTCGCGGCCGCCAGCCGCGGCCCTCCCCGGTGAAAGGCGCGGCTCTGGCGTCCGGGCTGCCGGTGTATCAGCCACTCAGCCTCAAGAAGACCGAATCGCTGAATACCCTGGCGCAGTGGGCGCCGGATCTGATGGTGGTGGTGGCCTACGGGCTGCTGCTGCCGGCCGATGTGCTGTCACTGCCCGAATATGGCTGTATCAACGTACACGCCTCGCTGTTGCCGCGCTGGCGTGGGGCCGCGCCGATCGCCCGCTGCATACAGGCCGGCGATCAGGAAACCGGTGTCACCATCATGCAGATGGACCGGGGGCTGGACACGGGGGACATGCTCGCGCAGCAGGCCTGCGAACTCACGCCGGCGATGACCGCCGGACAGCTGCACGACCGGCTGGCCGAAATGGGCGCCGGACTGCTGCGCACCACGGTCAGCGATCTGGTGCGGGGCCGCGTCAGCCACACGCCGCAGGATCATGACCAGGCCTGCTATGCCCGCCGGCTTGCCAAGCAGGAGGCGCAGGTCGACTGGACACGCCATGCCGACGCCATTGCCCGGGATATCCGGGCGTTCAACCCCTGGCCGGTGTGCCACGCCCGGCTGGACGGCAAGGCGATCCGGCTGTTTCAGGCGGCGGTGGGGCGTGATCGTGAAGGCCATGCGCCGGGCGAGATCATCAGCGCCGACGACGACGGCATTGTGGTGGCCTGCGGGCAGGGCTCGCTGACGCTGCGCACCCTGCAGTGGCCGGGCAAGAAGCCGGTGGCGGCGGCCGACGCGGCGCGCGGCCGGAAACTGGCTGGTCAACGGTTTGAGTGACGCCGGCGCGCCAGCCCGCGCGGCGGCGGCGCGGGCCGTCGCGGCCGTCATGGACGGCCGCAGCCTGGACGATGCCCTCGGCGCGCACTGCGCCGGGCTGAACGCGGCCGACGGCGCGCTGGCCGCGGCCATGAGCTACGGGGTGCTGCGTGACTGGCGGCTGCTCAACGCCCTGCTGGACGGCATGGTCAAGCGGCGACCGCCCGCGCTGGCGGCCGCCCTGCTGTGTGTCGGGCTGTTCCAGCTTCGGTCACTCCGCGTGCCCGCCCACGCGGCTGTGCACGCCACGGTGGCGGCCGCGCCGGTTCTGAAGCTCAAGGGGCTGCGCGGGCTGATCAATGCCCTGCTGCGGCGCTATCAGCGAGAGGCCGAAGCGCTCGAGGCCGGCGTACCGGCCGATCCGCAGGTCCGGTACTCCCATCCCGGCTGGCTGGACCGCGCGATCGAGCAGGATTGGCCCGGCCGTGGCCCCGATATTCTTGACCGAAACAATCGCCAGGCGCCCATGACGCTGCGCGTCAACCGCCGTCGGACCACCGTGTCGGCCTATCTTGAAGTACTGTCAAAGGCGTCTATCCAGGCGATGCCGGTACCGGGCGTGCCCGACGCCGTCACGCTGGCCCAGCCCATGGCGGTCGACCGCCTGCCGGGCTTCGCGGCCGGAGACGTGTCGGTCCAGGACGCGGCGGCGCAGCTGGCCGCACCGCTGCTTGCGCCGGGCCCCGGCATGCGGGTCCTGGACGCCTGCGCGGCCCCCGGCGGCAAGACGGCGCATCTGCTGGAGATGCAGGACTGCCGGGTGACGGCACTCGATATCAGTCCGGCACGCTGCGAGAGCCTGCAGGCCACGCTGGATCGGCTGGGTGTGCAGGCGGATGTCCGGCCGGCTGACGCGACCACGCCGGATAACTGGTGGTCGGGCGAGCCGTTCGACCGGATTCTGGTGGATGCCCCCTGTACCGGCACTGGGGTCATCCGCCGTCATCCTGATATCAAGTGGCTGCGTCGGGCCGATGATGTGACGGCCCTGGCAGAGCGCCAGCAGGCGCTATTGCGGGCCCTTTGGCCCCTGCTCGCGCCCGGCGGCGTGCTGCTTTATGCCACCTGTTCCCTGCTGCAAGCCGAGGGCAGTACCGTGGCGGCTTCGTTTCTGGCGGGCTGCCCGGACGGCGCAGAACTGCCGATTTCCGATCACGGTTGGGGCGAGGCGGACACGCACGGACGCCGAATTGCGCCCGGCGAACGCGATATGGACGGGTTTTACTACGTCCGGCTGCGCAAGCGGTCTGCGGGCGATTGACGCTGCCGGGCCTGCTGACGCTGGCGGCCTTCTTCGCGGCCGTATTGTCGGGCATGACCGGCCTGGGCGGCGGCACGCTGCTGATTGCCGTGCTCTACGCCGCCGGGCTGGCGCCCGGGGTAGCGGTGCCGCTGCATGCCGGTGTGCAGCTGGTCTCCAACGCCTCGCGTACTTTTGCCTACCTGGGTCACGTGGACTGGCGGGGCTGCCTGCTGTTCATGGTGACCGCGCTGCCGGCGCCCTTCCTCGCGTTGCCGCTGGTGGCCGGCTTCGATGCCGATGCCCTGCGGCTGTTCATGGCCGGATTCATCGTGCTGGCGATGTGGCCGGGCTGGCTCGCGAGGCTGCGCCTTCAGGGCCCCGCCGGGCTGCTGTTGTCCGGCGCCGTCGCCGGTGGTGTCGGTATGGTCACGGGCGCGACCGGGCTGCTCATCGCGCCGTTCTTCCTGCGCGAGCAGTGGTCCAAGGAGACGGTCATTGCCACCATGGCGGTGTGCCAGTCGCTGGCCTACCTGGTGAAGATTGCCGCTTTCTGGCTGCACGGGGACAGCCTGCTGGCGCACACGCCGCTGCTGCTGCCCATGGCGCTGGCCGTGATTGTGGGAACGCTGGTGGGGCGGCGTCTGGTCAACGTGTTTGACGAGCAGGGCTTTCGCCGCGTGTTCCGCCTCATCCTTGCGCTGCTGGCGATCAAGCTGGCCTGGGACGGCCTGCGCGGGATGCTAATGTCCGCTTAGTACCGAATGAAAGGGGATAGTGAATGTCGTTGAACTCGCCGCAGGCCATCGAAAACCATATTCGCCAAACCGTGGGCCTGGCGCGCGACATGGATTTTCGCGTGACGCAGGCGAGGGCGGGTTTCGCCGAAATCGAGGTGGGCTTTCAGGCCCACATGACGCGGCTGGGCGGCACCATTTCCGGGCCGGTGATCATGACCGCCGTTGATTCGGCCATGTACGCCGCGGTCATGGCCACCAGCGAGCACGGCCGGTACGGCGTCACCAGCCATCTGAGCATTGATTTTTTGCGGCGTCCGGCCGCGACCGGGCTGATCGTGCGCAGCCGCATATTGCGTCTGGGGCGGAAAAGCGCGAATTTCGCGGTCGAGGTCTTCAGCCAGTCCGATCCGGATCGGCTCGTGGCGCACGCCAGTGGCGCCTACGCGCTGTTCGAGTCCGCCGCGCCGGAAGCCGGCTGAGCGCTACCAGCGCCGCAGCGCGGCGCGGGCGGCGTCGTTGTCCGGGCGGGCAATGAGGCCCGACTGCGTCATGCTTACGTTGAAGCGCGCCGTGTCGGCCATGGGCATGAAGGTCGCGTTGCCGTACTGCGCGTCCACGATCGGCAGCCAGCGCGGGTAGCGCTGAGTAAGCTGCCAGAAATTCAGGCCTCGCTCGTGCGCCAGATCGTGCGCGCTGCGCAGGCTCTGGCGTTCGTCGTCCACGTTGGCGTAGCGCCCGGTCAGCCGCTCGAGCCGGTACTGCGCGTTCAGGCCGATCAGGTTGGCCGGCGCCTGCCATTTCAGCACGCGGGCCTCCAGCTGCCATTGATCGCCCGCCACTTCGTACACCCGCTCCTCGCCGTTCTGCTGGGCCAGTCGGGTGAGGTACATGCGGGGGCCGACCTGCTCGAACTCGAGCGTGGCGACGGGCTGCTCGAAGGTCAGCCGGTGATAGGTCCAGAGATTGAGTCCGGCGCCGGTGGCGAGCACCCCGAGACCGAGAAAAAGCACAGCGGTCAGGCCGCTGCGTGCGGCCGCGGCCGGCCGCCGCACGCGCAGGCGCACCAGCGCCATGAGCAGGAAGAAAATGCCCAGGGCGAAGAAGAAAGCGATGATGTAGGTGGGACTCATGGGGATTGCCCGCACGGCAAACCGACCTGAATCATAGCGCTAACTGCGGAGAAGGGAAAAGCGCCACCGGCGGCGGGCCGCGCTGTTCAGGCTCTATTCAGACCCATTGGCTATCCTCGTCCGACATGGTGCGGGAGGGACCGTCTGATGGACCAATACCACGAACTCGTCACGATGCTGGCCCTGACGCTCGGCGTTGGCTGGGCCAGCGGCGTGAACCTGTATGCCGCCGTGTTGACGCTCGGGTTGCTGGGCGCCAGCGGTACCGCCGAACTGCCGCCTGCGCTGCAGGTGGTCGAGCACCCGATGGTAATCGGCGCGGCCGGGCTGATGTATTGCGTGGAATTCTTTACCGACAAGGTACCCGGCGTGGATACGGGCTGGGATGCGCTGCACACGTTTGTGCGCATTCCGGCAGGCGCAATGCTGGCCGCAGGGGTATTCGGCGAAGCCGGCCCGGCGCTGGAGATTGCAGCTGGCCTGGTGGGCGGCGGCATGGCGGCGGGCAGCCACGCAACCAAGGCCGGCACGCGGGCGCTGGTCAATACCTCGCCCGAGCCGTTCAGCAACTGGTCGCTGTCGATTGCGGAAGACGTCATGGTCATCGGCGGGGTCTGGGCCGCGCTCCACCATCCCGAAGTGATGCTGGTGCTCATGATTGGCGCGCTGGCGCTCATGATCTGGCTGCTGCCCAAGCTGTTCCGGGCGCTGGCCCGCGTGTATCGGCGTCTGCGCGATTGGCTGGCCGGTGAGCCCGCGCCCGCCGCCGCGGCCCTGCCTGATGCCGCGCAGGATCAGCCCCGGCCGTTCTGACTGAACAGCCGGCGCCGGCTGTTGATCACGAGCCGGTCAGGGTCCGGCGGGTAGATCGTTATCCAGTTCTGCGACCGATTCCAGGCTGGGCCGCGCCAGCAGGTAGCCCTGGAAGTGCGTGATGCCGAAGCTGAGCAGCGATTCCAGCTCAGCCTGAGACTCCACGCCCTGGGCGATGACGCGGCAGTCGATCTCGTTGCACACGTCCACCACGCTCTTCACGAAAATCTGCCGCACGCGGTTGCTGTCGATGTTGTGCGTCAGTTCGCGATCAAGCTTGATGATGTCCGGCGCGACCATTTCCAGGTCGTTCAGTTCGACCAGACCGTTGCCGAAATTGTCCAGCGCCGTAGCCAGGCCGTTGGCCTGATACGCGCCAATGACTTCCTTGACGAAATCCAGGCTGGTCGTGCGATGGCTGTCGGTGATCTCGAAGAGCAGCTGCGATAGCGGCAGGTCGAAGGTATCCGCCAGCTTGACCGTGCGGATGATGCCGCGCTCGAGGTTGTTCTCGGGCAGCGGCTGGAAATTGATGGATATGCGCTCGCTGATGTTGAGCCGGGCGGCCAGTTCCATGGCCCGGCGCCGGCAGAGCTGGTCGAAGCGGCTTTGCGAATCGGCGGGCACGCCGGACAGCACGTGTGCCGCAGACTCGCCGTTGGGGCCACGCACCAGCGCCTCGTGGGCAAAGATGGTCCCTTCCGCCATGTCGACGATGGGCTGAAAGGCCATGGTCAACTTGAAATCGGCGGGTGCCCAGCCCTGCTCGTCGGCCGTGGGCCGGGCCCGGCTATCTAGCGAATCCATGCTCATTAATTGCTTCCGAACTTGCTGTCCGGCGCGCTGACGCCGGATTCGCCGCATGCAAGGCGCGGCGTCATGATCGTTCCTACCCCTGCCAGGGCACTAGGCCCGCGTTGAGTGCTCGTCGACTGTGGTGGGGAACCAGTCGCCCAGGCGCTCGTCCGCCTGTTGCCGGACATCGTCGTCAATGTAGGTGGCCAGCGTACTGACGGCCAGCGCCAGCGCGCCCAGGTCGTCGGTGTAGCCGGCGGCCACGATGAAGTCGGGGACGAGATCCGTGGGCAGGATGAAATAGGCCAGCGCGCCGTAGGCCGTGCGGCGGGCCCAGGCCGGGGTATCCGGCCGCTGTGCGGCGTAATACAGCTGCAGGGCGTGGCGCACCACGGAATGGCCCGCGCGGCCGGCCTGCCCGCGGAGTTTCTGCCAGAAACCCCTCACGGAAAACTGCCCTGAGCGCGCCCGCAGCTGCTCCGCGGATTCTGTGTCTGAACGGTTATCCATTCGATGTCTCGTTGATCGAGCCGGCATCATAACGCTGTTCGGAAAACGAATGCATGCCGATGAGGGTGAAAGCCGTCCCCGCCTATCGCTGGCAGACGGGGCAGAAAAAACTCGCGCGCTGACCGATGCGGCGTTGACGAATCGGACCACAGCCGCGAGGACAGGGCCGGCCGGCCCTGCCATATACGGCCAGCTCGAGCTGAAACCAGCCCTGGCCTCCATCCACCCCGACATAGTCCCGCAGCGTGGTTCCGCCCGCTTCGATGGCGCGCGCCAGGACCTGCCGAATGGCTTCGGCCAGGGCTTGGTAGCGCAGGCGGCTGATTCGGCCCGCCGCCCGCAGGGGATGAATTCCGGCCTGGTGCAGGGCTTCGCTGGCGTAAATATTGCCGACGCCGACGACCACCTGGCTGTTCATGATGAACAGCTTGGCGGCCACGCTGCGCGTACGCGACAGCCGGTACAGATGATCGCCGTCGAATTCTTCGCCCAGCGGCTCGGGGCCGAGATGCCGAATCAGGGGATGCTGCTCGACGGGGCCGGCAAACCAGTGCGCCGAGCCGAACCGGCGCGGGTCGTGATAACGCATCAACAGGCCGGAGGACAGGCGGATATCCAGATGGTCATGCGGCATGACTGGCAGGTGTTCCGGTACCAGCCGCAGCCGTCCGGACATGCCCAGGTGGATCATCAAATGCCTGTCGCCGGCCGCAAAGAGCAGATACTTGGCTCGCCGGGTCACCGAGGTGATGCGCCTGCCGGGCAGCTCTCGCACAAGCGCAGGGTCCACCGGCCAGCGCAGGCTTGGCTGACGCAGATCAACCGCGTCGACCCGCTGATCAATCACGGCGGGCGCAATGCCGCGACGCGTGGTTTCGACCTCCGGGAGCTCGGGCATCAGGGGGTCGGCGCGGGCGGCAGAGCGACGTCGGGCGTGCGCTTGAGCGGCGAAGCCGCTTCCACGCTATCAGGGTGACGCAGGTCCAGAAGCGCTGCGGCCTGGTGCGCGGGCAGGTGGTAGGTCACGGCCTGATCCGGCGCGTACAGCGCCAGGGCGGGCTGCCGCGCGGTGACGATGAACCGCCGCTGTTCGCCATTGTCCAGACGAATCGTCACGGCCGGTCCCTCGGGCGGGCTGTCGGCAGGCTCGATCCACAGCGCGCGGGCCCTCGACCAGGCATCGATCGTATTCGCCAGGTCCGATCCGCTGATGTCCGCCGGCGTCGGGGCAATCTGCAGCGTGCCGCTGCCGGTCCGCGTGATCCGATGATCCGGCAGGTCGATGGACGCGATACCAAGGCCCTCGGGTAGCAGTCGCCGGGCAAGAAAATGCGCGTAGTCCGGTCCGAGCGCCTGAGTGGCCGGCTCGTCGACAAGATGCACGGTGTCGCCGATCTGCACGTACCGCCGGTTATCCACGGCGATGTTGTCGCCGATGGCTAGCCGCTGGTCATTCACGCCGATGCGCCACGCCGGTGGCTGCAGGCCGGCCTGGACGCGGTCGATGGCGTCCACGGGGATTTGCCGACGGCTCGGCGCCGTGGCCAGCCTGAGCAGCGGCGCCACCTCGCTGGCTTCGGCCCGGCCGGCGACCGGTGCCCGCAGATGCCAGCCGTCGGGTTGTCGCTGCAAAGTGGTTACGCTGCCGTCGGGCCGGGTGATCTGGATACGCGTGACCGCCTCTGCCGATAGCCCCGTCAGAGACGCCGGCGTGGCGGCGTGTTCCGTACCGGCGCGCTCTGCGGTGATGATCCACCAGGCGGCCAGGGCCACCACCGGCACAAGCAGCGCGAGGTTGAGTCTGGCCCGGCCCCGCACGATCAGCGGCGCCGCCGCAGCCACCAGCGCAGCAGGCCGATCCCCAACAGAGCCGGCGGCAGCAGCACCACGAAGACCATCCACACAAGCTGGCCCTGCCAGGGCGGCAGCTGCAGGCTGGCGTCAGGCGCCCGCGGCACGTCCACGGCAATCTGGGCGTCGCGCTCGGCGAGCCACTGGAAGATGCTCAGGCCCAGCGCCCGATTGCCCTGCGCGTTGAGGTTGGCATTGGTCAGGAAGTCGCTGTCGCCGATGACCACCGCGCGCTGCGTCCCCGGTCGGTCGGTGTCGTTCGCCGTGGCCGGGGCCGCACGGCGCCGCTCCAGCGCCATGCCCAGCGTGATCGGGCCGGCAGCATCGCCGTCGGCCTCGTCAAAAACGACCTCGGCCCCGCTCAGATCGCCGGTTTCCAGCCAGGAGCGCGGCGGAGTGCGCAGCAGCGGCGCGCTGTTCCAGTCCGAGTCGCTGCGCGCTTCCAGGCCGGCCGCAAAGGGGAAGAGGGTGATGCCGGTCAGGCGCTGCGTGATAGGATGCGGCGGATAGCCGACCACCAGCGCCACGGCCGGGTGCCCGGTGCCCAGCTCGCGGAAGTCCGGGTAGATTGCCGTGCCCGAACGCCATTGCAGCCCCAGCGCAGCGGCCAGCGGCCCGAGCCCGACGCGCGGGCCCGGATCGTCCAGCCAGAGCAGGTTGCCGCCGGCCGCCAGGTAGTCGCGGATAATCTGCACCTCGCCGGGGAGCAGGCTGCTTTGCGGGCTGGCCAGCACCAGCAGGGCGGCGTTGTCGGGAATGGCGGGCGATTCGGCCAGCGTCAGTTCCCGGGGCTTGAGGCCCTGCGCCTTGAGTGCGTCCGAGAGGGTGCCGTAGTCGCCGTCGTTGCGGCCCAGCGGATCGCGTTCGCCGTGGCCACTGACGAACACCACCCACTGATCACCGCTGCCGGACAAGCGCTGTAGCGCCTGCGTGATATTGCGCTCCGACAGATCCTGCAGCGGCTCGTTGCGGCCGCGGTAGAACACGCGCACCTCGCCGTCCTGATTCACGCCGAGTTCGCGCAAGCGTCGCGGCGCGAGGGCCGGATCGACAAATTCCAGGTCGATGTCGTCGCGCACGCGCTGATAGCGCTCGATTTGCAGGCGGATGTCCTGTCGCGCCGGTCCCGGCGACGCGAAGGCCTCGAAGCGGATCGGCTCGGGCATGGCGTCCAGCACGCGCTGGCTGGCCTGGGTGAGCGAGGCGCGATTGCCGGCGGTCCAGTCGAAGCTGGCGCTGTAGCGGTCCGTCACCCAGACCAGCAGGGCCGCCAGGACCAACGTCAGGACAATGGATAGCAGGTGCTGCAGGCGCATCAGCGTTCCATGTCCAGCCGCTGTACGGTCAGCGCCAGAAACAGAGCCGTGAAGATCAGGATGAAGGCCACGTCGGCCGTATCGAACAGCCCATAGAGCAGCGCCTCGAAGTGGCCGAGCAGCGACAGCGTGCCGGCCAGGTCGGCCAGCGGCAGTGCCAGGCCGAACACGACCGGTTCGTACTCGAACAGCGTGATGGCATGCAGCAGCCAGACCGCCAGCAGCAGCCCGAAACCGCCGATGGCGGCGATGGTTGGCTCGCGGGTGAGGGACGAGACAAACAGCCCCGCCGCGGTGAACGCCGCCATCATCAGCCACAGTCCAAGCAGGCCCGCGGCCAGCATGCCGGTATCCAGCGGCGTGTTGATGAGCAGGAACAGCGGCATGAGCGCGATCAGCCCCAGCAGCACGGTCATGAACCCCATGACGCCGGCAAACTTGCCGAGCACCAGCGCGCTGAGGCTGACCGGAGAGGCCAGCAGCAGGTCCAGGCTGCCCTGTTTACGCTCCTCGGAGAAAAGGCGCATCGTGAGCAGCGGCACGATGAGTAGCAGCAGCACCCAGGCAAAGCGGAACAGCCCGGCCACGACGACCTCGGTCACGCCCGCATACTCGTTGACCCTGCCGGGGTTCATGAGCACGTCGGCCAGCGATAGCGCGAACATGAGCCCCAGCAGCAGCTGGGCGACCGCCAGGATGGTCCAGGCCAGCGGCGAGACGAACAGGCGGGCCAGCTCGTAGCGGGCGATCTGCCAGGCACCGTTCATGCCGCGGAATCCTCGCGGGCCACGGGCGCAACCGTGAGCTCGGCAAAGACGTCTTCCAGCCGGGCCGTCTGCTCGGTCAGTTCAAACAGCTCCCAGCCGCCGGCCGCCGAGGCGCGGGCGATATTGCGCCGCGGCGCATTGCCCGGCCGGCAGCGTAACTGCCAGTGGCCGTCATTCAATGCGATGGCCTCCAGCACGCCGTCCACGGCCAGAAGCGCAGCCTGATCGGGCCCGCGGTCGAATCCGGCGCGCACCGTCTGATGATCCAGGGCGCGATCCACACCGGCCATGGCCTGGTCGAACACCACCCGGCCGGCATTGATGATGACCACCCGCGAGCAGGTGGCCTGGATTTCGGAAAGAATGTGGCTGGAAATAAGCACGCTGTGCCGGTCACCCAGCCGGCGAATCAGGGCGCGGATATCCCGCATCTGATTGGGATCCAGCCCCACGGTCGGTTCATCCAGGATGACCACCGCCGGGCGGTGCACGATGGCCTGGGCAATGCCCACCCGCTGCTGGTAGCCCTTGGACAGATTGCCGACGAGGCGGCGGCCGCTGTCCTGCAAGCCGCAGTCGCGCTTTACCGTCTCCAGCGCCTCACGGCGCCGCACACCTTCCATGCCGCGAAGCCGCGCGCAGAAGCCCAGGTATTCGTCGACCGTCATTTCCGGATGCAGGGGCGGGCGCTCGGGCAGATAGCCCAGATGCGCCTTCGCATCGGCCGGGTCGCTTGCGATGTCGGTGCCGTTGATCCGGATTTCGCCGGCCGTGGGCGCCAGACAGCCGGCCAGCATACGCAGGGTGGTGGTCTTGCCTGCGCCGTTGGGGCCCAGTAGCCCCAGAATCTCGCCCGGGGCCAGCGTCAGGTCCACCTCCGACACTGCGGTCACCGGCCCGTAGCGGCGCATCAGACCGCAGGCCTCGACCAGATTCGGCGCCTGGCTCGTCATGCGTGGGCGTTTGCGCGAATCGGCGTTTGCAAAGCGTTAGACTCCATGCTCATGGGGAACGACACGACCACGCGCCGCCTGGGTATTGATACCGGCGGCACGTTTACCGACTTCATCGCCTTCGATGGCGCCCGCTTCGACGTCATCAAGCTGCCTTCCACGCCCGATGCGCCGGATCGCGCCGTGGTGCGCGGTATCCGGCAGCTGGCCGACGCCACCGGCAAGCCGCGGGTCGTCCACGGCTCCACCGTCGCCACCAATGCCCTGCTCGAGCGCAAGCTGGCCCGCACGGTCTACGTGGCCAACGAGGGCCTGACCGATGTGCTGACCATCGGCCGTCAGGCGCGAGCGGAATTGTACAACCTGCAGCCCCCGCCTCAAGCGCCCCCCGTGCCGGTCGGGCTTTGCCTGGGGGTGGATCAGCGCACGGGCTCGGAGGGTCAGGTCATTCGGGCCCTGGAGCACGCCGAGCTGGATCGTCTGGTCGAGGCCGTCAGGGCCGCGCGCCCCGAGGCGGTCGCGGTGAATCTGCTGTTCTCGTTTCTCGATGCCGCCCCCGAGCAGGCCGTTGTGGCGGCCCTGCGCGCAGCATTCGGGGACGAGGTGTTCGTCTGCCGGTCCAGCGATGTTCTGCCCGAGCACCGGGAGTACGAGCGCGGCATTGTCACCTGGCTGAATGCGGCGCTGGGGCCGCGCATGGCGCGCTATCTGGACAAGCTGCGCGTCGCTGCGCCGTCGCTGACGGTCATGCACAGCGCCGGCGGCGCCATCGGGGTCGAGCAGGCCAGCACGCGGGCGGTGAATCTGCTGCTGTCGGGACCGGCGGGCGGGCTGCTGGGCGCGCGCTATATGGGCCGGCTGGCCGGGCGCGAGCGGCTGCTTACTCTGGATATGGGCGGCACGTCCTCGGATGTGGCGTTGATCGACGGTGATATTCGCCTGACCGAGGAAGGCCAGGTGGGCGGCTACCCGGTCGGCGTGCCCATGGTGGACATGCATACCATCGGTGCGGGGGGCGGGTCGATTGCCTGGGTCGACGCGGGTGGCCTGCTGCGGGTGGGGCCGGAATCCGCCGGCGCCGAGCCCGGGCCGGCCTGCTATGGCAAGGGCGGGCGACAGCCCACGGTCACGGATGCCCACGTCCTGCTTGGACGGCTGCCCGCCACGGTCAGCCTGGGCGGAAACCTTACGCTGGAGGTTGAACCGGCCGAACGGGCCATCAAGACGCTGAGTGACCAGCTGGGTCTGGCGCCGCGCCAGACGGCCGAAGGCATACTGCGCGTGGCCAACGAGGCCATGGTGAAGGCGCTTCGGGTCATTTCGGTGGAGCGCGGTGAAGACCCGCGCAGCGCCACGCTGCTCAGTTTCGGCGGCGCCGGCGGTTTGCACGTGTGCGCGCTGGCCGAGGCGCTGGACATGACGCGGGCGTTGGTGCCGATGCATGCGGGCGTGCTCTCGGCGCTGGGCATGCTGGTGGCGCCGCAAAGCCGGCAGCTTTCTCGAAGCGTACTCGAGCGACTGGATGCGCTGGGCGATACGACCGCGGATGACGTGCTTGCCCAACTGCGCACGGAGGGTCGCGCCGCGCTGGAACGCGAGGGCGTGCCGCCGGATCAGCTTACGGAACAGGTCAGCGCGGATCTGCGCTATGCCGGTCAGAGTTTTTCGCTCAACCTGCCCTGGGCCGGGCGCGTAGCGGCCGCGGGGGCCTTCCATCGCGCGCATGCCGGGCGCTACGGCCATCGCATGGATCGTCCGGTTGAGCTGGTGAATCTGCGGTTGTCGCTGAGCGGGCCGGAACCGCAGCTGCCGCTGGCCCGCTGGCCTGGCGGCGAGCCAGGCAGCCCGGTGGCGCAGGTTGCCGTGGCCGGCGTCGATGGGAGCGTGCCGGTTTTCGAGCGTAATCAGCTCGCGGCAGGCCAGCGCGTGACCGGGCCGGCTATCATTTGCGAGGCGGTCTCGACCACCTGGATTGCGTCGGCGTGGCGCGGCGAGGTGGATGACTACGGCAATATTCTGCTCGAACGCAACGCGGCGTAACGCATAAAAAAAGCCGGCGCTCGAGCCGGCTTTTTCCAGGCAGGCCACGCAGGTGACCCGCTAAATGAACAAGGAGCGCCGACTACTTGATCTTGGCTTCCTTGAACATGACGTGCTTCTTGATCTTGGGATCGTACTTTTTCATCTCGAGCTTGTCGGGCGTGTTCCGCTTGTTCTTGTACGTGGTGTAGTAGAACCCGGTGCCTTCGGTCGAAACGAGTTTGACTTTTTCACGCATTACACTTTCTCCCCACGAGAGCGCAGGTCGGCAAGCACGGTGTCAATGCCCTTGCGATCGATGATGCGCATACCGCGCGAAGATACGCGCAGCTTCACGTAACGATTCTCTGCTGCAACCCAGAAACGGTGCCAGTGCAGGTTCGGCTCGAACCGGCGCTTGGTCTTGTTGTGGGCATGGGAGACATTGAACCCGGTAACCGGGCGCTTTCCGGTGACCTGACAAACTCGCGACATGATTATGTGTCTCTGACTGTTCGGGCGCGCCGCATTGCGTCCACCAGGGGCAGCAACAGCTGCTCAGATAGCGGGTTTTGCGGGCGCCGGGCGGCGAAAAAGAGGCGGATTTATACCAGCTGGATCGCGATCTGGCAAATCAAATCCGCCTCTTTCGTCTGGCGTGGATTATTCGCCGACGTCAATTATTCAAAATAGACGCGGGCGCCCAGCGCGATCTCTTCTTCCAGGTCGAGATCGGAGGTTTCCACGTCCAGGCTGGATTCCTGAATGCCCAGCGTGACCGCGAAGACGGGGTTGACCTGGTACACGCCGCGCACGCCGTAAGTCCAGCCGTCCACGTCCGAGCCGAGCACGTCGCCGTAGTCGGCGTAGCTCAGATGCGGGTTGATCTCGAGCATCGGCGTCAGGTTGAAGCGCAGACCGGTGCGAATACCCAGGCCGTTGCCGTCGTCGCTGCCCAGCTCGAGCCGCTCGTAGGCCACCAGACCGTACATGGACAAATCGTAGCCGCCCTGCATGGGCTGCAGGTGACGCAGGCCGAAACCGGCGTGGTAGCGCTCGGGATCGAGGTTGCCGCGATCGGCTTCCAGAATATCCACGCCGCCGCCGATGAGCATGTTCTCGCCAACGGCCATCATGCCTTCCGCTCCGAAACCGTCGTAGTCGGTGGAGCCGCCAGGGCCATCTGCCTCGCCGTTGGCAATCCACTTGAATTCGCCGTAGTTGTAGTCATTGGGTCCGGCGTGCACGGCGGTGGTGGTAGCGGCGACGCCCAGCATCGCCAGCGTGAACACAGTCTTCATAGTCTGCTCCTTTGAAACCGCCCCAAAATGGGGCACTGAATCTGCGACGCGGACTATAACCGCGCAAAACGGACACTCAAAGCTGTCGCGAATTGGTGACAGTTTCTACAGCCAGCCCCGTTCGGCGAACGACGTGGTCTGCCCGTCGCCCACCACGAGATGATCCAGCACGCGAATATCGACCAGGGCAAGCGCGTCGCTCAGCCGCCGCGTGATGTCGCGGTCGGCGCGGGACGGTTCGGCCACGCCGGAGGGGTGGTTGTGAGCGAGAATCACCGCCGCCGCGTTGTGGGTCAGGGCGGCCCGAACCACCTCCCGGGGGTAGACCGAAGCGCCATCCAGCGTGCCCCGGAAAAGCTCTTCGACCTGGATTACGCGGTTGCGCGTGTCCAGAAAGATGACGGCGAACACTTCATGCGGGCGCCGGCCGATCCGCTGCTGCAGATAATCTCGCGTGGCCTGCGGGTCGGTGAGCACATCCTCGCGCTGCAGCCGCTCGGCCATGTGCCGCCGCGCCATTTCGAGCACGGCCTGCAGCTGGACGAATTTGGCCTGGCCCAGGCCCCGTGTCGCGCAGAAGCGCGGTTGGTCGGCGCCCAGCAGGGCGGTCAGGCTGCCGAACTCTGCCAGCACCTGACGGGCCAGGTCGATCGCGCTGCTGCCCGGCACGCCAACGCGCAGGAAGATGGCTAGCAATTCGGCATCGGACAGGGCGCCGGGTCCGCGCTCCAGCAGTTTTTCCCGCGGACGCTCCGACGCGGGCCAGTGTTTGATCGACATGACGGCAGGATGTGGTGCGTTTGCCCGATCGAGCATGCTGGCTGGCGTCGTCGTTGGCAACTGCGCCCGTCCGCCGTGGCGCATACAATGCGCGCCATGTCCGAGCCGATTAATCACGCGGGAGATGCATGCCGCCCCCTGGCCGGCAAGCGCATCGTGTTGGGCGTTACCGGCGGCATTGCGGCCTACAAGACGCCCGAGCTGGTCCGGCGCCTGATCGAGCAGGGCGCCGAGGTGCAGGTCGTCATGACCGAGGCTGCGCGCCGCTTCGTAACGCCGCTGAGCCTGCAGGCCGTGTCGGGTCGCGCCGTGCGCGAAAGCCTCTGGGACCCGGCAGCGGAGCTGGGCATGGGGCACATCGAGCTCGCGCGCTGGGCCGATCTGCTGCTGGTGGCGCCCGCCACGGCCAATTCGATCGCGCTGCTCGCGCAGGGCCGGGCGCAGGATCTGCTGTCAACCATTGCCCTGGCCACCGCCGCGCCGCTCATGCTGGCCCCGGCGATGAACCGGCTCATGTGGGCACATGCCGCCACGCAAGACAACGTCCGGCTTCTGGCGTCGCGCGGCGTGCGGCTGCTGGGCCCTGCCGAGGGCGAGCTGGCCGAGCGCGAAACGGGGCCAGGCCGCATGCTCGAGCCCGGCGAGATTCGCGATCACGTGGTGGCGCATTTTGGCGGCGGCCGGCTGGCGGGCCGGCGCGTGCTCGTCACCGCCGGCCCCACGCGCGAGCCGATCGACCCCGTGCGCTACATCACCAACCGCTCGTCAGGGCGCATGGGCTACGCGCTGGCGGCGGCCTGCGCGGCGGCCGGGGCCGAGGTCACGCTGGTGTCCGGGCCCACCGCCCTGGAAACCCCGCCCGGCTGTGATCGCGTTGACGTTGAAACGGCGGCGCAGATGCATGAGGCCGTCATGCAGCGTGCCGGCGATGCCGATGTTTTCATCGCCACGGCTGCGGTGGCCGACTATCGGCCGGCCGAGGTGGCAGAGCAGAAGATGAAGAAATCCGGGAGCAATATCTCGCTGGAGCTCGCCGCGACCCGCGACATCCTGGCGGACGTGGCGGCCCGCCATGCCAGGCTTTTCACGCTGGGCTTCGCCGCCGAAACCCAGGACATGGAGGCGCGCGCCCGCGACAAGCGCGAACGCAAGGGTCTGGACATGCTTGCTGGCAATCAGGTGGGCGCTGGTCTGGCCTTCGACGTGGCGGACAACAGTCTTTATGTCTGCTGGCAGGGCGGCGACACGCGGCTGCCTCAGGCGAAGAAAACCGAGCTGGGCCGGCAGCTTGTCGCCCTGATGGCCGATCATTATTCCAGGAGTCCGAAGTACGATGCATAAACTGCAGGTCAAAATTCTCGACCCCCGTCTTGGCGATGAATTTCCCATGCCGGATTACGCCACGCCCGGCTCCGCCGGTATCGATCTGCGCGCTTGCATCGATGCGCCGCTTACCCTTGAGCCCGGCGACTGCGAGCTGCTGCCCACGGGGATGGCCCTCTATATCGGCGACCCCAATCTCGCCGCGATGATCCTGCCGCGCTCGGGGCTGGGGCATAAGCACGGCCTGGTGCTGGGCAATCTGGTGGGGCTGATCGACTCCGACTATCAGGGACAGCTGATGGTCTCGGTATGGAATCGCGGGGGCAGTGCCTTCACGGTCGAGCCCGGCGAGCGGGTGGCGCAACTGGTCCTGGTGCCGGTGGTGCAGGCGGAGTTTGAAGTGGTGGACGCGTTCGAGAGCACCGAGCGCGGCGCCGGAAGGTTCGGTTCGTCCGGTCGGACTTGAGCGGTTAAGGCCGACCGATGGTCGACGTCGTCGACGGTTCTATGGGCAAGAAAAAATTGCGGCCTGGCTTTGGCACCGAGCGCGGCCACCGCGAATGGTAGGCCGGATGAAGCCTTGCGGAATCCGGCGTAGCGAACCCGCTGGCGTCTTCGATGAAAACCCTGCGTCGCGGCTGCGCGGCCTTGCCGACCTGCGTGGCAGCCCGTTTGACGGAGCAAAAGCGCCGGATTCCGCTGCGCTGCATCCGGCCTACCGGGCGGTCGAGGTCTTCGGTGTTTTTCAGCGCACAAAAAAGCCGCGGGCCCGAGGGCGCCGCGGCTTGATTTGGGCATTGCGGTTCTGCCGGTTTAAAGCAGCTCTTCCACCGCCGTGCGCTCTTCACGCAGCTCCTTCTCGGTAGCGTCCATGCGCTCGCGCGAGAAATCGTCGATGTCCAGACCCTGGACAATCTCGTACCGGCCGCCCGAGCAGGTGACCGGGTAGGAGTAGATGATGCCCGGCTCGATGCCGTAGCTGCCGTCCGACGGGATACCCATGCTGACGATGCCGTCGGCGCCCAGCACCCAGTCGTGAATATGGTCGATGGCCGCGGAGGCGGCCGAGGCGGCGGACGAAGCGCCACGCGCCTTGATGATGGCGGCGCCGCGCTGCTGCACCACGGGGATGAACTCATCCTTTACCCAACCGGCATCCACCAGATCCCTGGCGGGTTTGCCGTCGACCGTGCAATGGCTGATATCCGGGTACTGCGTGGCGCTGTGGTTGCCCCAGATGATCATCTTCTCGATGTCGGTAACGTGCTTGCCGGTCTTCTGCGCCAGCTGGGTGAGCGCGCGGTTGTGGTCCAGGCGCGTCATGGCGGTGAACTGGCCCGGATCGATATCCGGCGCGTTGGCCTGGGCGATCAGCGCGTTGGTGTTGGCGGGGTTGCCGACCACCAGCACCTTGATATCGCGGCTGGCGTGGTCGTTGATGGCCTTGCCCTGCACCGAGAAAATCTGGGCGTTGGCCTGCAGCAGGTCCGAGCGCTCCATGCCCGGGCCGCGCGGCTTGGCGCCCACGAGCAGGGCGACGTCGGCGTCCTTGAAGGCCACGTTCGGGTCATCCGTGGCCACGATATCCGCGACCAGCGGAAAGGCGCAGTCGTTGATTTCCATCACCACGCCTTCCAGCGCGCCCATGGCGGGCGGAATCTCGAGCAGCTGGAGAATGACCGGCTGGTCTGGCCCCAGCATGTCGCCTGCGGCGATGCGGAAAATCAGGGAATAACTGATCTGGCCGGCACCACCGGTGATCGCAACGCGTACGGGTTCCTTCATGAAGCGGCTCCTTGCAGCCTGGGTCTTGAGATTTGGATGACGTTCATTCGCGCCGATTGCTGCGGCAAGACACGAATCTGTGACGCCCAGCCGTTAGAATGGACGCCTTCCGCGGCGCGTAAGGATAGCCGAATCGCCCTGGGCCGTAAAAATGGCGCAGGGGCGCCGCGCGCCCTCACAGTTTTCGAAGGATCGGTGAATTTTGCGAATTGCAATTGTAGGCAGCGGTATCAGCGGCCTGGCGGCGGCCTGGCTGCTGCGAGGCGAACACGACATCACGCTCTTCGAGGCGGATGCCCGGGCCGGCGGCCACAGCAATACCGTCATGGCGGGCGACCAGCCTGTGGATACCGGCTTCATCGTTTACAACGAGCCGAACTATCCGCGCCTGACCCGGCTGTTCTCCGAACTGGGCGTGGGGACCGTGGCCAGCGACATGTCGTTTGCCGCCTCCATTGCCGGTGGGCGCATCGAATGGGCCGGCGACAACCTGCTGACGCTCTTTGGCCAGCGGCGCAACATCGCCTCGCCGTCGCACTGGCGGATGCTGCGCGACATCCTGCGCTTCAACCGGCAGGCCAAGCAGTTGCTGACCGAGAACAGCATTCCCGACACCACGCTGGGCGCCTACCTGAACGAACAGGGCTTCGGGCAGGCCATGCTGGGGCGCTATCTGCTGCCCATGGCCGCCTGCATCTGGTCGACGCCCACACGGGCCATCGGTGATTTTCCGCTGGCCACCTTTCTGCACTTTTTCAACAATCACGGCCTGCTGAACGTGAATGACCGGCCGCAGTGGCGCACCGTGGCGGGCGGTAGCCGCGAGTACGTGCAGCGCATGGTGGCCGCGCTGGGTGATCGCGTGCAGCTGAACAATCGCGTCAAGGCGGTGTGCCGCGACAGCAGCGGCGGCGTTCAGGTCATTTCTCAGACCGGTCCGGCTGATTTCGACCAGCTGGTGTTCGCCTGTCACGCCGACCAGGCCCTGACGGTCCTGGCCGACGCCGACGCATCCGAAAGGCGCCTGCTGAGCGTATTCAAGTACCAGAAAAACCGGGCCGTTCTGCACGCCGATACGGCCTTCATGCCGCGGCGCAGGCGCGTCTGGGCGTCGTGGAACTATCTGGCGGACAGCGAAGACCCCGATCACCAGCGTGTGTCGCTGACCTACTGGATGAACCGTCTGCAATCCATTGCCGGGAAACAGTCCTATTTCGTTACGCTCAACCCACAAGCGCAGCCGGCCGATCCCTGGGCCGAAATCGAGTACGAGCACCCGCTGTTCGACGAGAATACGCTTGAAGCGCAGGGGCGGCTGGACGACATCCAGGGCCGCAACCGGCTCTGGTTCTGTGGCGCCTGGTGCGGCTACGGCTTCCACGAGGACGGGATCGCCAGCGCGGAGCGTGTCGCGCGGGGGCTGGGCATTGACTCGGGCTGGTAGGCACGCCGACTCGGCCGATGGCTGGCTGTATCGCTGCCGGATTCACCACGCCCGCCCGGCCGGACCGGCCTATCGCTTCAGCTACGCGGCCTATTATCTGCTGCTGGATATCGATCGGTTCCACAGCCTGGGCCGGCCGCTGCGCTGGCTGTCGGTCAACCGCTTCAATCTGCTGTCGTTTCGCCCGTCCGACCACGGCGACTACGGGCGCCGGCCGCTGCGTGTCTGGGTGGAATCGCTGCTCGAAACCTTCAATATCGACCTGGCCGGCGGACGCGTACGCCTGCTCTGTCTACCCCGGGTGCTGGGCTACGTGTTCAATCCGCTCTCGGTCTACTATTGCGAGCATGCGGACGGCGGGCTGCGCGCCATTGTCTGCGAAGTGCACAACACCTTCGGCGAAAAGCACTGCTACGTGCTGCACCGGGACGGTGCGGCCATGGCCTACGACGCGCCGAGCTACAAGGCCAAATGCTTCCATGTGTCGCCGCTGTTCGAGCGCGACGGCCGGTACCGGTTCGACCTGACCCGGCCCGGCGAGCGCATGAGCGTCGCCATCCAGCTGTTGCCGGATGATCCCCAGGCCTCTCGGCCGCTCCTGCGGACTTCGCTTGCCGGGACTCGGCTGCCGCTGACCGATAGCAACCTGCTCAAGCTGTTCCTGCGCATTCCGCTGGCCACGCTTAAAATCATGGCCGCGATACACTGGCAGGCGCTGAAAATCTGGTGGCGGGGCGCGGGCTTCGTGCGCAAGCCCGATCAGGTCATGCCGCCCCGTTCCTGATGCCACGGCAAGCCACGACTGTTATTTCCTATGAGTGATCCAAAGAACGCCGCTTCCACATCCACGTCGGACTCGCTCGGCTGGGCCGCGCGCCTGACCCTGAAGGTGGCGCAACGGCTTCGCGTGGGCCAGCTGTCGCTGACTCTGCCCAATGGTGACGGCCACTTCGAGATTACCGGTGACATGGACGGGCCCAGCGCCGCCTTGCAGCTGCATTCCTACCGGCTGGCCGGCAAGCTGATTCGCAGTGGTGATGTGGGCTTTGCAGAGAGCTACATGGCGGGCGAGTGGGATACCCCCGACCTGGCGGCCTTGCTGTATCTGCTGCACCTCAACGAGTTTTATCTGCTGCCCAACACCCCGCGCCTGCGCCGGCTGGCCGAGTGGTACCGTCGCGGCCAGCATCTGTTCATCCGTCGCAACAACCGCAGCGGCAGTCGACGGAACATCAGCTACCACTACGACCTGGGCAACGATTTCTACCGGCTCTGGCTGGACGAAACCTGGGCCTACTCGTCTGCCGTGTTCCAGCACGAGCGCCAACCGCTGGCGGACGCGCAGCGGCACAAGTTTGATCTTCTGATCGACATGCTCAAGCTGGACGAGACTCACCATCTGCTGGAAATCGGCTGTGGCTGGGGCGGCTTTGCCATTCACGCCGCCCAGCGCAGCGGCTGCCGCGTGACCGGCATCACGTTGTCCACCGAGCAGCTCAACGCCGCACGGCAGCGCGCCGAGGCCGCCGGCGTGAGCGACCGGGTGGAGTTCCGCCTGCAGGACTATCGCGACGTGCCCGAGCAGTTCGATCGCGTGGTCTCCATCGAAATGTACGAGGCGGTGGGCGAATCCTACTGGCCGGTGTATTTCCGCAAGATTCACGACTCGCTCAAGGCCAGCGGTCGAGCGGTCATCCAGGCCATCACCATTCAGCACGGCCAGTTCGACTACTACCGCAATAACGTCGACTTCATCCAGAAGTACATCTTCCCCGGCGGCATGCTCGCTTCACCCGAGGTCTTCCGGCAGGTCGCCGCCAGGGCCGGGCTGGTGACCGAAACGGCCGAATTCTACGGCGAGCACTACGCCGAGACGCTGCGTCGCTGGCACGTGAGGGTTCAGGCTGCGCGCAGCGACATCGTGCAGCAGTTCGACGAGCGTTTTCTGCGCATGTGGCGCTACTACCTGGACTACTGCCGCGCCGGCTTCACCTCCGGCCATATCGACATGATGCAGATTGCCCTGAGCAAGGGCGAGGCCTGACCGGGCACAAGGGCGACAGCGTGAAAGGAATCGGTCTCGGGCGCCTGGGCGCCTACGGCATTCTCGGCCTGCAGCTGGCGGCGCTGGGTCTGCCCATGGTGGTCTATCTGCCGCCGCATTATGCGGCCCTGCCGGCGCTCGGCACGGGGATCGTGGGCGCCATCATCTTCGTTGCGCGGCTGTTCGACATGGGTACCGACCCGCTGATCGGCTGGGCGTCGGACCGCTTTCCCACCCGCTGGGGCCGGCGCAAGCCCTGGATCGTGGCGGGGACTCCGCTGCTCATGCTGGCCGCCTGGTTTCTGTTCGTGCCGCCGGAGTCGGCCGGGCGGCTGTATCTGCTGTTCTGGACGCTGCTGGCCTATCTGGGCTGGACGCTCATCTACCTGCCCTACACCACGCTGGCGGCCGAGATGTCCTCGGATTACGACGAGCGTTCGCGTATCACGGCCTTTCGCGAGGGGTTCTTCGTGCTCGGGACGCTGGCGGCGATTGCGCTGCCGGTCCTGTTCGCCGGCTCCCAACCGGCCGGCGAGAGCCAGTCCAACGGCCTGGAGGCGATCGCCTGGTTTCTGCTGATCAGTCTGCCGGTAGCGCTGCTGCTGTTTGCGGTATTCGTACCGGAGCCGGCCCGGGGCCGGGCGCCGAGGCTGCGCTGGCGGGAAGGCCTGGACATTCTGCTGCGCAATCGGCCGTTTCGCCGGTTGCTGATCGGCTATCTGCTCAACGGCGCGGCAAACGGTCTGCCGGCCGCGCTGTTCCTGTTCTTCGTGACCCAGGTCCTGGGCGGCGATCAGCAGATCGCAGGGGCATTTCTGGCGCTGTATTTCCTGTCGGCGGTTGCGGGCCTGCCGCTGTGGATGCGCATCGGCCGTGGCTGGAGCAAGCATCGCCTCTGGTGCGCCACCATGCTGTTCGTCTGCGTGGTGTTCGCCTTCGTGCCCCTGCTGGGCGAGGGTGACTACTGGGGCTATGCGCTGATCTGCCTGTTTGGCGGCAGCGTGCTGGGGATTGAACAGGCCATTCCGGCATCGATTCAGGCCGACGTCATCGACGAGGACACGGCGGCCGGCGGCGGCGGGCGCAGCGGCGTTTATTTCGGCCTGTGGGGCATGGCGACCAAGCTGGCCTTCGCGCTGTCCGTCGGGGTGGCCTTCCCGCTGCTCGAATGGGCCGGCTTCGACGCCTCGAAGGGTGAGAACAGCGATCAGGCCCTGACCATGCTGGTCCTGCTTTACGCGGTGCTGCCGGTGGTGGTGAAGGCGGCCGTGGTCGCCATGATCTGGCATTTCCCGCTGGATCGCGAGCGGCACGCGCAGCTTCAGTCGGAGATCGGCCAGCGCGGCCGTTGAAGCGCGCCGCGGAATCAGTCGCTGTTCGCCTCGTCTTCGGCGGACATGGCGACAAGCAGATTGCAGTGCAGGTGATCAAGCAGCGAGGCGCCCACCGACGCCTGCCACCAGCGCGCCAGCGGTCCGCGCCGGCGATGTCCCACGACGACCAGCGCCACGTCCAGTGCCTCGGCCAGCGCCGAGATGCGGCTGACCGGTTCGCCGACTTCCAGATGCCCCTCTGCCTGCAGACCGTGCTGGTCAAGAAAGGCGACGCCCTCGTTCAGCACCGCACGAATGCGGTTTTCCTCGGCCTCGAACAGCTCCGCGGTATAGAAGCTTTCGGCCATGGCGAGCTGACTTTGCACCGGCACCACGGCCAGCAGATGAATGGGGCCGCCCTGATGGGTGACGATGGGCAGGGCGCTGCGCAGCGCGACGCGGCCGCACTCGGATCCGTCATACGCCAGGAGTGTGCCTTTCATGTCTTTCGCCACCAGCCTGTCAGGTATCCCGGTATCAGAGCCAGCGCGTAAAGCCCGGCCAGCACCAGGAAACAATCCCGGAAGCCCATCGTAAACACATCCAGCGCGGCAGCGGAAGTGCTCCCGGGCTGCGCCGCGTAGAGTTGCTGCAGATCGATATTGGCGTCGGCCGGCGCGCGGCCCAGAATGACCAGGTCGAGCAGCAGGGCCAGCAGGTTCACGCCGATGGCCCCGCCCATCATGCGGGCGAAGCTGATGGCGCCGGAGCCCTGGTGCGTCAGGTCGCTGGGCAGGCCGCGCAGGGCGCCCAGGTTGAGCGCCGGCAGGACGAAGCCCAGTGCCACACGGCCCAGCACCAGCCAGAGCGCGATGGTCCAGAAACCGGTGTCCGGATGCGTGGCCGCCAGCCCCACCATGGACAGGGCAAATACGGCCAGGCCGGCGCAGACAAGCCAGTACCCGGGCAGCCGATCCGACAGCCGTCCCGAGATCGGGAATATCGCCGCCAGCAGAAGCCCTGCCGGCATCATGACCAGTCCGGTTCGAGTGGCGGAAAAGCCTTGGACGCCCTGCACCAGCAAAGGCACCAGGTAGGTGGTCGCGAACAGACCGGCGCCATACACGAACGCCACCGCGGCGGCGCAGGCGAACACCGGCCGCGAGAACACCGACAGTTCCAGCAGCGGCGCGCGGGCGCGGGTCTGCCAGAGCACGAATCCCACGCCCAGCGCGATACCGGCCGCCACCGCCGTCATCGACCACAGCCGCGGCACGGTGGGCACCGTAAGCTCGGACAGACCGCCCAGCGTCAGGACGGTGGCGCAGGCCAGCAGCAACAGGCCCGGCCAGTCGAAGCGTCGTATCGAGGCCTGATCGCTGCGTTCGGCTCCGAGATAGCGCAGGGCCATGAGCATGGCGATGACGCAGATCGGCAGTACGGCAAAGTACACGGCCCGCCAGCCGTAGGCGTCCACCAGTATCCCGCCGACCACCGGCCCCACCGCGGGCGCGAGGACTACGCCCATCCCGAACAGCCCCAGTGCCCGGCCGCGCTCGTGATCGGCGAATACGCGAAAAATGGTGACCATGGCGAGCGGCTGCATCAGCCCGGCGCTCATGCCCTGCAGCACGCGAGCGGTAATCATGACTTCGATATTGGGCGCCAGCCCGCCGAGCACGCTGGCGGCGGCAAACAGCGCCATGGCCCAGAAGAAGCTCTGCCGCTGACCGAAGCGCTCCGAGACCGATGCGCTGGCCAGCATGGTGGTCGTCATGGCGGCCAGAAATCCGGTCGCCAGCCACTGCGCCTGGACCTGACTGATGGCGAAGTCGGCAATGATATCCGGGACCGCCACGTTGACGATGGTGGTGGAGAGCACCGAACTCACCGTGCCCAGCAACACGGTGAGCGTGGCGAGCCAGCGATCTGTCAGATGGGCGATGGCCGGGGTCAGTCGGTCGCGGCCGCCGGGCCGCAAGACTGAAGCAGCAGGTTTTCCACTTCGGCTCGCCCGGCCCGGGGCATGGGCTGGCCGTCCACCAGACTGCGCGGCGACTGGCGCAGGCGCTCCAGCGGAAAGGCGACGGCTTCAAAGCCGACATCGCCGGCCACGAAGCGAAACGCTGGATAGTGCTCGTAGCGGTCGCCGCCGAAGCGGAACCGCCGCTCGGCCAGCTCGAAGGGTATGCCCTGCTCGGCGAGGAACATGTCCACCATTTCCGACTGTTCGGCGAACAGATGCAGCTGAACGTCGCTATGCTCGGTCACCATGCCGGACAGGGCATCGCCCACCAGCCGGGGGCGAAAGGTCGCGAATCGCTGCATGGCGGACAGCGCGGCCTGGCGCATCTGCGCAAGCCGGGCGGCGCTTTCCTCGCCGGCAAACAGCCGCAGGTGCTCGGCCAGTGCGGCCTCGATTTCCGTGTTGCGCGGCAGGTTGCCCTTGCGCGGGTCCACGCCCAGCCGGGCACAGGCCTTGTCCTTGGCCAGCCGGAAATCCTTGATGCCCTGGTCGTGCATCAGTCGCGCGGCTTCCTGCGCCAGTGATTGGCGCTGCGCAAAACTCTGTCTTGCGTTACTCATGACGGGGTCGACGGTCAGAACAGGTCCTGAATATCAGGCTGTCGCGGCTGGGGTTGTGGTTGCGGCTCGGGCTGCGGCTGCGGCCGGGCCGGCTCGGGCCGGCGTTCTGGCTGTGCGGGTTGGCGGGTTGCGGGCGCCTGGCCGGAGGGCTCGCGCTGACGCATTCCGCGGTTGGCGTCGGGCGTCGGCTCGCCCTGGTAGGCCGGGGCATCCTGGTATTCGTAGGTGCGCGCATCCCCGCCCGACTCGCTGTAATCGTAGACGCCGCCGTCGCCGTAGCTGTTCTCGTAGTCGTACTCGTCAAATTCGGGCGCGGCCGGAATATTGTCCACCCGGAAGGTCTCCAGAATCGCCTCTTCCCGGCGGCCGGTAGCAAGCAGGCCGGTCTTGGGGTCGATTTCCACATCCACCAGGCCGCGCGGCCGCGGCAGTGACTTCTGCTTCACGCCGTCGAGCGCCGAGCGCATGAAATCGATCCAGATCGGCAGCGCGGCGCTGGGGCCATTCTCGCGTCGACCCAGCGGCTCCATGCGGTCAAAGCCGAGCCACACGCTCGCCACAAGATCGAAGTTATAGCCGGTGAACCAGGCGTCGCGCTGATCGTTGGTGGTGCCGGTCTTGCCGGCGATGTCCTTGCGGTTGAGCGACAGGGCCTTGCGCGCGGTGCCGTAGCGCACGACATCGCGCATCATGCTGTCCATCAGATAGGCGTTTTCCGGCTCGATAACCTGCGGCGCCACGGCCGGGTCGTCCTCGTCGCAGTTGTCAGAGGGGCAGGCACGCAGCGGCTCGGCCTTGAACAGCGGCTCGGCGCCCTCCAGCGCGATGCTCTGGATGAAGTGCGGCTCCACCAGATATCCGCCGTTGGCGAAGACCGCGTAGCCGCGCGCCACCTGGAGCGGGCTGAAGGTCGCGCTGCCCAGGGCCAGGGACAGATCGTCGGGCATGCGATCCTTGGGCAGGCCGAACCGGGCCATGTATTCGCGGGCGTCGTCGATCCCGACCATGCCCATCAGCCGGATGGATACGAGATTGCGGGAGTGCGTGAGCGCCTCGCGCATGCGGGTGGGCCCGAAAATCTTGCCGCCCGCATTCTTCGGCCGCCAGGCGCGCGTGCCCGGATCATCGAAGACCACGGGGGCGTCGTTGATGACGGTGGCCGGCGTATAGCCCTTGTGCAGCGCCGCGGAGTAGACAAACGGCTTGATGTTGGATCCCGGCTGGCGACGGGCCTGCACTGCGCGGTTGTACTTGCTCAACTGGAAATCGTATCCGCCCGCCAGGGCCTCGATGGCGCCATTGGCGGGGTTCAGCGCCACGAGCGCGCCCTGGACCGCCGGAATCTGCGCCAGCGCCCATTCGGATTGCTTGTCGCCGGTGTAGGCCAGCCGCACGATATCGCCGCGCTTCATCATGTCGTCAATGGTGCGGCCCTGCCGTATCCAGGGCATTTCGGAGGCGGGTACGCTGACGCTGCCGTACTGTTCGGTGTAGACCTGAATACCGCTGTCGTTGACGCTCAGCACGGCGGCGGGGACCAGCCCGCCCGCGTCGGGACGGTCGGCCAGCGCTTTCTTCAGCGCCGCCTCGTCGTCCAGCGTCGCGGCGTTGACGCGGCCTTCGGGCTTGCGCCAGGCGTGCCGGGCGTCGTAGGAGAGCAGGCCGCGGCGCAGGGCGCGATTCGCGGCCCGCTGACGCTCGCTGTTGATCGTGGTGGTGACTTCGTAACCGTCGGTGTAGGCCGCCTCGCCGAACCGATCGACCATTTCCTGGCGCACCATTTCGGCTACGTAATCGGCCTCGTAGCGCGCGTCGCGCGATTTGCTGGCCCCCGCTTCAACGTCTTCTTCGAGGGCCTGCTGGTATTCCGCCTCGTCGATCAGGTTCAGCGCCAGCATCCGGCCCAGCACATAGTTGCGGCGCGATTCGGCGCGCTCGGCATTGGCGCGCGGGTTGTACAGGGAGGGCGCGACGGGCAGGCCCGCCAGCGTGGCCATCTGCGCCAGGCTGAGTTCGGCAGCCGGCTTGTTGTAGTACACCTGAGCGGCGGCCCCGACGCCGTAGGCCCGGCTGCCCAGATAAATCTTGTTCAGATAGATTTCGAGGATTTCCTGCTTGCTGAGCTTGGACTCCATGCGCAGCGCCAGGAAGATTTCCTTGATCTTGCGGCGATAGGTTCGCTCGCGGGAGAGATACAGGTTGCGCGCCAGCTGCATGGTGATGGTGCTGCCGCCCTGGCTGCGCTGGCCGGTCAGCACCAGATTGACGGCGGCCCGCAAGATGCCCTGGTAGTCCACCCCCGGGTGCTCGAAAAAGCGGTCGTCCTCGGCCGCCAGAAAGGCATCGACCAGCCGTGAGGGAATCTCGTCATAGGGCAGGGGCAGGCGGCGCTCGGTCCCGAATTCGCCCAGCAGTCGGCCGTCGGCCGAGTACACGCGCAGCGGCTCGTTGAGCTCCGGCTGACCGATCGCGCCGGCTTCGGGCAGCTGCGGCCCGAAATACAGGTAGACCGCGCCCAGGGCGATCATGCCCAGCAGCACCAGGCCGACCAGGCTGCCTAGCAGGTAGAGCGAGATTTTCGCGACGCGGGGCATAGCGGACATGAAAGAAGCCTACTCGGGCCGGAATCGGAGTGTCGGCTGGCCAGACGCAGGGCGCCAGGCGCAGGGTCGGGCGTGGGGCCGGCGACAACCGGCTTGTGGCGTTATGACCAAACGCCCGGCAAACGCAGTCATCAGCCGCAGCATCTTAACCGCCATGCGTGAATTTTGCATGCCTTGAGCAGGCGGCTCGGGCGCGCGAAAAGCCGTTTTGAAGCGTGCCTCAAGTTTATCAGGCATCGCGCCGATAACCTTCCGCAGACGGGGGGTGAGCACTTCCCGAACGAACAACCAATAGCCAGACCGGCCGCCTGTTCGGACCGGATGACATGGAATGAGCCATCGCGCCATCCGGCCCAATAACAAGGTCGTATGCGCATGGGCCCAAGGGGATACAGATGGGGCTTGTTGATACGTTGATGGGGAAGGAATCTTCGGCGCTGCTGGCGCTGGATATCAGTTCCTCGCGTGTGAAGCTGCTCGAGCTGACCGGCGACGCCACGCGCATGCAGGTTAAATCCTACGCCACGGAAGACCTGCCCCCGAACGCGGTGGCCGACAACCAGATCGCCAACGCTGAAGTGGTGGCCGAGGCCATTGGCAAGGCGGTCAAGCGGTCGGACACGCGGCTGAACACGGCGGCCGTGGCGGTCACCGGCTCCTCGGTCATCAGCAAGATCATTGACATGCCGGCCACGCTGTCCGAAGACGAGATCGAGCAGCAGATCGGCTTCGAGGCCGACCAGTACATTCCCTATCCGATCGAGGATGTCAGCCTCGATTTCCAGATTCTGGGGCCGTCCGAGCGCGACCCCGACATGAATTCGGTCCTGCTGGCTGCCTGCCGCCGCGACACCGTCGACATGCGCGTGGCCGCGGTGGAGATGGCGGGTCTGCGAGCGCGCCTGGTGGATGTTGAAGCGTACGCGCTGCAGAACGCCTGCCAGCTGCTCGTGTCCCATCTTTCCGGTGCGGGCGCCGGCCAGACGGTGGCGGTGGTCGATTTCGGCGCCAGCAATACCTGCGTCAACGTGGTGCACGATCAGGAGACGGTCTACACCCGCGAGCAGAGTTTCGGCGGCCGGCAGCTGCTGGAGGAAATCCAGCGCCGTATGGAAATTCCGGCCAGCGAGGCACTCAGGATGCTGCGCAGCGGCGAGCTCGCCAGCGAAGTGCGCAGCGACGTGCTGCCCAATTTTGCCGAGCTGATGGCCCAGCAGATCGACCGCTCGCTGCAGTTCTTTTTCTCCTCCTTTACCGAGAGCGACACGGTCGATCAGGTGCTGATCAGTGGCGGCTGCGCGCTGCTGCCCGAGATCGACGAAATGGTGGAACGGCACCTGGGTATCTCGACCAAGGTGGGCAATCCGCTGCACGGCGTACGCGTAAGCGCGTCAGCCCGTCGCAACCGCGTAGACATGGAAGGCCCGGCGCTCATGGTGGCCACCGGGCTGGCCATGCGCTCGTTCCATTGAGGGGGCCGCAATGATTCCCATGATTACCATCAACCTGCTCGACTGGCGCGAGGAGCGTCGCGAGCAGCGCAAGCAGCGCTTCTTCACGGTGCTGGCGGCGGTGGGTCTGGTGAGCGCCGGCATCGTCGGCGCAGGCTGGTTCGGCTACAACAGCGCCATCAGCGGCCAGCAGGCACGCAACGCCTATCTGCAGGACGAGATCAAGCAGATCGACAAGCAGATCGAGGAAATCAAGGAGCTCGAGCGGGTGCGCGATAACCTGATTACCCGCATGCGCATCATCGAGCAGCTGCAGCAGGCCCGCACCGAAATCGTCCACTTCTTCGATCAGGCGGTGGACACGCTGCCCGAAGGCGTGCATCTGACTTCGCTCAAGCAGTCGGGCAAGGGCACGACCATCGATGGCGTGGCCGAGTCCAACGGCCGGGTGTCCACCTACATGGTGAACATCGACGATTCGGACTGGTTCGCCGATCCGCGTCTGGTCGTGATCAAGAGCAAAAGCGAGAACCGCCGCCGTTACGCCGATTTCACGCTGAACTTCAAGTCCGTCACGCCCGGCAAGTCGGAAGAGGAAGACTACGAGAGCAGCTTTGACGAAGAGGTGTCGCGGTGAACGTTCAGGAATTCGTCGACGAGCTCAAGGGGCTCGACCAGAACAATATCGGTGCCTGGCCGCGATGGGCCTATATTGGCGCCTGCGTGATCGTGTCGCTGCTCATTCTCGGGCTGGGCTACTACTACCTCATCACGCCCAAGCAGGAAGAGCTCAAGCGGGTCACCGCCAAGGAAGTCGAGCTGCGCGGCGAGTTCGAGCGCAAGCAGAACAAGGTGGCCAATCTGGATGCCTACAAGCAGCAGCTGGCCGAGATGGAGGAAACCTTCGGCACGCTGCTGCGTCAGCTGCCCAGCGAAACCGAAGTGCCCAAGCTGCTCAACGATATTTCCCAGACCCGGCTGGCCAGCGGTCTGGAAGAAGAGCTGTTCAAGCCGCGCCCCGAGATCAAGAAGGATTTCTACGCCGAGCTGCCGAACGACCTCGTGGTCATCGGCACCTATCACGAGCTGGCCAATTTTGTCTCCGGTGTGGCCGCGCTGCCGCGCATCGTCACGCTGGAGAACGTGAGCATCCAGCCGGTCAAGGAGGGCGAGGCCTCCACGGAGGGCGAGCTGCGCATGTCCGTCATCGCCAATACCTACCGATACCTGGATGAAGACGAGGTGGCCGAATGACCCGCTTTGGCACAGCCGCCGGGGCCGCCGCCGCATTGCTTGCGGGGCTGGCACTCTCCGGGTGCGGCAACAACATGAGTGACCTGCGCAGCTACGTGGAAGACGTGAAGTCGCGCAAGTCCTCCGATATCGAGCCGATTCCGCAGATCAAGGCCTACCAGCCCTTTACCTATCGCGAGCAGGGCCGGCGCAATCCCTTTGTGGCCGTGGTGACCACGTCGAGTGGTCCGGATCGTGCTTCGTCGGGCGTGCAGCCCGATTTCAATCGCAACCGCGAGCCGCTCGAGGAATTTCCGCTCGACTCGCTGCGCATGGCGGGCACGCTGGATATTGCCGGGCGCCGCTACGCGCTGGTCCAGGCGCCCGATAACGTGGTACACCGCGTTCGGGTTGGAAACCACATGGGCGAAAACTTCGGCCAGATCGTTTCCATTGGGGATACAAGAATTCAGTTAATCGAGATTGTTCCGGACGGCATGGGCGGCTACATGAAAAGCGAAGCCGCGCTGGCCCAATCCGAGTAGCCGCTAGTTTAGGCAGGGGAGAACCATGAACAAGAACGTCCGTCTCGCAGCCCGCATTCCGTTTGCTGCCAGGGGGTTTGCTGCAGCAGTGGCCGGTGCGTCTGCGCTGATGATGTCGGCATCGGCCTGGGCTGCGGGCACACTGCAGTCGGTCAGCCACGTCGCGTTGCCGGGCGAGCAGGTAGAGATCACCTTCACGCTGGACCAGCCGGCCACCGAGCCGGGGGTGTTCACCGTGGACGAGCCGGCGCGCATTTCGCTGGACTTCGCGGACACGACCGTCGGCACCGACTCGCGCTATAGCGAAATTGATGTGGGCCCCACGCGTGGCGTGGCGATTGCCCAGGGCGGCGACCGGGCCCGCGCCGTGGTCGAGCTGACCCGCCTGGTGCCCTACACCATCAACACCGAAGGCAATCAGGTGCGGTTGCGCATTGGCGACCCGGCGGCGGTCGGCGCCGCCACCACGCGTACGGCGAGCCAGCCCCGGTCTGCGCCGCGCGCGGCCGGACCGATGATTGAAGACGTCGACTTCCGGCGCAGCGAAAGCGGCGCCGGCCGGGTGATGATTCATTACACCGGCGTGACCGGCCCGGTGGATGTGTCCGAGGAAGGCGGCAAGATCGTGGCCCGCTTCCCCAACGCCCAGCTGCCGGACGAGCTTGCCGAGCGGCTGGACGTGATCGACTTTGCCACCCCCGTGAAATTCATCGACGTGCTGGGCGGCCGCGACGAGACTCGCGTGGTCATCACCCCGCTGGCCGATGCCGAGTTCGAGCAGATCGCCTACCAGACCGGTGACCTGTTCACCGTGGAACTGCAGCCGCTGACCGCGGCCGAAATCGAAAAGCGTCAGCGCGAAAAGCCGAAGTACACCGGCGAACGCATTTCGCTGTCCTTCCAGGACGTGAGCGTGCGGGCGCTGCTGCAGATCATCGCCGACGTGGCCGAGGTGAACATGGTGGTTTCGGACAGCGTGTCCGGCACCATGGCGCTGCGGCTGGAGAACGTGCCCTGGGATCAGGCGCTGGCGATCATTCTGACCACCAAGGGTCTGGGCAAGCGCCAGGAAGGCAATGTGGTGCTGGTCGCGCCGCTGGCCGAAATCGCGGCGCGCGAGCAGGCCGAGCTGGAAGCCCAGCAGGCCACCGTCAATCTGGCGCCGCTACGCTCCGAGCTCATCCAGATCAACTATGCCCGCGCGGCCGATTTTGCGGCGCTGCTCAAATCCGGCGAAATCTCGCTGCTGTCGCCGCGGGGCCAGGTGACGATCGATCAGCGCACCAACACGCTGCTGATCAACGAAACCCGGGAGAAGCTCGAGGAAATCCGGCGCCTGATCAATCAGCTGGATATCCCGGTGCGCCAGGTGCTGATCGAATCGCGCATCGTCGTGGCCAGCCGCGAGTTCACCCGCAACCTGGGTGTGTCGCACAGCACGGCGGACCAGGGCGCCTTCGAGTCGCCCACCGACGGCAACTATCTAACCAACTCGGGCTTCCAGGTGAATCTGCCCGTGGCCAACCCGGCCGGCGTGCTGACCACGAGCATTCTGGGCGATACATTCAACCTGGATCTGGCGCTGTCGGCGCTGGAAACCGAGAACAACGGTGAAGTCATTTCCTCACCGCGCGTAATTACCGCCAACTCCCGCGAGGCCAGCATCGAGCAGGGCGTGGAGATTCCCTACCTCGAAGCGGCGTCCTCGGGCGCGGCCACGGTGGAGTTCAAGGAAGCGGTTCTGAGCCTCACGGTCACGCCGCAGATCACGCCGGACGAGCGCGTCATCATGGACCTGTTCGTTACGCAGGATACGCAGGGTGACGCCATCAACGTGCAGGGCGGCGGCCAGGTGCCGTCCATCAACACCCGCAGCCTCACCACGCAGGTGCTGGTGGACAACGGCGAGACCGTGGTGCTCGGCGGCATCTACGAGCAGGAAGATCGCGACAACGTCAACCGCGTGCCGGTGCTGGGTGAACTGCCGCTGATTGGCGCGCTGTTCCGCAACACCTCCAAGCAGCGCGACAAGCGCGAGCTGCTGATCTTCGTCACGCCCAAGATCCTCCGGCAGTCGCTGACTGTGGGACGTTAATCCGAATACTCCGGACAAGAACCGACAAGCCCGACCCGGCTGGAAAGAGACAATCATGAATATTCAGCGCCTGAGCTACGCCCTGATCGCCTTCCTCGTCATCAGCCTGTCCGCCTGCGGCGGCTCGACGGGGGGCGGAGACGATCCGGTGGATCCCAATGATCCGAACAATCCGACTGATCCTGTCGACCCGGTGGATCCGAACAATCCGACCATACGCCTGGGCTCATTCGACAACTCGGCCAATTTTACCCAGGGCACAATTGCCGCCAATGACACCATGCTGACTGCCGGCGAGAGTGCGGCCCTCAGCGTCAGCCTGGTCGACGACAGCGGCAACCCCGTCACCGAAAACGTGGATGTATTCTTCTCTTCGCCCTGTGTCGGCCAGGGGCTGTCCGAACTTGACCAGGCCGTCGTCACGAACGCCACCGGTACCGTCAACGTCACCTACACCGCGCGCGGCTGTGATCCCAGCGACACGGTGACGGCGGCTACATCCGTCAATGGCGTCAACCTGACCGCTAGCGTGACGCTGCAGACCGAACAGGCCCCGGTGGGCTCGATTCAGTTTACCGGCGTCAGTCAGCCGGTCATTGGCATTCAGGGTTCCGGTTCGTTGCCCGAGCAGTCGGTCGTGACTTTCCGGTTGACCAACAACACCAGTGGCCCGGTACCGAACCGGCAGGTCAATTTCAATCTGAATACAACGGTCGGAGGCATCAGCCTGAGCAATATGCAAGGCACAACCGACTCGAACGGCGTGGTGAGCACCACCGTCAACTCGGGGACCGTTGCCACTACCGTACGAATCACCGCCTCAGCCCTGCGGGACAACGGCAGCACGACGTCTGCGCAGTCGAGCGGTCTCGCCATTACTACCGGCATACCGGATCAGGACAGCTTCTCCGTCAGCGCCACCGTACTCAACATCGAGGGGTGGGACATCGACGGTACGACCACCACAATTACGGCGCGTGCCGCAGACCGGTTCAACAACCCGGTCCCCGATGGTACTGCCGTGAACTTCACCACCGAGGGCGGTTCCGTCTTCGGTAGTTGTCTCACTGCAGCCGGCGCATGCTCGGTGGATCTGACTTCGCAATCTCCGCGCCCCGCCGACGGCCGGGTAACGGTCCGGGTATCAGCGATTGGCGAAGAGAGTTTTTCCGATACCACACCCTCGAACGGCGTGTTTGATAGCGGCGAGGCTTTTGACGACCTGCCGGAGGCCTTCCGTGACGACAACGAGAACGGTGTACGTGATGCCACGGAACCCTTCCTGGATTTCGGCGGTACGCCGGGCACTTATGACATGGGCAACGGTCTGTTTACGGGCTTGCTGTGTGACCCGGCCGCCAATGCCCAATGCGATACTGCCGACACGCTGAACGTATTTCGCAACATCACCATCGTGTTTTCCGGATCGACCTTCGTTATCTCCATTGATCCGAGTACCATCGATCTGACGATGGGTGGGCGGACCGTAAACGTCTCGGTGGTTGATGCGCGTGGTCAGGTGCCACCCGCCGGCACCACGATTTCAGCCGAAACATCGATCGGCACAATTGAGGGGCCGAGCAATTACACGCAGGCGTCTACCACTTCGCCCGGCCCTGCCGTCTTCCCGTTCTTTCTGTCACCCGGTGATCAGCCTGATACCGGCCGGTTCACGGTGACCGTTACCACGCCCAGCGGCCTGGTACAGACGCTCGGGGCAACCGTCTCCCAGTAGCGGCTTAAAACTTTGCAGGGAAATTCCCCGGCTGTATGTCGGGGAATTTCTGGTAGCGTAAGCATAAGGTATGGCACTAAACCCCAACATCTTCCTCGTCGGCCCGATGGGCGCCGGCAAGACAACCATCGGTCGACGCATCGCCGACATCAAGGGCATGGCGTTTGTGGACAGCGACGCGGAGATCGAGAAGCGGACCGGCGTGGATATCTCCTTCATTTTCGAAATGGAGGGCGAGGAGGGTTTTCGCAAGCGTGAGCGAGACATGATTGCCGAGCTCACGCAGATGCAGAACGTGGTCCTCGCCACCGGTGGCGGCGCCGTGATCGAGTCCGCGAACCGGGATCTGCTGTCTGCTCGCGGCGTGGTGGTTTACTTGCAGACCTCGCTCACCCAGCAGCTTTCGCGCACCAAACACAGCCGCAACCGCCCGCTGCTGGCCGAGAGCGACGATGTCGAGGCCACCCTGGCGGAGCTCATGGAGCAGCGTGATCCGCTCTACCGTCAGATTGCCGACGTGGTGGTGCAGACGGGGGATCAGCAGGCCCGCAAGCTGGCTCGCGAGATTGTCGAGCAGCTTGAAACGGTCGGAAACGCCGAACTCTAATCCGGCTGGCAAGCGGGGCCCGGCCGCGTTGATGCCCGGCTTCCATGCTAGGATTTTGCCGCATCGTGCCACCGTGGCGGGTGCCCGAGCCGACGGCCCGAATGGCACCGCTCGCCTATACTGTTGGCTCAGTTCCAATCCACTCCGGTGATCAGAGGTAACGCCCATGTCCGGCGCGACATCTTCCGTGACTGCTTTATTTCGTCGCCAGGCTGTCCTGGTCATGCTCGCGGCCGTGCTCGGTCTCGCTGGTTGTGGTGGTGGGGGCAGCGGTAGCGATCTCAGCCTGGGCCCGCCGCCCGATCAGGGTGGCGACGGCGATAACGGCGGCGAAGCCTTCGACTTCAGCACGGCCATGCTTACCATCGAAGGACCGGATACGGTGTCACCGAATTCCTCGTCGGACTATGTGGCCACGCTGCTCGATGAAAACGGCGTGGCGCCGCCCGGGGGCGGGCTGTTTGTCAGCATTCAGCCGACCCAGGGCATCGTCAATCCACCCGGCGGCGCCAATACCGATGCTGCTGGCGAAGTGAATTTCAGCTATACGGCGCCGAACGCCGATCAGCCGCGAACCGAGCAACTGCGCGCCAACGTCAGTTCCGGCAGTTCGACCCTCTCGACCCGGCTTGACGTAATGGTGACGCCGGACGTGTTCCAGTTCACCGTCCCGCAGCCAAACCGGCGCGTGCCGCCCGGGGATCTCGGGCTGCAGCTGGAGTGGTTCATCGGCGGCGAGCCGGTCGATACGGGCGAGGCCCCGCCGGCCGGCGGGGCTGGGCCGATCATGCTCAGCCTGTCCGGCGACGGCGTGCAGGGCGGTTTCGTGGTGGGAACTGACGCGCTGGCCAATCCGGTCATGGTGGACCTCGTAGACGGCGAGTTCGCCGACGTCGTCCGGCTGACCAACAGCGGCAATCCCGGTAACGCGGTGGTCACCGCAACGGCTGACGGCGGCTTTACGGCCAGCCTGCCGCTCATGTTCGTCGGCCAGCCCAGCAGCCTCGACCTGTCGGCCGACCCCACCACGATCGGCGTGACTGGCGCCAGCAATCTTCGGGCGGTGGCGCGTGACAGCGCCGGCAATCTGCTGGAGAACGTCACGCTGGTGTTTGAAATTCAGGAATGCGCGGGCGGCGTGATGCCCAGTCCCGACTGCCCCGGAGGCGATCGCATCGAGGCCGGCCAGCAAACCGACGTGACCGATGCCACCGGCGTGGCGGAGTCGATCTACCGTGCCGGATCGTCTACCGGTGGCGCTATCGTCCGGGTACGCACGCAGGCAGGCGGCAATGTGGTGGACACCATTGCCATCAACGTGGCCGCGGCACCCTGATCGGCCGGGTTCCCGGAACGCCATGCAGACCCTCAACGTCGAGCTGGGTGAGCGCAGCTACCCGATCCTGATCGGCAGCGGTCTGCTGGGTGATGCCGGTGCCTATGGTGAACTGGCCGAAAACCGTCAGGTGCTGATCGTCACGAACACGACCATTGCGCCGCTTTATCTCTCCACGGTGGAGCAGGCCCTGTCCGCCACGAAGCTGCGCAGCCTCGCGCTGGCCGACGGCGAATCGCACAAGACGCTGCATACCGCCGCGGAGATCTTTGATGCGCTGATGGCCGACAGTTTCGCCCGCGATTGCGTGATTGTCGCGCTGGGCGGCGGGGTCATTGGCGACATGGCCGGCTTCGCCGCAGCCGCCTACCAGCGAGGCGTGGATTTCATCCAGATTCCCACCACGCTGCTGGCGCAGGTGGATTCCTCCGTCGGCGGGAAAACGGCGGTCAATCATCCGCGCGGCAAGAACATGATCGGCGCATTCCATCAGCCCCGGCGCGTGCTCATCGATACGGACGTACTGGCCACGCTGCCGGATCGCGAGTTGTCCGCCGGGCTGGCGGAAGTAATCAAGTACGGGCTCATTCGCGATCTGCCGTTTCTGGCATGGCTTGAGGACAATCTCGAGCGGCTTTTGCAGCGGGACCGCGATGCCCTCACGCACGCCATCGCCGAGTCCTGCCGCAACAAGGCTGAGGTGGTGGCGGCGGATGAGCGCGAAAGCGGCCAGCGGGCGTTGCTGAATCTGGGCCACACCTTCGGGCACGCCATCGAGGCGGGTCTGGGCTATGGCGAATGGCTGCACGGCGAAGCCGTGGCAGCCGGCATGTGTGTCGCGGCGCGCATGTCGCAGGCGCTGGGCCTTGTTTCCCAGGCCGATGTTCAGCGGGTGGAGCGCCTATTCGCCGCCGCGGGGCTGCCCATTCATCCGCCGGTCGGCCTGGGGCCGGATCGGGCGCTGGAGCTGATGGGGCACGACAAGAAGGTCCTCGGCGGCCGGATACGGCTTGTGTTGTTGCGGCAGGTGGGGGAAGCGTTCGTAACCGGCGATTACGACAGCGCCGTGCTCGAACGGATTCTGGCAGACAACTTCAGCTTGCAAGCCTGATCGACGGCCTGCCGGAATCCGCTGCGCTGCTTCCGGCCTACGGGCGCGTGGGCCAGCGTTGCGGGATCGACTATCGAACGAGCGAATCCATTGTCTTGTAGGCCTGATGCAGCAAAGCGGAATCAGGTGTGCCTGGATCCGGCACCGGGTTCGATGCCTCTTACCGGTTACCGACAGACCGTCAGGGCTCGTCGCGCCTCGTCAGGCCAGCCGACGTTGCGCCGGCTGGCTCCGAAAAAAGCCTGTCTTCAGGCCACGCTGGCCGGGGCGAACTGGGCGGCGCCCGGCGTGGGCAGGTTGGATTCCTCGCCGGTCAGGTACGCGTCGATTGCGTGCGCGGCGCCGCGGCCCTCGGCAATCGCCCATACGATCAGCGACTGACCACGGCGGCAGTCGCCGGCCGAGAACACGCCGTCGACGCTGGTCTCGAACCGGCCCCACTGGGCCTTCACGTTGGAGCGCTCGTCCGTTTCAAGACCCATCTTTTCGATGATGGCCTGCTCGGGTCCCAGGAAGCCCATGGACAGCAAAACCAGCTCGGCGTCCCAGCTGCGCTCGCTGTCGGGCACCTCGGAGAACGGTGCCTTCTCGCCGGGCTTGGACCAGTCGATATCGACCGTCTTCACGCCCGCCACATTGCCGTTGCCGTCGTCGATGAATTCCTTGGTCAGCAGCGAAAAACGACGCGGGTCGTTGCCGAAGACGGCTTCAGCTTCCTGGTGGCCGTAGTCCTGCCGGTAGATGACCGGCCACTGCGGCCAGGGGTTGCCGGGCCCGCGGTCGGCCGGCGGCCGGGCCAGCAGTTCGAAGTTCACCATGCTCTTGCAGCCGTGCCGCATGGCCGTACCGATGCAGTCGGTACCGGTGTCGCCACCGCCAATCACGATGACGTTCTTGTCCTTCGCGTGAATCGGCGCGGCGTCCACGTTGCCGTTGTCCAGCAGCGTCTTGGTGTTGTGGTGCAGGTATTCCATGGCGAAGTGGATGCCGCCCAGCTCGCGGCCGGGAACCGGCAGGTCACGCGGCACGGTGGCGCCCGTAGCCACCAGTACAGCGTCGTGCTTGTGGCGCAGTTCGGCCGGATCAACGTACTGGATGCCGTCCGCCTTGGGTCCGCTGCCGGCAGCCATCTCGGCCGCACCGCCCACGTAGCAGTTGGTGACGAACTCGATGCCCTCATCGCGCAGCTGCTGAATGCGTCGCTCGATGACTTCGTCCTTGTTCAGCTTGGGCCCGGGGATGCCATACATGAGCAGGCCGCCCACGCGGTCGTGCCGTTCGTAAACGGTGACGTTGTGCCCCGCGCGGTTGAGCTGCTGGGCCGCAGCCAGGCCGGCCGCGCCGGAGCCGATAATGCCCACCGAAAAGCCGGTGCGCTCTTCCGGCGGCTCGGCCTTGATCCAGCCCTCGGCCCAGCCGCGGTTGATGATTTCGTTTTCGATATCCTTGATGGTCACCGGCGGGTCGGTAATACCCAGCACGCAGGCGCCTTCGCAGGGCGCCGGGCAGACGCGACCGGTGAATTCCGGAAAATTGTTGGTCTTGTGCAGCCGGTCCAGCGCGTCGCGCCAGCGCCCCTGGTAGACCAGGTCGTTCCACTCGGGGATCAGATTGTCGATGGGACAGCCGGTGTGCGACTGGCAGAAGGGCACGCCGCAGTCCATACAGCGTGCGCCCTGGGTTTTCAGATGTTTTTCGTCCGGCTTGGTGTACAGCTCGCGAAAGTCGTGCAGGCGCTGCTCGGCGCCGCGATACGGGACCTTTTCCCGCTGGAAGTGCATGAAGCCACGCTTGTCGCCCATGGTAATGCTCCGGTTATTCAATTCTGTATGGCTGCTCGCAGCCGCTTGACGGGGTCCGCCGGCCCGGCCGGGAGCCGGTGGCCCGTCGAATGTGTCTGGCCGCGGGCCGTCAGGCGTGGGCCGCGGTCTTCTCTTCCTTCCGCTTTTCGGCGCGTTCGGCCAGGACCCGTTTCAGATCGGTTGGCATGACCTTCACGAACTCGCCAACGGCCTCGCCCCAGCGCGCCAGCAGGCCCTCGGCCACCGTCGAACCGGTGGTTTCCAGATGCATGCTGACGAGCGATTTGAGCTGCTGCAGATCGGCCTCGTCGCTGACCGACTCGAGGTCGACCATGCCGGGGTTGCAGCGGGCCGGGAATTCGCCCTTCGGGTCCCACACGTAGGCGGTGCCGCCGGACATGCCTGCCGCAAAGTTCCGGCCGGTGGGGCCGAGAATCACGGCGCAGCCGCCGGTCATGTACTCGCAGCCGTGGTCGCCCACGCCTTCCACCACCGTGTTGGCCCCCGAGTTGCGCACGCAGAAGCGCTCGGCCGCCATACCGCGGAAGAACGCATAGCCGCTGGTGGCCCCGTACAGCGCCACGTTGCCGATGATGATGTTCTCCTCCGCCTTGAAGGAGGAGTTCTTCGGCGGGTAGATGATCAGTCGGCCGCCGCACAGGCCCTTGCCCACGTAGTCGTTGGCGTCGCCGTCCAGTTCGATGGTCAGGCCGTGCTGTAGCCAGGCGCCGACGGACTGCCCGGCCGACCCGGTCAACTTGACGTGCACCGTGTTGTCGTCCGGGAAACCGGCCTCGCCGCACCGCTTGGACACCTCGTGCGAAAGCATGGTGCCGACCACGCGATCGGTATTGCAGACCGGTGATTCGATGAACACCGGTTCGCCGCGCTCCAGCGCCGGTTCAGCCTGGGCGATGAGCTTGTTGTCCAGAGCCCTTTCCAGGCCGTGGTCCTGCGAGATCGTGTTGTAGACCTCGCGCTGCTCGGTTTCGGGATCGTGCACGAGGGTTAGCAGGGGCGACAGGTCCAGACCCCGGGTCTTCCAGTGGTCGATGTCGCGATTTTGTTCCAGCGCGTCACAGCGGCCGATCATTTCGTCAAAATTGCGGAAACCGAGCTGGGCCATCCATTCGCGCGCCTCTTCGGCCACCATGAACAGATAGTTCACGACGTGCTCGGGCGCGCCCAGGAATTTCTTGCGCAGCTCCGGGTCCTGCGTGGCAATGCCCACCGGGCAGGTGTTCAGATGACACTTGCGCATCATGATGCAGCCCATCGTAATGAGCGGCGCGGTGGAGAAGCCGTAGTGCTCGGCGCCCAGCATGGCGGCAATGACGATATCGCGGCCGGTCTTGAGCTGGCCGTCGGTCTCCAGGCCCACGCGGCTGCGCAGGCCGTTGAGCACCAGCGTCTGGTGAGTCTCGGCCAGGCCCAGCTCCCACGGCATGCCGGCGTGCTTGAGCGAGGTCAGCGGGGACGCACCGGTGCCGCCATCATGACCGGCAATGAGGATGTGATCCGCATAGCCCTTGGCCACGCCGGCCGCAATGGTGCCCACGCCCACTTCGCTGACCAGCTTCACGCTGACGATGGCGCCGGGGTTGGCGTTCTTCAGATCGTGAATCAGCTGCGCCAGATCCTCGATGGAGTAGATGTCGTGATGCGGCGGTGGCGAAATCAGACCCACGCCCGGCGTGGAGTGCCGCAGGCCGGCGATGATCTCGTCCACCTTGAAGCCCGGCAGCTCGCCGCCTTCGCCGGGCTTGGCGCCCTGCGAGACCTTGATCTGCAGCACGTCGGCGTTGGTGAGATACCAGCTGGTCACGCCGAAGCGGCCCGACGCAATCTGCTTGATTGAGCTGCGACGGCTGTCGCCGTTCTCGTCCGGCGTGAAGCGATCGGAATCCTCACCACCTTCGCCCGTGTTCGATTTGGCCTGCATGCGGTTCATGGCAATGGCCAGCGACTCGTGGGTTTCCTTGGAGATCGAGCCGTAGCTCATGGCGCCGGTGCGGAAGCGCTTGACAATTTCCTTGGCCGGCTCGACCTCGTCGATGGGGATGCCCTGCTTCGGCGGCTGGGTCTTGCTGCCTTCCAGGCCCTTGAAGCGCAGCAGCCCGCGCGGCGTGCAGCGTTCGCGGCTATCGTGATTCACGCGTTCTGAAAAGCGCTTGTAGGCCTCGCGGTCGTCGCCGCGCGCGGCCACCTGCAGGTCGTAGATGGACTGCGGGTTCACGCCGTGCTTTTCGCCCTCGGCACGCCAGTGGAACTGGCCGTCGTTGGACAGCGTGCGGTTCTGCTCGGTGTCGTGCTTCGGATGGCCCAGCGCATGACGACGCAGGATCTCTTCGCCGATCACCTCGAAGTCCACGCCCTTGATCTGGCTGGCCGTGCCCACGAAGCAGCGGTCGATGACCTCCTGACCAATGCCGATGGCCTCGAAAATCTGCGCGCCCTTGTAGGAGTGCAGGGTGGAGATGCCCATCTTGGCCATGACCTTGAGCATGCCCTTGGCGGTGGCGTGCCGGTAGGCCTGGACAATCTGATCGTCGTCGGTGAACTTGGCTTCCAGCAGCCCGTCCAGGCGCGCCTGCCAGAGAGCTTCGAAGGCCAGATAGGGATTGATGGCGTCGGCGCCGTAGCCGATGAGCATGCAGTGGTGATGTACCTCGCGGGCCTCGCCGGTTTCCACGATCAGGCCGGCGCGCGTGCGCTTCTTGGTGGCCACCAGATGATGATGGACGGCGCCCGTGGCCAGCAGCGCGCTGACCGGCACGCGGTCTTCGCTGATGCCGCGATCCGACAGGATGATCAGCTCGATGCCGTCGTCAATCGCCTGCTCGGCTTCCGAGCATATGCGATCCAGCGCAGCCGGCAGGCCCGCCGCGCCCTTGTCTCGCCGCCAGGTGATGTCGATGGTCCGCGACGCCCAGTTGCGGTAATCCATGTGGCCCAGCGCGGCGAGCTGCTCGTTCGTGAGGATGGGGTGCGGCACGCGCAGGCGATGCGCATGCTCGGGCGTGGCGGTCAGCAGATTGCCTTCCGGCCCGATGTAGCACTCCAGCGACATGATGGTTTCTTCGCGGATCGAGTCGATCGCGGGGTTGGTGACCTGTGCGAAGTGCTGCTTGAAGTAGTCGTAGAGCATGCGCGGCTTGTCGGAGAGTACCGCCAGGGCCGCGTCGTTGCCCATGGAGCCGATCGGGTCCTTCTTGGAGTGGATCAGCGGGACGAGCATGAACTGCATCGTTTCGGCCGTGTAGCCGAACACGCGCATGCGCTCCACCAGGTCGTCCGGGTAGAAGCCGTGCGGCTCGTCCTTGGGCTCAAGCTCTTCCAGCTCGATGCGCTCGGCGGCCAGCCATTCGCCGTAGGGGCGTTCCTTGGCGAAGCGCTGCTTGATCTCCTCGTCGGGGATCATGCGCTGTTCCTCGAAATCGATCAGGAACATGCGGCCCGGCTGCAGGCGGCCCTTGCTTTTGACGTTATCGGGGTCCACCTGAATGGTGCCGACTTCGCTGGCCATGATGCAGCGGTCATCGTGCGTAATGTAGTAGCGGCTGGGGCGCAGGCCGTTACGGTCAAGCACGGCGCCGATGTAGCGGCCATCGGTAAAGCCGACCGAGGCCGGGCCGTCCCAGGGCTCCATCAGGCAGGAGTGGTATTCGTAGAAGTCGCGCTTTTCCTGCGACATGGCCTTGTCGTTCTGCCAGGCCTCCGGAATCATCATCATCATGACTTCCGGCAGCGGCCGACCGGCGAGCAGCAGCAGCTCCAGGGCGTTGTCGAAGGTGCCCGAGTCGGAGGTGTTCGGGTCGACCACCGGAATCAGATGCCGGAAGTCCTCGCCGAACAATTCGCTTTCCATCAGGCCCTGGCGCGCGGCCATCCAGTTCTTGTTGCCGCGCAGCGTATTGATTTCGCCGTTATGCGCCATGTAGCGCAGCGGCTGGGCGCGATCCCAGGAGGGGAAGGTGTTGGTCGAAAAGCGCGAATGCACCATGGCCAGATGCGTGGTGAAGCGCTCATCGTTGAGTTCGGGGTAGAACTTCATGAGCTGGCCGGAGGTGAGCTGCCCCTTGTAGATCATCACGTGCGTGGACAGCGAGCAGATGTAGTAGGCCCGCCGCAGCGCCGGGTCACGCGCCTCGATGGCGCGGTAGGAACGGTTGCGGATAATGAACAGCTGGCGCTCGAACTCGGCGTTGTCGATGTCGTCGGCCGCGCCGATGAATATCTGTTCGATGATCGGCTGCGACTTGCGCGCCGCGGGGCCGATGTCCGCCCCGTCCACATCGATGGGGACGGAGCGCCAGCCCAGAAAGTTCTGGCCCTGCTCGGCAATATAGCGCTCGAGCGCCTGACGGCAGAATTCGCGATCCTCATCGTCCTGGGGCAGAAAGATGTTGCCGGTGGCGTAGCGGCCCGGCTCGGGCAGGGTAATGCCCAGGTCGTCCTTGGCCAGCGCGGCGAACAGGTCGTGGGGCAGGGCGGTGAGCATGCCCGCGCCATCGCCGGTGTTGGCCTCGCAGCCACAGCCGCCGCGATGATCCATGTTCTGCAGCATGACGGCCGCGTCCTGCACGATTTGATGCGAACGCTCACCGCGAATATTGGCAATAAAACCGACGCCGCAGCTGTCGTGCTCGTTGGCCGGGTCGTAAAGGCCCTTGGCTTCGGGGATGCGGTTGTGCATATCGTTACCTTTTTTCGTCGGTGTCGGTTGCGCCGCACGCCGCGAAAACGCCGCGTGCGACAAAATTCAGTTGTTCTTGGCGATCAGGCCGCTGGCCTGGATCACCGGGTCACGGCGGCGTCTGCGTGCTCGTCGCGACTGGCGTCGCTGTCAGCGCGCAGGGCCTCGATCAACGCCTGAGCAGCTGCCGTGTGCGGCCGGTCCGGTGATGACACGATGGCCACCGGGCGGCTGAGACAGGGTTCGAGGCGGATCGCGGCAAGACTGCCGTCCTCAACCTCCCGGGCCACGGCGCGGTGGGGCAGGATGGCGGCCTCGTGCGAATGCCCGACATACGCCTTGATCGTGTCAATGTTGTCGAAACTGTGGCTGAGGTCGGAATTACCCCCGTTGCGTCGCAGATAGCTGGCAATCTGGCTGGCCACGGGCAGACTCGAATCGAAACCCACAATGGGTTGGTCAACCAAGTCGGCCGGGCTGAGCACTTCACGGCTTGCAAGCGCGTGCCCCGCCCTGCATACCACGACCATCGTTTCCTGCCGCAGCGGCTGCGCGACCAGGTCCCGCCATTTCTGGGGATAGCTGAGTATACCAAAATCAACGCGCGACTCGCGCACGCGGTCCACTATGCGGCTGGGCTGCAGATAGTCCACCTGCACCCGCACCCCGGGATGGTCTGCCTCGAATCGCTGGGCCACGCTGTTGAGCAGGTCAATCCCCGCCGAATAGATGGCGGCCACGCGAACCTGTCCCTGAATGGCGGGGCCGGGCCGCGCGATCCGCTGCTTCAGATGCTCGTACCGATCCAGTATGTCCCGGGCGCCCTGGCGGTAAAGCTCGCCCGCGGCGGTCAATCGCAGCGGGCGGGTGCCTCGATCAATCAGTCGTGTCTCCAGTTCGCGTTCCAGCGCCATGATCCGCTGCGACGCCGCCGATTGCGTGATGCCATGCATGCGCGCCCCCGCGGAAATGGATCGTTCGCTGGCGATATCGCAGAACAGTTCGATGACGTCGACGTGCATGGCCGCGGCACTATAACTTCAGCTTAATTAATTGTCATCCAGTATTAACATTTCTTATTATGTGCCGGACTGACGCCGCACACCGCGCAGGTTGGTCGTTTTTCGACCGCGACGGATCGGTTATCCTTTCCTGCTAACGAATCGCCCGGGAAAAGGACAACCATTGGATAATCGCCTGCTGTATCTCGTCGGCGCCCTGATTGTGGCGGCTGCCGTGGGTTATGGCGCCCACCTGCTGGGCGCACCGCTGGCCTGGATCGGTGTGGGCATTGCGCTCGTGCTCGGATTCGGCGTGATGGGCGCCGCCAAGAAGTCGTCTCGCGACAAGACCTGAAAGGCCCGGCCGAACGCATTCAGCTCGGCCTGAGCCGGTGTATGACTGACCCGAAAGATCGACTCATCTTCGCCCTGGACGTGCCCACGCCCGAGCGCGCGCTGGCGCTGGTGGATAATCTGGGGGATGCCGTCAGCTTCTACAAGGTCGGCCTGCAGCTCAACCTCACGCCGGGCTTTTTCGACCTGATCGACGAGCTCAAGCGCCGCGACAAGCGCGTGTTCGTCGATCTGAAGCTCTTCGACGTGCCGGCGACGGTCGGGCTGGCCATGCGGCAGCTGGCCGAGCGCGGGGTGGATTTCGCCACCGTGCACGGGAACCAGGGCATCATGCGGGCCGCCGCCGAGGCCGCCGAAGGCCGCCTGAAGGTGCTGGCCGTTACCGCGCTGACGAGCCTGGATCGCGGCGATCTGGCCGACCTGGGCTTCGACTGCGATATCCAGGCCCTCGTGCTTTCCCGGGCCCGCCGCGCGCTGGAAGCCGGCTGTGACGGCGTCGTGTCATCCGGTCTTGAGCTCGAAGCGCTGCGGCGGCATGCGCCGGACAAGCTGATCACCGTCACGCCCGGTATTCGCCCGGTGGACAATGACGACGATCAGAAAAGGGTGATGACGCCGGCCCAGGCGATCGCCGCCGGCGCCGACTACCTCGTCGTTGGTCGCCCCATCCGCGACGCAGCCGATCCGCGCGCCGCGGCCGAATCGATTCAGGACGCCATCAGGCAGGCCGTCGCCGCGCGATAGAAAGGCTCGCTCAACCGTGGGTGTGGTCTGGTTTGATTGCGCAAGCGGGTAGACGTGTATGTCCTGCGTGTTTTCTCTCGCTCAAAACCGGCTAACCCTGACTGAACGCATCCACCGCCTGATAAATGGTTGATTCGTCATAGTGCTTGCCGACCAGCATGGCGCCCATCGGCAGCCCGTCCGACATGCCGCAGGGGAAGGACATGGCCGGATGCCCCGAAGCGTCGAAGGGCGCCGTGTTGGGGATATTCTCGAATGCCCGCGCCAGATAGATGTCCAGTGGCGCATCCGGTTCGGGCAGCGGCGGGGCCTTCATGGGCGTGGTTGGCATCAGCAGAAGATCATGGTCGGAGAGCGCCTTGTCATAGGCGGCCCGCAGTTTGCGCGAGAGATTCTGCGCCTTGGCGTAGTAGCGTCCGCGGTGATGCTTGATGAAGAATTCGCCGACAAACATGGAAATTTTCAGAGAATCCGAAAGCTCATCGGCCCGCTGTCTCCAGGCGGCATGCGCGTCCAGCAGGCTGGTGATGTAAAGCCCCTCCCAGTTCATGCCCATACCGTTACCCCGCATCATCTGCCACTGCAGACCCTCAAGCGCTATGGGGCTCCAGATAGCCGGCCCCATCAGATGCATGGGCACCGAGACCTCTTCCACCTGCGCGCCGAGTGATTTCAGCTTGATGCCCACATCGCGTACCGCCTGATCGACATCGTCCTCGCTGGTCGGAAAGCCGAAGCCTTCCTTGAGCACGCCGATTTTCAGTCCGTCAGCGCCCTTGCCAAGTGCTTCGGTGTACCGGCTGACCCGGGGGGCGTATTGCCGGGGGTCCAGACCATCGTCACCGGCGATGACTTCAAGGAGCAGCGCGTTGTCTTCAACGGAGTTTGTAATGGGCCCCAGATGATCGATGGTGGCTTCAATCGGCATGGCGCCGGTATAGGGCACGAGGCCATGTGTGGCCTTCATGCCGTACGTGCCGCAGTAGGACGATGGCAGGCGCACGGAGCCGCCCTGGTCGCCGCCGATTGCCATGTCGGCTTCGCCGAGCGCGACGGCCACCGCGCTGCCTGACGAAGAACCTGCCGAGGAAAAGCCCATCTTGTGCGGATTGTGGACCGGCCCCGTGGAATTGGTGTGGCTGCCACCGGAGAGGCAAAAGCCTTCGCAATGGGTTTTGCCCACCACGATGGCGCCGGCGTCCAGCACGCGGGTCACCACCGTGGCGTCCATATCCGGGGTATAGCCCTGCAGCGTCACCGAGCCGTTCATCATGGGCAGGCCAGCGACGCAGACGTTGTCTTTTACCGCGACTGTCTTGCCTGCCAGGGGGCCGTCTGCCGCGCCCTTGATTTCGCACTTCACGTACCACGCGTTGTGCGTATTTTCTTCAGCCCCCGGTTTGCGGCCGGCCGTGCGTGGATACTTGACCTCTGGCATGTCGTCGGGCATGGCATCGACGAGATCATAAGCCTGGAAATTACCCTCCATGGCGGTCAGGAATTCCCTGATTCGGTCTGCTTCCATCGACATGCCGAGATCCTTAACAATCTCCGACATCTGCTCCATGGTGGGGCGCTTCAAAGGCATGGCTGCTCTCCTCGGTTTATCTGATTATTCGGGTTGGCGCGCACTTGCGCAGATGAGCCTGCTCAAGGCTGACGTCCACGGCCTGCCTGTCGCCCAGTCCTGATCAGCGGGCGCCCTGATCTACCGTAATCGGCTCGTATTTCGCGACGTGATTCTTGTGCGGCGGGTGGGACAGAATGTCCCGCGCCCTCGCATCGATTCCTTCGGCCTCCAGCAGTCCGGATCGCACCAGAACCACTTCGAGCGCGGTCATTAGATGCGTGTAATAGCCGGGACTGCTTTTGGATGTGTCGACACCGGCGTCTTCCGATTGACGAATGGCGTCGGTGAGCGCTTCCTGAATAGCCGACCATTCAAACAGGCCCGCCTCGCTGGCCGCCACGGCGAGCGAAAATATCCTGAGCTCCCAGGGCTTGTTGAAGGCGACCTGTGCCTCGGTCTGATTCAGCAGCTTGGCGAGATCGCTTTTCTGGGGTTTGGGCCTGGTCATGTTCTCGACCATCACGCCGGTGGCGTCTTGGCCAGCCCCGTGCCTATCAGCGAATCGCGGGTGACCAGCGCCGCCAGTTCTTCCTTGTTCATGCCGTCGGTGCCGTCCGGCCGGCGCGGCAGCATCCAGTAGCGCAGTTCGGAATTGGAATCCCAGACGCGAATTTCCACGCTATCGGGCAGTTCCAGCCCGAAGTCCTCTTTCAGACATGCGCGCGGTTCGCGGGTGATGCGTGCACGATAGGCCATGGATTTGTACCAGTTCGGCGGCAGGCCCAGCACCGGCCACGGATAGCAGGAGCAAAGCGAGCAGACCACCACGTTATGCACGTCTTTGGTGTTTTCGAGCGCGATCATGTGTTCGCCCTGAAGTCCGCCAATACCCAGCTCGCGGCAGGCGTCAGTTGCGTTGTCGAGCAGGCGCGCCTTGAATTCGGGGTTGATCCAGGCCTCGGCCACCACTTTGGAACCCAGCTGCGGGCCCACCTCGTTTTCATAAATCTCCGCAAAGCGGTTCACGCCTGCCTCGGACATCAACCCCTTTTCAATCAGGACCGCTTCCAGGGCTTTCACGCGGGCGGCGATTTCCTCGTCCGTATGCGGCGTGTGGCTGAGATTGACCTTGCTCATTTGTCGGACTCCTCCGTGGCCAGGCTGAGATAGGGTTCCCACATGTCCACCATCTGGCAGGCATTGGGGTCGGCATCCTGCTCGCCGAACAGGTCGGCCTGCCTCAGCTTGACGGTATACAGGTGCTCAGAGGTTTCCGCCTTTCCGTTACCGGTCGTATCCGGAAACACATGGGTGCCGTGATGCAGCATGATTTCTCCGATCTGCCCCATCGAATAGCGCGGGCGACGGTGATGCCGGCGCGGCATGGTGTTGTCGATGCGCACGCGATCGCCCACCGAGAATTGCGCCTGGGCCGCGGATTCACGTTGTGTAGGGAAACCGTTCTCCACTGCCCATTGGGCGAATTCGACCAGCGCCGGATCATCATGCGGGGGGAGTGGCGCATCGGGATATTCCAGGTAGTAGGCCGCGCGCTCGTGCAGTTCGTCGGCGGTCCAGAAGCCCTTTTCCTTTCCGATTGCTTCGGCCGCCTCCAGCCAGTGCTCGTAGTACCACGATGTGAGGTAGTGAACGGGATGCAACTGCTCGAGATGCCTGCGGAATTCATCCAGACCGAACATGCCGGCGCGGGCGCAAAACGGGAAGAAAGAGAATGCCGCCTTCTCCCACTCGGCGTGATACACCGGTTCCCAGGCTGTGGGATGCACCGGACCCATGCCGTCCATGCCGCCGAGATCATGTACACCGTTCATGCCCGATGCCCTCCATCAGTCGGCTTTTGCGAATGAGATGCCGCACTGAAATCAAATTGGGAATATGCCGATATGCCGGCCGACAGCTGTATCACCGGTGGTTACGCGGGATGGTGCAGACGCTTGTCAAAGACGCCCGTGTCGGCTCTAGGTAGCGACCGGGCAGCGGCAAGTACGGCCAGATCCACCAGCGGTTCGATGAGAACAACAGTCATGTAGGCCCCGGCAAACAGCCCGATCGATTGTGCCGTTTCCATGGAAAAGCCCTGGCCCCAGAAGCACCAGAAGCTCACCCAGCCCACAATGCCGGCCTGAAAGGTCGCCGACAGACGCAGCACGGAGGCATATGACAGGTCGACGTAGCGAGAGTCGGGTCGAATGATCTTCCGCGCGACGAGACTCATGGCAAACAGCGGCACCAGCAAGGTGGTGACGTTCATCCCGTACTGCGGCAAGTCAAACGGTGCGAATAAAAGCCCCTGCAGCAGCAGCCCGAACGCCAGCCCCAGTGCGGCCGGTCCCGCGCCCAGTATGAGGAACAGCGTCGAGCCCAGTATGAGATGCACTTCGGAAACGCCGACCGGCGGATGGGGCAGCAGCTGAAAAAAAAGGGTATCCGTAAATGATCGTTGATCGGACCCTAAAGCCCGTCGGCTTCAAGAAGGTCGATCAGTGTTGTTACGTCCACGCCGAGGTTCTCGGCCGCGCT
>NYTH01000029.1 GCA_002683405.1 Salinisphaeraceae bacterium | reverse complement strand
TTAATCCGCGCAGCGGATAAACGGGCAACAAGGCCGGAACCAGCTCCCCGAGAGATTTTCAGGGGGTACCTTTTTTTCTGGCAAAAAAAGGAACTCGCATCAGCTGCGCAGCAGCGGCGAAACTCTTGTTCTCTCAGCAATACGAAATAGCGCAGAGCCGCTCTCACTCAGACTTCACCCTTAAACTAAAAAAACCCGCCTGGCGGCGGGTTGTTTGTTTGGCTGGGGAACCAGGATTGCGTCGGGCTTTCCTGCCCGACGTCCTGCGGACTCGCTGCGCTCGCGTCCCGGGGCCTTCCATGGCCCCGTGATCGAACCGGAAGGCTCTCGTCCAAGGACATCCCGAACCCAAACAAAAAACCCGCCTGGCGGCGGGTTGTTTGTTTGGCTGGGGAACCAGGATTCGAACCTGGATTGACGGAGTCAGAGTCCGTAGTCCTACCGTTAGACGATTCCCCAGACGCAACGGGGAGGCGCGAAAGCGGCTTCGCTTTAGCGCTTCGAGTACTGCGGCGCCTTGCGGGCCTTGTGCAGACCGATCTTCTTGCGTTCCACGGCGCGGGCGTCACGGGTGACGTAGCCGGCGGCACGCAGCGCAGGACGCATGGTTTCGTCATAGTCCATCAGGGCGCGGGACAGGCCGTGGCGAATGGCGCCGGCCTGACCGTTCGGGCCGCCCCCGGCCACCGTGACGTAGATGTCGAAACGGTTGCTGGACTCGGTGACTTCCAGCGGCTGCCGGACGATCATGCGGGCCGTCGGGCGACCGAAGTAGTCGTCGAGGCTCTTGCTGTTGACGGTGATCTGGCCGCTGCCCGGCTTGATGAAAACACGTGCCGTTGCGGTCTTGCGCCGGCCCGTGCCGTAGCTCTGTTCGGTGGCTGCCATAGGACTAAACTTCCAGGGTCAGGGGTTGCTGTGCAGTGTGGGGATGCTCGGCGCCGGCGTATACGCGCAGCTTCTTGTGCAATGCACGGCCGAGGCGATTCTTGGGGAGCATGCCCTTGACGGCCGTTTCGATGACGCGCTCGGGATGACGCTCCAGCTGATCTTCCAGCGTGACTTCACGCAGATGACCCGGATAACCGCTGTGGCGGTAGTAGACCTTCTGCTCGCGCTTCTTGCCGGTGACGTGCACCTTCTCGGCGTTGATCACGACAATATTGTCGCCGGTATCCACGTGGGGCGTGAATTCGGGCTTGTGCTTGCCGCGCAGACGAACGGCGATTTCCGTGGCCAGACGACCGAGCGTCTTTCCATCGGCATCAATGACATACCAGTCTGCGGCAACGCTGCCGGGCTTGGCAGAGTACGTTTTCATAACGCGTCTCAACAGTGACACAGGGATAAACCGGCGTTGTGGCGCCCGAGGCGCAGGCCGGCAAAGGCGCGCGATATTACCTAAGCCCGGCCGGCAATGCAATGCGCAGAACGGGCCCTACTTCAGGTACTGCACCCGCTGGCTCACCGGCTCGCGGAGGCTTTGCGGCTCGCCGGCCGGATAGCCATACCAGAACAGGCCCACCACCTCTTCCAGCGCGGGGTCGATACCCAGCAACCGGTAGAAGGCGTCGTCCCGCGTCACGGCGCCGGTGGTCCATTTACTCCCCACGCCGCGCGACCAGAGATAGAGCATGATGTTCTGCGCCGCGCAGCAGCAGGCGGCGTAGTCCTCCCGGCGCCGCAGCGCGTCGTCATCCTGCACGCAGCTGAGCACGAACCAGCCGGGGATGGCCGACCACTTCCGGCGCTTCATTTCACCGGCTTCCGCGCCTTTGCTGTCGGCCACCAGGCGCGCGTTGAGCGACACCACCCCGGACACGGTATCCGGGCCGAGCAGATAGAAGCGCCAGGGTTCGGTCAGCTTGTGATTCGGCGCCCAGCGGGCCAGATCCAGCGCCGTGTCCAGCACGTCCTGCGGCGGCGCGTCGGGCAGGAATCGATCCACCGTGCGCCGTCCGCGCAGCAGATCAGCCACCGCATCGGGCCGGGCGCCGGGTGATGCGGGTGCGCCGGAGCGATCCATTCAGCCCTCCGCCTGCGCGTTCTGATACCGGACTTTCAGACGCAGCTCGTTCTCGATCTTCAGCAGGATCAGGTCGGCCATTTCTTCCTGCATGGCCTCCACCAGGATCTCGCGCTCGGCCTCGGCAGCCAGGCGCTCGGTGTTATCCAGGCTGTACATGCGGCGCGCGCCAACCTGGCTGTCCGACAGCACCACGTCACCCTTGTGGCGAAAATCGAAATGCGCCGTGCTCATCAGCTCGTATTCGGCCGCCGTGCCGTCCACCGGACTGACCGAGAGCACGCCCTGTTCGGTCTTCACCGAACGGATGATCAGGCGGGAGGCAAACGGCTGGTCATCACCCGTGTCCGGGCGGGCGGCCAGACGTCGCTCCAGCGCCTTGACCAGCGGCGGCTTCTCCACCCCGAAGCGATTGTCGAACTCGACATTCACGTCGCCCAGCCCCTCGGGCAGCGGGCGGCTGCCTTTCAGATAGAAACCGCAGCCGGCCAGCCAGGCCGACAGCGCCAGCACGGCCAGCGTACGGCTCCAGCACGCGATGGGGGCGGAATGTCGCGTCATCAGACCACCAGATTGAACAGTTTGCCGGGCACCATTATGCGCTTGCGGATGGTCTTGTCGGCAATATGACGCTGCACGTTCGGATCGGCCAGGGCAGCGGCCTCCACGGCGGCCTCGTCGCTGTTCGGGTCCACCGTGATCCGCGCGCGGACCTTGCCGTTGACCTGGACCACCAGCTCCACCTGATCACGCGCCAGCGCATCCGGGTCGAACGCCGGCCACGGTGCGTCCAGCAGGTCCGACTCGCGGCCCATCGCGACCCAGAGCTCGTGGCAGACGTGCGGGACAATGGGCGCCAGCATCCGCACGATCGCGTCCAGCGCCTCGTCCATGACGCCGCGCGCACCCGGTCCCGTTCCCTCGAACCGGCTGATGGCGTTGCACAGCTCCATCACCGCGGCAATCGCCGTATTGAAGGTGTAGCGCCGGCCAATATCGTCGCTGACCTTGGCAATGGTTTCGTGCAGCTTGCGCCGCAGCGCCAGATCGTTTTCGTCAAAGGCCAGCGGATCGACCAGCGGTACCGGCCCGGCATCGACATGGGCATGCACCAGACGCCACAACCGCTTGAGAAAACGGAACGCGCCTTCCACGCCCGCGTCCGACCATTCGAGCGACTGCTCGGGCGGGGCCGCGAACATCATGAACAGACGGACGGTGTCGGCTCCGTAGGCCTCGATCATTTCCTGCGGATCGACGGTGTTGCCCTTGGACTTGGACATCTTGGCGCCATCCTTGAGCACCATGCCCTGCGTCAGCAGCCGGGCGAAGGGCTCGTCGGCCGGGTTCAGACCCTCGTCACGCAGCAGCTTCTGGAAGAAGCGCGCATACAGCAGATGCAGGATGGCGTGTTCCACGCCGCCCACGTACTGATCGACCGGCAGCCAGTAGGCAGCGCGCTCGTCCAGCATGGCCTGATCGTTGTCGGGGCAGGCGAACCGCGCGAAATACCAGGATGACTCGAAGAAGGTGTCGAAGGTATCCGTCTCGCGGCGGGCCGGGCGGCCGCAGGTCGGGCAGTCGACGTTCACGAACGCATCAAGCCCGGGCAGAGGCGAGCCGGCCCCCTCGGGCGTCACATCCTCGGGCAGCACCACCGGCAGATCGTCAGCCGGCACCGGCACCACGCCGCAGTCGTCGCAATAGATCACCGGAATGGGGCAGCCCCAGTAGCGCTGGCGCGAGACGCCCCAGTCGCGCAGCCGGTAGTTCACCCGACGCCGTGCGCCGGCGTCCTGCTCCAGTCGGCCGGCAATGGCGTCGAACGCAGCCGCGAAATCCAGACCGTCGAACTCGCCTGAATTGACCAGCAGGCCCCGCTCGGTCATCGCCTGCTGGCTCACGTCGGGCGCTTCGCCGGGCGTGGTGGTAATGACCGGCTTGACCGGCAGATCGTAGGCGCGAGCAAATTCCCAGTCGCGCTGATCGTGCGCCGGCACGCTCATGATGGCGCCCGTGCCGTAGCCCATGAGAACGAAGTTGGCCACGAAGACCGGCAGCTCGTCGCCGGTGAGCGGGTGCACGGCTTTCAGGCCGGTGTCGAAGCCACGCTTCTCCCGTGTTTCCAGATCGGCGGCTGCCGTGCCGCCGCTGCGGCATTCGGCGCAGAAGGCCGCCAGCTCGGGATGGTCTTCCTCCAGCGCCAGCACCAGCGGATGATCCGCGGCCAGCGCCATGTAGGTCGCGCCCAGCAGGGTATCCGGCCGCGTGGTAAACACCGTCAGGCGCTCACCCGAGCCGGCCACCTTGAAGTCGATTTCCAGACCTTCGGAGCGGCCGATCCAGTTGGACTGCATGGTGCGCACCGCGTCGGGCCAGCCGTCCAGCTTGTCCAGGTCGGCCAGCAGCTCGTCCGCGTAATCAGTGATGCGCAGGAACCATTGCGGAATCTCACGCTGCTCCACCAGCGCGCCGGAGCGCCAGCCGCGGCCTTCCACCACCTGCTCGTTCGCCAGCACGGTCTGGTCGACCGGATCCCAGTTGACCACCGAGTGCTTGCGATAGACCAGGCCGCGCTCGAGCAGCCGCGTGAACAGCCACTGTTCCCAGCGGTAATAGCTCGGATCGCAGGTCGCCAGCTCGCGGTTCCAGTCGTAGCCAAAGCCCAGCCGCTGCAGCTGGCCGCGCATGTAGTCGATATTCGAGCGCGTCCACTCGGCCGGCGGCACGCCGTTCTTGATGGCCGCATTCTCCGCCGGCAGGCCAAAGGCGTCCCAGCCCATGGGCTGCAGCACGTTCTTGCCCTGCATGCGCTGATAGCGGGCAATCACGTCGCCAATGCTGTAGTTGCGCACGTGCCCCATGTGCAGCCGGCCGCTGGGATAGGGAAACATCGACAGGCAGTAGAATTTTTCGCGGCCGGGGTCCTGCACGGCGGCGTAGCTGTCCTGCTCGCGCCAGTGCTGCTGCACGCGTTTTTCGATGTCCAGCGGTCGGTATTCGGATTGCATCGGGCTAGATAGAAACCTGGTTGGGGGCCGCAAGGGCGCCCAAGGATATATAACTCGGCTGCGGGGTTACAGGCGCCGGCGCAGCAGGGCCCAGCCCATGCCGCCGCCCACCGCGATCAGCGCGAACAGCCACAGCGGCGCGTCGCCGAATCGCACATAGGGCGTGGCGCCGCTGCGCGGCCGCACGTTCATGCTGAGGCTGTCGACCTCGAACTGCGGCGAGGCCTGCAGCAGCCGGCCGTCGGCGCTGATGATCGCGCTGATGCCGGTATTTGCCGCCCGCAGCATGGGCCGACCGGCCTCCATGGCCCGCATGCGGGCAATCTGCAGGTGCTGGTGCGGGGCCGTGCTGTCCTCGAACCAGGCGTCGTTGGTCATGTTGACCAGCAGGCCGGCTTCGGGCAGCGCCTTGCGGATTTCGTAGCCGAAGGCGTCCTCGAAGCAGATGGACAGGCCGATGGCCATGCCGTCCACGCGGATCAGCGTCTGCGCCTCGGGGCCGTGCGTGAAGTCGCTGTAGCGCAGGTTGACGCCCTTGAGCAGCGGCAGCAGAAAATCCGGCACCGGAAAGTATTCGCCGTAGGGCACCAGATGACGCTTGTAGTAGCGGCCGCTGTCCATGCCCTTGGCCAGCACCGCGTTGTAGAGCTCGCCGTCCGGCGTGGCCAGCACACCCAGCAATACCGTCTGGCGGCGCGCCCGGGCCCGCCGATCCACGTCGTCAATGAAGGGCTGAACATGCTGTTCCAGCGCCGGCAGCGTGACCTCCGGCCACACGATCAGTCGGGCGCCGCGGGCCTCAGACGTCAGCTTGCGATAGCGCTCGAGAATCTCGCTGCGACGCTCGCGCTGCCATTTCTCGCCCTGCGGAATATTCCCCTGCAGCACCGCCACCGGTATGGCCGAATCGGCCGCCTGTGTCCAGCTGAGCGCCGCCGGCATGGCCCAGACGGCAAACGGGGTGGCCACGAACAGGCCCAGCACCAGCAGGCGCTCCCGCAGATAACCCCGCACGAGCAGCACCAGCGCGCCGGCCACGGCAATCAGCAGACTGCCCACGCCGTACACGCCCACCACGGGAATGAGATCGTGTACCGGCGCGTCAGTCAGCGCGTAGCCCGGCGACAGCCAGGGAAAACCGGTGCCCAGGCGGGCGCGCAGCAGCTCGGTCGTCAGGATGATGCCGGGCACCAGCAGCAGCGACCAGACCGATCGCGGCAGGTTTCGCATGACGCCGGACAGCGCGCCCGCGAACGCGAAATACAGCGACATGATCAGACTCAGCGCCACCACCAGAAACACGCCGACGGCAGCCGGCGCCCCGCCGTAGTAGTGCGTGCTGATGAACACCCAGTACAGGCCGCTGGCGAAGTAGCCCATGCCGAACAGGAAGCCGATGAGCGCCGATCGCCCCACCCCGCTCGACCACCACAGCGCAATCAGGCCGGCGTAGGCCAGCAGCGTCAGACCGTAGTAGCCATAGGGGGCGAACCCCAGCGTTCCGGCCGCGCCGAGCAGGGGCGGCAGCAGCCAGAGCATGGCCAGTTCCTTCAGCGCAGGAGCCCGCATGGTCGCTGTATCTCAGTCCTCGTCGTCGGCGACGATCATCATCTGGAACAGATGGATCCGGCGATTGTCCGCGCGCTGCACCGTGAACTTGAAGCGGTCGACCTGCACCGACTCGCCGCGCTTGGGCATATGCCCGAACTCATGCATGACCAGACCGCCGATGGTGTCGAACTCCTCGTCCGAGAACTGGGCGGAGAAGTAGCGGTTGAACTCGGAGACCGGCGTGAGGCTGCGCACCAGGAACCGATTGGCGTCCTGACGCATGATGAAAGCGCCCTCGGCCTGATCATATTCATCGTCGATGTCGCCCACGATCTGTTCCAGCGCATCCTCGATGGTCACCAGCCCGCCCACGCCGCCGTATTCGTCGACCACCACCGCCATGTGGTTGCGCGAGGCGCGAAATTCCTTGAGCAGGACATTCACGCGCTTGGACTCGGGCACGAACACGGCGGGCCGGAGTATTTCCGCCAGCTCCAGCCGGCCGGCGCGGTCACTACTCAGCGCCAGTCGCAGCAGATCCTTGGCCAGCAGAATACCGAGCACCTCGTCGCGCGATTCCGTGACCACCGGAAAGCGCGAGTGGCCGGAATCGATCACCGTGGCGAGAATGTCGTCCATCGTCTCGTCGCGATCCAGCACCACCATCTGCGCGCGGGGAATCATGATGTCTCGCACCTGAATCTGCGAGACGTTCAGCACGCCCTGCATCATCCACAGCGCATCGTTGTCCAGCAGCTCGACCTGGCGCGCCTCCTGGAGCATTTCGACCAGCTCCTCGCGGTCGCGCGGCGGGCCCGCCAAAGACATGCCCAGCTGCCGCAGCCAGCCGGCATTAGAGCGACTACTGGGGGGTTCTGAATCCTGGCTCATCGCAGTGGTGATTATCCTGTTGAATCTATGGTCGGCGCGTAGGGGTCGGCAACGCCGAGCCCGGCCAGTATGGCGGTTTCGGCCGCTTCCATGATCTGCGCCTCGTCATCGCTGAGGTGATCGTACCCCAGCAGGTGCAGTACGCCATGCACGATCAGATGCCGGTAATGGTCGGCTTCCGTCTTGCCCTGGGCCCGGGCCTCGGCCGCCACGACGTCGGCGCAAAGCACCAGATCGCCCAGCAGCGGCAGCTCGGCCACGCCCGGATCGCAGGGAAAGGACAAGACGTTCGTGGCGGCGTCGCGGCCGCGGTAGCGTGCGTTGAGTGCCTGACCTTCAGCGGTGGCGACAATCCGCACGCACAGCTCCGCCGTCTCGCGCCGACCGCGCAGCGCGGCGTTGACCGCGTCGATGATCTGCGCGTCGGTCACGGCCGGGGCGGCCGACACGCGCTGAATATCGATCTCGGCTCCGCGAGTCAACAGCCCTGCCGGGCTCATGGCGCGTTTTCGAAGCGGTCGTAGGCTTCGACGATGCGCTGCACCAGCGGATGTCGCACCACGTCGCGGCTGGAAAAGCGCGTGATGCCGATATTGTCCACGTCCGCCAGCACGTCCAGCGCGTGCCTCAGGCCGGACGTCACGTGCCGCGGCAGATCGGTCTGGGAAATATCGCCGGTCCCCACCGCGGTCGAGCCGAAGCCGATCCGCGTGAGAAACATCTTCATCTGCTCGACCGTCGTGTTCTGCGCCTCATCCAGAATGATGAAGGCCTCGTTGAGCGTGCGGCCGCGCATGTAGGCCAGCGGCGCGATCTCGATCACGTTGCGCTCGATCAGGCGGGCCACCCGCTCGAAGCCGAGCATTTCGTAGAGCGCGTCGTACAATGGCCGCAGATAGGGGTCGATCTTCTGGGCCAGGTCACCCGGCAGAAAACCCAGACGCTCGCCCGCTTCCACGGCCGGCCGAACCAGCAGCAGCCGGCGGATGCGATCCGCTTCCAGCGCTTCCACGGCGGCCGCGACCGCCAGATAGGTCTTGCCGGTACCGGCAGGGCCGATGCCGAAATTCAGGTCGTTGCGCTGCAGGTTGTAAAGATAGGCCTGCTGATTCGGCCCCCGCGGGCGGATCATGCCGCGCCGGGTCTTGATCCGGATTTCGCCTTCGGTCGTGGGCGCTTCGTCATCGGGCAGCTGCGCAAACCGCGAAGCCGACTGCAGCCCGATGTGCACTCGCTGCGATGAGACGGGGCCCTGCGCCGACGCCGAAAACAGCTCGCGCAGCACCGCCTCGCCCGCGGCCACCGCCGTGGCGCTGCCGTGCAGCTGGAAGTGATTGCCGCGATTGCGGATTTCAACGCCCAGGTCTCGCTCGATGTGCCGCAGATGGCTGTCCTGCGGCCCGCAGAGGTTGACCAGACGCTCCGGGTCGGCCGGCTCAAGGACCAGCGACGCGGCGGTCGGTTCGGTGGTGGTACTCAAAACGCAGCAGCCGGCCTAGGCCGTGGCCGCCACGGGCTCCTCGTTGATGACCACGCGGCCGCGCAGCGAATTGCGCAGCGCCTCGGTGATCTGGACGGTCACGAAATGCCCGATGAGACGCTCCGGGCCCTCGAAGTTCACCCAGCGGTTCGAGTCGGTGCGACCCGCGAGCTGGCGGCCGCCGCGCTTGGCCGGGCCTTCCACGAGCACTCGCTGCGGGGTGCCGACCATCGACTGCATGTATTCGGCGTTGAACTCGTTGATCCGCGCCTGCAGTCGCGCCAGCCGGGCCTGCTTGATCTCGCGCGGCACGTCGTCGGCCATATCCGCCGCCGGCGTGCCGGGGCGCTTGCTGTAGATGAAGGAAAAGGCCTGATCGAAGCGTATTTCCTCCACCAGCGCCATGGTCTGCTCGAAGTCGGCCTCGGTTTCGCCGGGATGGCCGACGATGATGTCGGTCGACAGGCTGATGTCGGGGCGAATCTCGCGCAGTTTGCGAATTTTCTCGCGGAACATCGCCACCTTGTAGCCGCGCTTCATCACCTGCAGCACGCTGTCGGAACCGGATTGCACGGGAAGGTGCAGATAGTTCGCCAGCGCCGGCAGCTCGGCGTAGGCCTGGATGAGGGGGTCGGAAAACTCCAGCGGGTGCGAGGTGGTGTAGCGAATGCGCTCGATACCCTCGATTTCGTTGACGAAGGTCAGCAGCAGCGCCAGATCGCACACGCCGCCGTCGTGCATGGGCCCGCGATAGCCGTTGACGTTCTGGCCCAGCAGCGTGATTTCCTTCACGCCCTGGGCCGCCAGCTCGGAAACCTCCAGGATGACGTCGTCGAACGGCCGGCTGATTTCCTCGCCGCGGGTGTAGGGCACCACGCAGAAGCTGCAGTATTTCGAGCAGCCTTCCATGATCGACACGAAGGCCGTGGGGCCTTCCGCGCGGGGCTCGGGCAGCCGGTCGAACTTCTCGATTTCCGGAAAGGCGATGTCAATGACCGACGCCTGATTATCACGCACCGTGTCGATCATCTCCGGCAGGCGATGCAGCGTCTGCGGGCCGAACACCATGTCGACAAACGGAGCGCGCTCGCGGATGGCATGGCCTTCCTGCGAGGCCACACAGCCGCCCACGCCAATGACCAGCTCAGGCCGGGCCTCCTTCAGCGGCCGCCAGCGGCCGAGCTGCGAGAACACCTTCTCCTGCGCCTTCTCGCGCACCGAACAGGTGTTGAGCAGGATGATGTCCGCCTCTTCCGGCGTGGCCACGCGCCGGGCGCCGCGATGCTTGGCGAGCACGTCCACCATGCGGGCGGAATCGTACTCGTTCATCTGGCAGCCCCAGGTTTGTACAAAGACCTTGTCTGTCATCAGTGGCGGTGGAATCGAGTGCGGATGGAATTTTACGCGAAAATGCGGCCCGGGCCGCGGCAGACGGCGCAGGAGCCGACGGCCGGCGACCGCCCGCCCGTCAGTCGACGGTCAGCACCAGCTTGCCGGTGGCCTTGCGCGCCAGCATGTCGTTGAGGGCTTGCGCGGCGTTTTCAAGTCGGTAGGTCTGGCTGACCTCGGGCCGGAACTCGCCGGCGGAATACCACTTGAGCAGCTGCCGGAAGTTCGCGAGGTTCGCTTCGGGTTCGAGCGCGGTGAACCGGCCCCAGAACACGCCCATGACCGCGCAGTTCTTCAGCAGGATGCGATTCGCCGCTGCCGAGGGAATCGTGCCGCTGGCAAAGCCGATGACCAGCAGCCGGCCATTCCAGTTGATGCAGGACAGGCACTGATCGAAGATATCGCCGCCCACCGGGTCGAAGATCACGTCGGCACCCTGCCCGTCGGTGAGCGCCTTCACCTGTTCCTTGAACGGCGTGTCTTCACTGTAGTTGATCAGCTCATCCGCCCCGTGCTGCTTGCAGATCGCAAGCTTCTCGTCCGTACTGGCGGCCGCAATCACCCGCGCGCCCATGATCTTGCCCAGCTGCACCGCGGCCAGCCCCACGCCACCGGCAGCGCCGTTCACGAGCAGGGTTTCGCCCTTCTGGAGCCGGGCGCGCTGCTTGAGCGCGTAGATGACGGTGCCGTAGACCAGCGGAAAACCGGCCGCGTCCGTGAACGGCATCTCCTCGGGGATGGGCAACGCGGTCTGCCCGGGCACCCGCGCTTTCTCGGCAAAGCCGCCAAAGGTCATCAGGGCCATGGCGCGGTCACCCTTTTTCAGGTGCTTCACGCCCGCGCCCACCTGGCTGACGATGCCGACCACTTCGCCGCCCGGCGAAAACGGCAGGTCCGGCTTGAACTGATACTTGTTCTCGATGATCAGCGTGTCGGGGAAATTCACGCCCGCGGCCTTCACGTCTATGACCACTTCGCCGGCCTCGGCGGTCGGGTCCGCGGTATCTTCATAGACCAGCGACTCGGGCGGGCCATGCTGCTTGCAGAGTATTGCTTTCATGCTCGAACGTCGGGGAGTGAAGTAATTGGTTTGTCGGCGAAACCGGCGGGTCGGTGAAAAACCGATCTGCCTCGCGGCGGCCTGCTCAGGCGGCTAGAACGGAATATCGTCGTCCAGGTCGTCGTCGAACTGATTGTTGCTGGGGACCGGGCCGCCCTGGTTCTGGTTGCCGCCACCGTAGCCGCCACCGCCCTGCGGGCGTGAACCACCACCGCCGCCGCCGCGGGGGCCGTCAAAGTTGGCAGTGCCGCCGCCGCGGCTGTCGAGCATCTGCATCTCGTTGGCCACAATCTCCGTGGTGTAGCGGTCCTGCCCGTCCTGGCCCTGCCATTTGCGGGTCTGCAGGCGGCCTTCCACGTACACCTTGCTGCCTTTCTTCAGATATTCGCCGGCCACTTCGGCCAGCCGACCGAAGAAGACAATGTTGTGCCACTCGGTGCGCTCCTGCATTTCACCGGAGCTCTTGTCCTTCCAGGCTTCCGAGGTGGCGATGCGGATATTCGTGACCGGGCTGCCGCCCGCGGTATACCGGGTCTCCGGGTCGGTGCCCAGATTGCCGATCAGAATTGCCTTGTTGATACCGCGTGCCATGCCCTGCTCCTGAAACTGTCTGCCAAAGATTGTGCGAAGACCGGCGGGATGGAATGAATTCCGCAGCCGCGCCCCGGGGGCCGGTCTTGGCGAGCCGTCTAGTCTGCCCTTGCCATGGCGCCAGTGGCAACGGGCGCCCGCAGCCCGGCCGCAAAGGCCAGCCACACGCAGGCCAGCACGCTGGCGGCCGCGAACACGCCGGTGCTGCCGAACTGTCCGGCCAGCAGGCCACCGCCGGCGCCGCCTGCAAACGCGCCCATGAACTGGCTCGAGGAATACACGCCCATGCCGGCGCCGCGCAGCTCCCGCGCGCAGGAGCGGGACACCAGCGACGGCAGGCTGGCCTCCAGCAGATTGAAGGCGCCGAAGAAGATGAACATGATCAAACCGATGACCATCAGCGCGTGATGCCACACCGCCAGCGCGGCGCAGCTGGCACCGATCACGCCCACGGCCGCCACAAAGGCCGGCTTGAGCTGGCCGCGCTTTTCCACAATCTGGACCAGCGGCAGCGTCAGCGCCAGCGACCCCACCATGACCGGCAGATAGAACATCCAGTGCTGTCCCTCGGCCAGCCCGCCCTGATGTTTCAGAACCCCCGGCAGCGCCACGAACAGCGCCGTGAGAATGGCGTGAAGAATGAAGATGCCGCCATCCAGGCGCAGCAGCTGCCGATCGGCGGTCACGGTGCGAATGTCGGTCAGGATGCCGGCATGCGTGGCCGCGGGCGTCGGCGCCGCCGGCACCACCAGATACAGCAGCGGCAGGCAGACCAGCGCCAGCCCCGCCGTGAGCAGGAAGATGCCGCGCACGCCAATCCACTGGTCCAGCACCGGCCCGAGCACCAGCGCCACCACGAAAGACGCGCCAATGCCGATGCCCAGCAGCAGCATTGCCTTGGTGCGCTGCGACTCGCGCGTGAGATCGGCCAGCAGCGCGTTGGCCACGGCCGCGATGGCGCCCGACCCCTGCAGGAGGCGCCCCAGCACCATCCACTCGATGGTGGGCGCCCACGCGGCCACGAGGCTGCCGGCCGCGAACAGCAGCAGCCCCACCGCCATCATGAACTTGCGGCCGAAGCGGTCGGAGGCCATACCGAAGGGTATTTGCAGCAGCGCCTGGGTCAGCCCGTAGGCCCCCAGCGCCAGACCCACCATGGCCGGGCTGGCGTGCGGCAGATCGCCCGCGAACAGCGCGAACACCGGCAACACCATGAACAGGCCCAGCATGCGGACCAGGTAGATCCCGCCCAGCCCGGCCGTGGCGCGCCACTCGGCGCTGTTCATGCCGCGCGCAGGCCGTCGGTCCGCCGATACAGCGGCCGACCGACAGAACAGGATACCGAGTGCGCGAAGTCGATCATGCGGGGCGTCGAGGTGAAATCACGGGCCGAACGGCGGCCGCTTCGAGGCGCCGTATGGTATCAGGTTCGGCCGCCCGGCCGGTTCGGGCGCCTTGGCGCCTGAACGGCTTGCAGTGGCGGCAGGCACTGCCGGATTTCGCTGCGCTGCATCCGGCCTACGCGTCCCGTGGGCCGGCAGGCGCGCGTAGCGCGGATGCCGGCATGGGGACGATCAACACCGCTTGCTCGGCGCACCGCCAATCGCCCGAACTTGTATCGGCCGGGGTCCGCCGCCACCTTCCGGATTCACTGCGGCGGACACGGACTGGTCAACACCGACTTTACCGCTAAGCTATGGGGTTTGGCGCCAGCCGATTCTCGGCCTGGTCCCGCCTTCTTTCGAATTCTCTCGACAACGGGCTTTCCATGGAAAACATCGCGATCCGCGGCGCGCGAACCCATAACCTGCAGAACATCGACGTTACCCTGCCGCGCGACAAACTCATCGTGATTACCGGGCTGTCGGGCTCGGGCAAATCCAGCCTGGCGTTCGACACCATTTACGCCGAGGGCCAGCGCCGCTACGTGGAGTCGCTTTCGGCCTACGCGCGCCAGTTCCTGTCGATGATGGAAAAGCCCGACATCGACAGCATCGAGGGCCTGTCGCCGGCCATCTCGATCGAGCAGAAGTCCACGTCCCACAACCCGCGCTCCACCGTGGGCACGGTCACGGAAATCCACGACTACCTGCGTCTGCTGTTTGCACGGACCGGCATTCCCTATTGCCCGACGCACGACGAGCCGCTCTCCATCCAGAGCGTGTCGCAGATGGTCGACCAGACGCTGGCCAAGGAGCCCGAATCGGCCTGGATGCTGCTGGCGCCGGTGATTCGTTCACGCAAGGGCGAGCATCGCGAGGTGTTCGAGCAGATGCGGGGCGCCGGCTTCATCCGGGCGCGCGTGGATGGCGAAATCATCGAGATTGACGAGGTCCCCGAACTCGACCCGAAGAAGAAGCACGACGTGGAAATCGTGGTGGATCGCTTCAAGATTCGCGACGACCTGAAACAGCGCCTCGCCGAATCCTTCGAAACCGCACTGTCGCTGGCCGACGGCGTGGCCTGGATCATGCCCTGGAAGGGCCGCGGCGAGCCCGAGGTGTTCTCCGCCCGCTTTGCCTGCCCGCAGTGCGGTTATTCCATTACCGATCTCGAGCCGCGCCTGTTCTCCTTCAACAGCCCGCACGGCGCCTGCCCGGGCTGCGACGGCCTGGGCTCGCAGTCGGTGTTCGATCGTGACCGCGTGATCGCCGACCCCTCGCTGTCGCTGGCCGGTGGCGCCGTGCGCGGCTGGGACCGCCGCAACCCCTACTTCTTCGGCCTGATCGAATCGCTGGCCGAGCGCTACGGCTTCGATCTGGAAAAACCCTGGGCCGATCTGCCGGAGAATGCGCGCGAAGTCATCCTGAACGGCTCGCGCGGCGAGAAGATCGAGTTTCGCTACGTCAACGCGCGCGGCCGCCGCAAGATTCGCAAGCACGCCTTCGAAGGGGTGCTGCGCAACATGGAGCGTCGCTACGCGGAAACCGAATCCATGGCGGTGCGCGAAGAGCTGGCCAAGTACCTGTCGAACAAGGCCTGTCCGGCTTGCTCGGGCACCCGCCTGAACGAGGCCGCGCGCCACGTGCAGGTGGCCGACCTGTCGCTGCCGGAAATCACCGCGCTGAGCATCGGCGACGCCCGCAAGCGCATCGAAGGCCTGGACATTCCGGGCCACCGCGCCGATATCGCCGCGCCCATCCTCAAGGAAATCGGCCAGCGGCTGGAGTTCCTGGTGAACGTGGGGCTGGATTACCTGAGCCTGTCGCGCAGCGCCGAAACGCTGTCGGGCGGCGAGGCCCAGCGCATCCGCCTGGCCAGCCAGATCGGCGCCGGCCTGGTGGGCGTGATGTACGTGCTGGACGAACCCTCCATCGGGCTGCACCAGCGCGACAACAGCCGCCTGCTGCGCACGCTCGAGCGGCTGCGCGATCTGGGCAACACGGTCATCGTGGTCGAGCACGACGAGGAAGCCATTCGCGAGGCCGACCACATACTGGATATCGGGCCGGGCGCGGGCATCCACGGCGGCCACATCGTCGCCCAGGGCCGCGTGAAGGATCTGGAAAAGGTCGAGGGCTCGCTGACGGGCCAGTACCTTTCCGGCAAGCTCAAGATCGACGTGCCTGCCGAGCGGCACCCGTTTGATCAGGCCCGCAAGCTCACCATCCGCGGCGCGCGCGGCAACAACCTCAAGAGCGTCACGGCCGACATACCCATGGGCCTGATGACCTGCGTGACCGGCGTCTCCGGGTCGGGCAAGTCCACGCTGATCAACGAGACGCTGCTCCCCGCCGTGGCCCGCCAGGTCAACCGGGCGGTCACGCGCTCGGCCGAGGTGGACGGCATCGACGGTCTGGAGCATCTGGACAAGGTCATCGATATCGACCAGTCGCCCATCGGCCGGACGCCGCGCTCCAACCCGGCGACCTATACCGGCCTGTTCACGCCCATCCGCGAGCTGTTTGCCGCCACGCCGGAAGCCCGGGCCCGCGGCTACAAGCCCGGCCGCTTCTCCTTCAACGTCAAGGGCGGTCGCTGCGAGCCCTGTCAGGGCGACGGCGTCATCAAGGTGGAAATGCACTTTCTGCCGGACATCTACGTCACCTGCGATGTCTGCCAGGGCCGGCGCTACAACCGCGAGACGCTGGAAGTGCACTACAAGGGCAAGACCATCCACGACGTGCTGGAGCTCACCGTGGAAAGCGCGGTGGAGTTCTTCAAGCCGGTGCCCGTGCTGCACCGCAAGCTCGAAACGCTGATGGACGTGGGCCTGTCCTACGTCAAGCTCGGCCAGAACGCCACCACGCTCTCGGGCGGCGAGGCGCAGCGCATCAAGCTGGCGCGCGAGCTGTCCAAGCGGGACACGGGCAAGACGCTCTACATTCTCGACGAGCCCACCACCGGCCTGCACTTTCACGATATCGCCCAGCTGCTGCGGGTGCTGGGCCGCCTGCGCGATCACGGCAACGCCGTGGTGGTCATCGAGCACAATCTGGACGTGATCAAGACGGCCGACTGGCTCATCGATCTGGGCCCGGAAGGCGGTGACGGCGGCGGCACGCTGGTGGCCACCGGCACGCCCGAGGAGGTCGCGGGCGTGAAGGCGTCCCACACCGGCCGCTACCTCAAGACCGTGCTGCCCGCCCCCCGCAAGCGCCGCAAGGCGGGCTGATCGAAAAGAATGGCCCGGGCTGCCGCGCAGACCGGGCCAGGGTTGTTGCTATTGCCGTTCTTGTTGTACGAAAAAACCGGCAGGCCGGCGACGGCTCAATCGGCCAGCCAGATCAGGCTGGCCATGCGGCCGCAGGTGGCGTCGCGGCGGTAGGAAAAAAAGCGCTCGGCGTCGCTTACCGTACACAGACCGCCGCCGTACACGCCAGACACCCCGGCCCGCGCCAGGCGGCGCCGCGCCAGTCCGAAGATGTCGGCCAGGAAGTGCCCCGGCCGGCGCGCCTGGCGAAAACAGTCGCGACAGCCGGCATCGTCGCTCACGAAAGCCGCCCGCACTTCGGGGCCCACCTCAAACACTTCGGGCCCGATCGCCGGACCCAGCCAGGCCATGAGTTGCTCCGGCGCGACCCGCATGGCCTGCACCGTATTCTCCAGCACGCCGGCCGCCAGGCCGCGCCAGCCGGCGTGCGCTGCCGCCACCACGCTGCCGCGCTCGTCGGTCAGCAGTACGGGCAGGCAGTCCGCCGTCAAGATGGCGCAGAGGTGGTCCGCGGTCCGGCACACGCTGGCGTCGGCGGTGGGCGTTCCGCCGCCAGCTGCCTCCAGATCGACGACGTCCACGCCGTGAACCTGTTTCAGCCAGACGGGCGGCCGCAACAGCCCCAGCTGTCGGGCGAGCAGCGCGCGGTTGTCCGCCACGGCCGATGGCTCATCGCCGACGTGAGCGCCCAGGTTGAATCCCGCGTAGGCGCCGCTACTCACGCCGCCCAGCCGGGTCGAGACCGCCGCCCGAACCCGGCCCGGCGCGGGCCAGTCCGGCGTGAGAAACACGGGGTCCTGCGGGCGATTCATCGCGGCGTCTGGCCGCCGGCATCGGCATCGCGCGCCAGCACGTCGAGCAGCTGGCGCATGTCCTGCGGCGGCGGCGCGCTGAAAGCCAGCGATTCGCCGGTCACCGGATGGGTCAGCGACAGGCTGCGGGCATGCAGCGCCTGGCGGCGGAAACCCCGCAGCGCGTCCTGCAGGGGTGGCGTGGCGCCGGCCGGCATGCCCAGCCGCTTGCCGTAGACCGGATCCCCCAGCAGCGGCAGACCGACATGCTGCATGTGCACGCGAATCTGATGGGTGCGGCCGGATTCGAGCCGCAGCGACAGATGACTATGGGCCCGGAAGCGGCGGAGAAGGCGGTATTCGGTGGCCGCCGGGCGGCCGTCCGGGCGGACGCTCATGCGCTTGCGGTCTACCGGATGCCGGCCGATGGCCGCGTCGACCCGACCCCCCGCGGTCGGCAGTCCGCAGACCACCGCTTCGTATTCGCGGCCGATATCGCGCAGCGCCAGCATCTCGACCAGATGCCGCCGCGCCAGCGAGCTGCGCGCGATCATCAGCAGACCGCTGGTCAGCTTGTCCAGACGATGCACGATGCCGGCGCGCGGCAGCGCCTCCAGCGACGCGTCGAAATGCAGCAGCGCGTTGGCCAGCGTGCCTTCGCGATTACCCGCGCCAGGGTGCACCACCAGCCCGGCCGGCTTGTTGACCACCAGCAGATGGTCGTCCTCGTGCACGATATCCAGGGGAATCGGCTCGGCCGTGAGCGTTTCGTCCACCACCGTCTCGGGCCGCGCCAGCACGGCCTCGCCGCCGCGCACCGCGTCGCGGGGTCGCCAGCGGCCACCGTCCACGGTAATCCGTCCGGATCTGATCCAGCCCTGAATCTGGTTTCGCGAGAAATCGGGCAACAAATCGGCCAGCGCCTTGTCCAAGCGCTGGCCAGCCCGATCCTCCGGCACACTGAATTGCAGCGGCGGCGCCGAGTCGGTCATGGTGTTTTTCTTTTACGGACGGTAGCTTGCATCGGGTATACTGCCGCGCTTCACGAACGGCCCGACAACCGCGGCTCACGGAAACTGAACATGCGCATTCTTTTCACACTCTCGGTACTCGCCATCACCACCATTATGACCGGTTGTGCAAGCACCGGCGGCGACCATGCCGATGAAATCGCCCTGGCGCGGGAAACCGTGACAGGCCGCGGGGACCGCGCCCTGGAGCGCTCCGACGCCGAGACCATCTACAACACGGCGCGTGCACTGCTCGATTCCGGCGACCCCATCCAGGCGCTGCAGCTTTACAGCGAGCTGGAAGCCCGCTTCCCGTTCTCCGAATACGCCACGCAGGCCCAGGCCGAAACCATCTACGCGCACTACAAGGCGCAGCAGCCGGAAGCCGCCATCGCCGTGGCCGACCGGTTCATCAAGCAGCATCCGCGCTTCAAGCACATCGACTACGTCTACTACCTGCGCGGCGTGGTGAACTACAACCGCGATCGCGGCAACTTCGATGCACTTCTGGGCGAGAGCAGCGCAGGGCGCGACCCGGGCAACCTGCGGCTGGCCTTCACCGACTTCAACATTCTCATCCAGAACTTTCCGGACAGCATCTACCGCAAGGACGCGCAGCTGCGCATGATCGACATCAAGCACGATCTGGCCCGATACGAGCTGCACGTGGCCGACTACTACCTGGGCCGCCGCGCCTGGGTGGCTGCCAGCCGTCGTGCCGAGTACGTGCTGGAGAACTACCAGGGGTCGAACTCGATCCCCCGGGCGCTGGAAATCCTGGAGCACAGCTACCGCGGGCTGGGGCTGGAAGAAAAGGCCGACGACACGCTGGCCGTGCTGATGGTGTCCTACCCCAACTACCTGCTGCACCGGCGCGAGTTCTACCGCCAGCGGGCCGGCCTGGAGCCGGAATACGAACTGCCCGCCATGGATGCCGAGCCCACCGTGACCGTTTCGGGCGACGAGGACGACAAGGCCGGCCCGGACAAGATTTCCCGCGCCGCGCCCTGAGCGTTTTGGGGTGAACTGCTAGCGGCCTGCCGGGACGACTCGCCGGCCATTGGCTTGCCGTTCGGCCCTGCAGGCTGGGTTCGCCTCGGACTTCGACAAGCTCAGCCCGAACGGTGGCGGGTATTCAGCCTGGCTTCTTCTCCGCAAACCGGCCCGCCAACTTCAACCCGCTCATTTCAATCCGCTCATTTCTATCCGCTCATTTCGATCCGCTCATTTCTTTCCGCGCATCCTGAGCCTGTCGAAGGAAGCCTGTCGAAGGAAGCCTGTTGAAGGAAACCCGTCGAAGGGTGCCGGTCTAAGGAAGCTTGCCTCACGCTGCAGCCTTTGTTCGGTTCGGACTTCGACAGGCTCAGCCCGAACGGTGGCTGGTGTTCAGCCTGATCCCTGGCTGCTCAATACGACCGGCCAACTGCAACCCGCTCATCTCGACCCGCTCATTTCAATCCGCGCACTTCGATCCGCTCACCCTGAGCTTGTCGAAGGGAGCCAGTCAAAGAACGCCTACGCCGCAGCTTCTGTCACCAAGAAACTCGCTCCAAAAAACCAGCCGCGCGCCCAGACTCCGATCAGTTCGGACTTCGACGAGCTCAGTCCGAACGGGTCGGCGAAGACCGGTCCATTTCCGTTCAGCCGCTCATCCAATAATCCGCTCATTTCAACCCGCTCATTTTTATCCGCGCACCCTGAGCCTGACGAAGGGAGCCTGTCGAAGGAAGCTCGTCGAAGGGCGTTCACTTCGGACTTCGACAGGCTCAGTCCGAACGGGCTGGATGCAGATCGGGCCGGGGCTGGGTGATTCTGCCTGTACCCACCGAACCCTCCCGGCGGTGGATCACAAGGCGTTCCAAATCACCACCGTTCGGGCTGAGCCTGTCAAAGCCCGGTTCGAAAGCAGGGCCGCCCTACAAATCCCCGTAAACCGCCGTAATCGGATACCGTCGGTCGCGGCCGAAGGCGCGCCGCGTGACCTTCGGGCCGGGGGCGGACTGGCGCCGCTTGTATTCGTTGCGGCGGATCAGGCCGGCCACCTGCCGCACGCGCGACTCCTCGAAGCCCTGCGCGCAGATTTGCGCAATGCTCAGCCCCTGCTCCACATAGGCCTCGATGATGGGGTCGAGCACGTCATAGGGCGGGAGCGAATCGGTGTCGGCCTGGTCGGCGCGCAGTTCGGCCGACGGCGGGCGGTCGATGACCCGCTGCGGCACGGCCGGCGAAATCGTGTTGCGATAGTTGGCCAGCCGGTACACCCAGGTCTTGTACACGTCTTTCAGCGGGGCGAACCCGCCGCACATATCGCCATAAAGCGTGGCGTAGCCCACGGCCATTTCGCTCTTGTTGCCCGTGGCGAGCACCAGGTAGTTGAACTTGTTGGACAGCGCCATGAGCAGGGTGCCGCGAATACGCGACTGCAGGTTTTCCTCGGTGGCGTCGGCCGGCCGGTCGGCAAAAACGGGCGAGAGCTCATCCAGATAGCCGCCGAACAGCGACTCGATCGACAGCTCCTGATAGCGGATGCCGAGCATCTCGGCCTGGGCGGCGGCCTCCTCGTTGGAGATATCCGCCGTGTAGCGCGACGGCAGCGCCAGCGCCCAGACGCGATCCGGCCCCAGCGCGTCGGCGGCGACTGCCACGGCCAGCGCCGAGTCGATGCCGCCGGACAACCCCAGCAGCGCGCCGGCAAACCCGTTACGGTCTACATAGTCCCGCGTGGCCTGTACGACCGCGTCGTACATCACCGCTTCCGGCGTGCGGCGCTCGCTGCGGTGACCGGCGCGAATATCGCCGTCGCGATACTCCGCCAGGTACACGCCCTCCTCGAAGACGGGCGCGTAGACCTGCGGCTCGCCGCGCGCATCCAGCGCCATGG
>NYTH01000028.1 GCA_002683405.1 Salinisphaeraceae bacterium | reverse complement strand
TTACGCCCATACAGAAACTGATGGCCGCCTAGCTCCACTTTTGAGCTGCACTAAAAATGGGGGGATTACCAGGGGAGTCACCGAAATCTGATTCGGGACGCGTCGAGTTTGAATCGGATAGCAATTATTCAGAACCGATTGAATAGTTAACGCTTGACCATTACGTGAGCCAAACCCATGCGCCCTGCGGATAGCTTCTACCCAGGAGTTCTACTATTAGCGATGTCGGAATTTTTTATCGATCGACGTGAGCCACGGGTACACTACAGGTACACCGATGAGCGGCAGAATTTTCCATACTTATTGCTTAACGATGATTCTTAAGCAATTTTTATTGATTCTCGCCGAACGAACTTTGCCTAGATTTGCTTAGTTTATGTGTAATGCCCGCTAACTGAAAATCGTAGTGTCGGTGGTTCGATTCCACCTCCGGCCACCATTTCCCACCCACGGAGTAGGTTTTAAGCTCCAAGATCAAAGTGGGAAACTCCTCTCCGAGATCTTTTTTACGCTACCGCCAAACTTCAAGCGAAGGCGACGTTAGTCGAATCCCAGGTTTCCAACGATCTCACCACCGCCACTTCGTGTCGGGGTTGTTCGACTCATCCCTGAGCCTCACCCTCGCTACGCTCGGGCCTGCCTTCGGCAGTCCAAATTTGTTCCGGAGAAATTTGTCGATTCCACCTCCGGCCACCAATTCCCGCCCTTGGAGTAGATTCGAATCTCCGTGACTCAAGCGGGAATTTCCCTCGCCGAGATGTTTTCTACGTGTAAGCCGTCGCATGGTTTGCGACGGCTTACATCTTGGAGCCGGAATTGCGCAAACACGACCTCGCCGTACAACACGACTTCGCGATCAAACCCAGGATTTATTCCGGCGGTGGGGCTGGCGGCCGGCAAGCCCGCTAGCAAACAGCGTTCGACGTGGAGCCCGCGTTTGCATACTGTCGCTAAGTGCCCACCGCTGGCCTACCTCGGGCAGAGCACTAGGCCCTGAAAGGGTCGAGGATGACAGTCTGGTCGAATTGGCGGCCGTGCTGCAGGTCTTCGCTCAACAACTGTTCGCAATCGCTGACTATCGCGGCCTGAATGACGAAGGCATCCCAAATGGATAGCGACGCGGAGCGATGTAGCCCGATGCCCGCGAGGATGATTTCCACGGACATCTGTATGGTGTCGTTGCGGGCGAATTCGCGGACGCAGCGTTCTGCCACGACGCTGCGCAAACCGATCTTGCGCACCGCGATGTTGTAGAACTCCTGTAGCACCTGAGTGCTGGTGACCAACTCGCCGGCGGCCGCCAACTCGTCCAGGCTGGCACGCGCGATATCGCGTTTTTCGGGCTCGCCAGAGTCAACGGCGTAAATGAATACGTTGGTATCAACAAAAACGCGCGCCATCGTAGGCATCCTCTCGGCGCCATTCGCGGCCCCCGCCTTCGCGGATGGCGGGCCCGTCGGCATCCACCTGGGCAAACACATCGCGCAACCCGCCGCGGCGTGCGCTGCCACCCTGGGCGTAGCGGGTCAGATGTTGGCGCAGAACTTCGTTCACGGACGTGCCTTGCTCAAGCGCGCGGATGCGAGCGGCCTTTACAAGATCGTCGTCGATGCTGATGGTCAGATTCATATTGATATTCCGTGTAGCACGGCATCAGTGTAGTGTAAGTCTGGGCCTGTGCCTATCCTGCTTCGAGCTGTTGTCGCCTTGGGCCAGATGCCCGGACGCCAGGTTGCTCTACGCGCTGAACAGAGAACTCAGAGGCGAGCATTTGCGCCAGGAAGTGGCCACATGCGTGATGGCAGGCTTGTAGCCGGCAGTCATCTTCACACCGTCTCCCGCACTTGTTTGACCCACGGCGCGACCAGTTCAGTAGCGTCTGTGGACCTGGTTTTTCGCTGTTGGCAGCCCGCCGTATATCAGGCTTGACGGTCAGACACGGGCCGGAAGTGGCATTATCGGATTGCAAAATCAAATACAGGCTGACGCCATGTTCGTCAGCCATTCGGGCTGCATGCAAAGCGGCCGGGCGGGAGACAACCATGTGGCGAATAATCATATCTTTAGTGTTCGGTATCACCTTGTCTGCCTGCGGCGGGTCAGGCGGATCGAGTGGTTCCGGAGGCGTCTTGCCCGTGGGGGACAACACGGATCCCGATCGAGTCTCTTCCGGCTCGGGCGCCCTGTTCGTGCTTTCCAACCGGCCTGATCTGGTCAGTGGCGGGGATGTACTGATTGCCGTGCTGCAACAGAATGCATCGGAGTTTGACGACCTCGTGCTGTTCCTCAACGGCACCGATATTTCCGACGCATTGGAAGATACCTCGGTACCCAATCAACGGCTTGGCCTACCCGAAGGCAGCGTCAGATTCGCCTTGGTCGAAGGCCTTGCCCTGGGCGAGAACACCATCAGCCTCAATAACGGTGACAGCATCACCGTCACCAATTTTCCCGCTGGCGGACCGGTGTTTACCGGCCCGCAGATTCAGCCCTGGCAGTGTCAGAACGATGCGGCCGATGAATTCTGTAACGAGCCGGTGGAGTACGACTGGCTGTACAAGCCGGTCAGCTCGAACGAGCTGCAACCCTATGACCCGAACAATCCCCCCGACGATGTAGACACCGCCAATACCGACAACGGGGAGATGGTGCCCTTCGTGGTCCGACGCGAAATCGGCTACATGGCGCGCGACGAATACAATATCTACACGCTGTTCAAGGAAGATGAGCCCTGGACCGCGGCGCAGCCTCAGTCCCAATGGGGCGGGCAGTTGCTGGTGACTCACGGCGGTAACTGCCGGGGCTTTCACGCGGCCAAGGAAGTCAACGGTGACGCGCCCGATACGGCCGACTACGCCGGCACCGTGCCGGCCACGCCGGCGGTGGCCAATTCCTACGTTACCGCCCTGGGCAAGGGCTGGTCGGTGCTTGCGGTGGCCCAGCTAGACCTGGGGCACAACTGCAATCTGTCCTATCAGGCCGAAGCGTTGATGATGGGCAAGGAACGCTATATCGAGCAGCACGGGCCGCTGAATTACACCATCGGCACCGGCTGCTCCGGCGGCGCGATTACCCAGAACATGATCGCCAACGCCTATCCGGGCCTGTATCAGGGGCTGATTACCACCTGTACTTATCCCGATGTGATGAGCACGGCCACGCAGTTCGCGGACTATCACATACTGCTGCGTTTCTTCACCGATCCCGCGCGGGCCGGCACCCTTGGCTTATCGCCGCTGCAACAGAATCTGATCCTGGATCACCCCGTCGGCATAGCCAATGCCAACGTCGCCGACAGCGCGCTGTTTGCGGAAGCCGTCAACCCGGAATCCGACTGCGGCATTCCCGAGGGGGTGGGCCCGAATTTCCGCTACAACAGCGAGTCCAATCCTGGCGGCGCCCGCTGTGACGTGCTCACCTTCATGGGCAACATGATCGGCGCGCGTCAGCCGGACAGGTTCTCGGAGAACGAGCAGGCAATCGGCGAGGGCTTCATCGGCTTTCCGTTGGGCAACGAAGGCGTGCAATACGGTCTGCTGCCTTTGCAGAATAACCTGATCACGCCCATGCAGTTCGTCGAACTGAACACCCGCATCGGCGGGGTGGATACCGACCTGAACATCACGGAAGAACGGCTGACGCCGGATTTCCCCGCGCTGCCCAATGCCTACCGCGTGGGTATTCTGAACACGATTACCAATATGGATACCGTGCCCATCATCAACGCCACGGGGCCGGACCCGGCCATTGCGCACGATACCGTGCATGCCTTCTGGGTGCGGTATCGCCTTGATAGGGAGTTCGGCCATCACGACAACCACGTCATGTGGGGTGGGCCGGCCCCGCTCATTGGCGACCTGAATTACATGAACATGGCGCTGGACAGCATGGCCAGCTGGCTGGAGGCGATCAGCACCGACCGCAGTGCCACGCCGCTGGCCGAGAAGATCGTCGATCTCAAGCCGGCCGACGTGCAGGACCAGTGCAGTACCGGCGCCGGCACCATTCTGCTGGAAGGCGATATCCAGGACTGCGTGCCCGTTAAGGCCGCCATTTTTGGCACGCCGAGAACGGCGGCCGGCGACGATATCTTCGGCGATCAGCTCCAGTGCCAGTTGCGTCCGTTCAGCCGCGATGACGATTACGGGCTCGTTCCCTTCACCGAGGACCAATGGCAGGCATTGGAAGCCACCTTTGCCGCCGGCGTCTGCGACTGGAGCCAGCGTCCCCTCGATTGGGAACCAACAATTCCCTGGCTGACCTATCAGGATGTGCTGGGTGAAATCATCACCGGCGGCGAGCAGATGCCACCGGCGGATTTTCCGCCCGGCTGGGCCGACCCCGCGTTTTACAACACCTGGGAGCCGGGCTGGCGCTGAGGTGATTCCGACTTCACCGGCGAAAGTCGTATGCGCGCCGCGGTGTCGGCAGATCCGGCCGCGTCTGGCCCGTATCGTAAAGTTCACGCCATCGGCTCGGGACGCAGGCCTCTCATGAGACGGTGTGCCCCTTTTCCCTCGTCACTTGACCCGCTAGGGCCCGCTGGTCGATCCGACTCCGTAGTCTGCGGGAATGCCACCGCCAGCCTGGCCCGTTAGGGTAAGCGCTGTCATTTGTTCGAGCGGGGGCGCTACGGGTGAAACAGGCCTATCAGACAATCATAGTTGGCGGCGGTGCCGGCGGCTCGGAGCTGGCCGTGCGCCTGGCGGACCAGGGCGATCGCGAAGTGCTGCTGATCGATCGCAACCACAGCCACGTATGGAAGCCGCGCTGGCACGAACTGGCGGCCGGCGCCGGGCGGGGCCACGTCAACGAACTCAAGTATGCCGGCATCGCGGAACGCTGGGGCTTCGCCTTCCAGCAGGGCGATCTGCTGGATGTGCTGCCGGACGAAAACAGCATTGTGGTCGGCGGCCCGCAGGCCCTGCCGGGCGGGGAGGTCGAGCCGCGCCGCCTGTGCTACAGCCAGCTTGTGCTGGCCATCGGCGGCGTCACCGCCGACATGGGCGTGAAAGGGGTGCGAGAACACGCCGTGCTGCTGGACAGCGCGGATCAGGCCGAAGCGCTGTGCGAGCGGCTGTCGAAACAGCTGCTGGCCAACGCCGCCGGCGACGGCAATCGCCCGGTAGACATGGTGATCGTGGGCTCCGGCCCCACGGGTGTCGAGCTGGCCGGCTTTCTGGCCACGGGGCATCAGAGCAACGCGCTGACGCCGGCTGCCGGTGGCAACACGCTGAACATCGTTCTGCTCGAAGCCATGGACGAATTCATGCCGGGTACGCCCAGGGCGGTGAGCGACAGCGTCCGCCAGCGCCTGACCCAAGCCGGCGTGGATATCGTCACCGGCGCCAAGGTCGGCGAGATTACGGAAGACGCGGTGCGCACCGGCTCGGGGGAGCGCTACGCTTCGCAGTTGACCGTGTGGGTGGCGGGCCAGATGGGGCCGCCGATTGCGGGCAAGATCAACAGCCTGCCCAGGAACGGCAAGAACCAGTGGTTGACCGGCCGCGACCTGCGCGCGAAGGGCCAGGACAACATATTCGTGATGGGCGATTGCGGCTGTATCGAGGACAATCCGGCGCCGCCGACCGCGCAGGCGGCCAGTGAACAGGCGGAACACCTGGCGCAGCAGCTACCGCGGCTGGCCAGAGGGCGTCGGCCGCGTGTGTTCCAATACCGGGACAAGGGCACGCTGCTGTCGCTGGGTGAGGCCGGTGCAGTGGGGCGATTGCGGGTCATGCTCGACGACGACCTGCAGATCCGCGGCCGTCTGGCCCGCGCCGCTTACCGCGGGGTACAGCGCCGGCATCAAATGCTGCTGCTGGGCGTGACCAAGGCCCTGCTGGACGGCGCCAGCAACTTTCTGGAAACCCGCGTCGGGCCGCGCATCAAGGTGCACTGACGAGCCCGCAGTGACGGCGGCGCGGTTCAGCTCGCGGCCAGGCGCTTTTTCAGGTTGCGCGTGAGCTTGGCGTTGTTCCACTGCATCACGAGATAGCTGGCCGGCATGAGCAGTTTGCCCAGGCTCCCCTGCGGAATGATTTCCGCCCAGTAGTTGATCAGGGCGCCGCTGCCGCGCGACGAAACCCGGATGTGATCGATGCCGTGGAAGTCATCACCGTCGACCTGGAACCGGACTTCGTCATCGTTCAGCCGGTCGCAGCGGTAGCGCGCGTGCAGCGTATTGCCGGCAAACCGCATCGTGACGTTGTAGGCCGCGCCCACGCCCGGGCCGTCGCCAGCGGTTTGCGTCACCCGCGTGACCGTCGGCTCCCACTCGGGCAGGCGGCTGAAGTCGGCCATGTAGGCCAGCGTCCGTTCGGCGGTCGCATCGACCTCTATATTCTTCTCGAACTGCATGATTCAGGGCTGGTGTCTGTCTTTTGCGGTAGCGTCTTCAGCCGAGTTGATAGGACCATCGCTGTCCGGCGCGCCGCAAACCCGGTTTGGAGGATATCGCATCACAGCCGTCGCACTGGCGGGCGGCAGGCTGGCTGCGCAGCTTCTGAAAGCGTATCGGGCTGCTGCACTGCTCGCACCAGCCGTACTCGCCCGTCTGAAAATCCGCCAACGCGTTTTCCAGTTCGGTGGCGCGACTGATCCAGCAGTCGTATTCCCGCCCGTCCAACTCCGTGCCCACAATGTCTCGCACATCCCGCTCTTCGTACAACAGGTGATGGGCCAGCGCACGAGCGCGTGTGCTGCCCAGCGCCATCAGGCGGCTGGCGAGTTCCTGGCGCAGCGAGGTGATGGATGTCTCGAGCTGTTCGAGCAGGAGCAAACGTTGATCTTCGGTGAGTGATCCGTTCTGCATGTCGGCCTCCATGGCCCCCGTACGGCTTTAATAGCGCAGTCTGCGGCGGGCGGTAATCAGTAGTACTCCCAGGCCGCAAAGCGATGCCGCCCTGTGCCCCGCTACAGCACTTGCAGCGCAATGGATGGGGGCGCGAGATTGCCTTTGAAAAATGACGTCATGAAGACGTGGCCGGCCCGCTGCGCGGGATTTTCCGCGCGCGCCGCCTCTTTGTCGGTTGGGGGGCAACCAGGCGTGTCGGACGATGGCGGTGAGGCGTCAGGGGCGGGTGTCGGCCAGAATCAGCGGCTGAATGCGCAGGCGATAGCCCAACGGCAGGTTGTAAATCATCATGCTGTTGTTCCGCAGTTCCTTGCCTTCGCTCACACGCAGCCAGACCAGATTCTCGCCTCGCCAAAGCAAACGTGTTGCTCCGATATCTTCTAGGCGAAACTGGCTTGGCAGGCCTGATCGCAGAACAGTTTCCGGCCACAGGGCCAGTTGCAGGTCAGCCAGCATGCCGGATGCGGTCATGCCCTTAGGCGCTTGGCCGAAAACGCGTGGCGCGGGCTGGCCGGGTTTCCATTGCAGTGTGAACATTCTTTGTCCGGCATCGGACATGATGATGAGCGTCAGACCGTGAACGCTGGATTTGAGCAGCGACTGCAATGTAAGGCTGCGTTCGGGCGCGTCGAGGGTAAGCTGCTGGCGGACTTGTTGGCGGGCTTCACCCGATGCCGGCGGAAGCGGCGTCAGCCAATGGCCCGGCATTGCACAGGCGGACAGCAAGGCCGCGATGCCGAGCACGGGGCCAGTCCACGGCCATCGCGGGCATAGGACGTTCACAGTCGCTCGCCGGCCTTGATGGTCTGCTGCAGCGTGCTGGCCTGCTTGCGGATCGCCTGCATCAGCGCCTCGTCATCCCGTTTCTTGTCGAGGTTCTTCATCTGGAAGACCATGCGGCGGTTGCCGCGGAACTGCTCGGCGTGCCGGTCCAGAAAGTCCCAGTACAGGGTAGTGACGGGGCAGGCATCATCGCCAGCGGGCTGCTTGTAGTTGAAGCGGCAGTGCTTGCAGTAGTTGCTCATCTTGTTGATGTAGTTGCCCGAAGCGCAGTAGGGCTTGGTGCCCACCACGCCGCCGTCGCCGTATTGGCTCATGCCCAGGGCGTTGGGCAGGCTGGCCCAGTCCACGGCGTCCAGATACATGGCCATATGCCATTCGTGGAAGGCCTTCGGGTTCACGCCCGCCACCTGGGCGAACAGGCCGAGAATCATGAGTCGCTGAATATGATGGGCATAGCCGTGCTCGATGACGTTGGTCATGGCTTCGGCGATGCAGCGCATGTCGGTGTCGCCGTCCCAGTAGGCCTGCGGTACCGGCAGCCTGGCGTTGAGTTCATTGGCGTCGATGTAGTCCGGCATCTTCAGCCAGTACACGCCGCGCACGAATTCGCGCCAGCCGAGAATCTGGCGGATGAAGCCCTCCACGCTGTTGAGCGGCGCGTCGCCCTGCTGCCAGGCCCGCTCGGCCGCGGCCACGCAGTCACGCGGATTGAGCAGATGCAGGTTGAGCGCCGGCGACAGCCGCGAGTGGTTGAGAAAGTGCTCGCCGGTCCACAGCGCGTCCTGCCAGCGGCCGAAATCGGGCAGCCGGTAGCGGATGAAGTGGGTCAGCGCGGCGCTGGCCTGGGCCGCCGTGACGGGCTGGTCGAAGCCGTCGATGTGGCCGGGGTGATCGGGATAGCGTGCTTCAACCAGGTCCATGACCTCGCGCGTGACCGCGTCGGGCTCGATACGCTTGATGTTGGGCATCTTCTCCGGCCCGTTCTTGCCGAAGCTGTCGCGGTTGTCCCTGTCGAAATTCCACTGGCCGCCGGCGGGCCCGCTGTCGTCCAGGAGCACGCCGTGCTGCTTGCGCATCTCGCGGTAGTAATCCTCGAGAATCAGCGTCTTGCGATCTTCGGCCCATTCGGCAAACTGCTCGGGCGTGTCGTAGAAGTGCGCGTCGGTGGCGATGTCGAGCGGCAATTCGAAATCGTTGGCGGTGGCCTGCAGCATCTGCTGCACCCGCCAGTCGCCGGGCCAGGTGACGACCAGCCGCGCCGGCTTGAGCCGGCGGATCGAGGCGGCCAGGATTTCGCCGAAATCGCGGCCGCTGTCGCGCCGCCGATCCGCCTCGAGCTGATGGTATTCCACCCTGAAACCGTCGGTTTCCACCGCGTCGCGAAAATGCCGCATGGCGGAGAAGAACTGCACCAGGCGCTGCTTGTGGCACCACACGTGGGTGGCTTCGGTCTCGTTCTCCGCCATCCAGACGATGTCCTGATCGGGCTCCAGCGCCTGCAGGATGTCGGCGTTGCGGTCGAGCTGGTCGCCCAGCACGAGCGCCAGGGTTCTGCATTGACTGATGACAACACTCCCGTGTTTCGAATGGATGCAGCGCCGGCGGGCGGGCAGTACACTCGCGCCGCGATGTCGAGCCTGCCGGACGTCTCTTCAAGCCGGAACATAGCAGGCCAGGGGAGAGGAACATATGCGTATACGCCGGTTGAGTCTGATGGCCGCTGCCCTGTGCAGCACCTGCGCCGTGGCGGCGCCCGCCGAGCGTGACGAGGGGCCGCTGGAGGTCACGATCACCGCGCCGGTGACTCAGCAACCGTGGCGCGAGACGCCGGCGTCGGTCACGGTCGTGGACGAGCAGGCGCGTCAGGGGGCCCAGAATCTGGCGACGGATGAGCTGTTCAATCGCATCCCCGGCGTATTTGCGCTGAACGCCCAGAATTTCTCGCAGGGGGTTCGCCTGTCGATACGCGGCTTCGGTTCACGCGCAAACTTCGGCGTGCGCGGCGTACGGGTGCTGCTGGACGGTATCCCGCTGACCCTGCCGGATGGCCAGACCGAGCTCGACGCGCTGGACCTGGGCCTGCTGGAAACCACCGAAGTCATCCGCGGCTCTGCCTCCACGCTGTACGGCAACGGCGCCGGGGGCGTGGTGACCTTTTCCACGCCCGAGCCGCCGCGCGAGCCCTATTCCACGTTTGCGGCGGCGGCCGGCGAGTATGGTTATCGTCAGGGCCGGGCGGAGGCCGGCGGCGAACTCGGCGCGGGCTGGCGCGCCCTGGGCGCCGTGAGCGTGACGCGACAGGACGGCTTTCGCGACCATTCGGATGTGCGCAGCGACATCTACACCGCCAAGCTAGCGCGGCAGTTTTCGGCCGGTGATCTGGATATCACTTTGAACGCGGTGGAAATCGACAGCCAGGATCCCGGCGGCATCAGCCGCGCCGACGTGCGGGCCGATCGCCGCCAGGCGCGTGATCAGAACTTGCTGTTCGACGGCGGTGAAAGCATTAGTCAGCAGCGCATGGGCGTGACCTGGCGCGCCGAGCTGTCACCCGTGATGGAATACAGCCTGCGCGGCTGGGCCGGCCTGCGTGATTTCGACAACCGGCTGCCTTTTGTCGACGGCGGGCAGGTGGATTTCGAACGCGAGTTCGGCGGTCTGGCGGCGGCGCTGACGCGGCGGGTGAAATGGGCCGGACTGGCGCAGCAGATTACCGTGGGCGCGGAAACCGAAGCCCAGCAGGATGATCGTCGCCGCTTTGACAACAATCAGGGCCAGCGGGGCGCAATGACGCTGGATCAGGAAGAAAAAGCCTCGAGTTGGGCGCTCTACGTTCAGGATGACATCCGCCTGGCGTCCGAATGGCTGCTGACCCTGGGCCTGCGCTATGACCGCGTGCGGCTGGCGGTGGATGACGGCTTTGGCAGCGACGGCAACGATTCGGGGGTGCGCAAGCTGCGCGATTTCAGCTACAGCGGCGCCCTGGCGTGGTTTTATTCTCCCGGACACCAGCTTTACGCGCGCGCTTCCACCTCCTTCGAAACGCCCACCGTGGCCGAGTTGGCGAATCCTGCCGGCGGCGGCTTCAACCCCGCGCTGGGCTCGGCCGACGCCACCAACTACGAGCTGGGGCTAAAGGGCGAAACCGGTGCCTTGCGCTACGAACTCGCCGCCTTCCGGATTCAGGTCGAGGATGAACTCGTCTCCTTCGAGCTGGCGGGTCAGCCCGGGCGCAGTTTTTTTCGGAATGCGGGCGAATCCGAGCGGCGTGGCCTGGAGGCCAGCGCCGACTGGGTCTGGCGGGACGTCTGGCGCTTCACGGGCGCCTACACCTGGGCCGACTACGAATACGAGGATTACGTCAGCGGCGGTACCGACTTTTCCGGCAACGAGTTGCCCGGCCTGCCCGGACAACGGCTGTTCGCCGAGGTGGCCTACGAGCAACCGGATCACTATGTCCGCCTGAATCTGAAGGCCTACGATGATTTCTTTGCCGATGACGGCAACACCGCGCGGGTGGCGGGCTACGCTGTCGCGAATCTGCGGGCCGGCTGGCTGTTCCGCGCGGCCGGCGCCCGGTGGGAACCCTACGCCGGCATCAACAACCTGCTGGACAAGGACTACAACGACAACATCCGCATCAACGCCTTCGGCGGCCGCTATTTCGAGCCTGCGCCGGGGCGCAACGTCTATGCCGGTTTGAAGGCGACCTTCTACTGAGCGGCCAGGGTGTGACGGCGAAGGATGAGCTGCAGTTCGAGCGTCGCCACGGGGCGGCGATCCGGCCGGTGGTGGACGCTCTGGCGCGGCTGCGAATCGACGTCTTCCAGGATTTCCCCTATCTGTACGACGGCGACCTGAGCTACGAGCGGGCCTACCTGCAGACCTATGTGGAGGCCCCCGATTCGCTCGCCTTCATGGTGCGTGATGCGGGCGAGGTTGTTGGCGCCACCACGGCGCTGCCGCTGGCCGATGAGGAGCCGGCGTTCAGACAGCCAGTGGCCGACGCCGGCTTCGACGTGAACAGGGTCTTCTATTTCGGCGAATCGCTGCTGCTCGGTGACTATCGCGGCGGTGGTCTGGGGCATCGCTTCTTTGACGAACGCGAGGCCTGGGCGCGCTCGCTGGGCCGGTTTGACTACTGCCTGTTCTGCGCGGTCGATCGGCCGCCGGATCATCCACTGCGTCCGGCCGACTACCGGCCGCTGGACAGCTTCTGGCAGGGCCGCGGCTACCGCCCGCAGCCGGCGCTGCGGGCCCGCTATCGCTGGCAGGACATTGGTCAGGCGCAGGAGACAGAGAAAACGCTGACCTTTTGGGTTCGGCCACTAGCCTGACCCCGTCTGCTCGCGCGGCAGGCTCAGCACGACCGTAAAGCCGTCGTGGGGGTCGTCTACAAAGCGGATATCGCCGCCGTGCGCTCGCGCGGCGCCGCGCGCGATCGACAGGCCCAGGCCCACGCCGCCGGTCTCGGCATTGCGCGAACCCTCGAGCCGCACGAACGGATCGAACACCCGCTCGCGATCCGCAGCCGGGATGCCCGGCCCGGCGTCCGCCACGTGAATGGCCAGCCCATTGTCGCCGGCGTTCAGCGTCAGCTTCGCGCGCCCGCCATAGGTTAGCGCGTTGTCGATCAGGTTACGCAGGGCCCGCGTGATCAGGCTGCGTCGGCAGGTCAGCGTCACGTCGCCGGGGGCGCTGACGGACACGTCGTGCCCCATCGCGTGATAGTCGCTCGCAAGGCGCTCGATCAGCACGCTCAGGTTCACGCTCTGGCTGGCTTCGCTGCCGGTTTCGCTGCGCGCGAAATCAAGCGTGGCTTCGGTGATGCGCTGCATGTCGTCCAGCGTTTGCTGGATATGGGCGCGGTTGTCGTCGTCCTCGATGAACTCGGCGCGTAGCCGCAGCGCGGTGATGGGGGTGCGCAGGTCGTGCGAAACCGCGGCCAGCATGCGAGTGCGGTCGGACAGAAACCGTTCCAGCCGCGCCTGCATGCGATTGAACGCGGCGGCGGTGCGGCGCAGGTCGGCCGGCCCGGTTTCCGGCAGCGCCGGCAGGCGTTCGCCTCGACCCAGCTGGTCGGCCGCGTCGCTCAACCGGCGCAGCGACGCCGTGATGCCGCGCACGCCCAGAATCACGGCCACCACGATGAACAGGGCCGACAGCAGCAGGGCGAGCAGGCTGGCTGCCGACCACTGTGGCGGCGGCTCCCGCAGAATCTTGACGGCCAGCAGCCAGGGGCCGTCGGTCAGCTGGACGGCGATGGCGATCAGCGGCCGGTCGACATCCCGGCCGCCACGCAGCCGCACGTGGATGGCGCCGGCCGACGCGCCCAGCGCCTCGCGCAGATGCCCGGCCAGCGCGCGCTCCTCGGCAGTTTCCGGCGGTCCGATGCGGCGCGGCTGGCGCGCCAGATGCACCCGCAGGCCGGCCGTGTTCGCGCGCCGCAGCACGGCCCGTCGCTGCTCGGCGGGCGTATCGGCCAGGAGGTTGACCGTGCTTACCACGCGGTTCTGAACGTATTGCCGGGCCGACAGTTCGGCGGCGCGGCCGCGCTCGTGGCTGAACACCAGCAGGCTGACCACCTGGGCCAGCGCAAGGGCCAGCAGCAGCAGCGCAATCAGCCGGCTGGCGAGGCTGTCGGGCCACAGGCGCATCAGTCCAGCGGCTCGGGTTGCGCGGTGAAGGCATAGCCGCCGCCCCAGACGGTCTTGATGAGCGTGGGCTGCGAGGGGTCGGGCTCGATCTTGCGCCGTAGCCGGCTGACCTGATTGTCGATGCTGCGGTCGTACACCTCGGCATCGCGGCCGCGCGTGAGGTCAAGCAGCTGATCGCGCGACAGCGTCATGCCCGGATGAGCCAGAAACGCGTTGAGCAGGCGGAACTCGCCGGTGCTCAGGTCGGTGGTGGCGCCCGCCCGGTCGGTGAGCGTCTGGGCGGCGGTGTCGAGCGTCCAGCCGGCAAAGCGCAGCGTTCGTGACGCGGCCGTGTTGCGCTGGGGCGGCAGGCTCTGTGCCCGGCGCAGGACCGCCTTGATGCGGGCCAGCAGCTCGCGCGGATTGAACGGCTTGGTCACATAGTCGTCCGCGCCCATTTCCAGGCCCACGATGCGGTCGGTGTCCTCGGCGACAGCGGTCAGCAGAATGACCGGTACGGCGTGGCTTTCGCGCAGCCAGCGGCACAGGCTCAGGCCGTCTTCGCCGGGCATCATGATATCCAGCACCACCAGATCGACCGCGGCGGCACGCATGAGCTGGCGCAGCGCCGGGCCGTCGGCGGCCGTCTGCACCCGATAGCCGTGCTGGCCCAGATAGCGCGCCAGCGTTTCGCGGATATCGCGATGATCATCGACAACGATCAGGTGGGGTTGTTCGCTCATGCGGGTGCTGCGGCCGGGCGGTGACGGCTATGTTAGGACGCCGGTCGCCGGTCGGGCGAACCAATGTGTAACAAAGTGTGTCGAACAGGCAGACGGCGACAGAGTGCGACAAAAAGCCCGGTGGACTGACACAGATTCGCCGCGGCCGGCGCCTATGCTGGGCGCACCCCAAGCACACAGGAGTTTGAAGATGAAAAAGCAGATCGTAATCGCCACCGCCGCGGCCATGACTTTTGGCGGCTTCGCCGGAATCGCTCACGCCGGCAAGGATGGCCACGAGCGCGGCAAGTACTTCGAGATGATGGACAGTGACGGCAACGGCAGCCTGAGTCAGGCAGAAATCAGCCAGGCGCGGGAAGCCCGCTTTGCGAAGATGGATGCGGACGGCAACGGTCATGTGACCCTGGAAGAACTGCAGGCCAGATCCTCCGAGCGGGCCAACAAGCGCGCCGAGCGCATGTTTTCGCATATGGACGCTAACGGTGACGGCCTGGTGACCGTGGATGAAACCGGTGACCGGATGGGCCAGCATTTCGACAAGATCGACGCCGACGGCAATGGCGAACTGTCACGCGACGAGCTGAAGGCCGCCCACAAGAAGATGCGCAAGCACCACAAGGACGGCAAGCATCACGGCAAGGATCGCAAGGACGGTTAATTTCCCGTCTCGGGGCGCGTAATATCGCCCCGTCATTTCTCGCAAAGGCCGGCGGACTCGCGTCCGCCGGCCTGTCACGTTTCAAGCACCGGGACCCGGCATGCTTTCACGCTTTCCCCTGATGTGGCTGAACAGGAGCCTTTTTTCTGCCGCGCTGCTCATCCTGACTGGCTGCGCCCTGGGGCCTGATCATCAGCGACCCGAGGTGGTAGCCGAGCCTCAATGGCCGGAGGAATCGGTCGTATTCCTCGACGCCGGTGAAACGGAAGTCCGCTGGTGGGCGTCCATGGGGGACCCGCTGCTGGATGAACTGGTGGGTGACGCCATCGCGCACAACCACGACCTGCGCATCGCCATGTCCAACGTGCGCGCCGCAAGGGCCCTGCTGGGCGAGGGCCGGTTTGACCAGTACCCCAGCGTGTCGGCGAGTGGCGAAGTCACGCGGCAGAAGCAGGCCAGCACCGCGGGTCTGAATTTCGACCGTCGCAGCACGCTTTACGATGCCGGCCTGGACGCTTTCTGGGAACTGGACTTTTTCGGCCGGGTGCGGCGCTCCGTGGATATTCTGGAAGCGCAATACACCGGCTCGCTGGAACAGGCGCGCAGCACCCTGGTGACGGTGACTGCCGAGGTGGCTCGCAGCTATGCCGAGCTGCGCGGCGCGCAGATGCGGCTGGCCGTGGCCGAAGAGAACGCCTCGAATCAGGCGCGCAGCCTCGAACTGACGCAGGCACTACGCGACGGCGGCCGGGGCAACGACCTGGATGTCTCGCAGGCGACGGCCCAGTTGCGCAGCACCCGCGCCATCATTCCCGGGCTGCGGACCGAGGTCGCGCGAGCGGCGCGCCGGATCGGCGTGCTGACAGGGCGTGCGCCGGAGCAGCTTCGCGCCCGGCTGGCGCAGCCTAAGGATCTGCCGGAACTGCCCGAGACCATTCGTATCGGTGAGCCGGGCGAACTGATTCGCAGGCGGCCCGACGTGGCCGCGGTCGAGCAGCAGCTGGCCGCCTCCACGGCGCAGATCGGCGTGCAGAAGGCCGATCTCTTCCCGCGCGTGGAGCTGTTCGGCTCGGCGGGCTACTTCAGCACCAGCGCGGATGATTTCGGCACGCCCGATTCCGAGCGCTGGAGCATCGGGCCGGTGCTGTCCTGGGCGGCCTTCGATCTGGGCCGGGTCCGCGCCCGCATCCGGGCGGCCGAGGCCTATGCGGAAGGCGATCTCGCCGCCTACGAGCAGGCTGTACTGCGCGCTCTGGAAGAGGCCGGCAACGCCATGACGCGCTACGAGCAGGCGCGCCAGCGCGAGGACGAGCTGGAGATCGCGGCGCAGGCCAGCGAAAAGGCCGCCGAGCTGGCACAGCTGCGGTTCAAGAGCGGCGTGGACAGCTTCCTGGCGGTGCTGGATGCCGAACGCCGCAAGCTCGAAGCGCAGGATGCGCTGGCCAGCAGCCGGACCGAGAGCGTGCTTGCCCTGGTGGCGGTCTACAAGGCCCTGGGGGGCGGCTGGGAGGACGCGCTGCCGCGTCAGGCGGCGCGGTAGTCCGGCCCCGGGTGTCCGGCCCGGTTTGCTACGCTCGCGCCAGGATCTTGCAGGAGAGCAACATGACCACGAATGTGGCGCAGGGGCTGTGTCCGGCGCGTCTGGAGAGAATCGGGCCCGCCGTGGAGCAGCACGTGGGGCCCGATGGGCTGGCGGGCGTGCAGACCCTGCTCTGGCGCCGGGGCGCCATCGCCCACCAGCACGTGGCCGGGTTCCTGGAGCGGGAGACCGACAATCCGCTCGCCGCGGATTCCATCTTCCGCATCTTCTCCATGACCAAGCCGATCACCTGCGTGGCCATGATGATGCTTATCGAACAGGGTCGCGCGCAGCTGTTCGATCCGGTGGCCCGCTACATTCCGGCCTTTGCCGACACAAAGGTACTGATGGAGCACAACGGCCGCGATACGCTGGTCAAGCCCATGCGGCCGGTGAACATCCGTGATCTGCTGACCCACACCTCCGGCATGAGCTATCACTTCCTGCCCTACGGCGAAGTCGAGGCGCGCTACCGCAACGCAGCCGTGTCCACCAACGCGCCGCTTGCCGAATTCGTCGATCATCTGGCCAGTATGCCGCTGGCCTTCCAGCCCGGCACCGCGTGGCGCTACAGCTTTTCGCATGATGTGGTCGCGCGTCTGGTCGAGGTGATTGCCGGCCAGCCTTTCGGCGAGTTCCTGCAGGACAACATCCTGGGCCCGCTGGGCATGGTGGATACCGGCTTCCATGTGCCCGCCGACAAGCTGAATCGCTTCGGCGCCCAGTACGGCTCGCACACCCTGCTCGAGCCGGACATGACGATGGAGAAGTGGTTCGGCGAGGCCATGAAGGGCCGTAACGAGCGCATTGATGGCCCCACGGACGCGCTCGAAGCCCGGAATCACGGCGTCTACCGCGGCGGCCACGGCCTGGTGTCGACCGCCGCCGATTATCTGCGCTTCTGCCGCATGATGCTGGGTAACGGCGAGCTGGAAGGCACGCGCCTGCTCGGCCGCAAGACCCTGGAAGCCATGACCACCAACCACCTGCCGATCGCGCTGCTGCCCTACGAGATTGGCGGTATCGCCGCGCCGGGTTATGGCTACGGCCTGGGTTTTCGCGTGCTCATGGACCTGGGCTCCTGCATGAGCCTGGGCAGCGTGGGCGAATACGGCTGGTCCGGCGCGGCCAGCACCTATTTCTGGATCGACCCGGCCGAAGACATGATCGGCATTCAGCTTGCCGCCTTCCAGCCCAGCGGCTACCACATGGTGCAGCACAGCTTCCGGATGACGGCCTATCAGGCGATTGTCGACTAGCCGATCATGAATCTCTTCGATCGCATCTACGCCCTGCACAAGGAGCTTTCGTCCGCCCGCAGGCCGGTGTCCAAGAAGTCATTGGAGGAGCGGCTGGAGTGCTCGCCGGCGACCATCAAGCGGATCATCCGCGACATGCGGCTGTATCTGGACGCGCCCATCGAGTACGACCGGGAGTACAACGGCTACGTCTATGCCGATGCCCCCGAGGCGCGCTTCGAGCTGCCGGGGCTGTGGTTCAACGAGTCGGAAATCGTCTCGCTGCTGGTCATGGAGCAGCTGCTCGAGTCCACCCAGCCGGGTCTGCTGGAACGCGAATTGGCGCCCATCCGCAAGCGGCTGGAGGATATTCTGCAGGGCCAGCAGCTGGGTACCGGCGAGCTGGCGCGGCGGGTGAAGGTGATCCGTGCGTCCGCCCGCCCGGCCGGTGAGCATTTCCGCACCGTGGCCGGCGCCCTGGCGGCGCGGCGACGGCTGGAAATCGGCTACCACGGCCGCATTCGCGATGCGCTGGATACGCGCGAGATCTCGCCCCAGCGACTGACCTATTACCGCGACAACTGGTATCTGGACGCCTGGTGTCATCGCGCCAAGGGTCTGCGCACCTTTGCGCTGGACCGCATTCAGGCCGCCCGGAGCCTGGACGGCGCGGCGCATGAGCTGCCCGAAGCCTCGCTGGACGACGAGCTCGGCTCCAGCTACGGCATCTTCGCCGGCAAGCCGGCCGCCACCGCGGTGTTGCGCTTTACGCCGGAGGCGGCCCGCTGGGTGGCCGATGAAACCTGGCACCCGGACCAGACGTCGGCCTGGCTGGCGGACGGCCGCTACGAACTGTGCGTGCCCTACGCCCGGGCCGAAGAACTGCTGCGCGATATCCTCGCCCACGGCCCCAACGTGGAAGTCGCCGGGCCCGACGCGCTGCGAGAGGCGGTCGCCGAACGTCTTGCCCGGGCGGCCGGCCAGTACGACCATTGATTCGGAACGTAAACAGTAGTCTTTCCTGTACTACTGTTTACCCGCTTATTCGCGGCGCATGTCCGCGAATAAGCGGCGTTGCGCTGCGCTTGCCAGCGGCACATCCATGGGCCGCTTATTGATCCGAAAATCGTACCGTTTAAAGGCCTGATCAATAACGACGCTCACCCGCCGGACGAGGGCGTATCAGGATTGCGGCTCGAATCGCCAGCTTCCCTCGTGACTGACCAGCCGACCGCCCGTCGGGGTAGCGAAATGCGTACCCAGGAACAGGATGGGCTGGTCGGCGTACTTGTCGAAGAACCAGCGCCGCGTGCGGGCGGCTTCGGGGCCATCGGAATCGAACGACACGCCCACGTCCGGCCGCGCCATCTGGTAGGGGCTGTGCAGCATGTCGCCGGAGATGATGGCGTGTTCGCCGTCCGACTCGATGTGCACGCTCACGTGTCCTGGCGTGTGGCCCGGCGTCGCTTCAAGCCGCACCTCCGGGCAGACCTGATGATCGGTCTCCACCAGCTGATGCAGACCGGCCTCGACCACCGGGATGACCGAGTCGTGAATGACTGCGCTGGCGTTGACGATGGGGCTCGCCTCGCCGGTGGCGCCTTCCTCGACTTCGATATCCTTGTTCGCCTCCCAATGAGCCCATTCCTTGCGCCCGAACAGATAGGTGGCGTTGGGGAAGGTGGGCACCCACTCGCCATCGACCAGATGCGTGTTCCAGCCAACGTGGTCCAGGTGCAGATGCGTGCACAGGACCAGATCAACGTTTTCCCGGGCTGCGCCCGCCTGCGCGATGGCCTCGAGGTAATTCGTCTGCAGCTGGTTGAACAGCTCGCCCATGCGGGGCTTGTCGTTGCCGGTGCAGGTATCCACCAGAATCGTTTTGTCCGGCGTCTTCACCACGAAGGTATGCACCGACAGGACGGGATTGTTGTCGTCGTCCAGGTGGTGCGGACGCATCCACTCCTGGGCGGCGAGGTCGTCGGGGTCGTAGTTCATGAACAGGACCTCGGCGGGGAAGGGCACGTCACCCAGCTCCATGATGCGGGTGATGGTCACCTCACCGATCTGCCACTGGTTTTTCATCGATTGGCTCCTTAGTTCAGATCCGAGCGCTTCAGGCGGATGCCCTCGGCTTCGCGGTCCCAGGTCTGCGCGGTGACCCCGTCTTCCCGCAGGCGAACTTTCTGCACCTTGGCGGTCGGCGTCTTCGGCAGCTCGTCCACCACCCGGAAATACCGGGGCACCATGTAGTGCGGCATGCGTTCGGCCAGGAAGTCCACCAGTAACGGCAGGTCCGGTTCGCGGCCCTCGACCGGGGCGATGACCGCCATGACCTCATCCTCCCCGAGCTCGCTGGGTACGGCGATGGCCGCGGCTTCGCGCACGTCCTCGTGGGCGACCAGGCCGGCTTCGACCTCGAACGAGGAAATGTTCTCGCCGCGCCGGCGGATGGCGTCCTTGATCCGGTCGACGAAAAAGTAGTTGCCTTCGGCGTCCTGACGGAAGGCGTCACCGGTATGAAACCAGCCGTTGCGCCAGGCCCGGGCCGTGGCCTGCGGGTTCTTGTAGTAGCCGTGATTCATGGCCCAGGGGCGATCGGCGCGAATGATCAGCTCACCGGTTTCCCCGGCGGGCACCTCGCAGTCGTGTTCGTCGACCAGCCGCAGCTCGACGCCCTCGCGTGCCTTGCCGCAGGTGCCCTGTTTGGTCGGGTTGGGTGGCGACAGGATGGGCGTGGAGATCTCGGTCATGTTGAAGATGGTGTAGACATCCACGTCGAAGCGATCGTGAAACTGGATGGCGCCATCGGTCAGCGGCACGGCAAAGATCAGTCGCAGCGGGTGGTTTCTGTCGTCCTTCGCGGCCGGGGCCTTCAGCAGGAACGTGGCCATCACGCCCAGCAGAAAGGCAGCCGTGCATTCGGTTTCGCGCACGAATGTCCAGAAGGTGTCGGTACGAAAGGCATTCCACAGGGCAATCGAGCCGCCACGCACCAGCATGTTGAACATCAGCCCCAGGCCGCCGATGTGGAATATGGGCATGTTGATCAGAAAGCGATCTTCGCCGGTGACAAAGTGCCAGGTTTCCGGACCGGCGTTGGTGTACAGATGCAGGTAGGACATCAGCACGCCCTTGGAGGGACCCGTAGTGCCCGAGGTGTACAGCACGCACATCGTGTCCCAGGGCTGAATCGGCCGGGCCGGCTCCGTGGCGGTGGCGGCCCCGGTGACATCCTCCAGGCGGGTGATCGGCAGGCCCGCGACGTCTGCCGGCGCTTCGCCCTGACAGCACAGCAGGGTGTCGAGCGTGGCGGTGTTCACGTCCTGCAGGCGTTCCAGCAGCGAGCCGTGCGCCAGCAGAACTCGCGCGTCCGAATTGTCGATGACGTGTTCGAGCAGGGGGCCGCGGTATTCGGTGTTGATCGGCACCAGCACCGCGCCCAGATAATTCACGGCCAGCAGCCCCAGCAGGGCCTCGGCGCCGTTGGGCAGCCACAGCAGCACGTGGTCACCTTGGCTGACGCCGACTGCCGCGAGTTGGGCGGCCCGCGCCCGGGTCTTTTCGAGGGTCTGCCGGTAGGTCCAGGTTTCGCCGCCCTCGAGCACGCAATAGATCCGATCCGGCTGTTCCTCGGCGATGCGTTCCAGCGTATAGCGCAGCACGCAGGCGTCGCGGGGCGGAATGCGGGGGTCGGCGCTGGCCTGATGGCGGTTCATGAATTCGAAGTCACGCGGTTTCAAAACGGACGGGCAGGGATTCAAACGAGCGGAACTGGAAGTTCTGACGGCGCGGGGTGGGCCCGACCAGCTCGAAGCCGGTGAAGCGCTCGGCCAGCCGGCGGAACACGATTTCGCCCTCCAGCCTGGCCAGATGCTGGCCAATGCAGAAATGGCGGCTGCCGCCGAAGGCCAGGTGCTGGTTGTCCGGCCTGGCAATGCTCAGCCTGTCCGGTTCGGCAAAGCGCGCCTCGTCGTGATTGGCCGACAGCAGGGCCATCCACACGGGTTCGCCCGCGGGGATGCGCTGGCCGCCGACTTCCAGGTCCTCGGGAAAAATCCGGTAGTTGACGCCGACCGGCGATTCCCAGCGAATGATCTCCTCTACCGCAGAGCGTGCGGCCGCTTCGGGATCGCCGCGCAGCTTTTCGAACTCTTCCGGCTGGTTGGCGAACAGGTAGATGCCGGCGCCGATCATGTCCATGGTGGTATCAAACCCGCCGGCGAGAATCGAAAGCGCCGTGGCCACGATTTCGTCGCGCTCGTAGGCCTTGCCCTCGGCCTCGGCCCGGATCAGGCCGCCCAGAATATCGTCGCCGGGCTCGTCCTGGCGCTGCTCGATCTTTTTCGACAAATACTCGATGAAAAACGCGCAGGCCTGGTTGCAGGCGTCGATGCCGGCCTGGTCGTTGGCCTCGGGTATGAAGATGCGAAAGAAGTCCGGCGTATTCGCCAGCAGCGCCTCGCGCTGGTCTGGCGGAATACCCAGCATGCCGCAGATCACCCGGTAGGGCACGACGAACGCCAGGTCATCCACGGCGTCCATTTCGCCCCGATCGGCCACCGAGTCAAGCGCTTCGTCCACCACCTGTTCGACTCGCCCGCGCAGATTCTCCACGGCTCTGGGCGTCAGCGCCTGCTGCGCCAGGCTGCGCAACCGCAGGTGCCGAGGCGGGTCGTTGAGCACCATAAGATTGCGATAAATGCGTCCGGCGGCGGCTTGCTGGTCTCCAAAGATGCGGCTGCGGTCCACCCCCTCGGGCTGCATGCGGCCGTCCTGGCGAGTCACCAGCGGCTGAATGTCCTGGTAGCGGGTCAGCAGCCACAATCCGCCGCTGATGGGTAGATGCTGCACCGGCCTGTGGCTGCGCAGCTCGGCGTAGGTGGCCAGCGGGTCAGCCAGAAACTTCGGATCGGCCGGGTCGAAATTCGGAACCTGGTTCATCGCGGTAGCGCTAGAGCGCGGTCCGAAGAAATTCCCGGGCCTGGTCCGCGTGTTCGATGTCGCGCGGGTTGGTGCGGGCCCAGATGTCGTGCATGACGGCGTCGGCCAGTTTGGGGAGATCGGCCTCGGTGATCCCCACCTCGGTCAGGCTGCGGGGCATGCCGAGATTGCGGATCAGCTCGTCGGCCAGTTTCGAGGCCGGTTCATCCGGTTTGCCCAGCGCCGCGCTGATGCGCTGCTGGCGCTCGCCGTTGACGGACTGGTTGAAGGCCAGCGCAAAAGGCGCCATGACGCAGGAAGTGTGGCCGTGCGGCACATCGAACGTGCCGCCCAGCGCATGCCCGGTGGCATGGCTGATCCCCATCGGAATACCGGCCACGATGGGCAGCATCGATTGCCATGCGCCGATCTGGCAGGACAGGCGGGCGTCCAGATCATCCGGCCTGGCATGTACCCGTTGCAGGCCCTCCTGCAGATTGCGCAGGGCGCAACTGGCCATGTCGTCGCAGAACGGATTGGACAGAAAGGACCCCAGGGTTTCCATGGCGTGGTCGACCGCGCGCACGCCGGTGGACAGCCATAGCCACTGCGGGGTGTGCACGGTAATGGCCGGGTCCAGCACCACGGCCACCGGCACCATGTCGCGCTGGGTATACCCCTGCTTGAGCTTTTCGCGCTCGTCGGTCACGCCCGACAGAGGATTGAACTCGCCGCCCGACAGCGTGGTGGGCACGCAGACCACGGGGACCTCGGGGGGCGAAAATTCGGGCATGCTGATCTGGCCGGACGCATCCACCTGCATGCGGTAGGCGTCGAAATCCGCGTGCTCGCGAATACCGTGCGTCAGACATACCGCGAGCACCTTGGTGGCGTCGGTAATCGAGCCGCCGCCCACCGATACCAGCAGGTCGGCGCCGGCTTCACGGGCCAACGCTGCGGCCTCGAGCACCGCGCCGCGCGGGCCATGGGGCGGCATGCCGTCGTAAAGCCCTGCAAAGCGTTCGCCCAGCGCTTGCTGAATACGCTCAATCTCGTCGGTGTTTTCCCGCAGGCTGCGGCTGGCCATGAGAAACACGCGCTGCGCGCCCGTCTGGCCGGCCTCTTCAGCCACCGCCTCGGCCGCCGGCCGGCCCATGTGCACCCGCTGGGTGGCCGTTTGTGCGTACGTTGCAGCTGTGGGCATTGTCTCCTCCGTTCCCGCGCGAGCCCTGGTTTTTCGGTTGCCTTGGCAAGCAACTCTATGCGTGGAGCTCTGCTAATTGCTACGCTCGTTTTAATTGAATAAGCTCGCAGCGTCAAGGCAGAACAGCGCCTGATCACACCCCGCGCACGCCTTGTCACACCACGGGAAAACAGCAGCAGCCGATGACCCAGCAACCGACTCACGAGCGCAGCTCTGCGCTTGCCAGCGATCACCCGCGAGGCCGGGCCACCCGGGAGACTCTCAAGTCGGTCGCGCAGCGTTTGTTTGCAGAACGCGGCGTCGCTGCGGTCAGCGTGCGCGACATCGTCGAGGAAGCCGGCTTTCGCAACGTGGCGTCGCTGAACTATCACTTCGGCGGAAAGCAGTCGCTGGTGCAGGAGCTGGTGCTCGATGGCGCCAGGGAGGCCGAGCGCTGGCGCCAGACACAGCTTGATCGGCTGAAGCCCCCGCGGGACGCCAGCGTCGATGAGCTGATTCGCATCCTGGCCTGGCCGCTGCTCTCGGCCGATCCGGTCGAAGTGGCCAGCGACACGCACATGCGCTTTCTGAACCATGTAATCAGCGTCAACCGCCCCCTGTTTCTGGCCACCGTGGGGCCCGAGTACAACCGCGCCTATCAGCGCTGTCTGTCGCTGCTGCGCGAGCGTATTGATCTGCCCAGGGCGTTGATGGATGAGCGCTTCATCCTCGTGGATATCTATCTGCGCGGCGCATTCGCCACACGCGAGGCCGAAATTGCCCGCCACCCGAAAAACAACCGTTGGAACAGCCCCGAGATGGTTCGCGACCTGCTGCATACCGCGCAGGCCCTGCTGACCGCCCCGGCGCCGACAGACGCCGCCTGATGGAGCCCACCCTCGACCAACTTGCCGGCAGGCCCGGCGAACTGCGCGCCGCGCTTGAGGCCGGCGACCCCGCCACGCTGATGCTGGTTCTGGTGCAGCTCACCGGCGACCGCCACTGGCTGGATGCCGCGCGGCCCTACATCAGGGGCCCCATGGATTATCAGGCGACCTTGCCGCCCGAGCTGGCCGCACAGATTCGTGACCACCTCTGCAAGGCGCTGCTTGACTACCGCGAGTCCGGCAGGCCGTTGCCGCCTTTGCCGGAAGACGAATTACTGCAGGCCATGCTGAGCACCGCGGCTGGCGAGACGGTGGGCGATCAGTATCTGGCGCTCATGCGCGAGGAGCTGGATACCCGTGCGGCAGGCGATATCGCCGTCTGGCGCGCCCCAGAGTCGCCCCGTCCGCCGGCGGGCTTTCGCGTGGCCATTATCGGCGGGGGCGTGTCCGGCATCTGTGCGGCCATCCAGCTGCAGCTGGCCGGCATCGATTACACGATAATCGAGAAAAATGCCGATTTCGGGGGCACCTGGCTGGAAAACCGCTACCCCGGTTGTGGCGTGGATACGCCCAATCATTTCTACAGTTTTTCCTTCGAGCCCAATCCCGACTGGTCCTGGTTCTTCGCCAGGCAGGGCGAGATTTCGCAGTACCTGTCCGACGTCGCAGCCAAGCACCGGCTGGCCGCCAACACGCGTTTTGGCGTGGAGGTGGAGGCGGCCCGCTTTGACGAAATCCACAACTGCTGGCAGCTGACGCTCGACAACGGCGAGTGCCTGAGCGCCAACGTGGTGGTGTCGGCCGTCGGCGTGCTCAACCGGCCCAAGTGGCCGGATATTCCCGGCCGCGAGGCGTTCACCGGCCCGGCCATGCACACCGCGGCCTGGCAGGAAGATTTCAACTGGCGCGGCCAGCGTATCGGCCTGATCGGCACCGGCGCGTCGGGCCAGCAGGTGGGCCCGCGGCTGGCGCCGGACGCCGGCCGTCTCACCGTGTTCCAGCGCTCGCCGCACTGGGTCGTACCCAACCCCAATTACTTCGCGCAAGTCAGCCAGGGCAAGAAATGGCTGCTCGCGCACCTGCCCTGGTACGGGCGCTGGTATCGCTTTCAGCTGTTCTGGGCCTTTGCCGACGGTATCTATCCGGCGCTGCAGAAAGACCCCGACTGGGCGCATCCGGAGCGCTCGGTGAATGCGGTCAACGACCGCCATCGCAATTTCATGCTGCGCTATCTGCGCAAGGAGATCGGCGACGACCCGGAGCTGCTGGCCAAGGTCACGCCCGACTACCCGCCCTACGGCAAGCGCATTCTCATCGACAACCACTGGTTCCGCATGCTCAAGCGCGACAATGTCGAGCTGGAAACCGGCAACATCGAGCGCATCGAGTCCAACGGCATCCGCATGCGTGACGGCAGCTTTCATGAACTCGACGCCCTTGTGTTCGCCACCGGCTTCCACGCCAGCCGCATGCTCTGGCCCATGCGCGTGGTGGGCCGCGATGGCCGGCAACTGGCCGACTACTGGGGCGCCGATGATGCCAGGGCCCACAAGGGCACGACGGTGCCCGGCTTCCCCAACTTCTTCATTCTCACCGGCCCCAACACGGGCCTTGCCCACGGCGGCAACCAGATATTCATGACTGAATGCCAGGTGCGCTATCTCATGCTCGCGCTGCGGGACCTGCTGACGCGTGGCGCCGATTTTGTGGAGGTGCGCGAGCCGGTCTACGAGCGTTTCAACCAGACCGTTGATGCTCGCCACGACAACATGGTCTGGACCCACCGCGGCATGTCCAACTGGTACCGCAATCCGCAGGGGCGGGTATTTGCCATTTCGCCCTGGCGACTGGTGGAATTCTGGCGCATGACCCGCCATTTCGATCCGCGGGAGCACCGTTTCGGCTGAGCCGGCGGCGAGCGGTCGCAGGGTCGGTCGTTGACCCGGCCCGTCTGGCAGAATGGGGTGTATGACCGAAAACCCACCGTCGGAAGCCGGCCTGCAGGCGCGCATCAAGGATGCGGTGCGTGACTGGGTGGCCTACGCGCACGCTCATCTCGGCTTCGGGCGGCGCCCGCTGCCCGTGCCCGAAGTCCGGCTGGACCTGCGCGGCCGGGGCGCCGGTCTGGCCGTTATATCGCCGCGCAAGCGCCAGCCCGATCTGATTCGCCTCAACGCCACGCTGCTGCGCGAGCACCCGAGGGAAATGATCGAGGAAACCGTGCCGCACGAAGTAGCGCACGTGGTCGCCTACCGGCTGTTCGGTCGGCGAATCAAGCCGCACGGGCGCGAATGGCAAGACGTGATGCGGGCCTTCGGCAAGGATCCGAGCGTGAGCCACTGCATGCCGGCCGAGCCCACCCGCCGGCTGCGTCGCTTTGCCTATCGCTGCGGCTGTGAGTCGCCGGTGGAGCTCACCAGCATTCGGCACCGGCGCGTGCAGCAGGGCGCGGTCTATCGGTGCCGCCGCTGCGGCGAGCGGCTGATCTTCTCGGGCGAGTCGGCATGAGCGCCACGTGGGCATCCCTGCTGGTGCAGCCCTGGTTCGTGCCGGGCGTGTGCGGGCTGGTTGGTGGGCTGGTGGGTGCCGGGCTGCTGTATCTGTGGCTGCGGCCGCGGCTGGCGGCGGCGGACCAGCTCGAGATTGTGGCCCACGAGCGGGACGACGCGCGCAGCGAACTGGCATCCGTGTCGGCCCGTTTCGATGCGGAGCAGATGCATTCGGCGGAGAAGCTTGCGCTGCTCACCCAGGCGAAAACCGAGCTGACCCACCAGTTCGAGTCGCTGTCGCAGAAGATTCTCGACGAGAAGACGAAGAAGTTCACCGAATCCAACCGGCAAAGCATGGAGCTGCTGCTCAATCCCGTGCGCGACCGCATCGGCGAGTTCCAGAAGCAGGTGAGTGACGTCTACAACCAGGAAACGCGTGATCGCGCCGCGCTGAAGGCCGAGATTACCCACCTGCGCAGCATGCACCAGCAGATGTCCGAAGACGCCCAGCGGCTGACCCGGGCGCTCAAGGGCGACAACAAGGCGCAGGGCGGCTGGGGTGAAGTGATCCTGCAGCGCGTGTTCGAGGCCTCCGGTCTGGCCGAGGGTCGCGAGTACGAACTGCAGGTCAACCTGAAGAGCGAGTCGGGCGGTAACCTGCGGCCCGACGCGGTCATCCACCTGCCCGAAGGCCGCGCGATGATCGTGGACGCGAAGGTTTCGCTCACCGCCTACGAGCGCTACCACGGCGAAGAGAACGATACCGCCCGCGCCGCGGCCCTCGCCGATCACGTGAAGTCGGTGAAGGGGCAGGTCGACAATCTATCCGGCAAGTCCTACGAGACGCTGTCCGGACTGGTGACGCCGGATTTCGTGCTGCTGTTCATTCCGGTGGAAGGCGCGTACATCGAGGCCATGCGGGCTGATCCGTCACTGCACGAATACGCGCTGAAGAAGAACGTGGTGCTGCTGGCGCCGTCCAATCTGCTGCCCACGCTGCGGGTGGTGGAGAACATGTGGCGGGTGGACCGGCAGAACCGGAACGCCCGGAAGATTGCCGATGAGGCCGGCAAGATGTACGACAAGTTCGTGCTGTTCGTGAAAGACATCGAGGAGATCGGAGACCGCATCCGGCAGGCGGGCGACGCCTACGACAACGCCCACAAGAAGCTGGGTTCCGGTCGTGGCCATCTGCTGGGTCGCGCGGAGAAGCTCCGCAAGCTGGGCGCCTCCGCCGCGAAGACGCTGGAGGCCGATACCCGGTCTGGCCAGGAAGCCGATCTTGATGCGCCGGATTTTGAAGACGACGGGCCCGCCGGTGCCGGCGACGCCGAGCGGGGCGCGCCGCCGCTGCAGTAGGCTGTGGCCCGCCCCGGAGGCGGCGGCGTGAACGCCGTTATTGGCGCTTTGTCAAAAAACTGGTTCAATGCCGGGCCGAAAAAATAAAGGAAATGGCCGTCGCGACGGTCACTGCACACAGGAGGAGACCATGCTGGACCTACAGGCCAAAGCCCTGCTCAAGCAGGCCGAGGATCAGGGCGCGCCGGATTTTGCCGATCTGCCACCGCCGGAATCCCGCGTCTTTTTCTCCGAATTCGTGAAGACCGTCACCAACCCCACGGCCGACGTGGAAATCAGCAATCGCACGGTGCCCGGCCCGGCAGGCGAGGTACCGATCCGGGTCTATCGACCCAAGCTCAAATCGGGCGAGCTGCCCTGTCTGGCGTATTTTCACGGCGGCGGGTTTGTCATCGGATCGCTCGACGATTACGACGGCGTCTGCAGTCGCATCGCGCAGGATTCCGAGTGCGTCGTTGTATCGGTGGACTACCGGCTGTCGCCGGAGCATCCGTTCCCGGCGGCGCCCGAGGATTGCTATGCAGTCGTTGAATGGCTGGCCGGGAACGGCAGCGAGGTGGGTGTCGACGGCAGCCAGCTGGCGGTGGGCGGCGACAGTGCGGGCGGCAATCTGGCCGCCGTCTGCGCGCTGCAGGCACGCGACAGCAAGGGGCCGGCGATCCGGTATCAGCTGCTGCTCTACCCGGTCACGTCCAGCCGCGGCGAATCAACCGAATCCTTCCGCCAGTTTGCGGACGGCTACTTCCTCACGGCCGACACCATGGCCTATTTCATGAAGCACTACACGGGCGGCCAGGGCGACCCGGACGATCAGCGCCTGGCGCCGCTCACGGCGCGGCTGAACGATCTGCCGCCGGCGCTGGTGCTGGTGGCGGGCTTTGATCCGCTGCGCGATCAGGGGATTGCCTACGCCGAAAAGATGATCAAGGACGGCAGCCAGGCCGTGCTGGTCAACTATCGCGGCACCATTCACGGCTTCATCAGTCTGGCGGGTGCGCTGGAGGCCGGTCAGCAGGCGCTGGATCACATCAGCGGTGCGCTCAAGCGAGCCATGCACGGCTAGACGTTCCTGATTGTCGGACGTTATTGAAGGCCTTGCGGCGCTGCGCCGCCGGGCCTTTTTATCAAGGCCGGTCCGGCTTGCCGCTACAGCGTCGGGTGAAATCGAGCAGCTGGTTCACGGCTTCGCTGTCGATGGCTTCGGTGGCCACCAGCGTGACCACGGCTTCGGTCTGATTCTGGGCGTTGAGCACGGGCGCCGCCACCGCATGCAGTCCGGGTATGAACTGCTGGTCGGCGACGGCGTAGCCGGCCTGTACCGTCTCGCGCAGCAGGGCATCAATCGCCCGTTCATCCATCGGGTCATCAAGCTTTGCCCGCTCACGCGCGAGCAGCGACTGCGTGCGTCGCCGCGGATTGAAGGCGAGAAAAATGCGCCCGGTCGCTGAACCCAGCAGGGGCAGCGTGGAGCCGAGACCGAGCGAGGTGATCACCATGCGTTCGGCCTGTTCCCAGCGCACGATGGTCGGGCCGCGATCGCCAAGCACCGACAGCTGCGCGGTGTGTCCGGAGCGCTCCACCAGGGCTTCCAGCCCGTCGGCCGTCTGATTGACCAGGTCGGCCCGGTTCAGCGCGGCCATGCCGACGCGCGTGGCCAGGGGCCCAAGGTCGTAGCTGCCCGAGTGCCGGTGATGGACCATGCCGGTGTCGGCCAGACTTACGAGATAGCGGTGCAGCTTGGCCGCCGCGATGCCCGTATCCTGCGCCAGCGCGTTGAGCGTGACCGGGCCGTCGTGGCGAGCCAGGCTGTCCAGAATGGCCATGGCCGTGGCGACGGAGCGCACGCCGCGGGGGCGCGTCTGGCTCATGCCGGGCTCGCGGCCAGCACGGTTTCCAGCGTCGTGCGCACCGCGTCGGGAATGGCGGTCTTGCTCATGCGGCCCTCGGCATCCTTCTTCACGAACACGCGCCCCTCGCTGCCTTCGCAGATGAGCCGGCCGTCACGCTCGAAACGGTAGCCCAGCCCCAGGCTGGACGCGCCCCAGTGGCTCACGCTCACCAGCACGTCCAGCGTTTCGTTGTAGGTGGCCGGCCCGCGAAAATTGCAGTCGGCGCTGACCAGGGGCGTGCCGAATACCCCGAAATCCTCCCGCAGACTGCGCTGGCTGTGCCCCGCCGCCAGGCAAAGCCGATGGAAGGCGGCGTCCATCCACGCAAAGTAGTTCGGGTAGAACACCACGCCCGCTTCATCGCAGTCGCCCCAGTCGATTCGTTGTTGGCAGCTGAAGGCCATGCTTGCACCGCTTGATTGAATTACGTTATGAGTAATGTATTACGAAAATTAGAATCCGCAAGACGGTGCGAGTACAAGAGCAATGAAGACAACCATTCTGGGCGCCGGTCCGGCCGGCCTTTACGCGGCCATCCTGCTCAAGCGGGCGCGCCCCGACATGGATGTGCGCGTCATCGAGCAGAACCCGGCGGGCGCCACTTTCGGCTTTGGCGTGGTGTTTTCCGACCAGGCGCTGGGTTTTTTGCGTGAGGACGATCCCGACACGGCGGCGCTGATCGAGCCGCGCATGCAGCGCTGGTCCGACATCGTGGTGAATCACGCCGGCGAGCGCATTGCGATCGACGGCATCGCCTTTTCCGGCATCGGCCGGCTGGAGTTGCTGCAGCTGTTGCAGCAGCGCGCGTCTGCCCTGGGCATTCGGCCCACCTTCGACCATCGCGTGACGAGCGTGGACGAGCTGGAACCCGCCGACCTCGTGATTGGTGCCGACGGCATCAACTCGCTGCTGCGCGCGCAGGCCCCGTCGCACTACGGCGAGTCGCTCGAATATCTGAACAATCGCTTCGTGTGGTACGGCGCCGAGCGCGAATTCCCCGCGCTGACCCAGACCTTTGTCGACACCCCGGTCGGGCGCATGAACGCGCACCACTACCGCTACGCGGAGGGGCGCAGCACCTTCATCATCGAAATGCGGCCGGAGACTTTCGAGCGCAGCGGTTTTGCCGATATGTCCGAGCCGGCGTACCGCGCTCGCTGCGCCGAGTATTTCGACAGCGCGCTGCAGGGCGCGCCGCTGGTGGCCAATAACTCGGTGTGGCGCCAGTTTCCGATTCTGAAGGTCGCGCACTGGTACCGGGGGCATCATGTGCTGGTCGGCGATGCGCTGCACAGCGCGCACTTCTCCATCGGCTCGGGCACCCGCCTGGCGCTGGAGGACGTCATCGCGCTGGTCAAAGCGCTGCGGGCGCATGACTGGCAGGTCGACGCAGCGCTGCCGGCCTATCAGGCGGCGCGGCAGCCGGTGGTCAACAAGCTCACGGCCGCGGCCAACGCATCGGCGACCTGGTACGAGCAGTTCGACGAGAATATGGAACTGCCGCCCTGGGAGTTTGCGCTCAGCTACATCCGCCGCGCCGGGCGGCTGGACGCCGATCGGCTGCGCAGGCTCGCCCCGGGCTTCACTCGCGAACTCGAGAGCCGCGGCATTTCGCTGGAGCTGGCGGCATGAACGAAACGGCCACCACGCAGCGTCTGGCCCGCGAGATCGGCTTCGAATTGCCGGATGACTACAACGCCTCGCGCCTGCTGTTCGACAACCTCGCGGCCCGTGCCGATCGGCCCGCCATCCACTGCGATAGCGGCACGGTGACCTACGCCGAACTGGCCGAGCAGGCCTGCCGGGTGGGCAACGCGCTGCTGACGCTGGGCTGTCGGTCGGGCGAGCGGGTGCTGCTGTTCATGGAGGATGAGCCGGCCTATCCGGCCGCCATCATGGGCGCGATGCGGGCCGGGCTGGTGCCCATGCTCATCAACACGCTGTCCACGGACGATCTGCTGCGCTTCTTCCTCGAGGACAGCGGCGCCACCGCGGCCATCATCTCGGCCGAACATCGCGGCCTGTTCACGCCTGAACTGCTGGACGGTACCGCCTGCCGTGCCGTCATGGTCACGGCTACGGCCGGCGACGGGCTGCTGGGCTGGGACCGCGTTGAAAGCGCCTCGGCCGAATTGCCCGAAGCGGCCACCCGGCCCGATGACATGGCGTTCTGGATGTATTCGTCCGGCTCGACCGGTCGGCCCAAGGGCGTGGTGCATCAGCACGCCGATGCCGCGTACTCGGCAGCAACCTACGCCCGCCACATCCTCGATATCCGGCCGGACGACATCTGTTTCTCCGTGCCGAAAATCTTCTTCGCCTATGGTTTCGGCAACTCCGTGAGCTTCCCCATGTCCGTCGGCGCGGCCGCCGTGCTGATGCGCGGCCGGCCCGCACCCGACCGCATCTTCGAGCAGGTGGCGCGGCATCGGCCGACGCTGTTTTTCGGTCTGCCCACGCTTTACAACGCCCTGCTGCGTGACGCGGCGGCGGACGATGCCGACCTATCCTCGGTGCGCCGCTGCCTGTCGGCTGCCGAAATTCTCTCGGAAGAGATTGCCGGCGGCTGGAAGCGCCGGTTCGGGCACGATCTGATCGAGGGTCTGGGCTCGACCGAAATGACGCACATCTACCTCGCCAATCGGCCGGCGCTGCAGAAGCGCGGCTCGGCCGGACGGGTGGTGCCGGGCTACGCCGTCAAGCTGACCGACGGCGACGGCCGCGAACTGCCGGCAGGCGAAGAGGGCGTCATGTCCGTCTGCGGGCTGTCGGCGCTGCGGGAGTACTGGCAGCGCCCCGACAAGACCGCCGAGACGGTTCGCGGCGAGTGGGTATACACCGGCGACCGTTTCATCTGTGACGAGGATGGCTACTACTTCTTCAAGGGCCGCGCGGACGATCTGGTGAAGGTGTCGGGCCAGTGGGTCTATCCGCTGGAAATCGAGCTGGCGCTGGCCGAGCATCCCGCCGTGAACGAATGCTGCGTCATGGCGCTGCCCCTGGCGGACCAGCGCATGACGCTACAGGCCTGGGTGGTGCCCATGCCGGACAAGAGCGGGGACGCCGGGCTGACGAAGACACTGCAGCAGTTCGTCAAGGACCGGCTGCTGCCGCACAAGTATCCGCGGCAGGTCACCTATCTGGACGAACTGCCCAAGACGGGCACCGGCAAGCTGGACCGGCAGGCCCTGAAACGCACACTGGCAGGCAATCCCGAAGCGCAGGCGCACTGACATGGCAAGCACGAACCCCACTCCGTCAACAGACAACGCGGCCGAACGCGAGGCCTTCTACGACGCCATCGATCCCGAACACATGCGCGCCCTGTGGTCGGTGCTGGATGACCTGGTCACCCCGCAGCCCGCCAGCCGCTGCCAGCCCTGGCTGTGGCGTTTCGACGCCGTACGCACCCGCCTCGAGCAGGCCGGCAAGCTGATCAGTGCGGAGGAGGCGGTGCGCCGGGTGCTGATTCTGGAAAACCCCGGCCTGCGGGGCCGGGCCAGCATCACCACGTCGCTGTACGCCGGCATCCAGTCGGTGCTGCCCGGCGAGGTGGCGCCGTCTCACCGGCATACGCAATCGGCGCTGCGCTTCGTGCTCGACGCCGCCCCCGGCGCCTTCACGCGGGTGGACGGCGAGAAGACCGAGATGCATACGGGCGATTTCGTCATCACGCCGAACTGGCATTTTCACGATCACGGCAACGACGGCGACCAGCCGGTCTACTGGCTGGATGGTCTGGATATTCCGCTGGTGCAGTTTCTGGATGCTTCCTTTGCCGAGAAGGGCAGCGAAACACAACAGCGCGATGCCCGACCCGCCGGCGACAGCCTGGCGCGGTATGGTGCCAACATGCTGCCGGTCGACTACCGGCCTGGCTCTGGCGCATCGCCCATTTTCAATTATCCGTATGCGCGCTCCCGCGAGGCGCTCGAGATCATGCGTCGGCGCGATGAGTGGGACCCCTGCCACGGCCTGAAGATGCGCTACGTCAACCCGGCGGACGGCGGCTGGGCCATACCGACGATCGGCACCACCCTGCAGCTGCTGCCGGCCGGCTTCGTCACCGAAACCTATCGCAGTACCGACGCTACAGTATTCGTGCCCGTGGAGGGGCGGGGCCGCAGCCGTATCGGCGAGCAGTGGTTCGAATGGGGCCCGCGTGACCTGTTCGTCTGCCCGAGCTGGGCGCCCATCGTGCACGAGCCGGCCGAGGACGCGGTGCTGTTCGCCTACTCCGACCGGCCGGTACAGGAAGCGCTGAGTCTGTGGCGGGAGTCGCGCGGGGTGCCTGATCGGGGTTAATTTTCAAGAGATTAACCACTGAGGCGCAGAGAACACAGAGAAAAGCAAAAGACAGGGACCAACCACAAAGAGCACGAAGGACACTAAGCTCGAATTTCAAACCCTTTGTGGTTCTGAAACTTCCTTGCCTTCCTCTGTGTTCTCTGTGCCTCTGTGGCTTCTCTTTAATCTCCAAACCTAAAGACAACGAGGCTATAAATGACCGACTTTGTAATTGAACCGCCGAAGCAGGCGTCCATCGCGGTGTCGGGCAGCGCGCAGCGCTTTCCCGTGCGCCGCATTTTCTGCGTGGGCAGAAACTACGCGGCCCATGCCGCAGAGATGGGCGGCTCCGAACGCGATCTGCCGTTTTTCTTCACCAAGCCCGCCGACGCCGTGGTGGATAGCGGCAGCACCGTGCCCTATCCGCGCCAGTCGGAAAATTTCCACCACGAGATCGAGCTGGTGGTGGCAGTGGGCAAGGCGGGCGCCAATATTCCGCAGGATCAGGTCATGGACCATCTCTGGGGCGCCTGCGCCGGCGTGGATCTCACCCGCCGTGACCTGCAATTGGCCGCCCGCGAAAAGGGCCGGCCCTGGGACTTCGGCAAGGCCTTTGATTTCTCCGCGCCCTGTTCACCCCTCACCCCCATCGAGCAGGCCGGGGAGCTCAAAGCCGGCCGTATCTGGCTGACCGTGAACGGCGAAACCAGGCAGGAGGCCGATCTGGAACAACTCATCTGGTCAGTGAAGGAACATGTATCGATCCTGTCCGAATCGATTGCGCTGGCGCCGGGCGATCTGATCATGACCGGCACTCCGGCCGGCGTGGGGCCGCTGCAGATCGGTGATCAGGTGAAGGGCGGCGTCGAGGGGCTCGAGGATATTCACATCACGATTGGGGATCCGCTTTGAGCGACTACATCCTCCACGAATTCTTCCGGTCCTCCGCGTCGTTTCGCGTTCGGGCGGCGCTCAAGCTCAAGGGCATCGATTACGCTCACCGCAGCTACAAGCTCAGGGCAAAGGAGCAGCAGACCGACGCATTCCGCGCGCTGAATCCGCAGGCGCTGGTGCCCACGCTTCAAACCCCGGACGGCCCGATCGGCCAGTCGCTGGCCATCATCGAGTGGCTGGAAGAGACCCATCCCGCGCCGCCGCTGCTGCCGCCGGATCCCCGGGGGCGCGCGCGGGTGCGCGGGCTGGCCTACATGGTCGCCATGGAAATTCACCCGCTGAACAACCTGCGGGTGCTGCAGCATGTGGCCGGCGAGCTGGGTCAGGGCGAGGCAGGTATGGCGAAGTGGTTTCGCCACTGGGTGGCCCAGACGTTCCCGGCGCTGGAAGCGCGGCTGGCGGGCGAGCCGGACACGGGCCGCTATTGTCACGGCGACACGCCGGGGCTGGCCGACCTGTGCCTGGCGGCGCAGGTGATGAACAACCGGCGTTTCGATATTCCGCTCGATGATTACCCCACTATCGCGCGTATTTACGATGCGCTCATGGCGCTGCCGGCATTCGCGGAATCGCTGCCCGAAAATCAGCCGGACGCGATCTAGCGCATGAGGACCTGCCGGGTCTTGCATGGCCATCGGCTTTGCAATAACACAGCGGCATCCAGCGCGGTGCACTCGGCCCACTCCCGCAAGGTCGTGGCGAGGATCGTTAGGACGGACCCTACCGCCCTGCCACGCCCGGCACGTCTTTGGCATCTGCCACAAAAATTCAACAAAAACGCCACTTGACGCGCCCTCCGGTGTTCTGACGCAATCAAGTCACATCAACCCGTTTGAATTCGGAACCTCGGTGCGCTGCGGGTGTCTGAAATCGGAGTTGCGAAGGGCCCGTCTGAGCGGCCCGAGGCATAGCGAGTCCTTTCGCGCCGGGTATGGTCGCTGACGGGCTGGCCACCACGGAAACCGTTACATCGTGAAGCTGATCATTCTGCCGGGCGCAGTCCTGTGCCTGGCCTTGTTGACTGCCTGCTCCGGTGACGCGCCGGGCGAAGCAAGCGAGGGTCGCCCCTCCGGGCGCGTGGCGGTGGAGACCGCGCCCGTCGAGCGGGGCAGCCTGATTGCGCGACGCTCGTTTCCCGGCAGCCTGGAAGCCGACGCCGAGTTCATGGTGGCGCCGAAGGTGGCCGGCCAGGTGACGCAGGTGCTGGTCGACATCGGCGACGAGGTTCAGCAGGGCCAGGTCGTGCTGTCCCTCGATGACGATGAGTATCAGCAGGCCGTTGCGCAGTCGCAGGCAGAACTGCAGGTGGCCCGCGCCCGGCTGAACGAAGCGGAAAGCGCCGGTCAGCTGGCCCGGAAAAGCCTGGATCGCATCACCCGCCTGGAAGAACAGGGCATCGTGCCGGCCTCCGAACTGGATGCCGCCAGCACCGACGTGGCCAGCCGCCAAGCGGCAGTGTCGGTTGCGCGGGCGGAGGTGGCCCGGGCGCGCTCCGCGCTGGAGACCGCGAGAACCCGGCTGGGCTACACGCAGATCGAGGCGCACTGGCCGGCCAGCGATCCGGTGCGGCTGGTGGGCGAACGCATGGTGGATGCCGGCGACACCGTAGCCGCCAACACGCCGCTGCTGTCGATCGTGGCCGTGCAGGAACTGCGCGCGATCATCCAGGTGCCGCAGACGGTCTATACCACGCTGGTGACCGGCCGCCAGGCCGATATCACCACGCCGGCGCTGCCCGGCGAGACGTTTACTGGCGAAGTCAGCCGCATTGCGCCGCGTCTGGATCCGGAATCGCGGCAGGCGCGCGTGGAGTTGACCGTGAGCAACGACCGTCAGCAGCTGGTGCCCGGCATGTTCGTGCGGGTTGCCATCGAAAGCCGGCGGGTGGATGACGCGATGATCGTGCCGGCGAAATCCCTGGTGGAACGCAGCGGCCGGCTCGGCGTGTTTACGCTGAACGAGGCTGGTGAAACCGCCCTGTTCGTGCCGGCCGAGGTCTTGCTGCGCGCCAACGAGCAGGCCGCCGTGACCGGGCTGGATAACCGCGTCGATGAAGTGGTGGTGCTGGGGCAGGATCAGTTGACGGACGGGGCCAGCGTGGTGCGCCCGGAAAACGTGGGTGACGCGTGAATCTCCCCGGCTTTGCCGTGGCGCGGCCGGTCACCGCCACCATGCTGGCGCTGATCGCCGTGCTGCTGGGCACGGTGTCGCTGATGCGGATTCCGGTGGACCTGCTGCCCGATATCGAATCGCCCACGCTCAATATCCGCACCAACTACGCCAATGCGGCGCCCCAGACAGTCGAGGAGTTGATCACCCGGGTGATCGAGCAGGCCGTGGCCGCGACCCCCGGCCTGGAGGAACTTCACTCCGACTCGAAGGAAGGCGAGTCCGACATCACCCTGCGCTTCGCCTGGGGAACGGATATCGACGAGGCCGCCAATGACGTGCGCGACCGGCTGTACAGCGAGGTCGATGACCTGCCCGAGGCCGCCGAAAATCCGCGGCTGAGGAAGTTCGACAGCGCCGATCTGCCCATCATGGCGCTGGGTATTTCCAGCAGTATCGATCCGGTCGAGCTGCGGCAGATCATCGACAACCGGCTGCTCTACCGCATCCAGCAGGTCCCTGGGGTGGCGTCCACGGAAGTGTGGGGCGGTCCCGAGCGGGAAATCCAGGTGAACCTCGATCTGGATCAGGTGCAGGCGCTGGGGCTGTCGCTCATCGACATTCGGGACGCCCTGCAGCAGGCCAACCGCAATCTGCCGGCCGGCACCATCGAGATCGGCGATCGGGAAATTACGCTGCGCACGCCGGGCCGTCTGGAAAACCTGGACACGCTGCGGGAAACCGTGGTGGCCACGCCCAACGGCGCCACCATCACCGTGGCGGACATTGCCACCATTGCCGATGCGCAGCGCTATGATCCGCGCCACATACGCATCAACGGCGATGCCGGCGTGCGCATGGCCGTGCGCAAGCAGTCCGGCGCGAACACGGTGGAGGTCTCGCGCCGGGTGATGCAGGAGGTGGACGAACTCAACCGCGAGTATCCGCAGCTGCACATCGGCCAGTTTTTCGATACGGCCAGCTACATCGAGCGGGCCATTGCCAATGTATCGCGCGCGCTGCTCTACGGCAGCGCGCTGGCCGTGCTGGTGCTGCTGATGTTTCTCGGCAATCCACGGGCCACGCTGGTGGTGGCCACCGCCATACCGGTTTCGCTGGTAGCCACCTTCGCGCTCATCTTCTTCAACGGCTACACCCTGAACCTGATGACGCTCGGCGGGCTCGCGCTGGGTGTCGGGCTGATGGTCGATTCGTCCATCGTGGTGCTGGAAAACATCCTCCGGCGCCGCGAGGAAATAGGAGAGGATCGCAGCGAGTCGGCGGTGAACGGCGGCCGCGAGGTAGCGGCGGCCATCGTGGCCAGCACGCTCACGACGCTGGCCATTTTCATTCCCATGCTCTTCGCGCGGGAGCTGGCCGGACAACTCTTCCGGCAGCTCGCCATCGTGGTGGCCTTTTCGCTGGTCTGCGCGCTGCTGGCGGCGCTGACGCTTGTGCCCATGATGTCGGCTCGCGCAGTCAGGCGCAGCGGACCGCGACCGGACAGCTGGCTGGCGCGCGCGGCCCGATGGACCGGACCTAAATACGCCCGCCTGCAGAACGGCTATCGGGACGGGCTGGACGGCGCGCTGCGCCGGCCCCGCAGCGTGGTGCTGATCACCGGTCTGGTGCTGGCCGGCGCCGTGGCCGCCGTGCCGCTGATCGGCACGGAGTTCATGCCGGCCAGCGACGAGGGCGAAGTCCGCGTCGATCTGGAGATGCCGCTGGGTACACGGCTGGACATCATGGACCGGCAGACGCTGCGCGCCGAACAGATGATTCGCGAGGCGGTGCCGGAACTCACCAGCATGGTCACCAGCGTGGAATCCGACGGTGGCGTGGAGGCCGATATCCGCGTGGGTCTGCCGCCGGTGGGCGAGCGTGACCGCTCCAGCGCCGAGATTGCCGACGCGCTGCGCGAGCGCATCGTCGGCCTGCCGGATACGACCGTGCGGGTGCGGGTCCGCGAGCCGTTCTTCATCCGCCATCTGTCGGGCGGCGGCGACGATGAATCGGAGAGCCTGGAGCTGGAGATCCGGGGCCACGACTACGAGGTGATCGACCAGCTCACGCAGAAGGTGCGTAACGCCCTGCAGGGTATTGCCGGCATCTCGGACGTGCGTCTGCCGCGCACCGGCGGCGAGCCCCAGCAGCTGATCGATATCGACCGCGGCCGCGCCGCCGATCTGGGTGTGTCGGTCGAGACCGTCGCGCGCACGGTGGAAACGGCCATCGCCGGCAGCACGGCCGGATACTACCTGGACGACGGCGACGAAATTCGCATTCTGCTCAAGCTGCGCAACAACCGGACGATCGCGCCCGAACGCATTCTCGAGTTGCCTGTCCCCACGCGGGACGGCAGCACCGTGCGTCTGGGCGCCGTGGCGGATCTGGCCGACAGCCGCGGCCCGGTGGAAATCCGGCGCAAGGATCAGCGTCGCCTGACGACGGTCTACGCGAACGTGGCCGGGCGGGATCTGGGCTCGGTCGTGGGCGATGTGCAGACGGCGATCGGGGGCATTGCGCTGCCGGCCAACTACGACATCGTGCTGGCGGGCGAGTACGAAGAGCAGGTCGATACGTTCCGCGAGATGGGTATCAACGTGCTGCTCGCGCTGCTGCTCGTCTACATGGTCATGGCCTGTCTGTACGAGTCGCTGCGCGATCCGCTGATCGTCATGGTCACGGTGCCGCTGGCGCTGATCGGCGTGATTGCCATGCTGCTGGCCACGGGCACCACCCTGAACGCGCAGTCGCTGGTGGGCTGTCTGATGCTCATCGGGATCGTGGTGAACAACGCGATTCTCATTGTCGATCAGGCCAACCTGCTGCAGCGGGAGGGTCGCAGCGTCATGGACGCCGTGCGCGAGGCCGGGCGTCGCCGCCTGCGCCCCATTCTGATGACCGCGGCCACCACCATTCTGGCGCTGCTGCCGCTGGCGCTCGGCGTGGGCGAGGGAACCGACTCTCAGGCGCCGCTGGCGCGCGCGGTGATTGGCGGTCTGCTGTCGGCTACCCTGATCACGCTGGTCGTCATACCCGTGGTCTATGCCGGCTTTCACGGCGCCTGGCCGAAGCGGGGCAGGGCCACGGCATGAGGCATTGGCGCCGGCTTGCATGGCTGATGGTGATTCTGATCGGCGTTTCGGCCTGCGCCAGCGCCCAGTTGCGGCCGGACAACGAGGTCGGTCCGCCGCGCCCCGCCGGTGTGCCGGAAGAAGGCCCGCTGGTCCTGTCGGTCGAGGAGGCCGTGGCGCTGGCGCTGCAGAATAATCCCGGTTTGCTGGCCGAGCAGCAGAATCCTCTGGTGGCCGGGGCCTTTGCGCGCGTCGAGCGGGCCCGCTTCGACCCCCTGCTCTTTGCCCGCTACGACCGTCTGGGAGAGCGCACCCAGCAGCAGTTCGCCAATACCGGCAATCAGCTGGATATCGTGTCGGACAGCGAAAGCTACACGGTAGGGGCCAATCAGTATCTGCCCACCGGCACGACTGTCGAGCTGACCTTCTCGCAGCTGTTGTCCGAATCCAATCGCGCGCCTACCCAGGCGGATGCCCGCGTGGGCCTGACTCTGACCCAGGCGCTGCTGCGCGGTGCGGGCATCGGGACGAATCTGGTCAGCCTGCGCCAGGCCAACGTCGATGTGGCCGCTTCGGCCTACCAGCTGCGCGGCTACGTCAGCCAGCTGGTTGCGGACGTCGAGAATCTGTACTGGGAATACCGTGGCGCCCGCGAGCAGGAGCGTATTCTCGAGTCGTCGCTCGAGCTCGCCGAGCGCCAGGTCGAGCAGACGCAAAGACAGATCGAGGCGGGCAGCGTGGCGCGCACGGAAATCGCCGCCGCCCGCGCCGAGGCGGCTCGCCGGCAGCAGGCGCTCATCGACGGCAGCGCCGCGGCCGAGCGTATTCGCAACAACCTGCTGGCCCGCATTTTCCCGGGCGAGCCCTTCGGCCGCACCCTGCAGGCAACCAGCCAGATCGAGATCGACTCGGTAGACGCCAGCGACACGCCGGAAGCGGCCGAACACGCGGCGCTGGCGCAGGCGCGCCGCGCCGAGCTTAACGAGGCCCGGCTGCAGCTCGCCCGCAACGAACTCGAGGTGGTGGCCACACGCAATGGCCTGCTCCCTCGGCTGGACCTGTTTCTTACCCTGGGCCAGACCGGCTTCGCCCAGAGTTTCGGCGATGCGCGGGGCCGTCTGGACGACACGGAAAGCTATGACCTGCAGGGCGCCGTGGAGTTCGAATATCCGCTGGGCAATCGCGCCGCGCGGGCCGACGACGATCGCGCCCGGTTCGAGGTCCAACAGGCCGAGGCCAGCATCGACAATTTAAGCCGGCTCATCGTGGCGGAAGTGCAGAACGCGGTGGTGGAAGTGCGGCGCGCCGCGTCGCAAATTGAGGCCACAGCCGCCACCGTGTCGCTGCAGGAGGAGGTGCTCAATGCCGAACAGCTGCGCTTTGAGGTAGGCCGCTCCACGGCGCTGCTGGTCGCCCAGGCCCAGCGCGATCTGCTGGAGGCCCAGCTCAGCCGCGCCGCCGCCATCATCGACTACCGGCAGAGTCTCATCGACCTCTACCGACTCGATGGCAGCCTGCTCACGCGTCGGCTGATCGATGCGCCCGGGGAACTGCCGCCAAAGCTCGACTGGCAATAGCCGGTGCGAAAAACCGTGAGCCGTCTGTTGCTGGGCGGCTGAATCGGGTATTTATTAAGCCGTGCATTAAATAGACAAAATTTTTCGGATCAATAATGCAGGCCCGAGCAACGCGAGCTCGCGTAGCGGATGGCTTGCCCGCGACCGTAAGGGCGCGGGAGCATTGGCCGGACCTGCGCCGGCCAATGCTGCACCCCTGAAACGTCGAATAAGGCGCGAAAGGACTTCGCGTATTGAATGAACTGTTTAATAATTTGCTGTGTGCAGCGATAATCGACGGACTGGCGTCGGTGGTCGGCTGCCGGCCGGATCGCGCCGGAATTTCAAGCGAGGGCAGGGAGCCCGAGCGTGCCTGTAGTAGATTGTTGACCCAAGCGGCGGTAGCTCAGTTGGGCGAGCCGGATCAAGCGCGAGCACGGCTCGCGCCCGGCGAGCGCCGGCTAGGGAAGGCCGGCCGGATCGCGCCGGAATTTTAAGCGAGGGCAGGGAGCCCAAGCGTGTCTGTAGTAGATTGTTGACCCAAGCGGCGGTAGCTCAGTTGGTAGAGCGCAACCCTCCCAAGGTTGAGGTCGCGAGTTCGAACCTCGTTCGCCGCTCCATTTTCACTCCCTGCCTGGTTCGGGCCCAAGGTTGAGGTCGCGAGCTGCGAATCCCATCCCTGGGATTCGCCCTCCGGGCCCGCCTGCGGCGGTCCAAATTTGTTCCCGACAAATTTGTCGAACCTCGTTCGCCGCTCCAGTTTTTCACATTCCCGTAGGCCGGATGAAGCGCAGCGGAATCCGGCATGTTGGGTTTTTTTGCCTCCCGTTACCGAAGAGTTTCGCCGCTGCTGCGCAGCTGATGCGACTGACTTTTTTGCTCCGCCAAAAAAGTCAGCAAAAAAGGCGGTTCCGGCTTTGCTGCCCGTTTATCCGCTGCGCGGATTAACGGGTCCCCGTCGGGTCGGCGGGCCGCGGCCGGGTCGCGCTGACGAGCATCCTGCTCGGCAGCACTCAAAAGTACATCCTTGTACTTTTGACCCTGCGCCCCTCCGACCCGCCGGCAGCTTCAGACGGCGACTCAAGAGCAGAAAGCTGAATTGGTCGTCTCCTTAATTGCCCTCGAACTCGTACGCTCCTCCGAGGGTCGCATCCCACCTGCAGCGGGGCCCCGCTCCGCCTCTCGGGGCGACATCAGTCCCGTAGGCCGGATGGAGCGCAGCGGAATCCGGCATATTCGGTCTTATTGCCTCCGCTCGCGAAGCATTTCGCCGCTGCTGCGCAGCTGATACGACTGACTTTTTTGTTCCGCCAAAAAGGAACCAAAAAACGCGGTTCCGGCTTTGCTGCCCCTTAATCCGCTGTGCGGATTAACGGGTCCCCGTCGGGTCGGCGGGCCGCGGCCGGGTCGCGCTGACGAGCATCCTGCTCGGCAGCACTCAAAAGTACATCCTCGTACTTTTGACCCTGCGTCCCTCCGACCCGCCGGCAGCTTCAGACGGCGGCTCAAGAGCAGGAGGCTGAAGTGGTCGTTTCCTGAATTGCCCTCGGACTCGTTCGCTGCCCGGAGGATCGCACCCCACCTGCGGCGGGGTCCCGCTCCGCCTCACGGAGCGACATCAGCTGCGAAGCAGCGGTGAAATGCTTCAGCGAGTAAAAGCCGACAAGCGCCGCATACGCCGCGCTTATTCCGCCCTACGATTGCGCTTGCTCCGGTATTTCCGCCAGCGGCCGGTAATCGGCCTCCGGAATGTCGGCCAACCGGGAGGGCTGGAGCTTGCCGTCGGCCAGCCCGTAGAAGTTCTGGAAGCTCATGATCAGCGGCTTCCACTTATCCGGGTCAATCCGGTTGCTGTCGGCCTCGGCGAGAATGTCCGGGTGCGCGTGGACGCGCTCGATGCGAACCTCCACCACCTTGATCGCGCCCCGCAGGCTGTGGTTGTCGGCCATCAGGTCGTGACAGGCGGCCACCCGAACCTCCATTTGTACCGGGCACTCGGCGGCCCTGGGAGCGGATACGGTTTCGCTGGCTATCGGCGTGAGACCGGCGGTGCCGAACTTGTCCTTTTCGTGGGTGTACTGGCGCATGACCTTGGCTTCGGGCACGGGGTCACTGCCGGTCAGCCGCGCAATGCGATCCACAGCGTCCACCTGCCCGGCGCTGGGCAGGTTGAGTACGCCCTCACCGGTACGCAGCAGGTTCTCCGTGGTTTTCGAGCTGCCGTCCAGGCCCAGCATGCAGCGCCAGCCGAGCCAGAACACCGATGACATGGGCGCCAGGTTGGCGCTGCCGTCGGTATTGGTCGAGCTGATCAGCACGACCGGCGTACCGAAATAGAGAATGGATGGCGTAATGCTGACGCTTCGGGGGTGGGCTGAAGTCACGATGGCGCTCCGGTTCGAAAAGAGCGGTCAAGTTGTCATGGATGAAGCCCGGGAACACTCCGCTTTGCGCGCGTAATCCCGGGCGGATGAAACCGTCTTTTTTCGCCCCTGTTTACCGGCGCTCGAATTCGGCGTATTGTCCTCTACGTAGTTTTACGGATAAGACGGCGAGGGGGCCATGGGTGGCCGGGTGATCCCGGCCGCCCTTTTTTTGCGAGTGCCGTGCCGCAGGGCGCCGTCAGTCGGCGGTGCGAAACGGTCCGGGAAACGCGTCGAAAATCTCTGACGTGCGCCGGAAAATGTGGATGATCATGTCCACTTCCTCGTCGGTAAGCCGCTCGATGATGCGGGCGCACAGGGCTTCACCCGAGGCGAACATCGCCTCGACAAAGCGTTCGCCGCGCCGCGTCAGCCGGACGCGCTTCTCGCGGCCGGACTCCGGACTCTCCTCAATGGTCAGCAGCCTGAGCGGTTCGCGGGCCATTGCCCTGAGCGCCTGCGACAGCGCGCTGCTGGTGATCTCGTACCAGTCGGTCATCGTGGTTTCGATGTCCTTGCGCCGCAGGACGCGGCCGTCTTCACCAATCGAGCGGATCAGCCAGAGGATGATGGCCTGCTGACGATCCAGCGCGCCGCCGGCAAGCAGACTGGTCTCGACGACCATGCCCGCCTTGTAGTGAATGGGGAAAAACACCTCCAGCTGCAGGCGTGGGCCGTCGGCCGGGTCCACCTTTGGCAGCGTCAGAGGCCGCGACCGGTCGATAGGCGGCAGCGGCTGATCGCCGGCCGCCTCCAGTTCCTCGAACACCTCGCAACAGCGGTAGTAGATGTAGATGCAGCGATCCACATCGAGGCTGTCGAGCCGGCTCAGGAACCACCGGGTCAGGGCGGTGCCGTTGGCGACCATGTCCCGGACGAAGGCCTGGCCGTCGGCCGTGAGGACCAGTTCCTTTTCACGACCCGAAGACGGGTGCTCGCGCAGCCGGACCAAAGACAGGGGCGGCCGGGCCAGGCCGCGGACGGCTTTCGATACTGCGCTGCTGGTGATGGCGTACCAGTCCGTCAGCGCGGCTTCCACGGCCTTGCGGGACATGCGATTGCCGTTGTCGTCACCCGCGGAGTGCACCAGCCAGAGGATGATCGCCTGTTGCCGGCTGATGCGCTGGCTGCTGCGCAGCGTGTCCTCGACCCGCATGCCGGCCTTGTAGTGGATGGGGTAGAACTGCTCGAGCAGCACCGCGGGCGCCCGGTCTCTGGGTATGGATTGCATGCTCATGAGCCCGGCCCGCAGGGCTGATCCGACTGCGAGGCCGGTGTTGGTTCCGAATGGTCAGGAAAGGGTGCGCCGGCCAGGGCGGCATCCCGCAGCGCAAGTATACGAGTAAATGGCGGTGGCTTGCCCTGCGTCCGCGCGGGCGGAATGATGTCTTGACAAAATAGTGTCCAAAATACATAAATAGCGCGAATCATTCGATTGCGGAGTACATCCAGTGACAGCAAACCCTGCGCATACGGTATCCGGCGCGTTCGAGGCCAAGGACCTCTACTCGCCCGACGTCATCGCCAACCCCTACCCGTATTACGCCCGGCTGCGGGACCAGCCGCCGCAGTTCGGATTGCTGGATTACCCGCCCGGCACCATCCCCGGTCAGGACGAGCCGCATCCGGCCTGGGTGATTCTGAAATACCGGGACCTGATCGCCGGCTCGCGCAATCACGAGGCGCTGTCCTCGCGCGACCCCATGCAGGAGGCGTCCGCGGCGCCCACGCTCATGCTGGTCAATCATGACCGGCCGCGGCACACGGAACTGCGCGCGCTGGCGCAGCAGGCGTTTACGACCCGACGGGTCGAGGAGCGCCTGCGGCCCTACATGACGCGCGTGGTCGCAGCCATGGTGGACGAACTCAAGGATGGCCCCATCGACTTCATGGACGCCGTTGCGCCGGTTATCCCCTCCCGCGTCATGACCCACCTGATCGGCACGCCAGAGGCCGACTGGAAAAAGCTGCGCCGCTGGGCCAACGCCTTCATGGTCACCTCCGACTTCACGGTCGAGGAGCGCAATCAGTGCAACCAGGAACTGGGGCAGTACTACGCGGACAAGGTGAACGAGCGCTACGAGGACCTGGCCAGCGGCATGCCGCCGCCGGACGACATGATGACGGCCTTCATCCAGGCCGAGCACGAGGGGCAGACGCTCACGCGAGACGAAGTCATCCGCTTCTGCGTCACGCTGGTGGTGGCGGGGGCGGAAACCACGGCCTACCTGCTCGGCAATCTCATCGGCACGCTGGTCGAGGAGCCGCGGTATTTCGACATGCTCAAGAACGACCGGTCGCTGATCAAGCCGTTCATCGAAGAAAGCATCCGTCGCGACGGGCCCATCCAGCGCCTGTTCCGGGTAGCTACACAGGACCTGGAACTCGGCGGCGCGCGGATCAGGGCAGGTGACTGGGTGGCGCTGTTCTTTGCCTCGGGTAATCGCGATCCCGCCGTATTCGAAGACCCCGACCGCTTCATCCTGGGCCGCAAGAATGTGGGCATGCAGCTCACGTTCAGCCACGGCATTCACCGCTGCATGGGCGCTGGCGTGGCGCGCATGGAAGCGACCATGCTGCTCAACGGAATTCTCGACAAATGCTCGGCCATCCGGCCCGGCGATGCGCCCATGACCCGCCAGCGCGGCGGGCTGCTGAACTACGGCCTGGAAATCTGCCCCATCGTGCTGGTGTCCTGAAGCGGCCGTTCGTCAAACAACAAGATCTCGAGGAGACCTGTAATGAATCAATCCCCTGTTGATGTGGTCAAGACGGCTTTCGAACGCTTCTTCGGCGGCGATGTGGACGGCGCAACCGCGCTGATGCACGACGACATGGTGGTGGAATTCCACGGCCCGCCCCCCATTGCCTATGCCGGTACCTTCACAGGCCGCGCCGGCGCCGCCCGTTTTTTCAATGCCGTGGCCGAATCGGTGGACATCAACGCCTTCGAAACCGAACAGCATCTCTGTGATGGCGATACCGTTACCGTGACCGGCTGGCTGGACCTCACGGTCAAGGCCACCGGCAAGCCGATCAAGACGCATTTCGCCCACGTGATCACGGTGCGCGACGGTAAGTGGTCGCGTTTCCGGGATTTCCAGGACAGCGCGGCGGCCGTGGAAGCCTTTACGCCAGACCAGGACTGAGTACGCCGGAAGGCGAGTCGGCGCGGCGGCCTAGTTGCCCAAGGTCTGCGTTTCGACAATCCGGCCCTCGGCGTTCACCCAGGTGTCGGCCGCATGCGCTTCGTGATCGCCCAGCGTCAGCGCCACGTGGTGACGACGCGCGCCGTCCTGGCGGATACGCGGCACGCTGGCGGCGTTGACGAACAGCATGCCCTGCTGCCGGACGGCGTGGACGCGCTCGGCGCCGCCGCGCTTGTGCCGGTGGTGCATGTGCCCGGCGATCACCGCCAGCACCTGCTTGCCCTGCCGCGTCGCATGATCGATGGCTTCGGCGAGATCCGGATCGCCGAAGTCGCCGAAGGCGGGTGAAAAATCGCAGCCCCAGGGGTCGGTTGGCTCGCTGCCCAGACCGGCCGGGCCGTTGTGCCCCATGAACACGATACGCTCGGGCGCGGCGTCGACGAGTTTCTTGAGGCGCTGGGCACTCTGCCGGAAATCACGGACCGCGTGAGCGCGCCGCATATAGGCCGCGTAGTAGAACCGGTTCGGCCCCATGGCATGGGGCCGGGCGCGGATCAGTGCGGTGTTTTCATTCAGCCGGTCCAGCGCATAGCCGGCCAGATCGACCGGCGCCATCGCCCGGGCCAGCGCGCCGACGCGACGCGCCATGCGTCGTGACGTCAGCGCCGCGGGAACACGCCAGTTCCTGATTTCGGCCATCAGTTGAACCACCGAGCAGCCATCGTGATTGCCCGGAATCATCCAGGCGGGCTTGGTCAGCGCCGAGAGCGCACGCGCCTCGCGCAGTCCGCCGGTCATCCGGGGCAGATCCCCCACGAGCAACAGCCCGTCATACCGCGAGGCGTTGAAGTAGGCGGTGTCGGCGGCGTCCCAGAAGCCGTGAATATCTCCGATGCAAGCCAGTTTCATGCCGGGCGTTGTATGCCAGCCGACCGGCGGGGTCAATGCCGTGGATGGGGGATACGCCGCAATACTGCTAAGTTTGCGGCATGTTTTGCGCAATCTGTCCGGATTGATGACCGAAACCGACTCGACGCTCGCCCGCTTCGCCGCGGTGATTGGCAAGCAGCACGTGCTGACCCGGACGTCGGAGACGGCCGCCTACCTGCGCGAATGGCGTGGCCAGTTCGCCGGCCGCGCTCGGGCCGTGCTGCGGCCCGGTAGCACGCGGGAAGTGGCAGAAGTGGTGGCTATCTGCGCCGATCAGGGTCTTAAAATCGTGCCCCAGTCCGGCAACACCGGCCTGGTGGGCGGGGCGGTGCCGCAATCCGATCGGCAGCAGGTGCTGCTTTCGCTGTCTCGCCTGAACCGCATTCGGGCGCTTGATGCGGCCAACGACAGCATGACCGTGGAAGCGGGGTGTGTGCTGGCCGATCTACAGCAGGCGGCGGCGGATGCCGGCCGGTTTTTCCCGCTTTCCCTGGGCGCCGAGGGCAGCTGCCAGATCGGCGGCAATCTCGCGACCAATGCCGGCGGATTGAACGTGCTGCGCTACGGCAACACTCGCGATCTGGTGCTGGGGCTGGAGGTGGTGCTGGCGGATGGCAGCGTCTGGTCGGCGCTGCGCGGGCTGCGCAAGGACAATCGCGGCTACGACCTGAAGCAGCTTTTCGTCGGCAGCGAAGGCACGCTGGGCATTATCACCGCCGCCGTGCTCAAGTTGTTCCCGCCGCTGCGCCAGCGTTACACGGCCCTGCTTGCGCTGGATGACCCCGCGTCAGGGCTGGCCCTAGCGCGCCGGCTGCGTGCGGACAGTGGGGACAACCTGACTGCCTGCGAACTGTTTCCCCGGTTCGCCATGGATATCGCCGTGCGGCACATCGACGGTTGCCGCGACCCCTTCGAGTCGCCGCAGCCCTGGTACCTGCTGGTCGAGCTGTCGTCGCCGGCGGGTGGTGACTGGCTTGAATCGGCGCTGCAGTCGGCGTTGGCCCAGGCGCTGGACGCCGGCGAAATCCGCGACGCAGTCGTGGCGTCCAGTCTGCGTGAGGCGGGCGACTTCTGGCGCATACGGGAAAATATCCCCGAAGCGCAGACACGCGAAGGCGCGTCGATCAAGCACGACATCTCGGTTGCGGTCTCCCGCATCCCGGAACTGCTGGCGCGTGCCAGCCGCGCGGTGCATCGGGCCGAGCCGGCGCTGCGTATCTGTGCATTCGGGCATATCGGCGACGGTAACCTGCACTTCAACCTGTCGCAGCCGACCGGCGCCGACGGCGCGCACTTCATGACCCGACAGGCCGAGTTCAACCGCATGATTCACGATATCGTCGATGACATGGACGGCTCCTTCGCCGCCGAGCACGGTATTGGCCGACTCAAGCGCGACGAGCTTGTTCAGCGTGCGTCAAGCCAGGAAACCGGCATGATGCGTGTCATCAAGCAGGCGCTTGATCCACAGGGGCTGTTCAACCCGGGGGCCGTGATTGCCGATGCGCAGTCAGATTCAAGCTAGATCAACCGATCCGGCCGCAGGCGTCCGGCGCTGGGCCATGCTGGGGATGATCTGCTTCGCCGGCGTTCTGCCGGCCGAGGCCCAGGTCGGTCTGCCGGAGCCCGGGCCGCCCTATATCGAACTGAACTCGCTGGCCCTGCCTGCACTGCTGCCCATGCCGGCGGCCCCTGCGCAGCAGGATCGCATCGACGCGGCCGTTCGGCAGGACCGACTGCCCGACGCGCTGGGCCTGCTGCTGGACCTGGCCGCCGAGCCGGACGATACGGATAGCCGCATCGCGGTGCAGACCAACCTGGGGCATCTGTACCAGCGTCTGGGCGAGCCGCAGACCGCGATCGGGCATTATCAGCAGGCACTCGATCTGATTGCGGCCGGCGGTAACGGTGCCCGTGACCCTCGTCAGCTGCCCGTTTACTACGGCATTGGCGTGGTCGAATACGGTCGCGGCCGCTACCAGCCGGCGCAGGAGGCGCTGGGGCAGGCCTTTTTCACGGCGCGCTCCAGCTACGGCCTCAAGAGCGAAACCCAGCTGCCCGCCCTGCGGGGGCTGGCAGAAACCAGCCTGGCGCTTGGGCAGTACGAACAGGCGCAGGCCCACGCCCGCGCGCAGCTGTCGATCGTGCAGCAGAGTCAGGGCCCGGCCAGCGACGACGCCCTGGAAACGGCCGAGCAGGTCGGCGATTTTCTGGGCCGTACCGGCCAGTACTGGCAGCAGCGGCTGGTGCTGCGGGACAAGCTCAAACTCATCCGGGCGCGCTACGGTGCTGACGACTGGCGCCAGGTGGAAACGCTGCAGGCGCTGGCGCGCAGCTATCGCGCGGCCTACGAGCCGGAAACCTACGGTCTGGCCGATCTCGAGCTGGCCGACGAAATTGCGCGCAAGCACCCCGAGCGCTTCTCGGCGGTCGATCTGGCGCGGCTCAAGCGCGAGCTCGGCGACTATTACATGACCTTCAGAAGCCCGAAGCGGGCCAACCAGCTTTACGGGCACGCCTGGGCGCTGCTGGAAGAGGCGGGCAGGCCCGAGCTGCAAACGAGCTGGTTCGGGTCCGCGCAGCCGCTGTTCGTCCCCCGACCCGCGCCGCGTGACGGGGTGGGCGAGCTGCCGGCCGCGGGCCTGCCCGAGGGCTACGTGAGTTTTCGCTTCAACGTGACGCCGCAGGGTCGCGTGAGCGTGCCCGAAGCGGAAGACATTGTGCCGGCCGAGGCCGCCGACATGCGGCTGCGCTCCGAGCGCGCGCTGCGGGAAGCCCGGTTTCGCCCGCGGGTGACGGCCAGCGGCGCCGAATTCACGCGCGACGTGCTGTATCGCATGCGCTTTCGCTATCTGCCCGAAACGCCCGGAGACGCGGGCGGGGAGTCGGACTCATGAAACCTGTACATGCATTCACTGTCCAACAGGGCATGAGGCGAGGGCGAATTGCTGCAAATCGGGCGGGCATCGGTCTGCTGGGGCTGGTCATGGCCGGTCTGACGGCCGGCTGTGCCAGCAACCCGGCCTCGCCGCCATCGCCGCCGGCTTCGTCATCCGCCAGCCGCGCCCCCGCGCCAGCCCCTGCCGACACGCGACAAGCCCCGGACGCGCAAGGCCAATCGCAGCAGGCGAAGGCCGCGCCGAGCGGCGGGGATGCCGTCTCGCGCCCGGCCGGCGGCAGCCCCTCGTCTGGCGAGCCCGCCAGCGGCGCGCAGACGCGTGGTGAGCGCCAGGAGGCGCTGGACGAGGAGTTCGACCGCAGCCTGGCGGTGTTCGACGAGCGGCTGATGCGCGAGCAGTACGAGCTGGACGAAAAGGGCCAGGCCCAGGCCGACCGTGACGCCCAGAGAGGCGGTTCCGGCGCCGGTGGCGATGATCCTGCCGGGCAGGGCGGCTACGACGCGGCCGGCGTGCCGCTGCCGCCGGGCGAGCGCGGCGCGGACGAGGACAATCCGGTGCGCGATACCGGCAGCGTGGCCAGCGCCACTCGCAACAATCTGCCGCCCCCGCCGGCGGACATACCCAGCGGGCAGGACGATGACGTGGTCGCCCGCCAGCTGCGGGAGGCGGCCGAAAACGAGACCGATCCGGAACTCAGGGAAAAACTCTGGGAAGAGTACCGGGCCTACAAACGGAGTAATCGCTGATGTTCAGCCTTTCGATGGCGCCCGGCCGTGCCCGCGCCGGGCAGGCGGGCCTGGCGGCCCTGTTCACCGCAATGCTCCTGCAGGCGGGTTGTGCAACGCAGTCGGTCAAGCGCGTCGACGCCACCCCGCCGGAACATGCCGAAACCGAGTTGCCGGAAGAAAAGCTGGTCAACATCAACATTGCGATGTTCGACCCGAATATTCCCGAGTCCGTGGAAGAGCAGGAGGCGGAATACATCTTTCCGGAAGTGCGCAAGGCCGAAAGCCGCTACATGCCGGTCATGCTGCGCGACACGCTGCAGAGTACGGGGCAGTGGGGCGCGGTGCGCGTGGTGCCCGAGCCGATCCCCTGGTCGGAACTGCTGGTCAGCGGCCGCATCCTGCAGTCGGACGGCCTGGAACTGAAGCTGCAGATTACCGCTGAGGACGCCAGCGGCCGCGAATGGCTCGACCGGACCTACAGTCACGAAGCCGCCAAGCTGAACTATCGGCCCGAGGTGCTGGCGCGCACCGACCCGTTCCAGGCCGTCTACAACCGGATTGCCGATGATCTGCTCGAAGCCCGGCGGCAGCTGGAGAGCAGCGAGCTGGTGGCGTTGCGCCGGGTGTCCGAACTGCGTTTCGGTGCGGACATCGCGCCGGCTGCCTACTCGCGCTATCTGGCGGCCAAGGGCGGTCGATACTCGGTGAAAGGGTTGCCGGCCGCCGACGATCCGTTCCGGCAGCGTATCGAGCAGATCAGAGCGCGCGACTACGCGCTGATCGATTCGCTGGATCAGCACTACCAGCTCTTTCGGACCCAGATCGACCCCAACTACGACGAATGGCGCTCGGCCGCCTACACCGAGGTCGAGGCCTACAACACCCTCAGCCGGCAATCGCTGACGCGCAAGCTTGCGGGCGCCGCGGCCGTGGTGGCGGGCGTGGCCGGCCTGATTACCGCCGGCGGCAGCGGCGGCTCGAATCCCAGTTCGGGCGATATCCGGCGGGGCTCGGCCCAGTCCGCTGCTTCGGTAGGCGCCATTGCGGCCGGCGTTTACATGTTCAAGAGCGGGCTCGACAAGGGGCGCGAATCCGAGCTTCACGCCGCGTCCCTCGAAGAGCTGGGGCGCTCGCTCGAGAGCGACGTCAAGCCCACCGTGGTGGAACTGGAGAACCAGACCGTCACGCTGTCCGGCTCGGCCGAACAGCAGTACGAGGACTGGCGCAAGCTGCTGCACCGGATCTATGCGGAAGAAACCGGCCTTGTCAGCAACGGTGAGGATGCGGAGAATCAGGCGCGCTAGCGTCGGCGGGGGCCGCTGCCCTCCGGCTTCATTCGACGTCTCATCTCCCCGGTGGTCCGCCAGTGGCCGCCTCAAGCCCCGGTCGTGAACATGACAGATGACAAGCAACAACAAGGCGGCAACGCCGACAGCTTCCAGCGGATCAACCCCGCCTACGTGAAGCTGGACGAACCCGAGGCGCAGCCCGGATACCGCGAGCCGGAGAGCGCGATGTCCACCGGCATCCTGCTCTGGGGGCTGCTCGGGTTGCTGTGTCTGGGCGGTGCGGTGTTCCTCTGGCTGCCGGGCCAGGTGGCCGAGCGCGAACAGTCTGCAGCGCCGCCACCACAGGCGCCGGCCGCGGCGTCGTCTCCCGCCCCCGCGGCAGCTCCGAGCCAGGCTGAGAGCAATGCCACCCCGGCGCCGGATGCGCAGTCTGCCGACGAGCCCGATGTGGACGCGGACGCGCCGACCGCGTCGACTGCGGCCGATGCCGACGCCCTGCTGGAACAGCGGGAAGCCGCGGAGGCGGTGCGCGCCGAAGTCGTGGAAATGCGCGATGCGCTGGAGCAGCAGGGGGCGCCGCGCTGGGCAGCGCAGGCCTGGCAGGGGCTGAATCATCTCGTCGACAAGGGCGACCGCGAGATGTCCGCCCGGAACTACGAGCTGGCTTCCGTCGCCTTCGAGGAAGCCCGGGCTTCGGCCGTGAAGATAACGGACAGCCGCGAGACCGTATTCGAACAGGCCATGACGCGAGGCCGGGAACAGCTGGATCAGGGCGACTACGAGTCGGCCGTGAAGTCCTTCGAAATGGCCGCTGCCGTGCGCCCGGACAACGCCGAGGCTGCTCGTCTGCTGGAACGGGCCGGCAAGCGGGGAGAAGTGCTCGAGTTCATGCGGCAGGGCCGCAATCTGGAAACCGCGGAAGACATGGTCGGCGCCCGGGATGCCTATGACAAGGCGGTCGAGCTGGACGCCGAGTACAACGACGCCCGGCAGGCGCGCGCCCGCGTTCAGGGTCTGATAAATGATCGCGTCTACCGTGCGCGGCTGTCCGAGGGCCTGCAGGAACTCGAACAGGGCAATCTGACGCAGGCGCGTGACACGCTGGAAAGCGCCGGCCGCCTGCGGCCGGATTCGGTCGAGGTGGAGGATGCGCTGTCCCGCATCAACACGACGCTGCAGGCGCGTCAGGTCGACGGCCAGCGCCAGGCGGGCCGCCAGGCCGAGCAGGCCGAACGCTGGGAGGATGCCGAAGCCGCCTATCAGGCAGCGCTGCAGGCTGATCCGAGCCTGAAGTTCGCCCAGGAAGGACAGGCGCGGGCCGCCGAACGCGCGGCGCTGGACAGCAAACTCGCCTATCACCTGCAGAACACCGGCCGGTTGAGCGAGCCGGCCGTGCGGCAGGACGTGGCGAGGCTGCTGGCCGAGGCCAAACAGCTGCCCGCGCCGCGGGAAAAGCTGGATGCGCAGACACGCCAGCTGGCGCAGGCGCTTGAGCAGGCGCAGACGCCGGTTCCGGTGGTGTTGACGTCCGATAACCAGACCGTGGTGGCCATTCACCATGTGGGCGAGCTGGGGACATTTGCCGATCACAGCCTGGAACTCAGGCCGGGTGACTACACGGCCGTCGGGCGGCGCGAAGGCTATCGTGACGTGCGGCGCGAGTTCACCGTGGCGCCGGACGCCGAGACGGTAGGTCCGATCCGCATCGTCTGTCAGGAGAGAATTTGACCGGGCCGGGCGGCGATCAGGATCACGACCGGGTACAACCCGCGCGATTCGAGCCGCCCGGTCAGGCGTCAGCGTCTGCGTCCGGACTGCCGGTACGACCGCTGGCCCTCGTGGTGGGCGCGGGGCTGCTGATTTTTGCTGTGGCGGCCTGGTATCTGCTGACCGCGTTATCGGTGCAACTGCGTTTCGAACCGGCCGCCGAGTCGGTGTCGGTGTCGGGCGGCTGGAGCCTGCCCGTAGGCGAGCGTCGCCTGATGCGACCGGGTAACTACCAGGTGCAGGCCTCGCGCGCCGGTTACGAGCCGTTTTCGCAAACCATAACGGTCAAGCCGGGCGAGGATGCCGTCTTCGATTTCAAGCTGCAGAAGCTGCCCGGGCGCCTTGGCGTCAGCAGCACGCCGGCGGGCGCCCGGGGAAGCGTGAACGAACAGCCCGTGGGCGAAACGCCGCTGCGGGATCACAAGCTGCCACCCGGCGAATATGACCTGACGCTGCGCGCAGAGCGCTATGAAGTCTGGCGAGAGAAAATCACCATCGAGGGGCTGGACAAGGCGCTACAGGTGGACGCCGAACTCGTGCCGGCCTGGGCGGCCATCGGTTTCTCCAGCCAGCCGGCCGGCGCCACCGTGCTGATCGACGGCAAGCCGCGCGGGCAGACCCCGCTGACTACGGACGTGGGCGCCGGCGATCACGAAATCACCTATCGGCTGGCCGGTTATCAAACGCGTACCCAGCCCCTGACCGTCAAGGCCGACCAGCCGCGCGAGCTGGACACCGTGACGCTGCAGCCGGCCCTGGGCCGATTGAAACTGACCAGCCGTCCGGCCGGGGCCAGCGTGACCGTGGACGGGCAGTTCCAGGGCAGCACGCCGCTCACCGTCAGCCTCAAGCCCGGTCAGGACAGCCTGATCAAGCTGACGAAGGCCGGCTACAGTGCGGCGAGCCGTCGCTTCACGCTGAACGCGGATGAGCAGGATAGCGCCAGTTTCGAGCTGGAGCCCGTGCTCGGTGAGATCCGGGTCACCGCCACGCCGGCCGATGCGCGCCTGTTTGTCGACGGTACCGATCGCGGCGCCGCCAGCCAGACGCTCCGGCTTACCGCGGTGCCGCACAAGCTGAGTATCCGCAAGCCCGGTTACGTGAGCCACGAGGTGAGCGTCACGCCGCGGCCGGACACGGCCCAGTCGCTGAATATCCGGCTGAAAAGTCAGGCGCAGGCAAAGGCGGAGGCCGTGCCGGCGCGCGTGACTGCGGCGACCGGTCAGTCGCTGGTCCTGATTCAGCCCGGCCGGTTCACCATGGGCTCGCCGCGGCGCGAACAGGGCCGGCAGAACAACGAGGTCCAGCAGCCTGTCCGGCTGACGCGGCCGTTCTATCTGGCCGTGCACGAAGTCACCAATGCGGCCTTCCGGCAGTTCAAGTCCGGTCATTCTTCGGGCATCGTCGAGCGCACCACGCTGGACAACGACAACTACCCGGTGGTGCGCGTGTCCTGGGCCGAGGCCACGGCCTTCTGCAACTGGCTGAGCGAGCGCGACGGCCTGCCTGCCGCCTACGCCGGCGGCCAGCTCGTGACGCCTGTGAATACCGGCTACCGGCTGCCGACCGAGGCCGAATGGGCCTATGCCGCGCGCTTCGCCGGCGGGCGCGACCTGAAATATGCCTGGGGCCAGACCATGCCGCCCACCGGTCGTGCCGGCAACTACGCCGATCGCGCCTCGGCGGCGCTGCTCAGCGAGCATCTCGACAGCTACGACGACGGCTTTCGCGCGGCGGCTCCGGTCGGCCGTTTCGCGGCCAATGCGCTGGGGATTCACGACCTGGGCGGCAACGTCTCGGAGTGGGTCAACGACAGCAGCGGCGGGGTCAGCCTGGTGCCGCGTGCGGAACTCACCGATCCGCTTGGCAGCGATGCCGGCGGCGAGCACCGGGTGCGCGGCGCGAGCTGGCGCCACGGCCGGATCACCGAGCTGCGACTGGCCTGGCGTGACAGCGCCGGCAGCGGCCGCGATGATCTGGGTTTCAGGATTGCCCGTTATGCGGAGGCTGAGGAATGACGCGTCGATTACTCACCCTGACCCTCGCGCTGGTCGGACTGGCCACGGCTACGCTGCTGGCGGCGCAGCCGACCCGGCAGGAAGCGACGGAGAAGCCGCCGGCCGGCGAGTCCGCGGCATCCACGCCGGCCGAGCGGGAAGCGCCCCCGCCGCCGCGCCGCGACTTCAAGCCGTCCGAACGTATCCGGGCCGACACGGTCGTGGCCTTTCCGGCCGATATATAGGACACAACTCATGCGCGGCAGATTATCGGTCGAATTCGTCTATCAGCTGTTTGCGCTGCTGATTGCCATCATCTTTGTACACGCGGCCTACGTGGGGGTAATCCGGCCGCAGGCCCGCGCGCACGACGCGGTTCAGCAGGCCCAACTGGCGGAGAATCCCGACCACATTCCCGAACGATCGGTGTGGGTGATCATCCGCGATTACGAGCAGGAGGTCTGCTTTATTCTCATGCTCTGGGCAATGGCGCTGCTGGCGCTCAAGGCCGCCGGTGTGAATCGCGAGCGGCGGCTACTGGAAACCGATCTGCTGCCGCTGGGCGCCGGCGAGAGCATTCTGCCGCAGGACACGCGGGAGTACGCCCGCTCGCTCGAGGCGCTCGAGCAGCCGCAGCGCACCTACCTTTACCCCCGCGCGCTGCTGGCGGCGCTGCACCGGTTTCGCTCCACCGGCAATATCCAGGACGTCTCCGACGCGGTGGGCAGCGTCTGCGAAGCCGAGAATGACCGGCTGGATTCGGAAATGTCGATGGTGCGCTATATCGCCTGGGCCATTCCCTCCATCGGCTTCATCGGCACGGTCCGCGGCATCGGCGAGGCGCTTGGGCTGGCGCAGCAGGCCGTGGACGGGGACATCAGTGGCGTCACCGCGGCGCTGGGGCTGGCCTTCAATTCCACCTTCGTGGCGCTGGTGCTGTCCATCATCCTGATGTTCCTGCTGCATCAGCTGCAGCTCATGCAGGAACGTCTGGTGCTGGACACGCACGACGCCTGCGACCGCCGGCTGCTGCAGAACCTGCAGGCTCCGCATGAGCACTGACCTCGCCGCGCTTTACGTCAACGACGCCCGGCTGGCGCTGGGTGGTCAGGACGGCCTGCTGGCCTGCAGCCCCGGCTTTGCCGTGGCGGAGGGCAGCCGGCTGCTGCTGGGGCAGCCCGCCCGGCAGCGCGCGCGGATCAACCCGCGTCACAGCTTCAATCGCTTCTGGAGCGAGCTGAATCAGCAGCCGCTGCGGCGGCCGGCGGGGCGAGCGCGGCATCACGCGGACCTGGCGTATTTCCATTTGCAGTCGCTACTGGCCGAAGCGGACGATGAGGCAGGCGAATACCTGCTGGCCGTGCCGCCCTGGCTGGATGCTGCCGCCCTGGCGCTGCTGCTGGGCGTGACCCAGTCGATGAACGTGAACGTGACCGGGCTGGTGGCCAGCGGTCTGTTGCCCGGACTTGCCGCGGCGGCGCCGGGGCCCGTCACGGTGCTTGAGGCCGGCTTGCATTCGGTCTGGGAAACAAGCGTGACGGTGGGAGACTCGGTCAGCCTGACGGATCGCGAATTGCTGCTGCGGCAGGGGCTTGCCGGTCTGGATGATCTTTGGGTCCGGCATATCGCCCAGTGTTTTGTGCGGCAGGCCCGGTTCGACCCGCTGCACGAGGCCGCGGTGGAGCAGCAGCTCTACGACGCCCTGCCCGACGGCCTGGCGCGCCTGGACGATGCGCCGGCCGGCCGCATGGAGCTGCAGGCGGGCGGACGCACGCACGGCGTGGAACTGCAGCGGCGGGATCTCGTCGCTGCAGCGGAATCGGTCTACGAGCCGCTACGGCAGCGGATCGCGGCTGCCGAGGGGCCGGTGTTCGTCGATCACGTGCTGGCCCGTCTGCCGGGTCTGATGGATGGGCTGGACGCCGATATCCGGTCTTTCAGCGAGACCGACCTGGTTCGCGCGGCCTGCGCGGCGGCGGCGGACATCCGCAGCGATGCGGCGGCGCCGGCATTCGTGACGCGTCTGCCGCGGCAAACTGCCTCGGCGTGTCCTGCGCCAGCGGCGACCGCCTCGGCGCCGCAAGACCCCGCCCCCACGCATCTGCTTGACGAATCGGGCGTGGCCCGGCGCCTTTCGGAAGGCCTGCTGCAGGGCTCGGGTCCGGGTGGTCCGATGCTGACGCGGGACGGCGTCTGGGCGCTGCAGCCCGCCAAGGCCCCGGTGTCCCTGAACGGCGGGGTGCTGAGCGAGCCCGCTGAACTGAGCTGTGGCGATGTACTGGACTGCGACGGCCGGCGCTGGACGCTGGTGCACGTGGAGGCCTGAAGTGGCACGGCGCAAGCGTGCTTTCAGCACCTTCAGCCTGTCGTTCATCGACTGCATGTCCTGTGGTCTGGGCGCCGTCATTCTGCTGTTCATGATCATCAACCATTCCACCGAAGTGCGCGCCGTGGACACCCATCGCGATGTCGCCGCACGGCTGAGTCTGGTGGAAGACGAGGTGCTCGAAAAACGGCAGGCGCAGCGGGAGCTGGCCGCGGCGCTGGAGGAAACCGAGAAGCAGCGCAAGGCGGCGCAGGCCCAGGCGGCCAGCCTGCAGCAGGCGCTGGACACACAGCCCGACCCCCGTCCGCCGGATGACAGCGGTGAGCGTATCGCCAGCCTGCAGGAGGAGGTGCGCAGCCTGGAGGCGGAGGTCAAATCGCTTCGCGAGCGCCAGCAGGCGCAGGGTGACGCCACCCGCGACTTCCAGGGCGAAGGTCAGCGCCAGTATCTGACTGGCCTGGTCGTGGAGGGCCGCCGTATTCTCATTCTGGCTGACGTGTCGGCCAGCATGCTCGCCGACAGCATCGTCGATGTAATTCGGTTGCGGAACATGTCGGACAGCCGGCGACAAGGTGCCGAGAAGTGGCAGCGTGCGCTGCGCACCGTGGACTGGTTAACGGCCCAGATGCCCGCGAGCGCCCAGTTCCAGCTGTACGCCTTCAACACCAAGCCCCGCGCCACGATAGCCGGCACAGACGGCCAATGGCTGTCCGCGGCGGGCGGTGCCCGCCTGTCGGAGGCCGTACGCGGACTGCGGGCGACGCGTCCCGAGAACGGCACCAGCCTGCACAACGCCTTCGCGGCGGCCGCGAAACTCTCCCCTCGTCCGGATCAGATCTATCTGGTGACCGACGGCCTGCCCACGCAGGATGCGGCGGCGCGTAACACCGGCGCCGTGTCGGGCAACGATCGTCTCAAGCTGTTCAACAACGCCCGCGGCCTGTTGCCCGGCGGCGTACCCGTCAACGTGATCCTGCTGCCCATCGAGGGTGATCCGCTGGCCTCTGCGAGCTACTGGGCGCTGGCGCAGCAGACCGGTGGCGCCTTTCTGAGCCCGTCGAGAGATTGGCCCTGATGCGGCTCAAACGACGCCGGCGGGACGACTCGGACGGTATTGGCCTGTCCTTTCTGGACGCCATCTGCTGCGGCTTTGGCGCCATCGTGCTGTTGCTGGTGCTCACCAAGACTGCCGAGCCGACCATCGTGGAGGATCGCGGCACCGGTATGGAAAACATGGCGGAGGAGCTGGCCTCGCGGCTACCGCAGCTGGAACAGACGGTCACCAGCCTGCAGGAAAAACTGGCGGATGAGCAGGACCGGCTGGCGCAGGCGCGACAGCGCGTGGCCAGACTCGCGCCGGCAGCCGCCAGCAGGCAGGCGGCGGAGAAGGACAACCGACTGGAGTCTCGAGCCGCGGCCACCATCGAGGACAGACTGGCCATTGCGCGTCAGGAACTCACCGAAGAGATGCGAAGGCTGCTGGCCAACAGCCCGGCGCGCCGGCCGGATGCCCCCGTGGGCGGCATTCCGGTGGACAGCGAATACATCATCTTCATCATTGACACCTCCGGCAGCATGCAGAGCTACGCCTGGCCATACATGCTGCGCAAGCTGGAACAGACGCTGGATATCTACCCGCGGGTGAAAGGCATCCAGGTGATGAACGACATGGGCGACTATCTGTTCGGCAGCTATGCCGGCAAATGGATTCCCGATACGCCCGGTCGCCGGAAAGTCATTCTGGAGCAGTTGCGCAGCTGGCAGCCGTTCTCAAACAGCAGCCCGGTGGAGGGTATTGCCCGGGCCATCCAGACCTACGGCCGCAACAATGACCGCGTCAGTCTTTACGTCTTCGGCGACGAATTCACGGGGCCGTCGGTGCAGCAGGTGCTGGATACGGTTGCGCGGCTGAATCCGCGCGACGCGCGGGGCCGCCACCGGGTGCGCATTCATGCCGTGGGCTTTCCGGTGCAGTTTGCCGGCGGCGGGGCGCGGCCCACGGGCATCCGCTTTGCCACGCTCATGCGTACCTTGTGCTACGAAAACGGGGGCACCTTCGTGGGCTTGCAGGATCTCAAATGACACGCGCTGCCGGGCGATCTTTCCCTGTTCTGGGGCTGGTGACGATGCTGCTGATGGTGGGCTGCGGGCCGAAGTCGGTTCAGGTGGGGCAGGAATTCCCCGTGCCCGTCATGCAGAAGAAGGACGCGCGGGTGGCGCTGCGAGTCAGCGCCGCGTTCGCCAACTATCGGCACAGCGAGGAACTGGAAGGCGCCGGTCGCTGGGATATTGCCATTGGCCAGGCCAACACCGCCATGTTCAGTCAGCTTCTGGACGGCATGTTCACGCAGTCCGAGCGCCTCGAAGGCGAGCAGCCGGCGCCGGAAGTCGATCTCGTGGTGACGCCCGAGCTGGTGGATTTCCAGTTCAGCACGCCCGAGCTGAGCTTCACGGAATTCTACGAAGCCTGGTTCAAGTACCAGCTTCGTTTTCACGATGGACAGGGGACGCTGCTGAGCGAGTGGCCGCTGACTGCCTATGGCCGCAGTGAGGCCCGTTTCCTGGGCGGCAGCGATGCGTTGCGCGACGCCACGGAAATGGCGCTGCGCGATGCGGCTGCCGGCTTCGCGGTCCGGTTTGCGCGGGATGCAGCGCTGCAGAGTCATGTCGAGCGCTAGCCGGCGCGCGATCGTCACTCTGGCCCTCGGCCTGGCGCTGGGTGGCTGTGTGAGCAGCAAGGTGGAGCAGTTGCGCGAATCGCCGGTGACCGCCGCGGCGCCGGGCTCCGGCCACGGTGTGGTCGTGCTGGGCCGCAAGCAGAACGTCGGTAATCAGGCCGAGGCGGGCGTGGTCGCCTGCGTGGCGGACCGGCTGGAGGGTGGCCCGGTCACCGTGCTCTCGGAGGCCGATTTCCGCAACGGCATGTTTCCCTGGTTCGAGCCGCGCACGGCGCCGCAGGATCCGGCCGGTCTGGCCCGGCTGCTGGCCGACAGCGCGGTCGAAGCGCGGGTCGCCGAGCTGGGGGTGCGGTATCTGGTCTGGCTGGACGGCTACACCAGCGACAAGGACCGCGGGGGCGGCATGTCCTGCGCGGCGGGGCCCGGTGGCGGCGGGTGCCTCGGCTTTGTCTGGTGGGAGAATCAGGCGGAATACGAAGCATCGGTCTGGGATCTTGAAAAGCGCACCGCGGTGGGCCGCGTCAGCGTGGACGCCACCGGCACGTCTTACATGCCGGCGGTGCTGATTCCCATTCCCATGGTGGCGCGTACCCGATCGGCCGCCTGTGGCGGCGTGGCAGATCAGCTACGCGAGCTGCTGATAGCGCCGGAATAGCGGCCTCGGTCACCCGGTCTCGCGGCGGCTGGCACAGGCGATACAGCATGTAGCGGCGGGATCCGCCTGCAGCCGGCCGGGCGCAATGGCCTCGCCGCAGTCCAGGCAGTCGCCGTAACTGCCGTCTTCGACACGACGCAGAGCGGCCTTGAGCCGCTGTATCTGCGCGCGGGCACGACGTTCCCCGGCGGCTGCCATCTGCTGGGCCGCCAGGGCGTCCATGCGTGACAGCCGGCCGGTACGCGTCTGGTCCAGTTCGACTGTTTGCCCCATGCCCCGCCGGGCCTGCTCGCCGGATTCAAGCCGGGCAAGGGCGTCAAGCAGCTGCTGCCTGATGCTGTCCGTCATGCCTGGCTCAGGCTGATCAGGGCAAAACCGCCGGCGTAGAGCAGGAGCACCAGAAAGCTTTCGAAACCGATGTTGGCAATTCCGCGCCGCTCGCGGCGCAGCAGGCCCAGCAGCAGGATGCCGTTGAGCAGCAGGCTGAGCGCAATGACGAAAATCTGCTGCTCGTTGATGGCGTGGTAGATCGAGCCGGGGCGGTAGGCCACATCCGAGAAGGCCACGAAAAGCACATCAAAGCTGTTGCCGCCGATAATGCCGCCCACTGCCAGCGTCAGGGCGCCGCGCCGCACGGCGGCGATGGAGGTCACCAGCTCGGGCAGTGACGTGGCGATGGCCGTGAACAGACCGCCCACCACCGTTTCCGACAGCCCCGTGCGCTGACTCAGGGCGATACCGCTTTCGGCGACGGTGTAGCCGGCGACGGCAACGATGCCGCCGTACAGCGCGAACGCGCCCCACACCCGCCATAGCGCACTGCGCGTTGCGCCAGGCGCCGGCTCATCCGGTTCGTCGAGCGTGGTTTCGGCGGTGTGGCGCGGCTGCCAGTAGGCGCCGCTGCGTGCCTGTGCCACGAGGCGGATGCCGAACACATAGGCGCCAATCAGCAGCACCGACGCCGGATTGACGCCCCAGACGTGGAAGTCCGGGGCCGACATGGCGAGCAGCGGAATCGACAGCAGGGCACCCAGCAGGGCGGCCTGGACCAGATTTTCAACCGAGGCGGCCGCGTGCTCAAGATTGGCCTTGCGGTAGAAGATATCCGCCACGGCCAAAAAGGTGATCTGCGCCGCAATCCCGCCCACGGCGTTGCTGACGGCCAGCTGCGGGTAGCCCTCGAGCGCCGCCACCACCGACGCCAGGATGCCCGGCAGCGATGTCACGCCGCCCAGCAGGACCGCGCCGAACAGCGCTTCACCCATACCGGTCAGGTCGGCCAGCCGATCGGCCAGTCGCGTCATGCGAGTGCCGGCCAGCGCGATGACGCCGGCCGATGCCAGAAACACCGCAATGACCGCCGCGAGCGGCAGATTGCCCAGGTTGATCAGACTCATTCAGGATCGGAAGCTGTCTGTGATTGTCGGATATTGCGTCGCAGCGCTGGCATGCAGAACGCCAGCGTCACGGCGCGCGCCGCGACATACAGGATGAAGCAAATCCACAGCCCCGTGTTTCCGGCCAGGGCTGCCGCCGGCACACCGGCTGCCAGGAAGACGGCGACCGACAACAGGGACATGTTGCGCATGGCCGCTGTTCGACTGGTGCCGATGAAGATGCCGTCAAGCTGGAAAGCGCCGAAGGAGAGCAGCACGTAGATCGCGCAGAACGGCATGTACTGGCCCGCCAGCACGCGTAGCGGCGTCAGGTCGGTCATCCAGCCCACCGCCAGCGGGCCGAACGCGGCGATCAGAGTTGCCAGCAGCATGGCCGTAACCGCGGCAAGATGCAGCGAGCGGCGGGCCGCCCGGTCGAACTGCCGCAGATTGCCCTGACCAGCCGCGCGCCCGACCATAGGCTCTACCGCGTTGGCAAAACCATCCAGAAAGAATGCGCTCAGGCTGATCAGCTGAAGCAGAATATGGTTGGCGGCCAGAACTGCGTCGCCGAACCCGGCGCCGCTGTTGATGAAGAACGAGAAGGCGGCCAGCATCAGCAGCGTGCGCAGCATGATGTCGCTGTTGGCCCGCAGCGTGGCGCGCCAGCCTGCGCTGTCCCGCAGCTTGTCCAGCGGCAGGAATGGCAGGACGTCGTTGTGACGCCCGCCAAGCAGGCGCCACGCCAGCCACAGGGACAAGCCGAATGCCGCCCATTCCGCCAGGGCGGTACCCAGCCCCACGCCCGCGACACCCCAGCCCAGCCAGCCGGCGAACCACAGGTCCAGGGTGACGTTCAGGCCGTTGAGGAACAGCTGGGCGGCAAGCAGGTAGCCGCTTTTTCCCAGACCAATGAAAAGGCCCATTAGCGCGAAGCTGCCCAGCGCCGCCGGTGCGCCCCAGATTCGGTAGGCAAAATATTCCGCGGTCGCGCCTTCCACCGCCTCGCTGCCGCCAAGCAGCAGCAGCGCGCCTCGAAGCAGGGGCCACTGCAGCGCCAGAAAGACCGCGCCAATCCCCAGGCCCAGCAGCAGCGCCCGACCGGCCGCAGCGCGTATCTCCGATTCGTCTCCGGCGCCGTCCGCACGGGCGGTGAAGCCGGTCGTGCCCATCCGCAGGAACCCCATGCTCCAGTACATGAAGCCGAAGATCAGGCCCCCCAGCGCCAGCGCGCCCACCTGCGCACTGTTGCCCGTGTGGCCGATGACCGCCGTATCCACCAGGCCGAGCAGGGGGGCGCTCGAGTTGGCCAGAATGATCGGCCAGGCCAGCTGCAAAAGACTCAGGTAGCCGGTTGCGTTTCGGACCGAATCGCGGTCTGGGCGATTCATGACGCAGCTGGTGGGCGGCGGACCGGCTTTGCGTGGCCGGCGGTGATAGTGCGGCTGGCGCCGCTCGGTTCGGCTTGCGCGCGTGTTTCAGGCCGGGGAAACCCGCCGCGCGGTTTCGTTGTTTCACCCGGCAACACCGGGTAAAGTGCGCGCGCTTCGGCACCACGAACCGCGCCTTGCCATGGCGCCTGGACATTTGAATGGCGCTTTTGAAAACATACGAAGCGGGCGAGATCGAGCCCGTCAGCACGACGGCCGACCGCGCCCGGATTGCGGCGCAGCTCGACGAACTGGGCGTGCGGCTCGAGCAGGTCTATCTGCCCGGCGTGGTTCCCGACCTCGACGCGGCCCAGGACGAGATCATCGAATCCTGCCGGCAGCAGGTGAATGGCCTGATGCAGGATCATGCCTTCTCGGGCATTGATGCGCTGACGCTGCACGCCGATACCCCCGATCTGGATCGCATTCGCCGGAATTGCTTGCGTGAGCATTGCCACAGCGCGGACGAGGGCCGTCTGATACTGGCCGGGCAGGCGCTGTTCTGTCTGCGCGGCCATGCCGGAAGCGTTTACGCCCTGTTCTGTTCGCCCGGCGATTTCATCCTCCTGCCGGCCAATGTCCCGCATTGGTTTGATCCGGGCCGGGCGCCGCGTCTGTGTGCGGTCCGCTTCTTTGGTGAGGGCAGTCAGTACCGACCGGTGGACGAGGACGGACCCGAATCGAAGCGGCCGCCGGGTCTGGACGATGCCCGCGGCCAGGCTGCCATGCCAATGTCGGGGTTGACTCGCGGTCGCGCGGGGGGCCGGATGCCGGCCGCGCCGACGTAGCCGAATTGGCCCGTTGTGCGCCGACGCGTATGATACCCGCCACGCTCCAGCCGGCGCGGCAGTCCGCCGGCCGGGACGCTGCCTGACGGAGGATGCTTGCGCATGGATGAACAATCGGTAGTCACAGCGTACAAACGCATGGCCAAGAGTTATGACCGTGTGTTTGGCGCCGTTTTCGAGCCCGGCCGACAACTTGCCGTCAGCAAGATGGGCTGCAAGCCGGGCGATCGGATTCTGGAAGTGGGCGTGGGTACCGGACTGTCGCTTGTGCACTACCCGGAAGACGTGAAAGTCACCGGAATAGACGTATCTCCGCACATGCTGGAACAGGCGCGAGCGCGCCTGAATGGCGACGCTCACCGCATCTCGCTGGAGCTGATGGATGCACAGGCTCTGGAGTATGCGGACAACAGCTTCGACAAGGTCGTGGCTATGTATGTCGCGTCCGTCGTGCCCGACCCGGCCGCGATGATGCGTGAAATGAAGCGCGTGTGCCGCCCCGGCGGCGACCTGTTCGTGATCAATCATTTCAGTCGCGATGACGGCCCCATTGCCGCCTGCGAACGGATGATTTCGCCCATCTCCAAGCTCGTGGGATTCCGGACTTCCTTCCCGCTGGGTGAATTCCTCAGCACGGCCGAACTGGACAGTGTCGATATCGAGCCGGTCAATCTTTTCGGATACTGGAAGCTGCTGCACGCGCGCAACGTGTGACTGCGGCGTCCCGGTTGAGGCTGCCGTCTCAATCTTCCAGATAGGCAGGCCAATCAATCTGTACGTCGCCGAAGGCGAGAAAATGCGGGTTCAGGATGGATTCCTTCTGGTTGTAGCGTAACGGCTTGCCGGCGGTGTCTACCACATGGCCACCGGCTTCAAGCAGCACCGCATGGGCCGCGGCCGTGTCCCATTCCGAGGTGGGCCCCAGGCGCGGATAGAAATCGGCCGCGCCTTCCGCCACCACGCAGAACTTGAGCGATGACCCCACGGAGAGCGCCTCGTAGTCGTCGAAGCGTTCGAGCAGCGCGCGGGTTTCGTCATTATTGTGCGACTTGCTTACCAGCAGACGCGGACGCGAGGGGTCGGCCACGGCGGTGCGCAGCGGGGCGCTGTCGTGCTCCGTTATCTTTTCCGCACCGACCCCACGCGCGCCGATCCAGCTGCATTTCTGCACCGGGGCATGCACCACGCCAAGCACCGGCTCGCCGTCTTCGATCAGCGCAATATTGACGGTGAACTCGCCGTTCTTCTTGACGAATTCCCGCGTTCCGTCGAGCGGGTCGATCAGCCAGTAGCGTGACCAGCCGCGGCGGGTTTCGAATTCGACGGCTTCACCCTCCTCGGACAGACAGGGCGTGGCCGGCGTCAGTGCTTCCAGCCCGGCCACGATGATGCGGTGCGCCGCCAGGTCTGCTTCGGTCAGCGGGCTGTCATCGGCCTTGTCCTCGACCTCGAATTCACGGCTGTACACCTGCATGATGGCTTCGCCGGCGTCTTCGGCAATGGCGCGAACGCCGGGCAACAGGTTGGAAAGTGATTTCATGTCGGGCTGCCGTATGCGCGTGGCTGGATCAGGGCCGGACTATGCCGGGGCACTGCAAGGCGGCGCATCTTACCTTGGGGACAGTCACGCTGCGACCGACCCCGCCCTTTCGCTATGATGCGCAGGCTGAAACTTCACGCGGGAATCGACAGACATGAACCGTCTCATTGATCGAATGCGCGGCGCGGCGGCGCTGGACGCCAAGACTTACGAGGCCGTTGAGCACGACGAATCCGCCACGCTGCAGGCCGGCGCCGTGGTGGTGATGAGCGCGGTCTGCATGGGTCTGGGCCGCGGAGCAGGCGAGGGCGCACTGATCGGCGCCGTGGTGGCCCTGCTGGGCTGGCTGATCTGGGCCAGCACGGTGTGGCTGGTCGGCACCAAGCTGCTGCCCGCACCCAGAACCGAGGCCGATATCGGTCAGCTGCTGCGTACTCTCGGCTTTGCCAGTGCGCCGGGCATTGTCGGCATCGCCGGCGTCGTGCCGCTGCTGGGCGGGCTGGCCCTGCTGGCGGCCAATATCTGGATGCTCTGCGCGAACGTGGTAGCGGCGCGCCAGGCGCTGGACTATGAGAGCACGGGCCGGGCCATCGGCGTGGTCGTTCTGGGATGGATTCCCTACGCGATTCTGCTTGGCCTGGTTGTCTGAATGGCCGTATCCGAACGCCCGCTGATCGACTGGAGCCGCGTGGATACCGTCATGCTGGACATGGACGGCACGCTGCTTGATCTGCATTTCGACAACGTCTTCTGGCAGTACCACCTGCCGGCACGCTACGCGGAGCATCACTCGCTGACCGAAGCGGTGGCGCGGGAGCGGCTTGATCCGGTCTTCTCCGGCAACGCCGGCACGCTGAGCTGGTACTGCACGGATTTCTGGAGCGACACCACCGGGCTTGACGTGGTGGCATTGAAACAGGAGGTGGCGCATCTGGTCGCCACTCTGCCGGCGACGCTGCCGTTTCTCGACGCGGTCAAGCGCCGCGGCCTGCCGGCCTGGCTGGTCACCAATGCCCATCCCGATTCCGTGAACCTGAAAATGCAGAGAACGGGGCTATCGGAGCGCTTCGACCATATCGTCACGTCGCATGCGCTGGGGCACGCCAAGGAATCGCAGGCGTTCTGGGCGCGGCTGCAGGATTGTTACCCGTTTGATCCGGCCCGGGCGCTGTTCGTGGACGACAGTCCGTCGGTGGTCGCCGCCGCGGCGGCGTTCGGCATCGGTCAGGTGCTGGCGCTCAGCGAGCCCGACAGCCAGGGCAGCGTGCGCGAGCACAGCCACTGGCCGACGGCGGCCACCCTGGCGGATATCATCCCGGACAGCGCTTAGCGTCGGCCGCCACCCGAGCCGCTGCGCCGGCGACGGCCCCCTGGTCGTCCACCGCCACGCTTCTTGCGCGGGCGCGGCTCCGGCCTGACGATGTCGGTGGCGTACATGTCGCTGGTGGGCATGGTCGCGTCGAGCTTGTGTCCAATGTAGGACTCGATGTCCGGCAGCGAATACACAAAGGTTTCGCAGGCCAGGGAAATCGCGTCGCCGGTATTGCCCGCCCGCGCCGTTCGGCCGATACGGTGCACGTAATCCTCGGCGTCCTGCGGCAGGTCGTAGTTGATGACGTGCGAGACGTCCGGAATGTGCAGCCCGCGCGCCGCGACGTCGGTGGCGACCAGAATGGGCAGCTCACCCTCGGAAAATTCCTCCAGCAGGCGCATGCGCTTGCCCTGGGCCACGTCGCCCGAGAGCACGGCCGCCTTCAGGCCGTTGGCATTGAGGTAATCCTCCACCCGCTCGCCTTCGCGCTTGGTGTTGATGAACACCATCGTACGGGCCGGGTCGATGCTTCGAAGCAGGCCCAGCAGCAGGGCAATCTTGTCTTCCTTGGCCACGTGGTAGACCTGTTGGCGGATGGCGTCGGCGTTCACCGTGTCGCTGTCGGTCTTGATGAGCTCCGGGTCGTTCATGTGCTCGTAGGCGAGCTCCAGGACCCGATGTGACAGCGTGGCAGAGAACAGCATGTTGACCCGATTGGGCGGGGGCGGCATGCGCCGGAACAAAAACCGGATGTCGTCGATGAAGCCCAGATCGAACATGCGGTCGGCTTCGTCCAGAACGGCCACTTCAACGGCCTTCAGCGTGTAGACCTTCTGCTTCCAGTAGTCGATCAGGCGGCCGGGCGTGCCGATGAGAATGTCCACGCCGGCGGCCACGGCTTCACGCTGGCTTTCGTAGCCGGCGCCGCCATAGCAGACCACCTGTTTCAGGCCGGTATAGCGGCCGAGTTGCTCGGCATCCTTGTGAATCTGAATGGCGAGCTCTCGCGTGGGCGCGAGCATGAAGGCGCGCGGCTGGCTGGCTTCCTGAGGCGCGCGCTCGGACGGCTCGGGCGGATTCGAAAGCAAGCGGTGCATCGTGGCCAGCAGGAAGGCAGCGGTCTTGCCGGTACCGGTCTGGGCCTGGCCGGCGACGTCGGCGCCGTGCATGGCCTTGGGGATGCAGTCAGCCTGAATGGGCGTGCAGTGGCTGAAGCCGAGTTCGTCCAGGCCTCGCTGCAGGTCCGGGTGCAGACCGAGACTGTCCATGCGGGTGTTGGTGAGTAGTTCCTGCTCGCTCATGTTCGCTGATTCTTCTGACGGGGAGATGAAGCCGCCCGGCGGTTTTGCGTGCTGCAAAACGCATAATTTGCGCCGTGGGGTTGAAAGTTCGGTTTTTTTGGGCTCAAATACGAGGCGTCAAGGCCAGTTCGGCCAATTCCCTGGCTGATACAGCCACTGCTTCGAGAGAATTCGTGAAGCGCTGTGCGAGCGCTCCGGCTCTTCCCAAGCGTGAATCCGGTTTTCGAGCCCCTTTTCCGTTTAGCGGAAACATCATAACAGGTTGTCTGCCGGCCAAGCCGGCCCAATACTCGGTTCTCGTGCTGCGGTTCCCCGGATATATCGTCGGCCGGCAGGCGCCGACACCCGTCATACCGCAATCCGATACCGACCACCTCGCCAAAGTTGAGTGAACAAATGAGTGAAAATATCGTTACCGTTACCGACGACAGCTTCGATACCGACGTGCTGGGCTCGGACACCCCCGTTCTGGTTGACTACTGGGCAGAGTGGTGCGGTCCGTGCAAGATGATCGCGCCGGTGCTCGACGAAATTGCCGATGAGTTCGACGGCAAGATCAAGGTGGCGAAGCTGAACATCGACGAAAACCAGGATACGCCGCCCAAGTACGGCATCCGCGGGATTCCGACACTCATGCTGTTCAAGAACGGCGAAGTCGCGGGCACCAAGGTGGGCTCGCTGTCCAAGTCACAGCTCACCGAATTCCTGAACGGCCACGTGTGAGCATCACGCGGCGCGTGGTAGCCGAAAGTTGACAGCGGTGGCGGCGCATCGGGGTGCCGCCACCGTTTCTTGCGTATGCGCTGACGCTCGCGTCAGCCAGATCACCAGATAAAACCAATAACCGATTCCGAATTCCATTCCTCGCAGCGTCTCCCGCTGCATGCACCTTACGGAAGTGCTCGTGTCAGACCAGAAGCTCGAAGATCGTCCAGATCAACAGGACCACGCCAGCGGCGATGGCGGTCAGCAGGCCGGCCCTCAGAACCAGGGCGGCGGCAACAATCGCGGCGGTGGGGGCGGCAAGGGCCGCGGCCGGCGTCGAGGCAACAACAACCGCGGCGGCGGTGGCGGCAACAACCGCGGAAATCGCGGCAATAACAACAATAACAACAACGGCAATCGCGCCAGCGGCAACCGTCACGACGGACTGCCGGTGGATGACGACGAGTTCGACGAGTACTACGAAAACGATACGCAGGAGTACGACCCGAACCGCCCGGTCATGAATCTCACCGAGCTCAAGCGCAAGACCGCCGCGGAGCTCATGGAGATGGCGCAGGAGATGCAGCTCGACAACATCTCCCGTACGCGCAAGCAGGACCTGATCTTTGCCATGCTCAAGGCCCACGCGAAGCGTGGCGAGCAGATCTACGGCGACGGCGTGCTGGAAATCCTGTCTGACGGCTTCGGCTTTTTACGCAGCGCGGATGCGTCGTACATGGCGGGGCCGGACGACATCTACGTGTCCCCCTCGCAGATCCGGCGCTTCAACCTGCGTACCGGCGATACCATCACCGGTCGAATCCGGCCGCCGAAGGACTCCGAGCGCTATTTCGCGCTGCTGAAGGTCGACGAGATCAACTACGACCCGCCGGAGAAATCCAGGGGCAAGGTGCTGTTCGAGAACCTGACGCCACTGTTTCCCGAGGATCGTCTCGGGATGGAGATCGGCAATGGCGCCAGTGAGGACATCACGGCCCGAACGATCGATCTGGTGGCGCCCTTCGGCATGGGTCAGCGCGGCCTCATCGTGTCGCCGCCCAAGGCCGGCAAGACGATGATTCTGCAGAATATCGCTCAGTCAATCGCGCACAACCACCCGGATTGCTACCTGATCGTGCTGCTCATCGACGAGCGGCCCGAGGAAGTGACCGAAATGGAGCGCTCCGTGCGTGGTGAGGTGGTGTCCTCGACCTTCGACGAGCCCGCCTCGCGTCACGTTCAGGTCGCGGATATGGTCATCGAAAAGGCCAAGCGTCTGGTCGAGCACAAGCGCGACGTGATCATCCTGCTGGATTCGATTACCCGGCTCGCGCGCGCCTACAACACCGTGGCGCCGTCTTCGGGCAAGGTGCTCACGGGCGGCGTGGACGCCAACGCCCTGCAGCGGCCCAAGCGCTTCTTTGGCGCGGCCCGCAACGTGGAAGAGGGCGGCAGCCTCACGATTCTGGCCACGGCGCTCATCGAGACCGGCTCCAAGATGGACGAGGTCATCTACGAGGAGTTCAAGGGCACCGGCAACATGGAAGTGCACCTGGATCGCCGGATTGCCGAGAAACGGATCTACCCCGCCATTCACATCAGCCGCTCGGGTACGCGGCGCGAAGAGAAGCTGGTCGAGCCGGACGAGCTGCAGCGCATGTGGGTGCTGCGCAAGCTTCTGCACGGTATGGACGATCTGGCAGCCATGGAGCTGCTCATCGACCGCATGAAACAGACCAAGACCAACGCCGAGTTCTTCGAGTCCATGAAGCGGCAGTAGGCCCCGTGGCGGTGCGCGTGGCGCACCGCTGCAGTGCCGCAAGCCCGGATCGACGGCTGGTGGCGAGACTCGTCGGCCAAGTCGCTTAGCGGTAGAGGGCCCGCCCCGACCCGAATATTCAGGTCCGACAGGTATTGCGGCGCCGGTTGTTCGGCGCTCCGATCCGTTCATCCGCCAGGGCGAATATGGCCGTCGGCGCCCGTCATAATTCGGTGATCAACGACTGGCAATATCCGGGCGCGAAACTTGCTTTATATTATGGCGAGTCCCCTTTGCGTCCCGCTCTACCCGCTTTCAGGACATCAATGAAACACTCAACCGGCCAGGACTTTACCCCTGAGCAGGATGGATATTCGGATCGCCGTATTCGGACGGTCTTCTTCTTGGCGCTGACCACTGTGGTCGCCATTTACCTGCTCGCGCTGGTGGCCAGCCTCAGCAGCCGACAGCCGATCGCGGCCGGTGTCGAGGGCAACACTACAAACGCGCCCGTTGCTTCCCGTCCTGCTGTGCAGCCGGCAATAGCGCCTGCGTCGGCGATCCGGATCGAAGTGGCGGCGGTGGGGCCTGACGCCTGACCCCGGCGAGGCGGGCGGCCCGTCTTATCCGGGTTGTCCGAACAACCGGCGGACGAGTTCCACGCGCGCTTCAGCGGATTCGGGAATTTCCTCGAGCTTTTCCACGGCCTGAAGACGACCGAGCAGCCCCATCTGGTTCGCCAGCTGGATATTTAGCCCGGGCCGCGCGTTGTATTCCAGCACCAGCGGGCCGTGATCGCGGTCCAGCACGACGTCCACGCCCAGATAACCCAGCTGCGTAAGCTCGTAGGATCGGGCGGCCAGTTCCAGCAGCTTGTCCCATTCGGGTATTTCGATGCCGCGGATGGGGTTGCCGGTGTCCGGGTGCATATCCAGCACCTGATCGAGCCAGACACCGTCCACGGTCTTGCCGGTCACCAGATCGATGCCCGCGCCGACAGCCCCCTGATGCAGGTTGGCCTTGCCGTCGGACATGCGTGACGGCAGCCGAACCATGCAGGCCACCGGAACGCCGCGGAAAACGATGGTGCGGATATCGGGCACGCCCTGGTAGCTCACCGCGTCGAAGATGGAATGCGGCTTGACGCGATACTCCAGAATGGCCTTGTCGGGCATGCCGCCCAGGCTGTACATGCCGGAGAGAATGTTGGAGATGAAGTGGTTGACCTCCGACTCGGAAATGATCACGCCGGAGGCTCGGATGTACTTCTTGCCGCGGCGCCCGCTGATGACCATGATCCCGGCGCCGCCGGCCCCGTGGGCGGGTTTGATCACGAAATCGGTGCGCCCCTCCAGCATGTCGGGCAGGTCCCGGATCTGATGTTCTATCTCGATCACGCCGTACAGTTCCGGTACGGCAATGCCGGCATCCACGGCCAGGCGCTTGGTCTGCAGCTTATCGTCCACCAGCGGATAGAACTTGCGCTTGTTGTAGCGCATGATGTAATCGGCGTTGCGCCGATTCATGTTCAAAAGCCCCATGCGCTGCAGCGTCCACGGCATCACGATGGGCGGATTGCCCTTGGCAAACCGCCCCAGTGCGCGTAGCCGGACTGCCAGTTTGGAAGGCATGGTCAGCGCGGGGCCCTAGTTCTGCTTGGGCAGGCTGGCAGAGCGGAAGCGACGCAGTTCGGACAGACGGTAACCCGTGTAGCGTCCCGACAGCAGGCATAGCGCCAGCAGGACGAGCAGCAGCTCCGGGAACACGAAGATCAGGTAGCTCAGCCATTCGTTGTTCATGACGAGATAGCCCAGCGACGCCACGAACAGGCTGCCCAGGCCGGCCATCAGCGCTTCGTGGGCCCCCGACTCGTCCCAGGTCATGGACATGCGCTCGATCGTCATGGCCAGGATGACCATGGGGAACAGCGCAATGGACAGGCCGCTCTCCAGGCCCAGCTTGTGGCTGACCACTGAGACGCCCGCCATGAGCAGGATCACAATAATCAGGACCGACGCCAATCTGGGCACAAGGAGCAGTTTCAATCGCTCCAGATAAAACCGCAGGATCAGGCCTAGCGCCACCAGGGTGGTGAACAGCACGATACCCCACAGCAATTCGGTTTCCCTGAAGGCCAGCGCGATGAGGATGGGCATGAAGGTGCCGAAGGTCTTCACGCCGATGAAATTGCGCAGCAGCACGACCATGAAGGCGCCCAGCGGCACGGTCAGCAGCGTCTTGTAGACGTTCTGCGTGGCCAGCGGCAGCGAGAATAGCGAAAACTCGAGCACGCTCGAGTCGATCAGGCGTGCCCGCTGCTGCGCCACGCCCATGACTTCCCGGTTGCTGCGCGCGACGGAAAATTCCACCGTGGCCGGGTTGCCGCCCTCGACCGATACCAGCGGATTATCGTCCGACATCCAGACCAGATAGTTGTCCGGAAACCCGCCATCCCCGGTGGCAGGGTCGAACGACAGCCATTCGCTGCCGTTATAGACCTCCAGCCAGGGCTGCAGCGTGCCCTGGCGCATGCCGTCTTCAAGCCTGAGGACCTGGACGACGCGGCTGGGAATGCGGGCTCCGGCGAGGATTTGCTGGATTTCGCGTACTCGTCCCAGCGTGTCGTCCGTGGCCTCCCGCAGCACGCTGACGTCTTCGTCCGGCGTCGGGTCGTTGAAGCGTTGTAGCAGCTCCCGCGTGAATGAGGCAATGTCGGCTGATTCGGACCGCACATCGTCCAGCAGCGAAAATACGGCGGATCGCTCCGGTTCCGGAAACTCCGGGACTTCGGGATAGCGCGGCTTGGGCTCGGTACGCGTGCGGTTCGCGCTGCGCTCCTCGGCCAGCACGATTCGGTAGTACAGGCTTTGCGAGCCGCGCACGTTGCGCGCCGCCCACAGAGCCTTGCGATTCACGCCTTCCGTTTCCGTGGCCAGCCCGAATTTGGAAGAGACGAAATCCTCGTCGATGACCGCGAATCCGGGCGGCGCGGACGGGTAGAAGAAATCCACCTTCGCGGCGCGGTTGCGTCCGCTGAAACTGATCCTGGCCTCCACTGTCCAGACTTCGGTCTGGTCGGTGGGCGATAACGGCATGCCCAGCCGCTGCACCTTGTACGCGCACAGTGTGACCCCGACGACTGTCAGCATCAGTGACAGCACGTACAGGTGGAGGTTCTTCACGCGCCGATGTCCTCGTCCGCCTCGTCGCGTTCCTCGTACTGACGCAGGATGCTGTTCTCGTCGCACTCGGGTTCGGTCAGGAACGTCTTGGTAACGTCAATCAGGCCCCAGTGCTGGATGGAGCGGCGGCCGATCAGGACCGGGTAGTTGAACTTGTCCCGATCGCGCAGGGAAAACTGCTCTTCGTAGATCGTGTCGCCCACGCACACGTTCATGAGCACGACGTAGCGCCGGTCGATGCCGCCCGCGCCCTGTAGCTTCACCCGTCGGAACACCGGCTTCTCAAAGCTGCGTTTTTCGACCTTGCCGGTGTCCTCGTTCTCGAGCTCGACCTCAAAGCGCACCCACTTTTCGCCGTCCTTGTCGAAGGTTTCGATCTTGTCGCCCTGCATGGAGGAGGTGAGCGCGCCGGTATCCAGCTTCATCTTGACCGGAATACCCCAGGGCATGATTCGCGTCATTTCCACCCAGCCGAGCACATCCTTGTCCTGCGCGGAGACAGGCGTGGTGCCGGCCGCCAGCATCGCGATTGCACCCAGTGCGGCGCCAAAAACCGAGCTTTTCATCAAATCGTTCCGTTCTAGTTGTCCCAGTGTGATCCCGGCCCAGTCATCCCCGCCCGACCGCACGGTATCCGATATCGCGGCGAAAGTGCAGGTCCGGCCAGCTTATTTTTTCTACCTGGTCATAAGCGGCAGCCTGCGCGGCAGCCACGGTATCGCCCAGTGCGCAGACACAGAGCACCCGTCCCCCGTCGGTTAACACCTGTTCGCGGTCGAGGCGGGTGCCGGCATGAAATACCTTCACGGCGCCGTTTTCCGCTTCCGGCGCCGGCAGGCCTCGAATGGGTCGGCCGCGTTCATAGGGGCCCGGATAACCGCCGGCCGCCATGACCACACCCAGCGATGCGCGCTCGTCCCACTGCGTAGAAGTACGGTCGAGCCGGCCGGCGAGGGCGGCCTCGACCAGCGCCACGAAATCCGACTGCAGACGCAGGAGAATGGGCTGGGTTTCCGGGTCGCCCATGCGGGCGTTGAATTCGAGCACCCGCGGCTCGCCGGCCGCGTCGATCATCAACCCTGCGTAGAGAAAGCCGGTGAATCGGTGGCCTTCCGCCCTCATGCCGTCCACGGTCGGCTGCATGACGCGATCGAGAATGGCCTGCGTCAGTGAATCGGTAACGACGGGCGCCGGGGAGTAGGCGCCCATGCCGCCCGTGTTGGGCCCGCGATCGCCGTCGAGCGCGGCCTTGTGGTCCTGGCTGCTGGCCAGCGGCAGCACATGATCGCCATCGACCATGGCGATAAAGCTGGCTTCCTCGCCCTCGAGAAATTCCTCGATGACGACGCGGTTGCCGGCCGCGCCGAAACTGTTGCCCTGGAGCATATCGCGCACCGCGGCCAGCGCCTCGGCCTCGGTTTGCGCGAGTATCACGCCCTTGCCGGCCGCCAGCCCGTCGGCCTTCACCACAATGGGGGCGCCCTGCTGCCGGATGTAGTCCTCGGCCGCCTGCAGATCCTCGAAACTCGCGTAGGCGGCCGTGGGAATCCGGTGGCGCTGCAGAAAATCCTTTGCGAACGACTTGCTCGACTCCAGCTGCGCGGCGGCCGCGCTCGGCCCGAAGCAGGCCAGGCCGGCTTCGGCAAAGCGATCGACGATGCCGCCGGCCAGCGGGGCCTCCGGGCCGACGATGGTCAGTCCAATGCATTCCTGCCGCGCCAGGGCGAGCAGACCCTCGATATCGTCCGCGGCAACCGCGCGGTTGGACACCCCTGGCTCGCGTGCGCTGCCCGCGTTGCCCGGGGCCACGAGCACCTCGGCCACTTTCGGGGATTGCGCCACTTTCCACGCCATGGCGTGCTCGCGGCCGCCGCCGCCCACTATCAGAACCTTGTAATCGGACATGTCTTGCTGCTGTTGACGGGCAAAAGCGCTTCTCGCGGAACGCCGGGCGGGCCCATGGTCGACCGGCCGGAATAGTAGCAGTTCGAATGGTTGGTATTCAGCCGCTGTTGCCGTCGTCCACCGTCACGCAATCGTCATCGGAACGTCACATGGCTGTTAACGCCCCCGAATAGCCTTGCGAGCGTGAATGAGGAAGCAGACATGAAAGATCAAGCGATCAGGTCGGACGCGAAAAAGACGGCCGGCAAGGGCAAGAAGCGCTACCGCACCATCTGGGTCTCGGACGTGCATCTGGGTTCGGTGGGCTGCCAGGCGGAACGGCTGACGGCGTTTCTCAAGGCGCACGAATGCGACCAGCTCTACCTGGTGGGCGACATCATCGATGGCTGGCGGCTGAAGAACACCTTCTACTGGCCGCAGGCGCACACCAACGTCATTCGCCGGGTGCTGACGCTGTCCAAGCGCGGCTCGCAGGTGTACTACGTGACCGGTAACCACGACGATTTTCTGCGCAAGTTCGTCGAGTACGAGCTCAAGATCGGCAATATCCATGTGGTCAACAACACCGTTCATGAAACGGCTGACGGCCGCAAGCTGCTGATTATCCATGGCGATCTGTTTGACGTGGTCACCCGCTACCACCGCTGGGTGGCCCTGGCGGGCGACGTGGCCTATACCACGCTGCTGCGCGCCAACCGGTACCTGAACTGGGCGCGCAGCCATCTGGGCTATCCCTACTGGTCGCTCTCGGCCTATGCCAAGCACAAGGTCAAGAGCGCGGTGAACTTCATTTCCGAGTTCGAGCAGGCGGTGGCGCACGAAACCCACCGACGTCAGTTTGACGGCGTGGTTTGCGGCCATATCCACAAGGCCGAGATCAAGGACATCGACGGCGTTACCTACTACAACACCGGTGACTGGGTGGAATCCTGTACCGCGCTGGTCGAGCACGACGATGGCCGTATGGAGCTGATCGACTGGGCCGCTGAACAGGCCAGCGAAAAGGTCCGGGACATCCGGCCGGGCGTGCGCGCGGCCTAGCCGGGTCATCCGCCACGGGGCCGGGGTCCATTGGGCGCTGCGCTTCGTCTGCGTAGAATTGCGTCAGTTATCAGCTGGCGAGACTCCGATGTCCGAACAGACCATCCTGCATGAAGGCCGCTTTCTGCGGCTGATCAAGACCGGTACCTGGGAGTATGTGCAGCGCGTGCGCGCCAGCGGTGCGGTGCATATCGTGGCGGTCACACCTGATCGTCAGCTGCTGCTGGTCGAACAGCACCGGGTTCCGGTGGGTCAGCGCGTGATCGAGCTGCCCGCGGGCATCGTCGGTGACGAGGCTGGACGCGAGGCGGAAGGCGCGAACAAGGCCGCCGCGCGGGAGCTGGTCGAGGAGACCGGCTATCAACCTGCCCGCGTCGAGCGCCTGTACCACGGCCCGTCTTCGCCGGGGCTATCTTCGGAAGTCATTACGCTGGTGCGGGCGCGCGATCTGGATCAGGTCGGGCCGGGCGGCGGCGTGGACGGCGAGAACATCACGGTACTGAAGGTGCCGCTGGATGATGTGCCGGCCTGGCTGCGGGCGCGCGTTGACGAGGGTCGGCTGATCGATCATCGGGTTTATGCGGCGCTTTATTTTCTGGGCGTAGCGGAAGCATCAAGCGACTGAACCTGCAGGCCCGGCAATACCCGGTCGCTGGCCACGCAAAGCGTATAGCCGCCGTCGAGCTCGAAATGCCGCAGATGCAGCCATTGCCCGTCCAGATCGGCGCCCCCCGGCGCAGGCACCACCCGGGCAATGCGTGACAGACCCACCCGACCGGTGGCCTTCACCACCGCTTCGCGGGTGGTCCAGGCCTCGAAGAAGGCCTCCGGATCCTCTTCGCACCGGCGCCATTCGGCGTGTGTCAAAAACCGCTTGAACCGGGTCAGCCGAAGCGGGCGTCTCTTTTCCACATCCAGCCCCAGCAGCCCGTCGGGCGCCACGATGCAGGCCGCCCGGTGCTGGCTGTGCGAAATGTTGAAGGCCGGGCCGTCCGGCCAGGCTGGCCGGCCTGCGGCGCTGATCTCGATGGCGGAGAGCGGCGGGTGCGACAGGCCGCGCAGGCGGCAGGCTTGCAATAGCAGCCAGTAGCCGGTGAGCGTGCGTGCCTGCGCCTCGACGCTGTGCATGCGGCGCAGCCTTCGCTCCAGAAGCGTCGGCAGCTCGAGTCGCAGAGTCGAGACGATGGCGGGGTCCACCACGGCGTGTACCACCAGGGCCGGCCACGATTCGCGCGTCGCACCGGATTCAGAATGCTCGTGCACGCAGAGCGCCGGGCCTGCGCGGCCGGTTAGCGGCGAGCGGCCGCTTCGGCCTGCCGGGTGAGTTCATTCAGCTGCGTCGCCAGGTCGGTGCATTGCTGGTCCACGCCGGCGGGTCCGGCGTCTTCGGGCAGACGCGCCTGGATCAGCGGGCTGACGGCCACGGTAATGCGCGTGAACGGCTTGGGAATGATGGTGGCGTCCCAGGTGCCGAAGCGCCAGCAGCGCGTGGCCGCGGCCCCCAGCAGCCAGATCTTGTGCTCCGTGCGGTTCGACACGATCACCGCGCCCGGCTTGAACTGATGCGCCGGCCCGCGCGGCCCGTCCGCGAAGATCATGGGCGAGACGCCGGCCCGCAGCGACTTGATCAGCGCGCGGATGGCCTGCGAGCCGGTGCGAGTGGACGATCCGCGCATCACGGCGGTGCCGTGCAGCCGGGCGACGCGAGCAATGAACTCGCCTTCCCGGGAGGGGCTGATCAGGAATCCCGCGCGCAGGCCGCGGCGTTTCAGGCCGGCCAGAAACAGCCCCGTGATCAGCAGCCCCTGATGCCAGCCGCAGGGCAGTACGGTGGTGGCGCGGGTGGCCTGCTCCACCAGACCGTCATCGCCCACCACCTCGAACCGGCAGGTCAGCCGCACGATCCACATGTAGGACGCGGCGACCAGGGCGAACAGCGCGATGGTGATATTGGCCCGCCAGGTCAGTCGGGCACGGACTTCGCCGCTGGCGGTTTCGGTAAATCTCTCGGGCACGTAACTTTTTGCGTTCTGTTGTCGATCAGGGTGAGCCGGGGCCGCGGCCGGATTATGCCGCCCAGCGGGGCCGGCTGTAACCCGTTTGCCGGTACGCTGCCGCAGGCAGGCATGTTTTAATGCGGACTCGATACCCATTCCTATCAGGAATTTTTCATGAGTGCGGTTGCCCCAGGCATTTCCCAGGAACTTCTTGAACGCACGGGCGAGCTCACGGCCGAAGTGACCCGGCCGCTCACCGGGTCGGAAAAGATCTACGTCGCGGGTTCGCGGCCGGATCTGCAAGTGGCCATGCGTCAGGTGGTGCAGGCCAACACGCCCTCGCAGTTCGGTATCGAGAAGAACCCGCCGATTACCCTGTACGACACCTCGGGTCCATACACCGACCCGGCGGCGCAAATTGACCTGACGGCGGGGCTGAAGCCGCTGCGGGGCGCCTGGATTGCCGAGCGCGAAGACACCGAGCAGCTGGGCGCGCTGTCGTCCGAGTTCGGGCGGTCAAGACTCGACGACGACAAGGTGGCCCACCTGCGCTACCCGTCGCCGCCGCTGCCGCGCCGCGCGCGCGGTGGTGCCAACGTCAGCCAGATGCATTACGCGCGGGCCGGCCGTGTGACGCCCGAGATGGAGTTCGTGGCCATTCGCGAGAACGCGCTGATCGAGCAGATTCGCGATTCTCGACTCCTGCGTCGGCACCCCGGCGAAGGCTTTGGCGCGAACCTGCCCGAGCGGGTCACGCCGGAATTCGTGCGTGAGGAGATTGCCGCCGGCCGGGCGATCATTCCCAACAACGTCAATCACCCCGAGTCCGAGCCCATGATCATCGGGCGCAACTTCCGGGTGAAGATCAACGCCAACATGGGCACGTCGGCCGTGACCAGCTCCATTGCCGAGGAGGTCGAGAAAATGGTCTGGGCGGCCCGCTGGGGCGCCGACACCATCATGGATTTGTCCACCGGCAAGCACATCCACGAAACGCGCGAGTGGATCATCCGCAACTCGCCGGTGCCGGTGGGCACGGTGCCCATTTACCAGGCGCTGGAAAAAGTGGATGGCAAGGCCGAAGAGCTCACCTGGGACATCTACCGCGACACGCTGATCGAGCAGGCCGAGCAGGGCGTGGACTACTTCACGATCCACGCCGGCGTGCGGCTGCCCTACGTGCCCATGACCGCCAACCGGGTCACCGGCATCGTCTCGAGGGGCGGATCGATCATGGCCAAGTGGTGCCTGGCGCATCACCGCGAGTCCTTTCTGTACGAGCGCTTCGAGGATATCTGCGAAATCATGAAAGCCTACGATGTGGCTTTCAGCCTGGGTGACGGCTTGCGGCCCGGCGCCATTGCCGACGCCAACGACGAGGCGCAGATGGCCGAGCTGCGTACGCTGGGCGAGCTGACGCAGGTTGCCTGGCAGCACGATTGCCAGGTCATGATCGAGGGGCCCGGCCACGTTCCCATGCAGCGCATCAAGGAAAACATGGAGGCCGAACTGGCCGATTGTCACCAGGCGCCGTTCTACACGCTCGGTCCGCTCACCACCGACGTGGCGCCCGGCTATGACCACATCACGTCTTCCATCGGCGCGGCGCAGATCGGCTGGTACGGCACGTCCATGCTCTGCTATGTGACGCCCAAGGAGCACCTCGGGCTGCCGGACCGGGACGACGTGCGCGAGGGCATCATCACCTACAAGATTGCCGCCCACGCCGCCGACCTGGCCAAGGGGCATCCGGGCGCCCAGATTCGAGACAACGCGCTGTCCAAGGCCCGCTTCGAGTTTCGCTGGGAGGACCAGTTCAATCTGGGCCTGGATCCCGAGCGGGCGCGCGAGTACCACGATGAAACCCTGCCCAAGGATTCGGCCAAGGTGGCCCATTTCTGCTCCATGTGCGGCCCGAAGTTCTGCTCCATGAAAATCAGCCAGGAAGTGCGCGAATTCGCCGCCGAGCGGGGCATCCACTCGCCCGAATATGCGCTGGAACAGGGGCTATCCGACAAGGCCGATGAATTCCGGCAGGGCGGGCACGCGCTGTACAAATAGCCCGACGGCCAGTAATTTTGGCCACGGGACCGCAAGCAACCTTTTGGAAAGGGTGAAACGCAGATGAACATCAATCGACTGACTCTCCTGCCGCTGCTCGCCGGTGCGGCCGTGATGACCGGCTGCGCCGACACCGGCGATCTCGTCACCACCGGAAGCACCGCGGCCACCAGTGCCATGACCACGCACGAAGCCAACGAGAATGATTACGCTCGGGCCCGCGAATTTGCGCGGTCACAGCACGTGGCGCTGCGGCGCGACGCGGCCGCGGGCGAGGGCGAGCATCTCGATGCCTTCGCCGCGCTGATGCGCGAGGACAACAGCGAAGCGTTTGGCGGCTGGCTGCAGAGTCACTACTCGGTGGTTTTCGACCAGGCACAGGACCAGGGCGCCATCGTGGATCGAATCCTGGCCCTGCGCGCCAGCAGCGCGACCATCGCCCGCGCCGAATCCTAGCGGCGAGCGGACTCAGGACGCGCTCGAGTCCGGCTCGTCGGCGTGCGGGTCGGGCTTTTCCTCGTCAAGCCAGGCGCCACAATGCTTGCAGTAGCGCGCGTCTCGATCGTGCCCTTCACGGCCGCAGCCCGGGCAGGCCTCGCTGGACTGCCCTTCGCGCTGTAGCTCTCGAATCACTTCTGCCGAGAACACGCCCGTGGGCACGGCGATGATGGAATAGCCCAGGATCATCATCAGGGCGGAAATGAACTGGCCGAACGGCGTCACCGGCGCAATATCGCCGTACCCCACGGTGGTCAGCGTGACCACGCCCCAGTACATGGCGCGCGGAATGCTGGTAAAGCCGGCTTCCGGCGGTTCGACCAGATAGATCACCGACGCGAATACGGTGACGATCATCAGCACCGATACCAGAAACAGCACGATCTTGCGGCGGCTGCGCAGCAGTGCCCGCGATAGCATTTCGCCTTCGCCCACGTAAGCCCAAAGGCGAAAGACGCGGAGCAGGCGCAGCACTCGCAGCACCCGGATGACCAGCAGCGACTGGCCGCCGGGCAGCAGGAGGCTCAGCCAGGTCGGCAGAATGGAGAGAAAATCCACGACCCCGTAGAAGCTGCGCGCATACAGCACAGGCCGCTGCAGGCAGATCAGCCGCAGCAGGTATTCCACCGTGAACAGCAGCGTGAAGCCCCACTCCAGATGCCAGAACAGCGCACCGTAACGCGCGTGCAGGGTCGGCACGCTGTCCAGCAGGACCACCGCCACGCTGACGAGAATGGCCGCGATAAGCGCTATATCAAAGCCCTTCGCCGCGGGCGTGTCGGACTCGAAGATGATCTGGAACAGCCGCTGACGCAGTTTATCCGGCGCGGCGTGCAGAATATTGGACACGTTATCAGTTCGCCTGTTACCACCCGCTACCATCATGCGGGCAAACGATCGCGGAGAACACGGCCAAAGGTCACGACTCCCAACAGAAAGCCCGGCCGAAGCCGGGCTGTTCAGATGCGATCTTCGGCCGCCGCGTCAGTAGGTGAGGCAGATCTTGCCGAAGTGCTGCTGCGATTCCTGATGACGGAAAGCCTCGGCAATCTGGTCCAGCGCAAAGCGCTTGTCGATAACCGGCTTGATACCCATCGCGTTGATGCCGCGCACCATGTCCTGCTGCTGTTCGCGGTTGCCCACCGTAATGCCCTTCAGCCGAATCTGCTTCTGCATCAGGCCCGCCGTGGGAACCTCGCCCGCCATGCCGGTCAGGATGCCGATCAGCGCAATATGGCCGTTGGGCCGGCAGGCATTGATGGACTGCGCCAGCGTGCCCGGGCCGCCCACTTCGACGACGTGGTCTACCCCCTCGCGCGTGCACAGCTTCGCGGCGGTCTTGCCCCACTTTTCGTCTTCCTTGTAGTTCAGAACCTCGTCGGCGCCCATCGCCTTGAGCTTTTCCATCTTCTCGGGCTTCGAGGAGGTGGCGATGACGCGTGCCCCGGCGGCCTTGGCAAACTGCAGCGCAAAGATGGACACGCCCCCCGTTCCCTGCACCAGCACGGTTTCGCCGGGCTGCAGGTTACCCTCGGAAAACAGCGCGTTCCAGGCAGTCAGCGCGGCGCAGGGCAGGGTAGCCGCCTCGTCCATGCTGTAGCCCTCGGGGATGTGCGTGAAGGCCGTTTCGGCATTGCACACGAATTCGCTGGCGTAGCCTTCGGCCGAATCTCCGGGAATATTGCCCCAGGTGATGGCGGTATCCGGCTCGCCGGATAGCCACTGCGGGAAGAATGTGCCCATGACCTTGTCGCCCACAGCAAACTCGGTGACGCCGCTGCCGATTTCGACCACTTCGCCCGCCACATCCGACATGGGAATACGGCCATCGGGCGTGGGCAAGCCGCCGACGCACACGATGTAATCATGGAAATTGAGCGAGCTGGCAGCCGCCTTGACGAGGATCTCATGCGCCCCCGGCGTGGGCTTGTCCGCCTCGGCCACGGTGAGATTGTCGAGGCTGGCGGGTGCTTTGAGACGAATGGCTTTCATGGTGAACGGGCTCCTCATGATTGTGTGGGCGCATGGTAGCAAAAGGCTGCGGTGCGTTAGGTGGATCGGACCAGCCGCCATTGCCGCTCCGCTGGGTTAGCATGAGGGATATTTCAACGCGGCAGACTCATGTCCAACGCAGCCCCGGGATTCGCACAACATCCCCGACACGTGGTCAGCATCGGACCGCCGGTGCATTCACTGCGCCTGTGGCGCGGCGGTGTGCTCCTGGCCCGGACCGAGCACGCCCGTCTCGTCGAGGAAACCGGCTATCCGCCGCGTCACTACCTGCCGGCCGACGCCTTCGAGCACAGCCGGCTCACGGCGTCAGACACAACGACCTATTGCCCCTTCAAGGGGCGCGCCCGCTACTGGCATGTTGATGTGGGAGACGAGCGGCTGGAAGACGCTATCTGGGCGTATACCGAGCCATATGACGAGTGCGCCGCGCTGGCGGACTGTCGGGCTTTCTATGCCGAGGCTTTCGAGGTCGAATCGCCGTGATCAGAACGCCGACCGACCGGCCCCGTGCGCCGGCCTGCGAGCGCAACAAGGCGCCCATTCTGGCCGTTCTCCAGACGGTGTTTGCCCGGCAGGGCCACGTGCTCGAGATCGGCAGCGGGACCGGCGAGCACGCCGTGCACTTCGCCCGGCACATGCCGCATCTGGTGTGGCAAACCTCCGACCGCGCAGAGCATCATCCCGGCATTCAGGCGTGGCTGGACTATGCCCAGCTTTCGAACCTGCGCCCGCCGATTGATCTCGACGTCACGGGCGCCTGGCCGGCGCAGACCTACGATGCGGTATTCACGGCCAACACGCTCCACATCATGGGGTGGCCGGCGGTCGAAGCCTTTTTCGAGGGTCTGGGCAGGGTTCTGGAGTCCGGCGCGCGTGTGGCCGTCTACGGGCCGTTTCACTATGAAGGGCGGCCCACCAGCGAAAGCAATGCGGCCTTTGACGCCAGCCTGAAGGCCCGGGATGCCGCCATGGGTATTCGCGATTTCGAGGCCGTAGACGCGTTGGCCAGACGGCAGGGCCTGCGGCTGACGGCGGATCAGGGAATGCCCGCCAACAACCGCTGCCTGGTCTGGCGGCGCGACTGAGTCAGCCGTCCGCCGGGTTGTCAAGCCGGTCGCGAGCGTCTTCGCGATGCGAGGCGTCGGCCTCGAACTCGGGCTGGGCGGCAGGCGCGCCCCGTTCCCGCACCAGCTCGATGAAAAGCGGCAGATGATCCGAGCCCACGGGGTCGAGACGGCGGATATCGGCCAGCTTGAAATGGTCGGAATGAAAGCAGTGATCCAGCGGGAAACGAAGATACGGCAGGTGGGCCGGAAACGTACTGAACAGCCCCCGGCCGATGCGCGGATCGAGCAGGCCGCTGATTCGCATGAACAGCTCGCTGGTATAGGACCAGGCCACATCATTGAAATCGCCGGTTACGATCGTGGGCGGGTCGTCCCGCGACTTGCGATCGGCCACTTCACGCGCGATGGCGATCGCTTCGGCGTCCCGCGGCGCCGCGCTCACGTCGCGAATCGGCTCGGGCGGGCGAGGATGGACGCCGTGGAAGACCACGGATTCCCTATTGTCCAGCGCGAATTCGCAGCGCAGCGAGGGAATATCTTCCTGAATGCGGTACAGAACCGCGACCTGGCTGAAGGGCCGCCGGCTGTAGCAGGCCATGCCGTAGCAGTTGTCCTGCGGCTGTTCCATCACGGGCTCGTAATCCGGACGCAGCGCCTGCATCTGGCGGACCCACCAGTCATCCGGTTCGAGCACCAGAATCACGTCGGGGTCGGCGTGGCGGATGGTGGCGAGCCAGCGGTCGAAGTCGCGGTTTTCCATCTGAACGTTCGTGGACAGCACGCGCAGACGCGAGGGCGAGGACGCGTCAGAGGCGCGCAGAATGCGCTGCGGCGCCAGCCTCGTATAGGGATAGATTCGGTAGGCCTGCCAGGCAAGCGCTACCGCGCCCGCCGCAAGCACCAGCCAGTCGAACCAGCGGCCCTGATGGAAAATCAGTGCATAGGCCAGCGTGAACAGCGTCAGCATGGTGGCGATCTGCGCCCGCGGGAAGTCCCAGCTGCGCACCGCCCAGTGCGGGTGCTGCCAGAGGCTCAGTGCCGTGCCGCCGGCCAGCAGCAGCACGGCGAAGGCAAGGCCGAACTGTAAATATGCGTCGATAAACGCCATGCTGGGTGAGCCCCCTCGAATACGCGGAGTGAACTGCAGCCTACCGGACCCGCCGGCACGGGGTAAGCGGAGGACTACCCAGCAACATGAGTGGTGATTCAGCAGCCAGACGACGCCTGAAGATCTATCGCGACGAGGTCAAGGAGCGGCATACCCCGCACTGGGACCTGGACACGATGTCGCAGGCCGAGTTCGACTACGTCATGCGCCACGGCCTACCCGACAAGCGACCTCCGGCGCGCATTCGTCTGCGCAACTCGCTGGGCGTGGTGGCTTTCGGTCTGTTGCTGTGCCTGCTGCCGACGATCTACCACTGGGTCAAGCGGCTGCTGGGTTTCTAGTGTAGTGCGTCACGTTGTGACGCCTGGGTCGGCGCAAGACGGTTGACCGGCCGGCGGAATCTGGCCGCTAACGTCCACGCTGCTCGTGCATGTGCTCCAGCACGGCAGCCAGGCGATCGCCCAGATGCTGGTTGGCTGCCTTTTCCATGGCTCGGGCCACCTCGGGCAGCACGGCCATCTCGACCAGCGGCCGCAGTCGCCAGATCAGATCGGCCAGCTCCGGAATATCCCCGGCGGGCGGGAAGCGTTCGCCGTATTTGCCAAACACGTGGGAGTCGATCAGCTGCACCATCTGATCGGCAGCTTCTTCGACGTTCTTTCTGAGCGCGGCCACCACGTCCAGCATGGCGTTGAGCGGAATGCCGGCCTTCACCAGTTCGGATCCGGCGTACAGAATGCGCGGGCTGGGCACGCGAAAGCGCAGCCCGTCCGGCTGGATGATGTCCAGCGCAATGGCCTTCTTCAGGGCCTGTCCGGAAAAGGCGCTGCCGAACCGGCTGACCAGTTCGGTCATGGTGAGATAGTCGGGTACTTCGTCCGACCACGGCGAGCCCACGGCGGTTTCCAGACCCAGCAGGTCGGCGATGTCGCGGCCCTGGGCCCAACTGGCGATCAGCTCATCGATATTCGACAGCGTATAGCCGCGTTCCAGCAGCCGGTTGATGATACGCAGCCGCGACAGGTGATCTTCGTTATAGATGCCCTTGCGCCCGCGGCGTTCCGGTGGCGGCATGAGGCCGCGGTCCTGATAGGCGCGCACATTGCGAACAGTGCTGCCGGCGATGCGGGCGAGCTCGTCAATGGAGTATTCACGGCTGCTGCCGTGCGAGGCATGAGATTCGGCGGACATCCGGCTAGGATAATCGCTGACCCGGCCACCGGCCAGCGTTGTCGGCTGTGCCGTGGCCGGCGCCTCGGCCTGACGCCTGCGCCCGGCGGCCACCACAAGCGCGGCGTGTTGCCGATGGGCCGGGTCGCGAATGCGGCGCGAATGGCGGGCCCGGCGAAGGCCCCGGACTTGCCCGCAGGCGCCGTATCTACGAGAATTGCGCGCCTGAAAGCTTCGGCGCCTCCTCAAATTACAGGTATTTCATGCCCTCCAGAAGAGAGCTGGCTAACGCTATTCGCGTGCTCGCCATGGACGCGGTCCAGCAGGCAAACTCAGGTCACCCCGGCATGCCCATGGGCATGGCCGATATCGCCGAGGTGCTCTGGAACGATCACCTGCGCGCCAACCCCGCCAATCCCGACTGGCCCAATCGTGACCGCTTTGTGGTGTCGAACGGGCACGGGTCCATGCTGCTTTACGCGCTGCTGCACCTGACGGGATACGACCTGCCGCTGCAGGAGCTGGTCAATTTCCGCCAGCTGCACTCCAGGACGCCGGGTCATCCTGAATTCGGCATCACGCCGGGCGTGGAAACCACCACCGGGCCGCTGGGGCAGGGGCTGGCCAATGCGGTCGGCATGGCGATAGCCGAAGCAGCGCTGGCCGCGCGCTACAACCGCGAAGGACTGCCGCTGGTCGATCACCACACCTACTGTTTCACCGGTGACGGCTGCCTGATGGAGGGCATTTCGCACGAGGCCTGTTCGCTGGCCGGCACGCTGCGCCTGGGCAAGCTCATCGTGTTCTACGACGACAACGGTATTTCCATCGACGGCGAAGTCGCCGGCTGGTTTACTGACGACACCGTGGGTCGTTTCGAGGCCTACGGCTGGCAGGTCATTGCCGATGTGGACGGCCACGATGCCGAGGCCATCAATCAGGCCATTGCCGACGCCCGCGCGGAAACCGGCAAGCCGACCCTGATCTGCTGCAAGACCGTGATCGGCTGGGGCGCACCCAACAAGCAGGGCACCGAGGGCGTTCACGGGGCGGCGCTTGGCGACGAGGAAATCGCGCTGGCGCGCAAGACTCTGGGCTGGGCGGACGCCACGCCGTTTGCCGTGCCGCAGCCGGTGTACGACGCCTGGAACAAGCGCGACAACGGCGAGATGGCCGAGCGGGAGTGGCGCGCCGTGCACACGCAGTACGCCGAGCAGTTCCCCGAGGACATTGCGGAATTCGACCGCCGCATTGCCGGTGATCTGCCCGATGACTGGGCGCAGACCATCGACCAGTTCATTCACGATACCCAGTCCGGCGGGAAGGATGACGCCACCCGGAAAGCCTCCAAGGCCGTCATCGGCTTCATCGCCGAGCATCTGCCCGAGCTGATCGGTGGCTCGGCGGATCTGTCCGGCTCGAACGGCACGGACTTCAAGGGCCATCAGGCGCTGGCGCCGGGTGAGCTCAGCGGCAACTACATCTATTACGGCGTGCGCGAATTCGGCATGACCGCCATTGCCAACGGGCTGGCGCTGCATGGCGGCTTCATTCCCTTCGTGGGCACCTTTCTCACGTTTTCGGATTACGCCCGCAACGCGGTGCGCATGGCCGCGCTGATGAAACAGCGCAACGTACTGGTCTACACCCATGACTCGATCGGCCTGGGCGAGGACGGTCCGACCCACCAGTCCGTGGAGCACGTTGCCAGCCTGCGTCTGATTCCCAATCTGCACGTCTGGCGCCCCTGCGACGACGTTGAAACCGCCGTGGCCTGGCAGGCCGCGCTGGCCCGGCGCGACGGTCCGGTCGCGCTGGCGCTTTCGCGACAGACGCTGCGGCATCAGTCCCGCGACGAGGCGGCGCTCACTGCTATTGCCCGAGGCGGCTATGTGCTCTGGGAGCCGGACACCCAGCCGCAGGCGCTGGTGATCGCGACAGGCTCGGAACTTGAGCTGGCGGCCGCCGCCGCCAAGACGCTGGCGGCCGAGGGCCTGCCGGTGCGCGTGGTTTCCATGCCCTGCGTGGAAGTCTTCGAGGCGCAGGACTCGGCCTACAGGCAATCCGTGCTGCCGGATGCCATCACGGCCCGGCTGGCCGTGGAGGCCGGCGTGACCAGCCTCTGGTATCGCCATGTCGGCACGGCCGGCCGCGTAATCGGGCTGGATACCTACGGCGAGTCGGCCCCGGCGGGCGACGTATTCGAGCATTTCGGCATTACCGAATCAGCGGTGGCGGACGCGTTGCGCGACATGATCGCCTGAGGCCGCCCGCACCGCATTTTTGAACAGATCAGACAAGACAGGAGTTCAGTGAAGATGGCGTTGAAAGTAGGCATCAATGGTTACGGACGTATTGGCCGCAATGTGCTGCGGGCACTGTACGAGTCGGGACGCACCGACGAGATTCAGATCGTGGCCATCAACGATCTGGGCGACGCGAAGACCAACGCGCATCTCACGCAGTACGACACGGCGCACGGCCGCTTCCCCGGCGAAGTGTCCGTGGATGGCGATCACCTCGTGGTCAACGGCGACAAGATTCGCGTGCTGGCCGAGCGCAACCCGGCCGATCTGCCCTGGGGCGAGCTGGGCGTTGACGTCGTGCTGGAATGCACCGGCCTGTTCGCCTCCAAGGACAAGGCCTCCGCGCACCTGCAGGGTGGCGCGAAGAAGGTCGTCATTTCCGCGCCGGCCGGCAAGGACCTGCCGACCATCGTGTACGGCGTGAACCATCAGGATCTGAAAGCAAGCGATACGGTCATCTCCAACGCCTCCTGCACCACCAACTGCCTGGCGCCGCTGGTCAAGCCGCTGCGTGATCACCTCGGCGTCGAGCATGGCCTGATGAACACCATCCACGCCTACACCAACGATCAGGTGCTCACCGATGTGTACCACTCGGACCTGCGCCGGGCCCGCTCGGCCACGCAGAGCATGATTCCGACGAAGACCGGTGCGGCCGCGGCCGTCGGTCTGGTCCTGCCGGACCTGAACGGCAAGCTCGACGGTTTTGCCGTACGCGTGCCGACTATCAACGTATCCATGGTCGATCTGACCGTGACGGTGGGCAAGGACACCACGGCCGAGGAAGTGAACAGCATTCTCAAGAACGCCGCGGAAGGCGAACTCAAGGGTGTGCTGGCGTTTTCGGACGAGCCGCTGGTCTCGATGGATTTCAACCACAATGCCGCCTCGTCCACCGTCGATGCCGAGCTGACCAAGGTCATGGGTACGCGGCTGGTGAAGGTCTGTTCCTGGTACGACAACGAGTGGGGCTTCTCCAACCGTATGCTCGATACCACGCTGGCCCTGGCCAACGCGCAGTAGTTTCGAGTCATGGAGAACGAATCGGGCGTAAAGGAAAGCGTACCCGGGCAGGAGACCCTGCCCTTCCTGCAGATGCAGGATGTCGACCTGGCCGGCAAGCGGGTGCTGATTCGTCAGGACCTGAATGTGCCCTTCGTAAATGGTGAGGTCAGCTCCGCTGGCCGCCTGAAGGCCTCGGTGCCAACCCTGCGCGCTGCGCTGGATGCCGGGGCCCGCGTCATGGTCATGTCGCATCTGGGCCGGCCGAAGGAAGGCCAGCTCGACGACGAGCACAGCCTGGCCCCGGTGGCCAAGTATCTGTCCGGTCTGTTGCGCTGCGATGTCCCGCTGGTCAAGGACTGGCTCGATGGCGTGCACGTGGAGCCGGGCAAGATCGTCATGTGCGAGAACGTCCGGTTCAACCAGGGCGAAAAAGCCAATGACGAGGCGTTGTCGCGCAAGATGGCGTCGCTGTGTGACGTGTACGTCATGGACGCGTTCGGCACCGCGCATCGCGCGCAGGCGTCAACCGAAGGCGTGGCTCGTTACGCGCCGGTCGCCTGCGCCGGACCGCTGCTGACGGCCGAGGTGCGTGCATTGAAGGCCGCACTCGCCAATCCGGAGCGGCCGCTGGTCGTGATCGTCGGCGGATCGAAAGTCTCCACCAAGCTGGAACTGCTGGAAAACCTGGCCGAAGTGGCCGATCAGCTGATCCTGGGCGGCGGTATCGCCAACACCTTTCTCGCCGCCGAGGGACACAACGTTGGCGCTTCGCTCTACGAGCGGGATCTGCTCGGCGCGGCGCGGCATGTGCAGAAGAGCGTGAGCGCGCGCGGCGGCTCGATCCCGCTGCCGGTCGATGTGGTGGCGGCCACCGAGTTGTCGCCTGAAGCCCATCCGGAATACCGGCCCGTCGACGAGGTCGAGGACGACGAGATGATTCTCGATGTGGGTCCGAAAACCCGCGACAAGTTTGCAGACATTCTGAAAAAGGCCGGCACCATCCTGTGGAATGGCCCGGTCGGCGTGTTCGAGATCGATCAGTTCGGCGGGGGCACCCACGTGCTGGCCCGCGCCGTGGCTGACAGCAAGGCATTCTCGATTGCCGGCGGCGGCGATACGCTGGCGGCGATCGAGAAATACAAGGTCGAGTCGCGCGTGTCCTATATCTCGACTGGCGGCGGCGCGTTTCTCGAGTTTCTCGAGGGCAAGACCCTGCCGGCGATTGCGGTGCTGGAGCAACGCGCAGCCGACGCCGATATTTGAAGATCCGAACCACAGAGACGCAGAGGGCACAGAGAAAAGAAACCAACTCATTGGTTAACTACAAAGCACACGAAGAGCCCAAGGAAAGAGATGGATAGTGCTTCAGCCTTGTGTACTGGGTGCCTTTGTGGTTCGTGAGATCAACGGTCTCGTTGTTCTCCGTGTCTCTGCGGTAAATTCTTGAATTCTTTGCGAGTGGATAGCATGCGATTCGAAGGGACAGACAAGTATGTGGCCGCCGACGACCTGAAGATGGCGGTCAATGCGGCGGCCACGCTGCAGCGGCCGTTGCTCATCAAGGGCGAGCCCGGTACCGGCAAGACGATGCTGGCCGAGGAAGTGGCCCAGGCGCTGGGCATGCCGTTTTTCGAATGGCACATCAAGTCCACCACCAAGGCCCAGCAGGGTCTATACGAATACGACGCGGTGTCGCGGCTGCGTGATTCGCAGCTGGGTGAGGACAAGGTCCACGACATCTCCAACTACATTCTCAAGGGCCCGCTCTGGGAGTGTTTCGAGTCGGACACCCAGCCGGTGCTGCTGATCGACGAGATCGACAAGGCCGATATCGAGTTTCCCAACGACATGCTGCGCGAACTTGATCGCATGGAGTTCTACGTTTACGAGACGCGCAAGACGATCAAGGCGACTCACCGACCGATCATCATCATTACCTCGAACAACGAGAAAGAGCTGCCGGACGCCTTCCTGCGCCGCTGCTTCTTCCACTACATCAACTTCCCCGACAAGGAGACGATGCAGCAGATCGTCGACGTGCATTTTCCGGGCATCAAGAAGAAACTGCTCAACGAGGCCATGGAGCTGTTCTTCGAGCTGCGCGAGATTCCCGGCCTGAAGAAAAAGCCGTCCACCTCGGAACTGCTCGACTGGCTTAAGCTGCTGCTGGCCGAGGATATTCCCGCCGAGACGCTGCATTCCTCCGACGTGAAGAAATCGCTGCCGCCGCTTTACGGCGCGCTGCTCAAGAACGAGCAGGACGTGCACATGTTCGAGCGGCTGGCGTTCATGGCGCGGCGCCAGTAGCGCGAGTTTGATCGAAGAGCCGCAGAGGAAGAAATTCTAGAACCACAAAGGCACGAAGGGCACAAAGAATAGCAATGTGATCTTCCTCCTTTGTGTTCTTTGTGCCTTGGTGGTTAGTATTTTCTTTGGACAAATTTCTCTGTGTCCTCTGCCTCTCCGTGGTTGATCTCTTATGCTTATCGAGTTTTTCAACGAGCTGCGCCATTACGGTCTGAAGCCGACCGTCACCGAATATCTGACGCTGATCGAAGCGCTTGATCGTCAGGTGGCCGTCTGCAATATCGAGGATTTCTACTACCTGTCGCGCTGTACGCTGGTCAAGGATGAAACCCAGTTCGACCGGTTTGATCGCATCTTCTCCCATTATTTCAAAGGCATAGAGGACGCGACCGAGGGTCTGTTCGGCAAGGATGAAATCCCCGAAGAGTGGCTTCGCAAGATGGCCGAGCTGGAGCTCACCGATGAGCAGAAAGCCGAAATCGAGGCCATGGGCGGCTGGGACAAGCTCATGGAAACGCTCAAGAAGCGCTTCGAGGAGCAGAAAGAGCGTCACCAGGGCGGCAGCAAGTGGATCGGTACGGCCGGTACGTCGCCCTTCGGCGCCTACGGCTACAACCCGGAGGGCGTGCGCATCGGGCAGGAAGGCTCGCGCAATCGCTCTGCCGTAAAGGTCTGGGACAAGCGCGAGTACCGCAATCTGGACGACAGCCGCGAACTGGGCACGCGCAATATCAAGATGGCTCTGCGCAAGCTGCGACGGTTTGCGCGCGAAGGCGCCGTCGATGAACTGGACCTGGACGATACGATTCGCTCGACGGCCCGCAACGCCGGCTATCTTGATCTGAAAATGCGTCCCGAACGGCATAACGCCGTGAAAATTCTGCTGTTCTTTGACGTGGGTGGCTCGATGGATCCCCACGTGCGCGTGTGCGAGGAAATGTTTTCCGCCGCGCGGGCCGAGTTCAAGCACCTGGAGTATTTCTACTTCCACAACTTCGTCTACGAGTCGGTGTGGAAGGACAATTACCGCCGGCACTCGGAGAAGATTCCCCTGTTCGACGTGCTGCACAAATACCCCACCGACTACAAGGTGATCTTCGTGGGTGACGCCACGATGAGCCCCTACGAAATCGCCTATGCCGGTGGCAGCGTGGAACACTGGAACGAGGAGGCCGGCGCCGTGTGGATGCAGCGGCTGCTCGATGTCTATCCGCGCGTCGCCTGGCTCAATCCCGAGCCTGAAAAGCACTGGGACTACACGCCGTCCATCAAGCTGACGCAGGAGCTGCTCGGCGATCGCATGTATCCCATGACACTCGCCGGCCTGGACGACGCCACCCGCGCCCTCGCGCGCTGAAACCTGCCTCCCCGGTTTGCTCGGCTTGTCGGATGGTGGCCTCCGGCCTAAGCTGTGCTCGCGCACCATCTGCTTGATAACAAAACCGATTAGGGGGAGATGTCCATGAGTGCTTCGCTGATTGCCCTGCTGGGCTTTGTGGCCTGGGTCCTGCTGCTGCTGGGCGCCACTATTGCCTATCGTTCCGTCAAGGTGCTGTCGATGCAGTCGAAGGCGGATGCCTGGACGCGCGGACGCGGCATGGACGATCTGCCGGTCTTCAAACGCGTGCATGACGCATATCTGAACTGCCTCGAGATGTTGCCGATCTTTGGCGGCGTCATTCTGATTTCGGTGACCGCGGGCGACGGCGCCGTAACCAACGGTCTGGCCATGCTGTTCCTGGCGGCACGCGTGCTGCAGTCGGCGGCGCATATCATCTCGGTGCATCACCTGATGATCTTCTTTGTCCGGTTCCCGGCCTTTATTGTCCAGTTCGGTCTGCTGGTCTGGTGGGTCCTCGCCTTTGCCGGGCAGATCCAGGGCTGATGCGGCAAGCGCCTCCAGCTGGTACTCGCTGAATGCGTGTGCTGTTGACCACGGGTGTCACCCTGCTGACCGTCGCCTGCCTGCTGCTGCTCGGCATGAACGCCTGGGTGGTTGGCTCGACCCGCTCCAAGCTCTATACGGTGGTGGGCGAGTTGCCCGAACGGCAGGTGGGTGTGCTGCTGGGCACCAGCCCTTATACCCGGGAAGGCCACGAGAACAAGCTGTTCAGGCATCGGATTCTCGCGGCTGCCGAGCTGTACCGCGCCGGCAAGGTGCAGCATCTGCTGCTGTCGGGCGCCAACCCCGACAAGACCTACGATGAACCCGCCCGCATGTTCGACGCGCTGCGCGAGGCGGGCGTCCCCGCCGAGGCCATGACCCGGGACAACGCGGGTTTTCGTACGCTGGATTCCGTCGTGCGGGCGCAGAAGGTATTCGGTCTGGAGGGGTTCACCGTGATCTCGCAGCGTTTTCACCTGTATCGCGCAGTTTTCATTGCCAATCATTACGGGCTGGACGTGGTTGGCTACAGTCGTCCGGAAGAGGATAGCCGCCAGCAGCTACGCACCGAGGCGCGTGAATTTCTGGCGCGCTGCAAGGCAGTGCTGGATCTGTACGTGCTATTTGTGGACCCGAAGGAACTCGGCGAGAAGCGAAGCCTCGGGTCGGACGATCCCGAGCCCTAGACCCGTCTAGCGTGGTGACGCCCGGCGTGCCGGCCGGATCCCGCGTCGCTGCATCCGGCCAAAGAAAATGCAACCGACCACCGTAGGCCGGAAGGAGCGCGCAGCGCGGATTCCGGCGAGTTCGGAAGACCTGACTCGCGCCGGATTACAGCCCCGATTCTTTTGGCCAGCGCTCTTCGACAAGCTCAGGGTGAACGGGCTGGGACGGGGTGGGGCTTTTATCGGCGCCGTTCGGGCTGAGCTACGTCGAAGTCCGAACCGAATGGAGGCAATGGATTGCTTGGTGCCATTCGACACGCTCGCTTCGACAAGCTCAGGGTGAACGGGCTGGGACGGGGTGGGGGCTTTTATCGGCGCCGTTCGGGCTGAGCTACGTCGAAGTCCGAATCGAACGGAGGCAATGGATTGCTTGATGCCATTCGACAGGCTCCCTTCGACGAGCTCCCTTCGACGAGCTCAGGGGAACGGTGGACGGGGCATGGGGTGAGATGCGGCGCACGCGTTCCCGGTGGTCGCGGCGGCAATAACTCCCCGTTCGGGCTGAGCCTGTCGAAGCCCGGCCTGTCGGGGCGCCGGATTCCGCGTTGCTGCATCCGGCCTACGGGCTTTTGCGCGCAAAAAAAAGCGCCGCGGGATCGCGGCGCTGGATGGGCTGGCCGGGTGGCCTCAGAAGTTGTAGCGCAGGAACAGGTTCACGAAGTCCCGGTCCTCCACCACGTTGCTGGAATAGCCGCTGATGCGCTGGCCTGCCTGCGTGGCCGGGTCGATGGGGGCGGCGGCGGTGTCCTGACTGTCGAGAAACATCGTGTAGGACAGGCCGGCTTCCCAGGCGTCCAGGAACTCGGCGTTGACCCCCAGCACGATCTGCTTGCGGTCTTCCAGGAAGGTGGAAATCGGTGCCGGGCTGTTGCCCTTCACGTCGTGAAAGTAGCGGATGCTGGGCGTCAGGTTATAGCGGTTGAGCACGTTCAGGTAACGGAAGGCGGCCACCAGGCGGTAGCCCCAGGCAGCATCGTCGGCGTAACCGGCGCGATCCTGTGCGGGCAGCCCGAGCGCTGCGGCGCCCTCGGCCTGGTTGGGCACGTAGGTGGCGGCCGCTTCGAAGGGCAACTCATCCGGGTCGGGCAGGTCATCGATGATCTGGCCGGCAAATTCGCCGAGCAGCACGATCTGGTCCGAGCCGGTCCAGTTGGGGCCGATGAACTTGGAGAAGCTCAGGTTCCACTGGTGGTAGTCAAAGCGCTCGTAGCCCTGCGTGTAGGCACCTGGTACGAAGGGGCCGCGAATGTCGTCCACCGTGGTGGCGCTGACCGGGCCGCCAAGAGCGCCCGCGAGGGCCTGTTCGATACCGAGCGAGTAGAGCAACAGCTCCACGTCGTCGATCTGCAGCGGCTGATCCTTGTGCAGGCTGTATTCGCCCTGCACCGCAATTTCGCCAAACTCCAGAAAGCTGTTGAAGCTGATGCCGTACAGCTCGATGTCTTCGGGATATTCGCGCAGAAACCCGCCGCCCGATGCCGCCACGCCCGGGGCGGCCACGTTCACACCACTGAGCAGCGGCAGTCGGCTGTGATAGTTGATGGCGTAGAGCGACAGGTCGGTGCTGTTGAGCGCCTCGATGAAGAAGTTCAGGCGCACGCCGTACTGCCCGCCGTCCTCGGGTTCATTGGCGGCCAGTTCGGGCACGTTGGTCCCGCCGGCGGCATCATCGCAGGTGGGTGCCCCAGCCCGAGCGCCGATATCTAAATTTGGGTTTCCGGTAGCGTCACGTAGTGCATCTTGGGTTGCGAGAGTCGGCAGAATGTTCTCGTTGCATCGGCCAAAGCCGATCTGCACGTCTGCAGCGCCCGCGCCGAGGAAGTCCGACGTGGAAAAATAGGTGCCGGACGGATCGATGATCGTGCCCTCCCAGCCGAACTGGTAGAACGCCTCGATGGAGATGTTCCGCACCAGCTCCATGCTGCCCCAGACCATGCCGAATGGGCGGAAGATTTCCTTGACCTCCGCGCCCGGGCCGCGCGCCTGGCGGGCGTCAACCGGCACGATGCTGTTGATGCCGTTGGCAATGAAGGTGGACTCGCCCCAGTTGAGTACCTGGCGGCCGATGCGCAGGGAGGCAGCGCGGTCGCCGATCTTGAAGTTGCCGAACAGATACAGGTCGAACAGCTCGCCGTCATCACCCGCCGCGTCCTCGGCCGCGGATTGCCGCGCACGCCGGTCTGCCTGAGTGCGAGACCGGTTCGGACCGTAGTCGAAGTCGTCGAACAGCGTCTCGTTCTTCACGATCGGGTCGTAGCGGTAGTTGCCGCGGGCAAAGACGCCCCAGTCACCCACCTGGATCGTCAGATCGGAGCTGAGCTTGATCTGACCGAAAAACAGGTCGCCGCTGTCGCTGAAGGCCTGATTGCCGTCATCGCCGTTGGTGGAGTAGGCGCCCACGAAGCTGGAGTCCACGTCCACGGCGTTGGCCAGGTTGGATTTGCCGATCAGTTCCTTGTCTGCGTCCTCGGTGCGCATGGCCAGGCCTGCGGTCAGGCTGGATTCAAGGCTGATATCGAATTCACCCAGCTGAAAGCCCAGGGCCGAGGCCGGGCCGGCCGGTAGCAGTGTAGCCGCGGTGAGCAGCCCGGCGGTGCCAGCCCGCCAAAAATTACCGTTGGACATTGTCTTCCCCTCCCGGTGCTCGCCCCCAAGGCGGCGCAGATTGTGCTTGTGTGCGCGCGTCGCCGCGCGGTGATCGCCAGACCGCCTCATTTGGTGGCCCGCCGCTGGATATTGCGCGGGTTGAAGTAGTCGTCGTCGTACTCCACCTCGTTGTTGAAGGCGCGGCCTTCCTCGTTGTTCAGCGAGAGCAGCAGATAGCGACCGGCGTCCAGATCGTAGGAGGACTCCATGGCCGGCGCGGGGTAGGGCTGGTCATACAGCTGAATCGTATGGCCCTCCATCACGCGCCACAGTCCGCCGCGCGTGTCCCACTGATCGGCAGCCGCGATGTGCCAGGAGTCCTCGTCGATGTAGAAACGGCGCTTGGCATAGATGTGGGACGTGCCGTCCTTGACGGTGCCTTCCACCACCCAGACCCGGTGCAACTCGTAGCGCATCAGGTCCTGATTGGTATGTTGCGGGCCAACGATGTCGTCATAGCTCGGGGCGTTATGCAGCTTGTAGCTGTTGTAGGGGATGTAGATTTCCTTCTTGCCGAGCAGCTTCCAGTTGTAGCGGTCGGTGGCGCCGTTGAACATGTCGAACTGGTCGTTCGTGCGCATGCCGTCGGAATCGGTACCCGGGTTGTCGTAGGCCACGCTGGGCGCGCGGCGAATGCGACGCTGGCCGGGGTTGTAGATCCATGCGCGTCGCGTTTCCTCGACCTGGTCGATTGTTTCGTGGACCAGCAGGATGCCGCCGGCGCTGCGCGGCGGCGCCAGGATGGTCTGCAGGAAGTAGATGGAAATGTTGTGCAGGTCATCCGGCTCGATGTTCTGCTGGTTGTAGGGGTACTTGAGCTCGAGCAGCAGCTTGCCCTCGCGCACGCTGCCCCCGGGCGTGGTGATGAGCTGGGCGCTGGTGTAGCGCACGTCGTCACCGCGATAGCGCAGCTTGTGATTCCAGATGGCCGCCTTCGCCGGGTTGGGCGTGGACTCGATGAACGGGAAGGGCACGCCGCCCGTTGCGCCTGCAATGCCTTCGCCGTCGGCGACCAGCTTGCTGTTCACCGCGTTACGCTTGATGGCGGCCGCCACCCAGTCGGGAATGGCGTAGCTGCGCCGGGTCTTGTACACCGGCATCTTGTAGCTGTTGGGGTACTTCTTCAGCAGGGCGTACTGGCCATCGGTGAGATTGTCCCGGTATTGATCGGCATTGGCGGCCGTGATGACGAACTGCGGTTTGTCATCGGCAAACGGGTCGATGTAGCGATCCTGCCCCGCGGTGAAGCCGGCAGGCTGCGTGCGCAGACCGCCGTCCCAGGCCGGGATCGTGCCGGCCGCGTTGCCGGCGCGCTGCGCGCCACTGGGCAGCAGCTCGCTGCCGCCAAGCTTGTTGGCCATGTCCTGGCTGACGCCCGCCAGGGCGGGTGGCGCCAGAAGACAGGTGCCGGCAAGAAGCAGTGCCCGGATGGGGCGGGTTCGCAGCAGCATAATCAGTCTCCGTCGGTCGAGCCGGAGAGCCCCCGTGGTGCCGCCATGCTGCGGTTTGTCACGAAATCCCCCAGGCGTCTGTTTTTCAAGCCTGAATTTGCTACTCAGCCGATCTGCTAGCAATAGTAAAAATCGCCTAACCCGGTATTCGCGCGGCTTAGCCGCCCGCGGCGGGACGTGCTACTGTCGGGGCACAAGAACAGCTCGCAAGAGCGGATGATTCGAGCCGGCCGCGGGCCGGCCGTGCGGAGGTGGAGCAGGCGTGACTCATGCAGACGAGGTGAATGCGCTTGTCGGGCATTTCTATCGCTCGACGCTGGACATATCCCTGCCGGAGTACCGGACAGCCATGCTGCGGGAGGTGCAGAAGCTGATCAGCTTCGATGCCGGTCTGTGGGCCACCAGCAGTGAATACAGCGGCCGCTTCCACAGCCTGAGCCTGCTGGGGCTGGATGACGGCTTCGGGCAGCGCCTGCAGCATGACCGCAATGCCCGCCCGATTCTCACCGCCATACACCGTCAGACGTCCACGGTCCGGCCTCAGGCGGAAATTCTGCCCGATGCCGACTTCTATGCATCGCCCATTTTCGAGCGACTCTGCCAGCCATTCGGCATCAGGCAGCTGGTGGGGTCGGCCCGCCGCCAGCCCGAGTCAGGACTGCACGCCATGGTGGGCCTGTTCCGTTTTGATCAGCGCCAGCCATTCACGCAGGACGACCGCCGCATCATCAGCCACCTTATCTTCCATCTGATGAATGCCGGCGCCATGGCGACGTCCATCTACCTGCAGAAGAACAGCCGGAACGACGGGCGACACGGCAGCGTGGTGTGTGACTCACTGGGCTTTCATTACGGTTTCGACCGGGATTTCGGCAGGCTCATGCGAGAGCATTTTCCGGCCTGGGATGGCGGGCCGCTGCCGTTCGATCTGCCCGAGCGCCGGGACCAGACGAGTTTCGCCCGCGAGGGCCTGCGGTTCCGGCAGGAGCCCCTGGGCGATCTGATACATCTGAGCGCCTGGCGCAATGGCCCGCTGGACACCCTGACCGCCCGCGAGCGGGAAATCGTGGTATCGGTCTGCCGGGGGCTGTCCTACAAGGAAGTGGCCCGGCCACTGGGCATTGCGCCGTCGACCGTGTCCAATCATCTATACCGGGTCTTCGAGAAGCTGGGCATCACCAGCCGGACCGAGCTGGCCAAGCTGGTCAGCGAGACGGTCCGCCTTCACTGACCCCGCCGCGCCGGCGCCAGTACCGCGGCCCCAGCAACAGTCGCGCTGTCCAGCGCAGGCCGCTGGGGCGAAGCTGGTCCACCGCCACGCCCAGATCGGCGTGAAACGCCGCGATGGCCTGCGCCCGGACCGTCTCGAGCGTGTCGCGATCCAGGCGAACCGGCAGGTCACCCGGCATGCGCCAGAGGCTGGCGCTCAGCAGATATTGCCAGGCCAGCATGCGCTCAAAGGCAGCCGCAAACGGGCCGTTGGGCCATTCGCGCGGAAAGCGCATCAGACCCAGGTCAAGCACCAGCCCGGCGCGGGCCGACAGCCCCGCCAGCCGCTGCGTGAACGGGCCGGACAGTGTCGCGGCCTGCGCGACCGGCAGCCGCTCGCCGCTGACGTTCAGCAGCAGGTTACGGCTGATGAGTTGCACCCGCCGGCGCCAGCGCGTGTTGCTGGCGCTATCGAAAGCCGCCAGCGCAGCATGGTGGTCCGCCCGGTCGACGGCCCGCAGGCAGTCGAACAGCGGCGTGTTGAGGCGGATCAGCGTGAATAGCGTGTCATCGGCGCCGGTCTGCGCAGCGGTCGGCTGTCCCGGTGCGGGCAGCCGCACGGTGAACAGGTCGTCCGTTTCGCCGGACCGGCCGCTTCGGCTCGTGATCAGCGCCACCAGCCGTGATAAAAGCGCCGGGCACTCCCCCACGTCCAGCGCGTGTGCGGCCAGGCGGTAGGCCAGCACCCCGGCCGCGCCCCGTTCCGGATCTGTTTCGTACTGCCGGGCGACCTGCTGCGGCAGCGCCACCAGCAGCTGATGCAGCGTCAGCGCGCTGTCCAGCAAGGGGGAGATTCCCGCTGTGGCCGCCGGTGCGTCGCCGGGCCCGGTGACCAGCTGGGTCAGCGGCACATCGGGCGCTTCCATTGACCAGTCTCGGCGCGTCGGGTCATCGGCCGGCGTTTCGAGCAGGAGCGCGTGCAGCCCCGCCTTCAGGCCGGCCTCTGGCCCCAAACCGGCCGGATCGAGCAGCTTGACGAAGCACAGCGTCAGCCGTCTTTCGGCCTGGCCGCTGACGACCAGCCGCCCCTGCACGCTGACGTGCAGACTCACACCCGGCTGCTCCGCGGCTTCGTTGCGGCACAGCAGCGCCCGCCCGCAGATCAGATCGTCGGGCTGGTTCAGCGATCCATCAGGCAGCAGCAGCGCCGGCGAACAATCGCCGCGCGTCAGGCCGGGCAGGTACCGCGTCTGCTGGGTCTGCGTGCCGAAACGCTGCAGCACCGGGCCCGGCCCCAGCGCGATGGCTGCCGTTATGCCGGCAGCGTTAGCGTTCGCGGGGTGATCCGCCCTGGCGGCGGCGAAGATCCAGTCGGCCAGCTCGAGGTGGGTCAGCCCGGCGCCCCCGTGGCGCGGCGACAGCGCCAGTCCGGCGATCGGCTGGCCCTTGTGTTCGTCGCCAGGCCCGGCCAGGTTCAGGGGGCCGTCCGCGGCGGGCGACGGGGGCGGCAGGGCGGCAAACCGGTCCCATTGCGGCAGCCCCCCGGCCAGCTCCTGTTCCCACCAGAAGGTCAGACCCGGGCGGGACCGGCGCAGTCCGGGATCATGCTGCGCCAGCGCGTTGGCAAAATGCGTCAGCCGCTGGCGCGTAATCCACGGCCGTCGAACGTCGCGAACGGACAGCGGGACCAGCAGCGTGACGGCCGACATGAGCAGTAGCCAGAAGCTTGCCGCGGGCAATAGCCGATATCCGGCGATGGCGAGCGGCAGTCCGATCAAAAGACCGGCGGTGGCCAGGCGGGCGCCACGCCACGCCAGGCCGGCGGCCAGGAGGATGGCAATGAGGATGAGCAGGCTGGTGATCATGAACGCGCTGCCGACAGGAAAGGGTTGATGCGCTCGGCCACGGTATCGGGCTGCTCCAGATGGAGGAAATGGCCCGTGCCGGGCAGGCTTTCGTGGCGGCTATCGGGGAAGACATCACGGCGGGCCTGCTGCAGGTCGGCCGACAGCCAGTCGCGCGCGGGCGAGCGCTCGCCATCCAGGCAGAATACCCGCGCCTGAGTCTGCCGCCACACGGCCATCGCCGCGTCCGCGTCAAAACCGTAGGGGGAGGGCAGCAGGTGGTCCGGGTCATTGGCCAGCCGCACGCCCTGGGCCACCGGCCGCGACCAGATATGCGCCAGAAACCGCACGCGCTCGGCGTCGAGTTCGGGGTAGCGCAGGGCCACGCGTCGGGCCAGGGCGGCCACCGAGCGGTAGTGCCGCTCCGGGCGCGGCCGACGCTGGCCCTTCAGCCACCGCGCGTAGCGGGAGGGGACGTCTTCGGCGCGGCGATGGGGCACGTTCAGGCCATCCAGACAGACAAGCGCTTGCACGCGCGTCGGTCGCAGCCCGGCATACAGTGCCGCGATGTTGGTGCCCATGCTGTGCGCAATGATGGCCACCGGGGCCTCGGGCGATAGCTGGTCGCAGAGCGCGTCCAGATCGGCCACATAATCGGGGAACCAGTAGCCGGCGGGCGCATGGCCGGTATCGCCATGGCCGCGCCAGTCGGGTGCCGCGATACGCCAGCCGTCGTCCAGCCAGTGGCACAGCGGGGCATAGCTTTCGCCGGTGTCCAATAGACCGTGCAGCAACAGCAGCAGCGGCCCCCGGGTCTGCCCGGTCTGGCGGATGAAGTAGTCCACGCCGCGCAGGTCCAGCCGCTGACCGCGCGCCAGGCAGGTGGGCGTTTCGAAACCGCGGGCAGAGCGGCTCAAGCCGGCCTGATCTGCTTCAGGTGGGCGTGCAGGAGCGGGATGCGGTCGTTGCCCCAGAACATCTTATCGCCCACAAAGAAGGTCGGCGCGCCGAAGGCGCCGCGTTCGATGGCCTCCTCGGTATAGGCGCGCAGGCGGCGTTTAACCGGTTCCGACTGGACTCGCTTCATCACGGCCGCCGCATCGGCGCCGAGCTGACCGACGAGATTGGTGATGACGGCTTCGCTGGCGATATCCAGCGCCTTGTCCCAGTGCACCTGCATGACGGCCCGGGCGAAAGCGGCGTCAAGCTGATCCTCCTCCAGCGCCACCGCCGCACGCAGCGCCAGCATGCTGTTGCCCGGAAAGACTTCGGGCCAGTTCAGCGGCACGCCGTAGTAGTCGGCCCAGGCGGCAAGATCCTCGCGCAGGTAGCGGGCCTTGGCGGGCAGGCTGACGGGCGAGCTGTTACCGGTGGCCTGAAAGACGCCGCCCAGCAGAAAGGGCCGCCAGCGCAATTGCGCTCCGGTATCCCGGGTCACGGCCTGTATGCGCGTTGACGCCAGATAGGTGTAGGGGCTGCCCGGATCCCAGAAGAATTCGACAACGGGCGGCTGCGCGTCTGCCATGCTGCGGTACTCGTGTTGCGCGGAAATCGATGGCCCCGGAACGCGCGGACCCGCGCACCATGAGGGTTGGCGGCGTCCGGAGTCTGCGCCGTTTTAGCGTGTTGGGGCGGGCCGGGCAAGGCCCGGGAACGCAGCCGGGCGCGGCCAGTCGGCTAGAAACCGCTCGGCATCAGGCCGCTGCGGGGCGGCCAGTGATCGGCTGCGGCCAGGTGATCCATGCTGGCGAGCGGCTGTTCGCCGAAGGCCATGATGACATCGTGCACGAAACGCAGCTTCTCGCGCGCCGGCGCGTGCAGCACGAAGGGATAGGAGTCGCTCAGCCCCATGCTGCGGTTGACCGCATTCATGCCCGTGCTCAGCGTGGTCCAGAAATACATGAGGGTTTCGAAGTCGGCGTCCTTGTCCACGTTGACGCGCATGTCGACGAAGCCGAACTCGCGCCCCGTTTCCAGCGTGTCCACCATGTGCAGGAAATGTGCCCAGGATTCGGCCCAGTCCTCCCAGGGATGCATGGAGGCGTAGGCGCTGATGAAACGCTCGCGCCAGCCCTTCGGCGGCCCCTGGTCGTAATGGCGCTTGACGGCCTTGCCGTAGTCCTGCCGCTCGTCCCCGAACAGCGTCCGGAAGGGCGCCAGATAGTCGGTGTTAGCGACCAGCGTCTGCCAGAAATAGTGACCGACTTCGTGCCGGAAGTGCCCCAGCAGGGTGCGATAGCGTTCGCCCATGGCCTCGCGCATGCGGGTGCGCGCGACGTCATCGGCTTCCGCCAGGTTGATCGTGATCAGGCCGTTGGCGTGGCCGGTGAGCACGCGCTTCTGGCCCTTGATGGGCTTGGTGAAGCGGCTTTCCGCTTCGGCGTCGGCCATGAAGCGAAAGGCCAGGCCCTGCTCGGGGTCTTCCTGGCGATCGATGATCGGCAGATTGAGCTGGAAGATGCTGTACAGCATGTGGCGCTTGGCGGTTTCCAGCTTCACCCAGAGCTCGCGGTGCCGCGGCTTGTCGAGATCGGGGATGGTCACGTTCAGACGGCACGCCCGGCATAGGGGATTGTCGTCCTCGGCCGGTATCAGCCAGTTGCAGACATCGTGGTCCGTATAGTTTCGGCATTTGCGCACGGCGCGGTCGGGTGAGCCGTGGCCCGCCAGTGCGTGCAGCCGGCCCTGGCTGTCCTGGTGAAGTGCGGCCATGCGGTTGTCGTCAGGCAGGTAGCCCAGCGCTCGCTCGCAGGCCAGGCAGTGGGTGTTCCTGAAGAAGGTGATGTTGCCGCAGGCGCAGATGAAGTTTCGCATGGCGCGCATTTTACTCCGGATGACAGCCGCCGCCGCACGGCGGTCTGAAGGCCGGATAATCCACTTTCGATTCCGCCGCGACTGCGGTCCCGCTGACGCGCCTCACCCCCGGCAGCCGCCGCCGCTCAGCGGCCGAAATAGGTGGCGTGCAGGCGCTGGTCCAGCTCGATCAGATCGCCCTGGATCCAGTCGATGAATTCGCTCATCCCGCTGTCCACCAGGTCAGCGATGGCGGCTGACTGGATCTTGCCCCGCAGCACCCGCACGCCGCGGCGGCAGCTGCCGTTTTCCGGGAGCCGCTTGAGCTGTTCGTCGAACCGGTCTAGGCAGTGGAGCACGGCACGCGGAAAATCCTCGTTCTGCAGCAAAAACCGCAGCACGCCCTTGGCCGACACGCGGGTGCGTTCGTGGCGCCGGTACATCTGATAGCCGGACAGCGATTTGAGCACACTCATCCACTGGATGGTCTCGAACGGTCGCAGGCCGTCCATGGTGGTGGTCAGCAGATCCTCGGAGCGCACGTCGAGAATGCGCGTGGTCATATCCGCGCGTTCCAGCGACTCGCCCAGCTTGAAGAATCGATAGGAGGCATCGCGGCTCATGCCGCTGTCTAGCAGCCCGGCGACCAGCCGCCCGGAGCGCACGATGCGCTCGACGATTGCCTGCCGGCTGCGTCGTTCCAGACTCCGGCCGTCCAGGTCACGCAGCGCGTGGTACAGGCCGTTGACTTCCTCCCAGACTTCACGGGGCACGAGGTCACGCGCGACCCGCAGGTTTTCGCGCGCGAACGCCAGGGAAGAAATCACCGCGCCGGGGTTGTCGCAGTCTAGAGTGAGAAACTCGATCACCGACTGCTCGGTGACTTCCTTGTTGCGCTCGCGGAACAGAGGTTCGGTGGCCGTGATCTCCACCAGCGGGGCCCAGTCGAACTGCGTCTGCCTGGGCAGGTCGAGCAGCAGATAGGTCGTCACGCCCATCAGCCGCGCGGTATTCTCGGCGCGCTCGACGTAGCGACCGGCCCAGTAGAGGTTGTTGGCCAGACGGGACAGCATCAGCTCTGACCTCCCTCGTCGGCGACGATCCAGGTGTCCTTGCTGCCGCCGCCCTGGGAGCTGTTCACCACCAGAGACCCCTTGCGCAGCGCCACCCGCGTGAGGCCGCCCATGGTCACGTACGGCTTCTTGCGGCTGATAATGAAGGGGCGCAGGTCGACATGCCGCGGCTGCATGCGTCCGCCCACCAGCGTGGGGCAGGTGGACAGATTGAGCGTGGGCTGGGCGATGTAGTTGCGCGGGTTCTCGGTGATCAGCCGGGCAAAGCGCTTGCGGTCGCGCTGGCTGGCACGCGGGCCGATCAGCATGCCGTAGCCGCCCGATTCGTTAGCCGGCTTGATGACCAGCTTGTCCAGATTGGCCAGCACGTGCTCCCGCTGCGTGGGCTCCATGCACAGGTAGGTCGGCACATTGGGGATAATGGCGTCCTGATCGAGGTAGTACCGGATCAGTTTGGGCACGTAGGCGTAAACGACCTTGTCGTCCGCCACGCCGGCGCCGGGGGCGTTGGCAATGGCCACGTGCCCGGCTTTCCACGCGCGCATCAGGCCGGGCACGCCCAGCATGGAATCCGGGTTGAACACCTCCGGGTCGAGAAACATGTCGTCCACCCGCCGATAGATGACGTCCACCGGCTGCGGACCGAAGATGGTGCGCATGAATACGCGGTTGTCGTTGCTGACGTACAGGTCCGACCCCTGCACCAGCTCGGCCCCCATCTGGCTGGCCAGCCAGACGTGTTCGAAATAGGCCGAGTTGTAGATACCGGGCGTGAGCACCACAACATTAGGCGTGCTGCTCTGCCCCGGCGACAGCGCGCACAGCGTTTCCATCAGCTCGCCCGGATAGTCGTCCACCGGCAGGATCGTGGCCTGCGCGAACATCTCCGGGAAGATGCGCTTGGACGCCTGGCGATTCTCGAGCATGTAGGACACGCCCGAAGGCACGCGCAGGTTGTCCTCCAGCACGTAGAACTGGCCACTGCCGTCACGCACCAGGTCGGAGCCGCAGATATGCGCCCATACGCCGCCGCGGGGTTTCATGCCGATGCACTGCGGCCGGAAATTGACGGACTGCTCGAGCACCGAGCGGGGGAACACGCCGTCCGCAATGACCTTCTGCTTGCCGTAGAGATCCTGGATGAACATGTTCAGCGCGGTGACGCGCTGCTCCAGCCCGGCCTCCACGCGGCGCCATTCGGACTCGGCGATGACGCGCGGCACGATATCGAACGGCCAGGCGCGGTCGATCATGCCGGCCTCGCTGTAGACGGTGAAGGTGATGCCCATCGATTTGATGGACAGGTCAGCCGCCAGGCGACGAGCGGCCAGTTCGCGGCTGCCCAGCCGGGCCAGATGCCGGGTCAGCGCCTCGGCGCCGGCACGCGGTTTCTGGCCGTCGCCGATCAGCTCGTCGTAGTAGGGGGCCGGCGCGTAATTCTTCCAGTCGATGGTCGCAATCCTGCTCTGTTCTTTCAGTGCCACTGTGCTTGTCCGTTGCTGCAAGATTCAGGCCCGTCCCGCGGGAATCGGTCGCCAGCCGATGTTATCCCGATTCCGTTGTTTCGTGCGTTGATGCCTTGGCAAGCGTGGTAGACTCCGCGCCCATGGTTTTGCACCTGGATCCCCGCCAGCCGTGAGCTCGAACACAGCCGCTGTCACCTTCAAGGGACGGATGATGACCCTGAGCGTGCTCGAGGTGAATTCGCCGGACCTGGAAGAAGTATCCGCCGAGGTCAGCCGGCAGATTGAGCGCTCTCCCGGCTTTTTCGAGAACATGCCGCTGCTGCTGCACACGCGCGCCGCAGAGATTGATCTGCCAGCGCTTGTGGCGTTCCTGCGGACGCGGGGCCTGGTGCCGCTGGGGCTGGTTGCCCCCAGTCCGGAACAGGAGCAGGCCGCCGTGGCCGCCGGGCTGGGCGTGCTGAAGGATGCCCGCAACATGCGGCCGGAGAATCAGCCTGACGGCGATGATGCTGGCGAAACCGACACCGAGGCCGCGGCGCCGGCCGGGGGCGCCGAGGAGGCACCCCCGCCGGGCAGCGGCACGAAGCTGGTGGATAAACCGGTACGCTCGGGCCAGCAGGTGTACGCGCGCGGCGGCGATCTGATCGTGACCGCGCCGGTCAGCGAGGGCGCGGAGGTCATCGCCGACGGGCACGTGCACATTTATGGTGCGCTGCGAGGCCGGGCGATTGCCGGTGCCCGCGGGGACAGCAAGGCAAGAATTTTCTGCCGCAAGTTCGAAGCCGATCTTGTGGCGGTGGCCGGTTGTTACAAGGTCGCCGACGATATCGATCCGTCGGTGCGCGGCAAGCCGGTCCGAATATCGCTGGATGGCGAAAGTCTCATTATCGATGTACAGGAGTAGCGCGTGGCTAAAATCGTTGTAGTGACCTCCGGCAAGGGCGGCGTGGGCAAGACCACCACGGCCTCGTCCTTCGCGACCGGGCTTGCGAAGCGCGGCCACAAGACCGCGGTAATCGACTTTGACGTGGGTCTTCGCAATCTCGACCTGATCATGGGCTGCGAGCGCCGGGTGGTGTTTGATTTTGTCAACGTGATCAGCGGTGAGGCCAACCTCAAGCAGGCGCTCATCCGCGACAAGCGGGTCGAGAACCTCTACATCCTGGCGGCCTCGCAAACCCGCGACAAGGATGCCCTGGATGAAGAGGGTGTCGAGCGCGTGCTCAACGAAATGGCCAAGGATTTCGAGTACATCGTCTGCGACTCGCCGGCAGGTATCGAGAAGGGCGCGCTCATGGCGATGCGCTTTGCCGACGAGGCCCTGGTGGTCACCAACCCGGAAGTGTCGTCGGTGCGAGACTCCGACCGCGTGCTGGGCATGCTTGGCAGCAAGACCAAGAAGGCGGAGTCGGGTGGCAGCGTCAAGGAGCATCTGGTGGTCACGCGCTACGCGCCGTCCCGGGTCGGCAAGGGCGAGATGCTCTCGCTGCAGGATGTGGGCGAGATTCTGGCCATTCCGCTGCTCGGCGTGGTGCCGGAATCCGAAGCCGTGCTCAATTCGTCCAACTCGGGCATGCCGGTCATTCTCGAAGAGCACTCGAACGCCGGTCTGGCCTACGAGGACCTGGTGGCCCGCTTCCTCGGCGAGGAACGTCCGCTGCGCTTCGTGGACGCCAAGCGTGGCCTGTTCGGGCGTCTGCTGGGGAGGCACTGATGAGCTGGCTTAATATTTTCCGGTCGGAGAAGAAAAGCTCGGCGCAGATGGCCAAGGAGCGTCTGCAGGTCGTGGTGGCCCATCGGCGGGCCAGCCGCGGCGATCATCCCGAATACTTTCCCAATCTGCAGCGCGACCTGCTCAAGGTGCTGCAGAAGTATATTCAGGTCGACGACGATGCCGTGCAGATCGGGATCGAGCGCGATGGTGATCTGGAAGTGCTGGAGCTCAACATCACCGTTCCGGACAAATAGCGCGCCGTAATATTGAGCCGTGCCCTAAATGGACAAATTTGCTCGGATCAAAAATGCAGGCCCGAGCAACGCTAGCCCGCGTAGCGGATGGCCTGCCCGCGACCGTAAGGGCGCGAATGCATTGGCCGGACATGCGCCGGCCAATGCGGCACCCCTGAAACGTCGAATGAGGCGCGAAAGGACTTCGCGTGTTGAGTGAACTGTTTAATAATCATCCGAGACCGGCGCGATGACCGGCGCTGGCGGCTTTCGGGCAGCTGCCGTATAAAGGTCGCGGGTCAATTCGGGTGAGTCCCCATGAATACATACGCAATCAGGCTGTCCAGCATCCTGCTGCTGGCGCTCGCAGCCTCGGCCTGCGCGACCCGTCACTGGAGCAGCATCGGCGAGAGCTGGGTGGGGCATCATATCGACGAAGTGCGCCAGCACTGGGGCGAACCGGACCGTAACTGGGTCCGATCGGATGGGATGCGTGTGTATCAGTATCATCTGGAACAGGTTGACCCCACCTGCAACCACTACTGGGTCACCGGTGATCAGGGCGTGATCAACGGCTTCTACTACGAGGGCGAGTGTCGCCAGCTGCCGGATCAGCGCTGAACCCGCCGTCCTTGACGTCAATCCTCGGGGCAGTCCTGCCCTGATTCCCTCTCTTTGCAGAAGTCGGCTCGTCGGGCCCGGCAGGCAGTTTCGCGCGCGTGAAATAATCGCTTGAAAGATGTCCGGGTAGAGCCTATAGTCACAAACTAAGCCTTGGCTAAACTAGTTTGCCCGCCCTGACATGAGCACGATGATACTTGCCGCCAAACGCGGCCTGAGCGACCTGTTCGACACCGCCCACGCGCTGTGGTCGGTACGCGTGCTCGCGCTCGTGCTGCTGGGGCTGGTGGCTTGGGCGTCGCCGGCCGCCGGCCGAATCATCGTCGACACCATCAGCGAGGCCTACCTGCAGGTCAGCGTATTCGTGGCGGCCACGCTGGCCCTGCTGTATGGCCTGGAACGCCTGTTCAACGTCGACAGCGCCGAACTGCTGGCCCGCTATCCGCGCAGCCAGGTGCCGCTGGCGGCCTTTCTCGGCGCGCTGCCGGGGTGTGGCGGAGCGATTGTCGTCGTCACGCAATACGTCAACGGGCGTCTGAGTTTCGGGGCGCTGATCGCCGTATTGACGGCGACCATGGGGGACGCGGCCTTCCTGCTGCTGGCGCGCGAGCCCATGACCGGCCTGCTGGTATTCGCCCTGGGGCTGGGTGTGGGCAGTCTCTGCGGCTGGCTGGTGGACGGTTTTCACGGTCGCGATTTCATGCGCGCCCAGACGCAGGCAGACGTGGCGCGGCGCCAGTTGCGTCTGCGCGAACAGCGCCGGGCCGATGCGGTGCGTCTGCATCCGCTCTGGCTGGCGCTGATGCTGCCGGGCGTGGTGCTGGCCGTGCCCATCGCTGCCCAGGTCGACCCGAACAGCTGGTTCGGGCCGCTGGCGGCCTACGAGCCGGTTACCTGGCTCGGATTTGCCGGCGGCATGCTGGCGCTGCTGATGTGGTCAGCGCGGCTGTGCGGCACGCCCGGTGACGAGTTCGATGCGGTCGGTACGCTGGCCAATCCGGCCGACCGGGAAAAGAGCCCGGGCCGGCCGCCGATCACGCGACGCGTGATCAGCGATACCAACTTCGTCACCGTCTGGGTTATCGCGGCCTTCCTGTGTTACGAACTCGGCATGTACTTTTCAGGCGCCGATCTGGCGTCCTGGTTTGCCGTCTGGGCGCCGGTAACGCCGCTGATTGCCGTGCTGGTCGGCTTCCTGCCCGGCTGCGGCCCGCAGATCGTGGTGACAACCCTCTACCTGACCGGGGTGATTCCGATGGCGGCGCTGCTGGGCAACGCCATCAGTAATGATGGTGACGCCCTGTTCCCCGCGCTGGCGCTGGCGCCACGCGCCGCGATTCTGGCAACGGCCTACACCGGCGTGCCGGCGCTGATTGTGGGCTATGCAGTCTATTTTCTGAGTTAGCCGGCGGGTCCCGCGCTAGCGCAGTTCCTTGCGCAACACCTTCCCCACGTTCGACTTGGGGATTTCCTGGATGAACTCGATGTGCTTGGGCACCTTGTATGCCGTCAGATGTGCGCGGCAATGCTCGCGGACTTCCTCGGCGGTCAGCGCCTCGTCCTTGCGCACCACGAACAGCTTGACGGCTTCGCCGGTCTTCTCGTCCGGTACGCCCACCGCAGCGCCTTCGAGTACCGCCTCATGGCTGGCGATGACTTCCTCGATTTCGTTGGGAAACACGTTGAAGCCCGAGACCAGAATCACGTCCTTTTTCCGATCAACCAGGTAGAAGAAACCCGACTCGTCCATGCGCGCCATGTCGCCGGTTTTCAGATAGCCATCGGTGGTGAATGTGTCGGAATCAGACGCATTGCCCTGCCAGTAACCGAGCATCACCTGCGGGCCCTTGACGCAGAGTTCACCCGTCTCGCCCTCGGGCAGGTCCTGATTTTCCTCACCCCGGATGACCACTTCCGTGGCCGGAAGCGGCAGCCCGATGGAGTGGTTGAAGTCTTTCGAGTTCAACAGGTTGCAGGTAACCACCGGCGATGTCTCCGACAGGCCATACCCCTCGATGATGGCCTGCCCGGTGGCGGCCTGCCAGCGATCGGCAACGGCTTTTCGGATGGCGCTGCCGCCGCCCACGGCAAACTTGAGCGCCGAGAAATCAATCTGTTCGAAGCCCGGCGTGTTGAGCAGGCCGTTGAACAGCGTGTTGACGCCGGTAATGGCCGTGAAGCGGTGTCGGCGCAGTTCCTTGACAAAGGCCGGCATGTCGGCCGGGTTGGTGATCAGCAGGTTGCGGCCGCCAATGTGCAGGAAGATCAGCACATTCACCATGAGAGCGAATATGTGATAGATCGGCAGCGCCGTGACGATGATTTCGCGCTCCGGCTCGAGCGAGTCGGAAAACCAGCTCATGGTCTGCAGGATATTGGCCACCAGGTTGCCGTGCGACAGCACGGCCCCGCGGGCCGGGCCGGTGGTGCCGCCCGTGTACTGCAGCAGCGCTACATCCGAATGGGTCAGCGCCACCGGCGCGAGGGTCAGGCCCTCGCCCTGGGTCAGCGCGTCGGAAAAGCTGATCGGGTCCGGCAGGTCCCATTCCGGCACCATTTTTTTCACCCGCCTGGCGAAAAAGTTGGTCACCGCGCCCTTGACCGGGCCGAGCATGTCCCCCATCCGCGTGGTGACGATGTGCTCGACCGGAACCGAGTCCTCGACCTTCTCCAGCGTGCAGGCGAAATTCTCGAAGATGACGATGGCGCGCGCACCGCTGTCCTGCAGCTGAAACTCCAGCTCGCGGGCCGTGTAGAGCGGATTTACGCTGACGATGACCAGGCCCGATCGCAGGCCGGCAAACAGGGCCACCACGTGCTGCAGGCAGTTGGGCATCATCAGCGCGAGCCGGTCGCCCTTCTTCAGGCCGAGTTCGCTCTGCAGGTAGGCGGCGAAGTGGCGTGAATGCCGGTCCAGATCGGCGTAGCTGAGCGTGCTGCCAAGATTTTCGAAGGCGCAGTGCGGCGCGAAGCGCTGGCAGCTTTCCTCCAGCACTGCGGCAACGGAGGCGTACCGGTCCATGTCGATCCGGGGCTCTACACCCGCCGGGTACTGATCCAGCCAGGGTCTGTGCATGAGCGATGTTCTCCGGGCGTGTGCCGTCGGTAGAAGGGTGGGCCGCCAGTCAGGCGGGGCCGGGCGCCTGGTCGGAATCGGCGTCGCGGCCTCGGACCAGATCCCGAATGCTGACGTCGCCAAGGGCCTGTTCGCGCGCCTCGGACAACTCGTCCATCAACTGCCGGACTTCGCGATGCGGCCGGTCTTCGCGGTCCTTTTCAAAGGCGTTGGACTCGCCCTTGCGAATGGCCAGCAGAACCTCCGTGACGGCGAGGCCGCCGAGGTCGCGCCGGGGCAGTACTACCGGATCGTCCTGGGCCGTTTCCACGAGGATGCCGGTTTTCACCAGCCGCTCGACCAGGCTGTACACGTGCTCCGGCTCGGCGTGCAGATAGCGCGACAGCCGGTCCAGCTTCCACGGCGGCAGCTTGTTCATGAAGTTGTTGCCGATCAGCGTCATGATCAGCAGCGCCAGCCGCTCCTCGCCGAGGGCGCCCAGCCTGGGCGGATAGGGGCCGCGACTCATATAGTTGGGGTTCTGCAGCAGGAAAGCCACGCGACAGCCCAGCAGCATGATCAGCCAGATCACGTACAGCCAGATCAGCAGGAAAATGAGAATCGCGAAGCTGGTGTAGATCGCGTTCAGGTTGCCGGCCTTGCTGGCAAAGTTGGCAAAGGCGAAGCTGGCCGTCTGCCAGCATATGCCCGCAAACAGGCCGCCCGCCAGCGCTGGCAAGGGCCTTACCCGGGTGTTGGGCATGAACATGAACAGGAAGGTAAAGCCGGCGCTGTAGAGGAAATACGGCACCAGCCGGCTGAGCCAGTAAAGCGTGGTGCCGAAGGGTTCGATGGCGGTGATCTGCTGCACCAGGCTGTTGCTCGTGGCCGATGCAGTCAGGCTGGCGCCGGCCAGGATGACCAGCGGGCCGACAATCAGCACGCTCAGATATTCGGAAAAGCGGCGTCCCATGCTGCGCGGGCGCTGAACCTGCCAGATGAAATTGCAGCCTGCCTCGACCTTCTGAATCAGTGAGATCACGGTGTAGATGAGCAGCCCGAGACCGACGGCCCCGAGCACACCCACCTGGATGTTTTCCACGAAACCGATGACCTGATCGGTGATCTGCGTGGCCTGATCGCCCAGGGGCGCGAGCAGGTTCTGCAGCAGCGGCTCCACCGCGTTGTGAACGCCGAACCCCTTCAGAAGCGAAAAGGCCAGCGCCAGCAGCGGCGCCATGGACAGCAGGGTGGTGTAGACCAGACTCATGGCGCGCAGCGTGATCTGCCCGTCCGCCATGTCCCTGACGAGCGTGTAGAACAGCCGCGCCACCGTCACCGCGATCTTTTCGCGGCCGCTCAGCGTTTCGATATCCCTGTCCCACAGCCAGTGCTGTGTCTTGTCCCACCAGTCGGTGACTACCACCTCTGCCTTCCCGTGCGCCGAAGAATCCAGTCGGCATTGTAACGCCAGGTCGCCGCTGGCTCGATGACAGTCGGCCAGTCTTTGAAATACGCCGTATTGTGGGCTGTTGGATTCTGCTGCTAACCTCAACCCTAGGCTGACGTTCATGTCAGCGCGCCGAGTCATTCGCCCCGAAGGGCGCTGCATGCCGTCACAGCAAGATCCCCGACATCCCTCAGCACCGCGGCCGCCCAAGCCCAGTCTGGCCGCCCGCGCCGGCCGTATCAGCCACGCGGTGGATGATGCGCGGCTGGCCGCCGAGGCGGTGCTGGGCTCCAGTCCCCTGGTCGGTCTGTCTCAGCCGCAGATTATCGACGCGCTCCGTCGCCTTGTGCTTCTGATGGCCCGCAGCCCGCTGACGGTCGCGCGCATCGAGGCATCGCTGGCGCTGGAGCAGGGCCGCATCCTGCTGGGCCTGTCGCGCCTGGCGCCGCGCGCCGACGATGTTCGCTTTGCCGATCCCGTGTGGCAGCGCAGCCGCTATTACCGCCGCGTCATGCAGGCCTATCTGGCGTGGTCAAACAGCCTCGATGCGCTCCTGCACGCATTGCCCGGGAGCGACCGCGACAAGGCGCGCGCCGGCTTTCTGGTCCACCAGATCGTGGCGATGGCGGCGCCCACGAATTTCCCCGGCGGTCACCCCGAGTTCCCCCGCCGGCTGTGGGCCACGCGGGGTGGTTCGCTGCTGACCGGCCTGACAAACCTGCTCACCGACCTGCGCGATAACGGCGGTCTGCCCCGGCAGGTGGATGCGAAGGCCTTCGAGGTCGGCCGCAATCTGGCTGCGACGCCGGGCGCCGTTGTCTTCCGCAATACCGTATGCGAGGTCATTCAGTACGCGCCGGTGACCGAGATCGTCAATGCGCTGCCCGTGCTTATCCTGCCGCCGCAGATCAACAAGTACTACATTATTGATCTGGCGCCCGGCCGCAGCTTCATCGAGCATGCCGTCAAACAGGGTCAGCAGGTGTTCTGCGTGTCCTGGCGCAACCCCACGGCGGCGCAGCGGGACTGGGGGCTGGAAACCTACGTCAGCGCGGCCCAGGCGGCGCTGGAGGCCGTGCTGGAAATTACCGGTAGCGAATCGACGCATCTGGTGGCCGCCTGCGCCGGCGGCATGACGGCCGCCGTGCTGGCCGCCTGCCTGCAGGCGCAGGGTCGTGGCCGTCAGGTGCGCAGCCTGTCGCTGCTGGTCACCATTCTGGATACCCGGGCCCGCACGCTGGTGGGTCTGTTTGCGGACGAGCGCACGGTGCGCCAGGCGCTTGAGCAGTCGCGCCAGCGCGGCGTGCTGGACGGCCGGGAGATGGCGCGCGCCTTCGCCTGGCTGCGTCCGGATGACCTGATCTGGCGATTCCACACCAACAACTACGTGCTCGGGCGGTCGCCACCGGCCTTCGATATCCTCTTCTGGAACAACGACAACACCCGGCTGCCGGCGCAATTTCACGCCGACCTGCTGCAGATCTTCCGCGGCAATCCGCTGCGCCGGTCCGGCGGGATGAAGATTCTCGGGCAGACGATCGACCTGAACAGCGTGACCTGCCCGGTTTTTGTCGTGGCGGGCGAGTCCGATCACATCACGCCGTGGGAAGCCTGCTATCGCTCGGCGGCGCTGCTGGGCGGCCGCAAGCGGTTTCTGCTCTGCGCCGCCGGGCATATCCAGTCCATCGTCACCCCGCCGCGGGCCGGCCGCGGAACGTATCGCGAGCACCGCGACACGTCGCTGCCCGCCGAGCAGTGGCTGCAGCGGGCGCAGATTCACAAGGGCAGCTGGTGGAACGAGTGGCTGGACTGGGTGAACGCGCAGTCGCGAAAACGATCGGCGGCGCCCGTTTCGCTCGGCTCCGAGCGCCACACCGTGCTGGAGGCGGCGCCGGGCCGCTACGTTCATCAGCTATGAACTTCAGCTATCTCGACATGGCGGGTGAGCGCATCCGGGTGGCCAGCCACGGGGGCGATGGCGTTCCGCTGGTCATCTGCAACGAAATCGGCGCCAACATCGAGTTGCTCACGCCGCTGCTCGACGCATTGGGTGATACGCCCTGGATGGTGTTCGATGCGCCCGGAGCCGGAGAATCCACCGCCCATCGCGCGCGCCTGCGCATGGGCGCCTACGCGCGGCTACTCGCCCGCCTGGTCGATACGCTCGGCTATACCGGCGAGCTGGACTATATGGGGATCGGCTGGGGCGGACTGCTGGTACAGTGCTACGTGCTGGACCAGCCGCAGCGGGTACGCCGACTGGTACTGGCCGGTACCTCGGCCGGGCAGGTCATGCTGCCCGGTCGCTTCAAGAGCCTGATCCAGCTGGGCTGGCGCGGCCGATTCCGGTCTGCCGACGATTTCGCACGCACCGCCCACAGGACCTATGGCGGATTGTCCCGCTACGAGCCGGATCGGGTTCGGGCCAATGCAGTACGCGTCAAGATGCCCTCACGTCGCGGATACAGCATGCAGCTGGCCGCGGCGGCCGGGCCGGGCAGCGTGTTTTCACTGCACCGGATCAACCGCCCGACCATGATTCTGGCGGGGGATGACGATCCCATCGTGCCCATGGTGAACGCGCGGATTCTCCAGGCCCTCATTCCGCAGTCGCGCCTGGTGCGGCTGGCCGGCGCAGGCCATCTGTTCCCCGTGACACGCGCCGCGGAGACCGCCCGGGCCGTGCAGAATTTCTGCCGGCGCAAGAATATACGCGACGAACTGGCGGCCAAGGATTTCGTCTGAACCCCCGGCGTTGCGCTGCTGCAGGCCATGCCGGGCCGGCCGATAACCCTGTAGGGCCGCGCCGGCGGCCTGCACGGCGAACGAAATATTGATGGAAAAGCAGGAACAGTCAGCCGCTCGCGCCCCGGGCGCAGCCCACGCCGGTCCGCCGCTCCAGGTGGAGTTCATGGAGGTGGATGGCGTCAGGGTGCGCGTGGCCATACGCGCCGGCCGGGGACGACCGCTGCTCGTGTTCAACGGCATTGGCGCGAACCTCGATATCGTCACGCCGTTCATCGACGCCATGGATGGCTACGAAGTCATCATTTTCGACATGCCCGGCACGGGTGAATCGGACACCCTGCGCTGTCCCACCCGATTTGCCGGATTCGCGCGCTTCACGGCCCGGCTGCTCGACCGGCTGGGTTATCGCGAGGCGGTGGATGTGGCCGGTGTGTCCTGGGGCGGCGCGATGGCGCAGCAGTTTGCGCTGGATTTCCCGGAGCGCACCAACCGACTGGTTCTGGCTGCCACCATGGCTGGCCTGCCTTCGGTCCCGGCACGGCCCGCGGTACTCCGCCGCATGATCACTCCGCGGCGCTACATTTCACGCAGTTTCCTGACCCGCGTAGCGCCCGAGATATACGGTGGGCTCATGCGCAGCCGGCCCGATCTGATTGCCCGCCACGGGTCTCTCACGCGGCGCCCCAATCTGCGCGGCTATATCTACCAGCTGCTGGCGATCCAGGGCTGGTCGAGCGCGCATCGGCTGTATCGGCTCAAGGCGCCCACGCTCGTGATGGGCGGTGACGACGATCCGCTTATTCCGCTGGTCAACATCAAGCTGCTGTACTGGCTGATTCCCAAATCCTATCTGCACGTCATGCGCGGCGGGGGGCATCTGTTCATGGTCGCCCGGGCCAATGAATGTGCCGCCATTGTCCGCCGATTTCTGAACGAGCGGCGTCACGACGGCACCGATGTACAGGATTACTTTCTGCGTCGCGGTCTGACGGCCGAGGGTGAACTCCCCCCGCCGGCCTGGCTTTCGGAATCGCAAACCCCGGCCTGAGCAGCTGGGCCCTGTCGTATACAAAAAACCTCCCCATCCGCGAACGGGATGGGGAGGAGAATCCAGGAGAGGATTGGGTGTCGGGCGTTTAGAGGCCCAGACCCGGCAGCGCCGGCAGTCCGGGCAGAGCCGGCAGACCCGCGCCGGGGGCGCCGCCAACCACGCCGGTCACCGTGCCCACGACGTCGCCAATCTGCGGGATGCCGCCAATGATCGGCAGTTCCGGGGCGACCGGGTTGACCGCCAGACCCGGCAGGGTCTGAGCGAGGCTGCCGACCGTGCCGAGCAGGGCGTTGAGGCTGCCGTCCAGGTTGGTCAGGCTGTTCGCGACGCCGGTGGCCAGGCCGGGCAGGCCATTCAGGACGGCCGACACGTCAGGCAGGGGCAGGGCGCCGCGGGTCAGCCCGCCAATCACCGGAAGCGTATCCAGTCCGCCGGCCAGCGGCAGGCCGCCGGCTGCGTCGCCCAGGATCGGCAGTCCGTTCAGGCCGCCGGCCAGGGGCAGACCCTGGAGACTACCGAGAACGGGCAGTTCGGCGCCGCCCACAACCGGCAGGCCCGAGAGCAGACCGCCCGGATTGGCGATACCGCCGGGGCCGCCCATCGTCAGCGTCTGGGTGGCGCTACCCACAATGCCGGTCACCGAACCGAGAATGGCGGCGGGGTCCTGCGCCTGTGCCATGCCGGTCGTGCCAAGAGAGATCAGGGCGGTCGCGATAATCCGTTTCATCAGATGTGCTCCAGTTCCGTTTCGGGTTGTGCGCTGTGTGTACACAGTACACAGACTAACGGCCATGCACACCCGCCTTGCATCGGCGCGAGGCGCATTGGCGTGTAGGAAATTGCTGACGCGCCGGTGTGGCCCGTCCCGGGATGGGCTGATCAGCCGCCCAGCGCGGCCATGAGCGTGCCGTGTGCGGGGCCGGTCTGGTGTTTTTCGAAGCGGCGCATCTTCTCGAGCAGCTCGCTTCGCTGCGCCTCGGGCAGGTTCTCCAGCACGGGCACGGCTTGATCTGCCAGCGCCTCGTCGCCCGCGGCATTCAGCCAGGCGGCGATGACCTCGTCATCCTGGCTCAGCGCCGCGTCCATGGCCGCGGTCTGATTGGCCTGCGACATCCGGGCCACAAGCGGCAACACAAGCGCCCACATATCCTGCGCGTGAGTGGCCGCAATGATCGAGTCGAGCACGTTTCGATCGGTGAGCGAGGGCAGGTTGACCACTCGCGCCTGATTGTCCGGCTGCATGCTGGCCGCGGCCACCAGCACCTCCGGCCAGAGCGACTGTTCCTGCGCGACATGTATGAGGGAGTCGAGCACGGCGTCATCCTCGCCAGCCGTCAGATCACCCAGCCGGCCCTTCTGCTCGTCGCCCACCATCTGGATAAACGACAGCGCCTCCGGCCAGAGTGATTCACGCGTGGCGGTGTTCACGATGTTCCGCAGGCGGTCTTCCGGCAGGTATTCGAGAATGCTGTCCAGCCGGCTGGCATCCTCGACGTAGAACCCGATATGCAGCAGTTCGGCATCTTCGAGATTGTCGATAACGCGGTACAGCGCCTGTTCCGAGATGGCGCCCACGAACCGGCCCATGGTGATGTATTCCTCGCGCGCGGTGAGTACTTCGGCCACGGCCTCGACGGTTTTTGTCGGCATGGCTGCGATCACGGGCTCTGCCCGGGCGGGATCAATCGCCATGGAAACATCGGCCAGAAATTCGGCAGGGAGCTTTTTGGCCACGCTGACGGCGGTGTCCGGCTGCATTTCGCCGGTGACCCGCCCGGCCAGGAAGGCGCCTAGCGCGAACTGGGCCACCTTGGCTGTCAGCATCGTGGGCAGCAGGCCGCTGAGGTTCGCCAGCAACCGGAAGCTGCTGGCATGACGCTTGAACAACCCGTCGGACACGCCTTCACGCAGGCGAGTCAGGCTTTCAGCGTCGTGATCGGCGAGAAAATCCAGAGACTCGGGGTCGGTGTCCAGGGTGCGTGCGAGCTTGATCAACTCGGCGCGAACGGCCAGGCGGGACATCAGCTCTTGCCTCCGAACAGCATGCTTTTCACGCGGCCGCGCAGAATGCCCGGCACCAGTTTGAGCGCGGCTTCGCCGGCTTCGTCGATCTGCGCTTCCTGCTGCGCGGCCGCGTCGAGAACGAGTCCGGCCAGCCGTGTCTTGTCAGCCTCCGGCAGCTCGTCGAAAAAGGCCTGCACGTCGCCGTTCAGGGGGATTTCCGCTCTCAGCGCATTGAGTTTGTCGCTCACCGCAATGTCCTTGTCAGTCGTTCGCGCGAATCATGACGTGGCACTTTACCGACTTGAGCCATTCGGGCAAGACTTCTTTCCCTTGTGGGCGGTAACGGAACAATCGCCGCGCCGGATTACAGCCCCTGAAATTCGGCAAACGCTTCCAGCGGGGCTCGGTCAGTGCGCAATTCGTTCACCACGGCGGCCGGATCGGCATGGCCGATGGACATGCCGGTAAACAGCATCAGGTTGTCCGGGGCGCCCACGAACTGCTGTACCAGCGCCGGGTACATGGCCCAGCATTCCTGCGGACAGCTATCCAGACCGGCGTCCTTGAGCAGCAGCATGAGGGTTTGCAGGTACATGCCCAGATCGGACCACTGGGGCGGCCCCATTTGCCGGTCGACAAAACAGAACAAACCCACCGGCGCGCCGAAAAAATCGAAATTGCGGGCGAACCAGTCGCGGCGCTGCTGCTTGTCCTCGCGCGGAATACCCAGCTGCGCATACAGCGCCTGCGCATTCTCCCAGCGACGATCGCGGTAGGGCGCGTCCAGCTCGGGCGGGTAAATGGCGTATTCCATCGGCTCGCCTTCTGGCGCGCGCTGCAGGGCGGTGCGCACCTCGCTGCGGAAAGCCGCCATCCGGTCGCCGCCCAGCACATACAGATGCCAGGGCTGCAGGTTGCCGCCGGAGGGTGCGCGGGCCGCGCGGGTCAGCAGCTGCCGCAGCAGATCGCCATCCACCGGCTTGTCGAGAAACGCCCGGATGGATCGGCGGGCATCAATGGCGTCCGAGACATTCATGGTGTCAATTCCTCGGGAAAAGGCTCAAGGACGCGCAGCATACCGGAGCATTGGTATTCGCGATGGCGAATGTCGCGCATAAAAGTCGCGCATAAAAAAGGCCGCCCGGGGTGGGGCGGCCAGGGGGGTTAGGCGACTCATGTCAGGTTGGGGAGGAGACATGGACGAGTCGCCTTTCGGGGTTCGTTACAGGTCGGCCGGGTTCAATCCCTCCGCCTTGAGCGTGTAGGCCAGCGCCTGCTCCATGAGCGCGCGGGCCCGGCCGGTCACCTGCCTCAGATGCGCATGCACCCGGGCGTCCTCGTCGCTGCGGTCCTCGCAGGTCGCCGAATAGGCCTCGAAGGTACTCAGCGATGAGACGATTTCCGCCAGGTGCTGCGGACACTCGCAGTCGATGTCCGACGGCATGGACGCAATGCGCTGCAGCGTGGATTTGTCGAAAGCCGGTGGCGCCGGCGGCGTTTCGCCCGCGTTTGCCGGGCTCGACCCACGCCGCGCGCACACGGCGCGAATCATGTCGCGCATCACGGCGGCAGTCAGCGGCTTCTTGAGAATGACCACGCCGGACTGCTCCAGCCGTCGAGCCACGCGACCGGGTATGTAGCGACCCACAACGACTATCGGATCGCTGCCGTATTGCTCTGCGATCTGCAGCACCTTGTCGGCTTCCTCGGCCGCTACGCTGTCGAGTTCGACGATCAATCCACAGTGGGCGGCTGTCGCGGCGCGGTTGCTGTCCAGCGCCTTGTTCAAACTCGCCACGCTGCCCGCGCTGGATACGCCCGCTGAAACCAGCGTTCGGCCGAGCGTGTCGGCATCTTCGCTTACCACCAGAAACGGATGTCCCGTCCGCGTGGTCGGTGCGTCGGCAAACGATTGTTCAAACTTCGCCAGCCGCTCCACGAGCTCCGGCTCGCTGAGCCGCGCAATGTTGCCAATGCGCTCGCCGTGATCGACGAGGCGCTGCAGCAACTTCAGACGACCCACGTCGGCATCGCAATAGACGCGATGGCCGCTTTCGCGACGGGCCGGCACGACTACGGCATAGCGCGATTCCCACATGCGCAGCGTGGCGGCGTTGATACCGGTCAACTTCGAGACCGTGGACACGCTGTAGCCGTTCATGCCCGTGGCCATCACGCCCGACCCGCCCGACGCCGCAGCCCGCTGCGGGCGGGGGCGCCGCAAATGAATGGGGTGCGAGTTGTGGCCGTGTTGCGCTGCATGGGCTTTTCGTAATGCCGGAAGATTGACGTCGTCCGTTTGTCTACGTGATGTGGTGGATTAAGCCGCATGATTTCCACTTTGTCAACATATTGTTGTGGATAATGCCTCAGTATTTTTCCGGAGTTCGTTGTTGTGTAAGTATTGTTGTGGATGTAGGCCCTGGCTGTCGAGCGATTGGGCGCACTTTCGCGTCACTCCGGATTGAAGTGGTAGCCCAGACGCAGGCCAATGTTGTCCAGGCCGTCATTGACCCCGCGCTCACCGTCGAACGGCCCGTTGGACATATGCTGCGCGTAGACGCTCACGTCCCAGCGCGGCGAGAAGCGCCAGCCCAGATCGAGTCCGAAATGGAACAGCACCGTGTTCCCCAGGCCACGAACCTCGTCGGAAAAGCGCAGCTTTTCGCCGTTGTGATAGGCCGCACCCAGCGCGAAGCGAATCTGGAACTCGCCGACCGGCCGGCCGTCCCAGGTCAGGCCGGCGTAGACGTGGTCGGTATTGTTCGAATCATTATTGAAGGACGTTCCCAGGTGCGGATGACCGCCCAGGGTGTAGGGCACGCTGTTGAAGACGACCTCCAGATTCAGGTCGACGCCGTCTTCGCGCCCCGAGCTCACCAGCGTGCTGGCGTGATCCAGCAGGCCGCCGCGCAGCTCGGAGACGATGCCGGCACTGGCCGGCAGCGAGGCAGCCGTCATCAGGATGGCCAGACACAGTGTTTCGATGCGGTGAATCATTCCGGAATCTCTCAGTGGGGGCGGGTCAAGCGGCGGTCGCGCGCCGGTGGGTCGCAATGATAGCGCCGGTCGGGACAGCGCGCCCCCGCAACGTCAGGTCGGCGTGAGCAGTCGAGCCGCCCCGGCGCGGCCTGGCCGCGAGCACGGTATGCTGACGTCCGTCCTTACCCGTCCGAACCATCCTGATTCATATGCACGTATTTCGAATTACGCTGGCGCTGTTCGCGCTGCTGCCCCTGGTCACGGGGCTGGCCGACGTGCTGCTGGGGGTAACCGGCCAGGTCACGCTGGGGGTGCAGGTGCCTGCGAGTGACCTGGCGGATCCGGTGCTCGACAGCCAGTTTCGCTTTCTTGCGAGCTGCTGGTTCGGGCTGGGCCTGCTGCTGTGTCTGTGCGCCTGGCGGCCGCGGCGCTACCCCAACCTGCTGCGGGGAACGCTGTTCGTAATCTTTCTGGGCGGCATCGGGCGGGGGCTGGCCGTCGCGCAAACCGGATGGCCCGCTGGGACGACGGGCCTTGTATTCGTGGTGCTTGCCATGCTGATCGAGCTGGTCGGTATGCCGCTGCTGCTCTGGTGGCACTGGCGGATAACTGCGCGCGAACGCATTTTGGGGCGCGCCATGAAATCCGGGGAAACGACGCGGCAAGCCCAGCCCGGATATTTCAGGAGGGATCGCGAGTGAATTGCGAATTCACAGCAAGTAGCGCGTAGTCTTGGAGTGCCAATCCTAGCCGTAGCTAGGGTTGGCGTGAAAGACAAGCGATACGCCGCGAGAAGCTCAAGGCACCGCGATAGATTGGCGCGGAATCCAAACTGTACCGGCTAAAATACCCCTAAATATGGATATTTCTTCATACGTATCAATAGTTTACACGCCCGCGCCAATCGCCCTTGTGAAATATCCGGGCTAGCTTGTCCGCGCCGCCACCCGGCGTTTCTCCTCCGGCCTTACCGCAGCCTTAAATGCTCGGTTCGATGTCGGCAGATTCGGTTTTGGCAGGCTCGGCGTCGCTGGATGACGCAGGCCGCGCCTGCGCCGGCTTCGGGCGAACCTGTTCGACCACGGCCTCGAACTCCGCCGCGTTGAGGCTTCCGTTGCCGTCCGCATCGTAGCGGTCAAAGTGCCTGATGGCCCCGGCCGACTCTTCCAGACTGACCCGATTGTCGTTATTCAGATCGAAAGCATCCATTCCGGTGGCCTGGGCATTCTTGGCGAGGGTCGCGCCACCGGTATACACGGCCACAAGCACGACGGCCGACACATAAAGACTTTTCATGGCGGGCTCTGTTGTTATTGATGCCCGTCTCTATCGCAAAGCGCGTGCCAGCTTCTGAAAAGATAATTAAGTTGTTGTTTTAATAAAAATAAAGCCGATTTTTTCGCCTTTTTCCGGTTGGCAGCCTCGCGCCGGATTGACCGTGATCGGCATGCAGTCCCGGCAGCAATTTCTTATGTTGCTGATGTTACGAGTAAAAAAAGTCTCCAATAAGCAACGTTTTCTCGATGGCTGGCGGCCGACAAACGGCATGTCGGTGCTGGCGCTGTCATTGCGCTGACGCATCGAGCTGTGACCCTGCGAATTTACGCCCGCAGCCAGTCGAGAGGATTTGATGTTCGAGCCACCAAGCGGTGACCCGCGCGAAAAGGTCACGGGTCTGGCCCACATTGTGGCAGCCGGGCGGTATTCGCTGAACGGGTTCAGGGACCTGCTGGGCGAGCTGGCCTTCCGGCACGAGCTCCTGGGATTCATGCTGGGCCTGGGCGTGCTGATCCTGCTCGGCGTACCCGGCTGGCAGACCGGGCTGTTTTGTCTGCTCTTTTTGTTGCTCGCCGCCGTCGAATCGCTCAACACCGCGATCGAACGGATCGTAGATCGCGTGTCGCCCGAAGTATCCGACATGGCTCGCCAGAGCAAGGATATGGGTTCCTTTGCAGTGTTCTGCCTTCTGTGCGCCAACATCGGTTTCTTCGCGTGGGCCGTCTGGCGCCAGCTGGCCGGCTGATGCGCCGCTGATCGCGCCGTAGCGTCAGGCGAGGGATTCTACGCGTTGAAAAACGCATGTTTCTGCGATTATCTAGGCAGGACTTCAGCGACACACGGTCATCCGACTTGCTTGCAACCCTGGATAACGCAGCACGCCTGGTCGAGCAATTCGACTGGCAGACCACGGCACTGGGCCCTGCCGATGGCTGGGCTACCGCGCAACGGGCCGCCGTCAACGCGGCGCTGTGCGCGCCCTCGCCGGCGATGGTGGCCTGGGGTCAAGCGCAGCCGCTGGTCTGCTGCGCCAATCAGGCGTTTCTGGACGGCCCCTTCCCGCGCGAGACGCTGCTGGGCCAGCCGCTGGCGCAACTCTGGTTCGATCAGAACACGCGCCTGCAAGCCGAGGTGGATGAAATACTGGCCGGTCAGCCTTGCGAGCAGGGCGAGTTCATCACCCCGGCGGAGGGCAACCCCGAACGCGCGCCGCGTTTCTTTCGGTACACGCTGACCCCGCTGTTCGCAGACGGGCTCGCGCCAGCCGGCGTGCGCGTGGACTTTCACGAGGTGACCGACAGTGTGCGCAACGCGCAGCAGCTCGCGGAGCGCCGCCAGCAGTTCCGTTTTTTGCTGGAAGCCACGGCGCAAAGCTTCTGGGAGGCAAACGGTGAGGGGCAGATCGAGAGTGATTCCGACACCTGGCTGAAGCTGACCGGCCAGACGCCGCCCGACATGCTCGGGGTCGGCTGGCTTGACGCGCTGCATCCCGAGGATCAGGTCCGGGTCCGGCAGCTATGGGATCGCTCGGTGGCCACCGGCCAGCCCTACGATGCGGAATACCGCCTGGTGCACCCGGATGGCGCGACTCACTGGAGCCGTGCCCGCGCCGTGGCCATCCGGGACCGCGACGGCGCGGTGCTGAAATGGATGGGCATGAACGTGGATATCGACGGCCGCAAGCGCGTCGAACTTCAGCTTGAGCGTGCGCTGGCCGAGAAGGAGAAATTCATCTCGATTCTCAGCCATGAATTGCGCAACCCGCTCAGCGCGCTGACCGCAGCCCTCCGCCATGTGGAGGTCCGCCACACATCGCTCGCGCTGGGTAGTGATCATGTTCTCATGCGTCGCCAGGTGGAGCACCTGACCCGGCTGGTGGACGATCTCATGGAGACCGCCTACGTCTCCCTGCCCAATTTCCGGCTCAAGCCGCAGGTCGTGGAGCTCGAGCAGGTGCTCAACACCGCCATTTGCGACGCCTTGCATTTGTACGATGAACGCGGCTGCGAGCTGCGGATCGATATATCGGAACAGCCGATGCCGACCTGGGCGGACCCCATTCGTCTGCACCAGGTGTTTCTGAACCTGCTCGGCAACGCGGTGCGCTTCTGCACGCCCAAGCGGGGTCAGGTACGACTGACTGCCTATCCACGCGGGGAGCAGCTGCAGGTGAGCATCGAGGACAACGGCTGCGGGATTGCGCCGGACGATCAGCCGCGAATCTTCGAATTCTTCTATCGCGGCGCAAACAGCCACGACGGCGGCCTGGGCATCGGACTGGCGCTCTCGCGCCAGCTGGTCGAGGCGCATGACGGGCATATCTCGGTTTACAGCGCGGGCCGCGGCGCGGGCGCGCGCTTTGATGTTCAGCTGGATCGCCAGGCGCCCCGCCAGTCCGAGGCGGCGGATGAGGGGCCTGGCAGCGCCGCCCGGACGGCACCGCCCATGCGCGTGCTGCTGGTAGAAGACAACAGCAGTGTCGCGCAGGCCATGGTGAGCGTGCTGGAAATCATGGGTCATCGGGTCAGATGGGTCGGCGACGGTGAAGCCGCGCTAGGGCTGTTTCCGCGCTTCGAGCCCGAGGCGGTCATTCTCGATATTGGCCTGCCCGACATCAGCGGTCTGGAGGTTGCCCGACGCATTCGGCAGTTGCCGCGGGGCGAGGCGGTGCTGCTGATCGCCCTCAGCGGCTGGGGTCGCACGGAAGACCGGGAGCAGGGGCGCGCTGCGGGAGTGGATCACTATCTCACCAAGCCGGTGGCCTTTGACCACATCGAGTCGCTGCTGCGTGCCGCCCGGTCGCCTGTCCCCCGGCGCCGGCGCGCTCGGCTCTAGGAGGCTGCTGAAATGCTGAGCATTTTGGCGGCTTCCTAGTTCAGGGAACCCCTGGACGCCTTGCTGACCACGCGCAGAGGCGCGGTGGCCGCCGCCGCGGGGGTGTCCGCAATGCACAGCTGATTGCGTCCGCGGCTTTTGGCGCGGTAGAGCGCCTCATCCGCGAGCTCGATCAGTTCCTGCATGGAGACAATGGACGGGTCATCCGCCACGGCCAGACCGATGCTCGCCGTCACGAAAGCCGCATTGGTCGATCCGCTGTTGGGTATGTGTAGCTGCTCGATGTTGCTGCACAGGGTCTGGAACATCGCCGCCGCATCGGCTTCCCCTGCGCCGTGCAGCGCGATAATGAACTCCTCACCGCCATAGCGTCCGCACACGTCCAGCGGTCTGCGCGGGACGGCGCCGATGGTCCGCGCGATGCGGCGCAGACAGTTGTCGCCGGCCGTGTGGCCGTAGATGTCGTTGAAAGGCTTGAAGGCGTCCACGTCAAGAATGGCCAGCGCCAGCGGTTCACGGTCGCGGCGGGCCATGCGCAGGGCCCGCTCGGCCAGCAGGTTGAAAGCGCGCCGGTTGGCCAGGCCGGTCAGCGGGTCGCGCGTGGCCAGGTTTTCCAGCAGCTTGCGCTGCAGCCAGGCATCGCGCATGACGTACTCGAAGAAGTAGCCGCCCACGCAGCTCAGCAGAATCATCATGCAGGCCACGCCGACGCGGTACCAGCCGTCCCGCTCCGGCTCGACGAAGGCATATTCCACCCACAGCATGACGAGCGTCAGGACCAGCGCGAACAAGAAGAATCGGCGAAAGGGGAGCCGGCCCAGAAAGAAGATGGCGGCAATGGTGGTGGCGATGAATTCGATGGGCACGTCGAAGCCGTAACCCGCCCCCACGGCGCGCTGGATCAGCACGGAGGCCACCAGCAGGATGGCGGTGATCACCAGGCTGATATCGGACTTCTGGCGGTGCCCGGGCCGTAGCGTCAGCAGCAGCGCGACGATCAGCGCAGGCAGGGTGACCCAGCGCTGCAGCGGATGCGCCACGGCATCCAGCCTGGGCGGTGTGTTGAGCAGCGCGTGATCAAACAGGGTTACGAGCACCAGGACCACCAGGCTGGATAACACCAGGAAAAAGCGCAGCCACCGGCCCGTGTCGAACAGGTAATGGCGAAACGCCTGTTCCAGGGGCGCGTCAAACCGCAGCCACCGGAAGCCGCGGGCCACCTGCTGTTCGATGAGTCTGTTTTCGTGCTCGAGCATCAGCCGCCGGTTCCGCCAGTCTTGCAAGACTTTCGTTCGCCAAAAGGCCGTAGCGGGCGCGTCGCGCGCCTATGTCCAGTCATTCGGCCTTCCCCCCGATACGTTATCGGCCGATCCGCCGCTGAAAACCGCGGCCCGTGAACCATGGCCGACGGACGGTCATGTGGCGTGACGAACGCTGCGTTGCATATTGCAACGCGATACAATGCAGCCTTAGCCGGCAAGAGAAGGAGAGGATCATGGCAGGCCAGGCAGTCCGTTTATCAGAAGAACTCATCGCGGAGGTGCGGCGCGAGGCCGCCACCATGAGCCGGTCGATTGCGGGCCAGGTTGAACACTGGCTTCGCATTGGCCGCATAGCCGAAAAATCGCCCGGCTTCAGCTACGAACGCGTGCGCGCTGCGCTGCAGGCGGAATACGCTTATGACGATCTCAGCGCTGAGGAACAGGAGGCCTATCTGGTGGAACAGGGCGAACTCATGGAAAACCCGGCGGCGGTCATGGGCGGCTTTTTCGATGACATGCGCGCCCGTCATGAGGCGGATGGCGTGGATACGAAAAACCTGGGTGACTGAAGCGCTCGGGCATGCATGATCCGCTGGGCGGGGAAAAGCACCCGATACTTCACCTGATTGTCGGCCCCAATGGCGCCGGCAAGACGACGTTCTACTACCAGTTGCTGGCCCGCAGCAGCCAGGCGCCGTTCATCAACGCCGACGAGATCGAGCGGGCCGCGCGACAGGCAGGCGAGACGCTGGACAGCTACGTGGCGGCTCAGAGGGCGGCAGCGCAGCGCGATACCCTGATTGGCGAGGGCCGATCCTTTGTCGCGGAAACGGTGTTTTCGCACCCCTCCAAGCTTGATCTGCTCCGCCAGGCCCGCATGGCGGGCTACACCATCAATCTGTATCACCTGCATGTCCGAAACGCGGACATCTCGGTGGCGCGCGTGGCGCAGCGGGTGGTGGAAGGCGGTCATGCCGTGCCCGAAGCGAAGACGCGTGAGCGCCATGCGCGGAATCAGGCCTTGATTCGTGAAGCCACGCTGCTGGCCGATGTGACCCGCGTGTACGACTGCTCGCGCTATGCCCGGCCGCCGCGATGGCTGATGACGCTGGTACGCGGACGGGTGGTCAAGCTGGAACGCAGTCTGCCGGCCTGGGCAAGAGCCCTGTATCGCGACCAGCTACGTCCGTACCGGCTGCCCGGGACCTGATGCGGCTACGGGAGTCGGCCTAGAGCTGACCGACGCGGTAATCAGCGCTGCCCATGGCGGTGCTGCCAAATTGCTGAACCTGCACGGGCTGGCCCTTGGTGTCGTAGGCGTCGGCCCCGAACGGCCCGAAACCCATCGCCACGTAGAAAAACAAGGCCACCAGAACAGCGATGATCAGTCCGGTACCGCGAAAGCGAGGCGATTCGGCGGATTTACGGGACTGCGACATTGAATTCTCCAATTGCTTGGGATTTGCAAGATATCAATAGCCTAATTGAGCTAGGTAGTTTTACGCAAGGGTATACCTGTAGGAAATATCCGACATCGCTGTAGTCGTTCTGCCGGGCAGCCGTGGGCAAACCCCGCCGCGACGCGGGTCGAACGGCCTGGCTTCACTCGGTGGGCCGGATGAGCGAAGCTGAGGGTATGCAGAGCGATCCCCGCGAACGGTCCGCGAGCCAGGCAGCCGACGCGCCTGGAGCGCGGTTGCGCGCGGCTTATCTGGCCGAGGAGTGCGCGGCGGTGGCGGCACGGATCGACGAGGCCCGGGTGCCCGCTGGCGTGGGCCAACGGGTCGAACGGAACGCGATCGACTGGATTCGCCGGGTGCGCGCCAGCGGCGCCGGGGCGCACGGCATCGATGCCTTCATGGGGGAATACGATCTGTCGTCGGAAGAGGGCGTTTTACTTATGTGCCTGGCGGAGGGATTGTTGCGCATACCCGATGACCACACTGCCGAGGCGCTGATTGCCGATAAACTCGGCGGCGCCGACTGGGCGGCCCACCTGGGCCATAGCGAATCCCTGTTCGTGAACGCCTCTACCTGGGGCCTGATTCTCACGGGGCGCATGATCAATCTGCCGCCGAAATCACGGCGGGACTTCACCCGACCGCTGCAGGCGCTGGTGCGGCGGACCGGCGAGCCGGTTGTCCGCTCGGCCCTGCGTGCGGCCATGGGTCTGATGGGTCGCCAATTCGTGCTGGGTGAATCCATCGAGCAGGCACTGCGGCGCTCGCGCCGGGGCGACAACGCCCAATATCGTTATTCCTTCGACATGCTGGGCGAAGCGGCGCTGACCGACGCCGACGCCGATGGTTATTTGCAGAGCTATGCCCATGCCTTTGCCTGCCTGGCGGCTGAGGGCCCTTACGCGAATGCCGTCGACGCGCCGGGCATTTCGGTCAAGCTTTCGGCGCTGCATCCACGCTACGACTATCGCCAGCGCGAGCGGCTGCGCAGCGAACTGCCGCCGCGTTTGCTGCAGCTCGCCAAGGCCGCTGCCCGGACCAATATTCAGCTGACGCTCGACGCCGAGGAGGCCGACCGCCTGGAGCTGCAGATGGACTGCTTCGAAGCCGTATTCGCCGATTCATCCCTGGGCCAATGGCAGGGCCTCGGGCTGGCGGTCCAGGCCTACCAGAAGCGCTGCCCCATGCTGATAGACTGGCTGGCCGCTCTGGCGCAGGCCCGCCGGCGACGCATTCCCGTTCGCCTGGTCAAGGGCGCCTACTGGGACGCCGAGATCAAGCAGGCCCAGCAGCGGGGTCTGGCAGGCTACCCGGTCTACACCCGCAAGGCGCATACCGATGTTGCCTGGCTGGCCTGTGCGCGGCGCCTGTTGGATCACGGCGACTGCTTCGCCCCGCAGTTTGCCACCCACAACGCGCACAGCCTGGCCTGGGTTGACGAAATGGCCGGTGAGCGGGACATCGAGTTGCAGCGCCTGCACGGCATGGGCGAGGCCCTTTATGCCACCTACCGCGACAGTCCCGGTCGGGATCGGCCGGTGCGGGTATATGCCCCGGTCGGCAGCCACGCCGAGCTGCTGCCCTACCTGGTACGCCGTCTGCTGGAAAACGGCGCCAACAGCTCGTTCGTCAACCGGATTAATGACGAGGGCGTGGCGCCGGAGCGCCTCGCGTCGGATCCGGTCACGGCGCTGGCGCGCAGGCCGATATCGCCTCATCCGAAGATTCCGCTGCCGGACGATCTGTTCCAGCCGGTCCGGCCCAATGCCCGCGGCCTGAATCTGGCCGATCCGCTGGTGCTGGCTCGGCTGCAGACCCTGCTGAACCGCCATCCGCCGGGAGACTGGTCCACCGGGCCAATGCTTGCGGACGGCATCGACACGCCGCCCGCCGCCGCGCGGGACAGCCGCGATCCCACGTCCGGCCGCGTCATCGGCCGCTGGCGGCCGGTTCAGGCAGAAGCCGTGCCGGAGATTGTTGAAGCTGCCGTGGCGGCGCAGGCGGCATGGGATGCGCGGGGCGCCGACGCCCGGGCCGACATCATTGAAGCCGCAGCCCAGAGGCTGGAAGCGAGCTTCGGCGAATTGCTGAGTCTGTGCGTACACGAGGCCGGCAAGACGCTGGCCGACGCAATCGCGGAAATTCGCGAGGCGGTCGACTTTTTACGCTACTACGCCGTGCAGGCGCGATCGCAATTCGCGGCGCCGCAGCGCATGCCCGGCTATACAGGCGAGTCCAACCGGCTGCAGTGGCGCGGTCGCGGCGTGGCGTTAACCATCAGCCCGTGGAACTTTCCGTTGGCGATTTTCCTGGGGCAGACCTCGGCTGCGCTACTGGCCGGCAACAGCGTGATTGCCAAGCCCGCCGAGCAGACGCCGCTGATCGCGCAGGCCGCCGTGCGGATTCTGCAGGAAGCAGGCGTGCCCGACGCCGTACTTCAGCTCGCGCCGGGGGACGGGGCCGCGGTGGGCGCTGCCCTGGTGGCTGACCCCCGCGTGACCATGGTCGCCTTCACCGGCTCGCTGGCTACCGCGCGGCAGATTCAGCGTTCGCTGGCGCAGCGGCCCGGCGCCATCGCAACGCTCGTGGCCGAAACAGGCGGACAGAACGCGATGATCGTGGATTCGTCGGCGCTGACCGAGCAGGTGGTAGGGGATGTGATGACCTCGGCTTTCGGCTCGGGCGGCCAGCGCTGTTCCGCACTCCGGGTGCTCTACCTGCAGACGGACGTCGCCGATCGCATCATTGCCATGCTGGCCGGCGCCATGCAGCGGCTGCGCGTGGGCGACCCGGCGCGTATCGACACCGACGTGGGGCCCGTCATCGACGCCGCCGCCCGCGATCATCTGGAAAGGCACGCGGCCGAGTTGACGCGCGCCGGTCGGCTGCTGGCCGAAACGCCGCTGTCGCCCGAGCTGCCTTCCGGCCATTTCGTCGCGCCGCGCGTGTTCGAGATCGATTCGATGGCCGAACTGCAGGAGGAACATTTCGGTCCGCTACTGCACGTGGTGCGTTACGAAGCCGATGCGCTGGATTCGGTGATCGACGCAATCAATAACAGCGGTTACGGCCTGACGCTGGGCATCCACAGCCGTATCGAGTCGCGCGCGAAATACATTGCCGAGCGGGCCCGCGTGGGCAATTGCTACGTCAACCGCGACATGGTCGGCGCCATCGTCGGCGTGCAGCCGTTTGGCGGGCAGGGGCTGTCGGGCACGGGCCCGAAGGCCGGCGGCCCGCACTATCTGTCGCGCTTCGCCACGGAGCAGACGGTGACGGTGAATACCGCGGCCGTGGGTGGCAACGCCAGCCTGCTGGCGCTGGACGAAGACTGACTGTCAGTCCAGCCAGTCGGCGATGGCGCGGCCAATCGCATGCGGATGGTCCTCCTGCACAAAGTGCAGCCCTTCGCCCAGCTCTACCAGTTCGCAGGCCGGCCACCGCTGCGCCAGCTGCCTCGCGCCTGCGGGCGAGAGCAGAATGCCGGGGTCGGCCGAAAACAGCAGCTTGGGGATGGGCGTAGTGTCCAGCCAGTCCATATAGGCCTCGGCCCGTTCGACCACGTCGGCCGGCGCGCCGGCGATCGGGAGTTCGTTGGGCCACTGCCAGAGCGGCTTGCGCGAGGCCGCGTCCGGGTAGGGCGCCCGGTAGTGCTGCATTTCGGCTTCGGTGAGGCCGCGGCTCACGGCCCCGGGCAGAATCTGCTCCACGAACATGTTGTTGTCCATGATCATTTCCTCGCCCACGCCGGGCGTGCGAAAGGCCCGAAACGGCTGGCGCAGGTTTTCCGGCCAGTCGTCCCAGCTCGCCACCGGCCGGATGAATTCCATGGCCGCAATGCCGGCCACCTGATCCGCGTGCCGCCGGGCCCAGTCCAGACCCAGCCCGCTCCCCCAGTCGTGGACCACCAGCACGACCTGCTCCAGAGCCATCTGCTCCAGAAAGCCTTCGAGATAATGCATGTGGTCGGCGTAGCGGTATGCAATGTCCGGCTTGTCGGACCGCCCCATGCCAATCAGATCGGGCGCGATGCAGCGCCGCTGGCCGGACACATGCGGAATGATGTTGCGCCACAGGTAGCTCGACGTGGGATTGCCGTGCAGAAACACCACCGCCGGCCTGTCCGCATGCCCGCCGGTATCCACGTAGTACATGCGCTGCCCGTGTACGTCGGCGTAGCGGGACTCGAAATCGAATGCCGGGCTGATGGACTGCGTCATGATTCGCTCTCCTCGATGTTCTGCGGCATGACCGGTCCGCAACGGCGAACGGCGCTGCCGGTCAGAAACGGTACCCCAGCAGCAGCGTAGCGACCACGGGGTCGAACTCGATACGCGTGCGGCTGTTGCCCAGCGCCGTGCCGTCTGCCGCGGCGAGGTCCACCACAGCGGTGGTTGCCAGCGGAATATAGGCCAGGCTGCCCTTCAGCGACCAGCGAGAAGCCAGCTTCAGGCGAGCGCCCACGGTCAGCACCGGTGCCCACTCGGCCTCCAGCCGGCTGTCCACCTGTGTGGGACCCGAGCGGCCGGCCGCCAGGGCCAGCGGCGCGCCGAATCGCCGATTAATGGCCCGCTCGAGGTTGTCGTTCAGGCTCTCCTGGGTGAACCAGCTGTAGTTCACGCCCAACCCCACAAAGCTGCGCCAGCGGTCCGCCGGCCGCCCGAAATAGCGGGCCAGAACCAGCGCGGGCGACCATTGCCGCGCCTGGCCCGCCGGCTGGAACTGCGCCTCACCCAGATTGATGTTGGCCACCGCCCCGACCGGGCCGGTGGGCGCTACGGGGCCGCTGGCGTCCGTCTTCGCTGTGGGGGGATAGCCGCCGATGAACTGTAGCGACCAGCGATGGGTAAAGTGGTACTCGACCACCAGCGCCAGCGTGTTGACGTCGCGCGGCTTGATGTCCACCCCGTCGGACCGGAATTCCTCCTGCACGCCCAGCACGGGAAACAGCGCGTTGGATCGGAGCCGGTTCAGCGGCGCCCGGTTGGTTTCGTTCGCGCGGATATGCGTCCAGCCGACGGACAACGTCACATCCCCGGCGCGCGCCGCGCTGGCCTCGCCTGCAAGGCCAGCCAGCGCACTGGTCAGCATAAGGGCCAGGCACGCGGCAAACCTGCGCTGCGGCCGACCGTATATACCCAGGTTCACGGTTTATTCCAATCCAGCGAAAGGCGAGGCTCTGAGGATACCAGTACCGGCTATCGCAATAAGTCGCGAGTATCGCAATCCATCGCTGGCATGCCGTGTCCCCGGCGAACCCGGCCAACCGTTCGGGCTGAGCCTGTCGAAGCCCGATTGGTCCTCGCGCCTGCGGTGAACACATGGTCGCATCGCCGGATGCGTTGCGCGCCTCCGGTTCATCCCCGCGCCTGCGGGGAACACGCATTTGCTTGCGTCGAAACCCTGCTGGCTAACGGTTCATCCCCGCGCCTGCGGGGAACACGTCGTCCTCGTCGTCTTCGGGCTCCTCAGTGCGCGGTTCATCCCCGCGCCTGCGGGGAACACGGGCGCAGATTGCGGTCGATCGATGCGTAGCGCGGTTCATCCCCGCGCCTGCGGGGAACACCTGGGGTCCTCTCGCCATCGGGAGCGCAGCAGCGGTTCATCCCCGCGCCTGCGGGGAACACAGTGGGGGACAAGCTCGGCATTATCTCCACGTCCGGTTCATCCCCGCGCCTGCGGGGAACACGTGGTACCGGCGCCTTATGCGGCGATGGCGTCCGGTTCATCCCCGCGCCTGCGGGGAACACCTGCGGCGGTTCACTCTTACTAATTTCTCGGGCGGTTCATCCCCGCGCCTGCGGGGAACACGTTGAACTCCGAAAAGTTTGGAAATACAAGACCGGTTCATCCCCGCGCCTGCGGGGAACACCGCAGTATGTCCACTTGTCGCAGTAGCTCATGCGGTTCATCCCCGCGCCTGCGGGGAACACTCTTAATTTTTTGAAAAGAAAAATAAATTATCGGTTTGCTAAATCCACCAACAAATTCGCCCGAATTTATGCGCTCAAGGTGGGCATCAATTTAGTTGTAAAAGAGCCGAAGTAATGAGTTAAGCGTCGGCCTGTTTCGGTGACGGCGATCACTCAATACGGAGCGATTACAGCATGCGACGCCGGGAGCGGCTACTCAAATTGCACGAGATGCTCATGCACGCCCGGGTACCAGTGCCGAAGGCTCGCCTTCTGGAACAACTAGCCTGCTCGGACGCTACTTTTTATCGAGTACTGGCCGAGTTGCGAGACGAGTTGGGCGCCCCCGTCGTCGCGAGTTCCGATCCACCCGGTTACCGCTACGATGATTCGCTTGGGGCCTTCGAATTGCCAGGCCTCTGGTTTTCCGCAGAAGAAATTTACGCGCTGCTGGCGGCCGAGCAATTACTGACCGAACTCGATCCGGGCCTGATTGGCAATGCGCTGGAGCCGTTACGCACGCGGATTCGCAGTCTGTTGGGCAATGGCGATCAGACCAGCCTGGACAATCTGCGGCGCATCAGAATTCTGCGAACGCTGGGTCGTTTTACCGAACCGCTCGCTTTGCGCTTGTGTACGCAAGCGGTGCTGTCGCGAAAGCAACTTGGTTTCGATTATGTATCGCGCGGATCGAATCAGCACAGCCGGCGCCTGGTCTGCCCGCAGCGACTCACACACTACCGTGACAACTGGTATCTGGACGCCTGGTGTCACCAGGCCAGCGCTTTGCGCACGTTCTCGGTGGACCGAATTTCAGCTATTGAATCGCAAGCGGAACATGCACGCGATGTTAGCGAGCAACTACTGAATGAAGAGCTAGGCGGGTCGTTCGGCATCTTTGCCGGTACGGCGGATCAGCGAGCGGTGCTGCGGTTTTCGAAGGAGCGAGCCGAGTGGGTGGCGGATGAAAGCTGGCATCCGGATCAGACATCAGCCCGGCTACCCGACGGACGATTGGAGCTGCATATTCCCTTCCGCCACGCCGAAGAACTCATGATGGATGTTCTCAAGCATGGCCCGGCTGTAGAAATTGTCGCGCCTGCCGATCTCAGAAACAGAGTGGCCGATCTGCACGCCGAGGCCGCGCGTCAATACGAATAAATTTTTCGCTCGCAGGTTTTGCGAGTGCTGTTTGCTACAAGGTCGCCATGAGCGATTCGCACCACATTTCCGACCGGCCGGCCTATTTCGCCCACTGGGGTAAAGCTCGGCCGGACGACCATGCCGACAACGACGGCTTCCATCAGCTTGCCTTTCATAGCCTGGACGTGGCCGCCGTCGGGCAGGTGCTATTGCGCCGGCACCCCCGGCTGGCGCAGGAACTCGCCGCGCCCATGGGTCTTCCGCAGGAGGTATTCGCCGCGTGGATGGTGTATTTCTTGGCGCTGCATGATGTGGGCAAGTTCGGGCAGGGCTTTCAGGCGCAGGTGCCCGAGCTGTTTCAGCGTTTGCAATGCATCGAGGCCAGCAAGACGTATCGCACGCGCCATGACAGCTTTGGTTACGCGCTGTGGTGCAAGCGATTGCGAGATGAATTCAATACTGGCGACCCGTTCCTGCTCGGCGAAGACCTCGAAGACCTTCTACCCGCTTTCACACTCTGGATGGGGTGCGTGGCGGGCCATCACGGCCGGCCGCCGGGCAGTCTGCCGAATGCGCTGGACGACGAGGCGACGCGCGCTGATATCGCCGCCGCCGTGGAATTCATGCGGGCACTGGATTTTCTCGTTCGGGACGTGGATCGCGTCACGCTGGACCCGGAGCAATTCGAGGACGCCATGCCAGCCGTGTCCTGGTGGTTGGCGGGTGTGGCCGTACTTTGCGACTGGTTGGGCTCCAATCAATCTTATTTCGCCTACCGCTCGGGGCCGGTGGATTCGCTCGAAACCTATTGGGTGGAAGCCTTGAAGCAGGCCGAAATCGCCGTGAACCAGGCCGGGTTTCTCCCCGTCGCGTCTGGTCCGCTCCGGGGCCTTGACAGTTTTCTGCCGCCCGGCGCCACACCCACGGACCTGCAGCAAACCGCCGAAAGTTTCGCTGTGCGTGACCAGCCCCAGCTATTCATTCTTGAAGACCTGACCGGCAGCGGCAAAACCGAAGCCGCCGCCGTGCTGGCTCACCGAATGATGCATTACGGCGCCGCCGACGGCCTGTTTTTCGCGCTACCTACCATGGCCACGGCCAACGCCATGTTCGAGCGTATACAGCAAATTCATCCATTGCTATTTGCCGAAATCGAAAAAGCGTCTCTTATTCTCGCGCATAGCCAGCGCCGCCTGATGAACAACTTCACGGAATCCGTACTAGTCCCGGAGGAGGCGAGGGGCAACGTGCCAGCAGAGGCACCATTGCCTGACACCGGCGAAACCACCGCCAGCGCACGCTGTGCCGCCTGGCTGGCGGACAACAGCAAGAAGGCGTTGCTGGCCAGCGTCGGGGTGGGGACCATCGACCAGTCGCTCATGGCCATTCTGCACTCACGCCATCAGTCCATGCGGCTGCTGGGGCTGTTCCGCAAGGTGCTGATCGTGGATGAGGTGCATGCCAACGATGCGTACGTGCATCGCCTGCTGTGCGCCTTGCTGCGCTTTCACGCCGCGGCGGGCGGTAGCGCCGTGCTGCTGTCGGCCACACTGCCCAGGCGTATGCGTGCCCAGCTTCTGGAGGCTTTTGCCGAAGGCCGTAATCATCTGGACCTGCCGCCCGTGCAGGACAATCGTTATCCATTGCTCAGCTATTGCTGTGAGGGCGGCCTGGTCACGTCGCCGATCACCGCGTCCGAGCGCGCGTCGCGATCCGTGCAGACACAACTGGTCAGCAGCGAGGAAGATGTCATCGGCCGCATTCTGCTGGCCGCCGAGGCCGGGCATTGCGTCTGCTGGATTCGCAACACGGTGGGCGATGCCGCCGCCGCTTATGAGGAACTGGTCGAAACACTGGGCGAGCATGTCGAACTCTTTCACGCCCGCTTCATGATGGGCGACCGGCTGGATATCGAGCGCCGCGTGCTGGAACGGTTTGGCAAGGTATCGACCGCCGAACAGCGCCGCGGCCGGGTGTTGATCGCCACGCAAGTTGTCGAACAGTCACTGGACCTGGATTTCGACGTGATGTTCAGCGACCTCGCCCCGGTCGATCTGCTCATCCAGCGCGCCGGCCGGCTGCATCGGCACGCGCGAGATGTAAGCGGTAATCGCCTGAGCGATGGCCCGGACCAGCGGCCGCCCCCCTGCCTGCAAATCCTGTCGCCGCCACCTGATGACGACGCCGACGGCAAATGGATCAGGCGGCTCTTGCCCGGAACCGGCGCGGTATATCCCGATCACGCCGTGCTGTGGCGCACGGCCCGACTGATGCAGGACCGGGGCGAAATCCGAATGCCCGAAGCCGCCCGCGAACTGATAGAGGGCGTACACGGCGACGAGCCGCTTGAAGCCCCCGATGCCTTGCAGCAGATCGCTCTGACGGCGGCCGGCCAGAACAGCGCGGATAGCAGCGTGGCCCGCTACAACATGCTCACGTTCGCGGATGGCTATATCCCGAATCAGCAGCGCTGGTACGAGGAAAGCTCGGCGCCCACGCGCCTGGGCGACCCCACCACCACGCTATGCCTGCTGGCCTGGGACGGCGAGCAACTGCGTCCGCTATACGACGATGACAGCGATTTTCCCTGGCAGATGAGTCAGGTTTCGGTGCGGTCGGCGTTGGTGGAAGCGGCAGTTGAGCCAAATGACGCGCCGTCGCGCGAGGCTCTTGCCGCGTTGCAGGCAGCGCATCCGAACTTATTCCGCTGGGTGCAGCCGGTGCTAATGCTCTGCGGCAAAGCGGATTGGCTTGGAGCCGGAGTTTCGCAGGCCGGCGATCCGATGGAACTCAGATATACGCCCGGGACCGGTCTGGAGGTCAAACGACGTTAGGTAGCGGAAAAATCCCCACAAAATGGGGAACGCGATTATCGCAGAGTTCCTCAGTACATCACTGCGGGTTCATCCCCAACGGCATCGGGGAACAAAGAACATTGTAGCGAAAATATTGAGTTTCCTCGTCTCATTACATATCTGCCTTTACTTAATTCGTTGCTAAGCGTAAAGTCTCGAGCAAGGTCTCCAGCGAGGTCCACTGCCCGGAGCGTCCAAACCTCCAGTAACGGGCAAATTCGACCTCGCTCGTAGCGGTCCAAACGCTGCGACGGAGGCCCAGAAACTGGTTTATCGCTATGAATTTATTGACTAATAACTGGATACCCGTCCGCACCCGCAGCGGCCAGCACAAGTGGATTGCCCCGTGGCAGATCACTGAAGGTCTGAAGGACGACCCCATCATCGCCGTGGACGCGCCGCGGGCGGATTTTACGGGGGCTTTGCAGCAGTTCCTCATCGCCTTGCTGCAGACTGCCTTTGCCCCCGAGCGCGAGAGCAACTGGAAGACGACGTTTTCCGATCCGCCCGAACCGGCCGCGCTAAAGGCTGCGTTTTCGGAGTTCGCAGCCGCCTTCAATTTTGGTCCTGATCGGCCCAGCTTCATGGAAGATCTGGAGCTGGAGGGCAAAAGCGACAAGCCTATTGCTGGTCTACTTATAGAAGCGCCGGGCGGAAACACGCTCAAGGAGAACAAGGACGTTTTCGTCAAACGTGGCCAGGTTAATGGCATCTGCCCGGAAGTGGCTGCTATGGCCTTGTTGGCCCTGCAGGTCAATGCGCCGTCCGGCGGCGTCGGCCACCGCACGTCGCTGCGCGGTGGCGGCCCGCTCACCACGCTCATGATGAATGCGCCGGGCAGCGAAAAGGACACGCTCTGGCACAACCTCTGGTTGAACGTGCTGACGGCCAAGAGCTTCAACGGCTTGTCCGGGCAGGCCTCACTTAACAAGTCCGAGCAGATATTCCCCTGGCTGGCGCCCTGCCGTGTAAGCGACAAAACCGGTGACCCCACCACCCCGGAAGACGCGCATCCGCTGGTCATGTACTGGGCCATGCCCCGCAGGATTCGCCTTGACTGGAACAACACTCAGGCGGGCGTCTGCGATGTCACCGGGCGGGAATGCGAATCCCTGTTGACGGGCTATACGACCAAAAACTACGGGGCGAATTATGAAGGCGCCTGGCTGCATCCCCTGAGCCCCTACCACGAGAGCGATAAAGGTCCCATGCCGTTTCACCCGCAGCCGGGTGGGCTGCCGTTTCGTTACTGGCTCGGATTCACCGGGTATCGCGAGAATCTGTCGCGGCCCGCCGCGGTGGTTAGCCAATGGCAGCAGCGGCGGGATCAGTTCTCATCGGTAGCTGGAGTGCCGCACATATGGGCCTTCGGTTTCGATATGGACAACATGCAAGCCCGCTGCTGGTACGAAGCGCTCATGCCGCTGCATTACGTACAGCAAAATCCGGAGCGCTTCGCCGAACGGATACAGGCTTTGATTGAGTCGGCCGACCAGGTTGGCCGCGTACTGCGAGCCGCTTTGAAGCAGTCCTGGTTCAAGCGGCCCGGGGATGCCAAGGGCGATGTGAGCTTTATCACCGACAGCTTCTGGCAAACCATGGAGGGCGACTTCTATGCCCACATGCGGCGCCTGGTGGCTGTGCTGGATGGCGAACACGACAGCGAAGCGGCAGAAGACCATGCGCTGAGCGATATTACCGTCTCCTGGCATGTCGCCCTGAAAAGCCGCGCGATCAAGCTGTTTGATCAATGGGCAAGCGCGGGCTATTTCGAGGCCGAAGACCCGCGCCGAATTGCCACCGCGCATAACGACCTGCAAAAGAACCTGAATGGGCCGAAGCTGCGCAAGCTGCTGGGCCTGGGTACCTCTCGCAAGGCCGCCTGAACGGCAGGAGCACCATGAGCAAGCATATTTTTTCCAGCGACGAGCCAGCGGGCGAATACGTCCTTGAGTTCTGGCGCCGGCTGACAACCGAGGACCGGCAGGGCCGGGCACAACTCCGGCGTGCACCGGACTTGACCGGCATTGTCATTACGCCCGTGTACCAGAGTTTTCTGCACGGTCTGCGACCGGCGCTGGCCGGGGATGGTTCGGCCAGCAAGACGCTGAACAGCGAAACGGGCCGACTGGCGGCGGCCGCAGTGGCCGGCGCGTTGGCCCAGGTTAAAACCCATGTGCCCCTGGAGCGGGCTTACGGCTCGACAACCGCCGTGCTCATGGCGCAGCGCAAGAAGGAAAGCGACGCGCCGCAAATCAGCGAATTGCGGTTCCGTCGCATGTTGCAGGCCGCGGACCTGGAAAGCTTCTACGCCATGCTGCGGCGCACTTTGCCGTTGCTGAGTGGCAGCGTCGATGTGCCGGTTCTGGCCAACGACATCTGGCTGTGGGGCGATCGTTTTCGCGGTGACCGCCAGCGCCGCCAGTGGGCCTACGACTACTACGCCGAGCTGCCATCGCGACAGCAGGCTGGCTGAATTTCACGAACACACTCGGAGACTTGAAGATGAAGCGTTTTCTGCAACTGCATTTGCTCACCTCTTACCCGCCGTCCAACGTCAATCGTGATGATCTGGGTCGGCCCAAGACGGCCGTCATGGGCGGTGCCAACCGCTTGCGTATTTCCTCGCAAAGCCTCAAGCGGGCCTGGCGTACGTCCGACGTGTTTCAGCAGGGGCTGGACGGTCACCTCGGTACGCGGACCAAGCAAATGGGCGTCAAGATTTTTCAGGACCTGACCAACGCTGGTGTGAAGGAATCGGACGCGAAGAAGTGGGCGAAGGACATTGCAGGCCAGTTCGGCAAGCTGAAATCCGGCAAGGCAAAGGCAGACGACGAGGAAGCCGTGAGCGACATGCCGGAACTGGAAATTGAGCAGCTCGCGCATTTCAGCCCTGAAGAACTGCGCTTGATCGATGAACTGGTCGCCGCCCTGGCGCAACGCGGCGGCGCCCCCGAAGAGGGGGAACTGGAGTTGTTGCGCAAGCAGCAAAGCGCGGCTGACATTGCGCTATTCGGCCGGATGCTGGCCAGCGTGCCCAAATTCAACATCGAGGCGGCGGCGCAAGTCGCACATGCCATTACCGTGCACAAGGTGGCGGTGGAGAACGACTATTTCACCGCAGTGGATGACCTGAACACTGGCGAAGTGGATCGCGGTGCTGCGCACATCGGCGAAACCGAATTCGGCGCGGGACTCTTTTACTTGTATATCTGCGTGGACCGCAGCCTGCTGGTAGAGAATCTCGGCGGCGACGAAGCGTTGGCCAGAAAGGCACTGGCGGGACTGACCGAGGCGGTCGCCAAGGTGGCCCCCAAAGGTAAGCGGAACAGTTTCGGGTCCACCGCTCACGCTATTTATGTACTGGCGGAAACAGGCGATCAGCAGCCGCGGTCGCTGTCGGTTTCATTCCTGAAACCCGTGTACGGCGAGTCTGTGGCTGAACACGCCATCGGCAATCTGGAAACCATGCGCGCGAACATGGACAGCGCCTATGACGGCTGCGCGGATGCCCACCGCGTAATGAACGTGCCGGCGGGGCAGGGCTCGCTGCGCGAGATCATCGAATTCGTGCAGGAGTAACCGGCCATGACCGGTCAAATGACGAGGTACCTGGTATTCCGTTTGTACGGGCCGATGGTGTCCTGGGGGGACGTGGCCGTGGGTGGCACGCGGCCCAGTGCCGATCATCCCACCCGTTCCGCGATCATGGGCCTGCTCGCCGGGGCGCTGGGTTTGCGCCGCGACGAGGAGCAGGCGCATCTGGAACTGGATGCCGCGCTGGGCCTGGCAATCTATGCCTGGTCGACCGGCCAGTTGCTGCGCGACTACCACACCATACAAACGCCGCACGAACGTCGAAACGAACGCTATTACACCCGCGCCGATGAACTGGCCGCCACGAGCATCGGGACGGTGCTCTCCCAGCGCGACTATCGCTGCGATGCCTTGTTCGATATTGCCGTCTGGTTACAGGGCGAGGAGACCGCTTTCAGTCTGGATAGCCTGATGAAAGCACTCAGGCAGCCGGGGTTCGTGCCCTATCTGGGCCGAAAGGCCTGTCCTCTGGCGTTGCCGTTATTGCCGCGGGTTGTTGCTGCCGAGCATTGCCTGGCGGCGTTCCAGGCCGCGCAGGCACAGCGGCCCGAAGATGAAGCAAAACTTTTTGCCCCGATTACACGACAGGCGGGTAGCGCGCCGGCCCTGTACTGGGAGGGCGACCCGGCTGCCCCCTTACCCGCGCAGCAAACGGTTACCCGGCGCGACCGGGCTTACAGCCGCAGCCGCTGGCAGTTTTCCTCACGCGAGGAGCACTTCGCCTGGGTGCCCGAGGAGCAAACCTGATGTACATGAGTCGCGCCCGAATTGATCCGGCCCGCTGTTCGGCGGGTCAATTACTGCAAATAACTTCCGGACACGCCTATGCCGCCCACCAGTTGGTCTGGCGCCTGTTCAGTAGCGGGGTAGGGGAAGACGCTGACAAGCCGCGGCCATTTCTGTATCGGCAACTAGAAGACAGCCGCACGCCGATGTTCTATCTGCTTTCGGACGAAGCGCCCGAGGATCGCGACGGCTACTGGAGCCTGGCGACCAAGCCGTTCGAGCCCAGGCTGAAAGCTGGCATGCGCCTGCAGTTCGATTTGCGGCTGAATCCGGTAAAGAAAAGCCGGGACGCGAACGGCCGACAGCATCGCCATGATCTGGTTATGGACATGAAGCGCGATCTGCGCGATGGCGAAAACGGCATAGACATGCCGGCGCTGCAACAGGCTGCGGGGCTGAAGTGGGTGGCCAGCCGCGCTGACCAGTATGGCTTTCGTCTTGTAGACGATGCCCTGCTGGCCGAGGGCTATCGCCAGCATCGCTTTCATCCGGGGAAAAAGAAATCGCCCATTCGATTCAGCAGCCTGGACGTGAAGGGTCTGCTGGAAATCACCGACGTGGAGGCCTTCCAGGCTGGCCTGTATCACGGCATAGGCCCCGCCAAGAGCTTCGGCTGTGGCTTGTTGTTGGTCCGCCCGGCGTGAATTATGATGTGTAACAAATATACACACAAATGGTGTAAAAATGTCTCACCGCACTAATCTGGTCTTAAGTGACAAAGCCTGGTCCATGCTGCAGGAGATTCCCAAGGGGCGTCGCAGCGAAGTGGTCAGCGAGGCGCTGGTGTCGGAGCTGACAATACGCCGACGCCGTGATGCGGCTACCAGGCTGGATGCCTTGCGCGGCAAGATGCAGCCGCTGGCGGGCAGCGCGGAACAGTGGATTCGCGAAGATCGTGACAGTCACTAGTGCGCTCGTCGTGCCGGATGCGTCTGTCATTCTGAAATGGGCACTGCCCGCCGAAGATGAGCCGCACGCCGAACAGGCCATGCGGTTGCGTGACCAATTTCTGGACGGCGAAATCTCTTTCGTGGTGCCACCCTTGTGGCGCTACGAGGCGGGGAACACGCTGGCGCGCAAATATCCGGAGCATGCTTTCGAGCTGATGGAGGCGCTGCAGGGTCTGGGCATGCACGAGCCCGAGCCTTCAACAAGCTGGCTGGAGCAGGCCTGCCGCTTGGCCGGCGAATACCGGGTGGCGTTTTACGACGCGGCCTATCATGCCCTGGCCATTGTTCAGCGTAGTGTGCTGGTTACCGCGGACGAGGCCTATCTGCGTAAAGTCGCCGGCGGCCAACATATTCGGCATATCTCGGACTGGCAGTAAGCGCCGTGCTCCCGCCTATCAAACCCATTCCCATGAAAGAACGGGTGTCGATGGTGTTCGTCGAATACGGGCAGATCGACGTGCGCGACGGCGCCTTTGTGGTCATCGACAAGACCGGTGTGCGCACCCACATCCCCGTGGGCAGCGTGGCTTGTCTGATGCTGGAACCGGGTACGCGGGTGTCGCATCGCGCGGCGCACCTGGCGGCCACCGTGGGTTGTCTGCTGATCTGGGTAGGCGAGGCCGGCGTGCGGTTGTACGCCTCCGGGCAGCCGGGCGGCGCCCGGTCGGATCGGCTGCTGTATCAGGCCAAACTCGCGCTCGACGACAAGGCCAGGCTGGCCGTGGTGCGCAAGATGTACGAGCTGCGCTTTGGGGAAGCGCCGCCCGAGCGGCGTAGCGTGGACCAGCTTCGCGGAATCGAAGGCGCGCGGGTGCGCAAGATCTACAAGACCATTGCCAAGCGCTACGGCGTGGAATGGAAGGGCCGCAAGTACGATCCGAAAACCTGGGGCAGTGGCGACATGCCCAATCGCTGCGTCAGCGCGGCCACCGCTTGCCTTTATGGGATATCCGAAGCCGCCATTCTGGCTGCCGGATACGCCCCCGCCATCGGCTTTGTTCACACGGGCAAGCCGCTTTCGTTCGTTTATGACATTGCCGACATCTACAAGTTTGAAACGGTCGTACCCGTGGCCTTTCAGGTGGCCGCGCGCGCTCCGGCCAACCCGGAACGCGAAGTCCGCCAGGCCTGCCGGGATGTTTTTCGCGAAAGCAAACTGCTCTCGCGCATCATTCCCGGTATCGAAGATGTGCTGGCCGCCGGCGGACTAAAGCCGCCCAAGGCGCACGAAGAGGCTGTGCCCGTGGCTATTCCCAACGAAAAAGGGCTCGGCGATGCTGGTCATCGTCACTGAAAACGTCCCGCCGCGCCTGCGTGGCCGCTTGGCGATATGGCTGCTGGAAGTGCGGGCTGGCGTCTATGTGGGCAAGGTCTCGCGGCGTGTGCGGGAATCCATCTGGGAACACGTCGAAGCCGGCTACGAAGACGGCAGCGTGGCGATGGCCTGGGCGGCCAGTAACGAGTCCGGCTACGACCTGCGGACGCTCGGTCCCAACCGACGCATTCCGGTAGAGTTTGACGGCCTGAAGCTAGTGTCTTTCCTGCCCGAGGATACCGCCCACGACATCCCGCCCAACGCGTCCGGCTGATCAATTACGCTCTTTAACAACCCGAAAAATCGAAGATATTTCTTCCGTCTTTGGTTGGTTATTTTTTAACCAAAATGCTTGGTGGATTTAAGTCGACTCGAATTTGATATAAATTTCAGCAAGTTAAAGGAAGAGTGTTCCCCGCGCCTGCGGGGATGAACCGAACATCAACTTTTCATAGGTCGGGCCGGTGGGGTGTTCCCCGCGCCTGCGGGGATGAACCGCTCAAAGTCGGCCCCGCCCGGCCCCTGCACGCGTGTTCCCCGCGCCTGCGGGGATGAACCGACCGCCAGACCGTGCTGCTGGCCGCCGGGGCGGTGTTCCCCGCGCCTGCGGGGATGAACCGGCTGAATTCGCATCATGAGCCGGCTGGAATTCGTGTTCCCCGCGCCTGCGGGGATGAACCGGGCTGGCGGGGCGGCGTGCGATTCGAGCTGGTGTGTTCCCCGCGCCTGCGGGGATGAACCGCTCAACATTGGCCAAGTCAGCGGTGCCCAGCGAGTGTTCCCCGCGCCTGCGGGGATGAACCGATCGACGGCGAGCGGGCGCTGCTGGTGTGGGAGTGTTCCCCGCGCCTGCGGGGATGAACCGCTCGCAACGATTGCCGAGCAGCTCGGCATTGGGTGTTCCCCGCGCCTGCGGGGATGAACCGTCCCGGTCTCATCAACGGTGTACGCCGGCAGGGTGTTCCCCGCGCCTGCGGGGATGAACCGGTCTATGCGGTGTTCGATGCGATCTTCCGTGCGTGTTCCCCGCGCCTGCGGGGATGAACCGATATACAGGCCGTCAGGCAAGAGATGCGTCCCGTGTTCCCCGCGCCTGCGGGGATGAACCAGCACGGCGAGGTGATTCGCAATGCAGCCTAAAGTGTTCCCCGCGCCTGCGGGGATGAACCGCGAGATGCTCCGAATTTTGGTCGAAAACTCGCGTGTTCCCCGCGCCTGCGGGGATGAACCGAGAGCCGATTCACGCACCGCGAGCAGATAGGCGTGTTCCCCGCGCCTGCGGGGATGAACCGCGTATCCCTGATACCAGTCTGACGGTCCTGTCGGTGTTCCCCGCGCCTGCGGGGATGAACCGCAAATGAACAGAAACGGCTTCGTCAAATTGCGAGTGTTCCCCGCGCCTGCGGGGATGAACCGCGATAATTCCCAACATGGCGTATTGACGCCAAGTGTTCCCCGCGCCTGCGGGGATGAACCGCGGCTGGCGACCCCTGATCGGCTACGTGCTTGCGTGTTCCCCGCGCCTGCGGGGATGAACCGAAACAAGGGGGCGGCTGATCGGGAGTCCTGGGGTGTTCCCCGCGCCTGCGGGGATGAACCGCCGTGCCGATGATGTAGATCGTGAGGCCGAGGGTGTTCCCCGCGCCTGCGGGGATGAACCGGTATCGCCCGCGTCTTCCGTGGCCTGGCGCAGGTGTTCCCCGCGCCTGCGGGGATGAACCGATTTTTGAGGGCAGCAAGACGCTCATCCAGCGGTGTTCCCCGCGCCTGCGGGGATGAACCGCGATTATCAACCGATGGGCGCCGCCGGCCGACGTGTTCCCCGCGCCTGCGGGGATGAACCGCTTGCATTTATTCGCCGTGATCTCGACAAGAAGTGTTCCCCGCGCCTGCGGGGATGAACCGTGCAGGTCTTGCTGATTAGCCTTCGCGCCTATGTGTTCCCCGCGCCTGCGGGGATGAACCGCATCTTCTGCCTGCGCACTCCAGAATCTCCCCGTGTTCCCCGCGCCTGCGGGGATGAACCGCTCGGCAACGCGGGCGGTGAGGCGGTCGATTTGTGTTCCCCGCGCCTGCGGGGATGAACCGGATGCCGGATGCCGTTTCTACGCTAGGTAGATGTGTTCCCCGCGCCTGCGGGGATGAACCGCCGGAGGGCAGGGCATGACCGACAACCCACCCGTGTTCCCCGCGCCTGCGGGGATGAACCGTAGATCGCAGCGCCGCCGAATAGTCGGGCTTTCGTGTTCCCCGCGCCTGCGGGGATGAACCTCATCTCTATGGCCACCCCGTCTGCATCCTCCAGTGTTCCCCGCGCCTGCGGGGATGAACCGAAAACCCGCTGACCTTTGGCGAGGCATCCAGCGGTGTTCCCCGCGCCTGCGGGGATGAACCGCAACGCAGCCGTAATCCGCCGTGCCCTGCTCGGTGTTCCCCGCGCCTGCGGGGATGAACCGGCTGCCGCCGACGCCAAGGCCGAGACCGATCGGTGTTCCCCGCGCCTGCGGGGATGAACCGGTGTTGCCGATGGGAAACGAGCGGCCTAGATCGTGTTCCCCGCGCCTGCGGGGATGAACCGGCACAAGCGAGGCAAACGCGGCCGCGATCTTGGTGTTCCCCGCGCCTGCGGGGATGAACCGTCACTTACAGCGCGGAAAATGCGGCGTTCCGCGTGTTCCCCGCGCCTGCGGGGATGAACCGCCACGTTGTAAACGTGCTCTTGAGTGCGCCATAGGTGTTCCCCGCGCCTGCGGGGATGAACCGGGAGGTTCCACGAGGTTTTTACCGCCATGTGCGTGTTCCCCGCGCCTGCGGGGATGAACCGCATGGATACGCCCGTGGCGGTCTTGTTCAGGCGTGTTCCCCGCGCCTGCGGGGATGAACCGAACTCATGGCCTGGCGCGAACGCGCCAGAAAGCGCAGCGGGGCGGAAGAAGTGTTCCCCGCGCCTGCGGGGATGAACCGGGTCTTCTACCAGACAGGAGACTTTCGCATGCGTGTTCCCCGCGCCTGCGGGGATGAACCGCTGATCGAGCGCGAAGGCGTGAAGGGGGTCACGTGTTCCCCGCGCCTGCGGGGATGAACCAACACCACCACCAGAATGACCGTGGTGCCCAGAGTGTTCCCCGCGCCTGCGGGGATGAACCGGGCCTCTGCCGCTCGCGGGTACTGACGCATGAGTGTTCCCCGCGCCTGCGGGGATGAACCGGCGGAGAGTGGGCCGACGAAAACTGCCACGTCGTGTTCCCCGCGCCTGCGGGGATGAACCGTCGAGGCGGATTCGGTCAAGATTTTTGAGGGCGTGTTCCCCGCGCCTGCGGGGATGAACCGCCCGGCTACAGGCTTATACAGGCATCGACAGAGTGTTCCCCGCGCCTGCGGGGATGAACCGTGCTTCTTCCAGGCCCGGGGCTGCACCATGTGGTGTTCCCCGCGCCTGCGGGGATGAACCGTACCGGCGGATCAGCGAAAAAACATTCTGGTCGTGTTCCCCGCGCCTGCGGGGATGAACCGGGCAGGACGAGAATTCGATGCCCGGAAAAATGGTGTTCCCCGCGCCTGCGGGGATGAACCGATGTTCCATCACCACCGCTCCCGCTCATCGTAGTGTTCCCCGCGCCTGCGGGGATGAACCGGCAATGAAGCGGACCATCGCCGGCGTGCGCCCGTGTTCCCCGCGCCTGCGGGGATGAACCGTCGACGTGGTTTCGCCGCCTGAATACACCGGCGTGTTCCCCGCGCCTGCGGGGATGAACCATAATTGACAATAAAGAAATAAAAAATATAAATGTGTTCCCCGCGCCTGCGGGGATGAACCGCGGAAGAAGAATTCGAGCGCACCGGCAGTCAAGGTGTTCCCCTCGCCTGCGGGGATGAACCGGCGGGGGATACCCGCGCCAGGGGGAAGGGGCCGTGTTCCCCGCGCCTGCGGGGATGAACCGCGGTGAAAGAGGCCATGCGGCAAAACGCAGCCGTGTTCCCCGCGCCTGCGGGGATGAACCGCCTGCGTAGGCGATGATTGACATGGTGACTCCGTGTTCCCCACGCCTGCGGGGATGAACCCGTAGCGACACAACCGTCCGTCTCCGGCGACTTGTTACGCGGCAACCTGCTTATACAAAAACTCGGGGGCAAAATCTGCACCATTTGGCCAGCTGAGGGTTTCTAGCTCGGGATGAACGCGGACTTGGCGGAATGTCCTGGGCTCTCTTAGCGGCTCGAACACGGGACCCCATAATTCTTCCGTCAAATCGACTACGCCAGACTTTCCGTCGGCGAATTCGATCCAGAGTTTGTAGCCCTCCAAATATTCTGCTTTTTTAACTTTAGGAATCATTGCTATTACTCCAGCGGCTCGATCTTGTTCAGAGGCTGCCGCTCTCGTGCTAATTTCCAATCTTCCATGAGTTCTTCTTAATGCAATGCACGCCATTCCTCGACCAGCCGCAATGCTCTTTTGCTGAGATTTCCGTCGAGCACCTCGCCCGATTCGATGAGGTTCGTAGCTTCGGCGCCTCCATACTTGGCATGGAAATGCGGCGGTGCGTGATCGTTGTAGTACAACGCGATAATGATGCCGAAAAAGCGGCTCACCTCGGGCAAGTGCGACTCCCAGCTTTCAACATTGCTTCAAGTGTACGAGAGACGTGTTCTTGTTGCCGTGTAACAGATGATTAGGGGGAATGTATTCCCGCGCCTGCGAGGATAAATCTGCCGAGCAAGTGCGCTTTGGGTGGTAATCTCAGGCTTCGGCATACGACCGGAAACCGACCTTCCGGCCTACCGTCGAGCAGATGCTCGCTGGAGCACGTGGAGATGAGGTCCCACCTGTCGACCGTTCAGAGGCCGCCCTCATTCGGCTTGAGTGTGGACGTGACGCCGCTCCGATGTGGCTTCGTTAAGCGTTACCCGCGCCTGCGGGGATGCACTGCTCCGTCGTTTAACAGAGGGGTCGTCGTCAGCCGATCTTTGCGGCCATTAAGGCTCGTGCGTGCCCCTGCTGTAGCTGATCGCACATGCCTGCAGCGGCTCAGTCCCCGGCCAGACGGGCGTTGGCCAGGCGCTGGATGGTTTCCACCATGGAGTACAGACCGTTGCGGCGGTTCATGGTGATGTGCTGTTCGAGCTGGAGATCCTCGAAGATAGCCTGGATGTCGGTGTCGACGATTTCGCGGGCGGTCTTGCCGGAGAAGATCATCAGCAGGATGGCGATCAGGCCGCGCACGATGTGGGCGTCGGAGTCGCCCAGGAAAATCATCTGATCATCGTCGCCGCTCTTGGCAATGAGCCAGACCTGGCTCATGCAGCCACGCACCTTGTGCTCGTCGGCGTAGGCGTCTTCGGGCAACGGCTCGAGTTTCTTGCCCTGGTCGATGATGAAGCGGTAACGCTCCTCCCAGTCGGGCAGCATTTCGAAGGTGTCTCGCAGGGTTTCGACTTGCGGGTCCATGTTCCAGCCGGGGTTGAATAGGGCGCGGATGATACCGCGGGGCTATCACGAAAACTGGTTCCTGATGCGGCTTATTCAAGGTCGCTGCGACTGACCTTGCTCGTGGCTCGCCGGTTTGTCGGTTCGGACCGGAGCCTACGGAATGATTCAGCCGGCCGCGTCGCGGGACGGGGCGATGAGGGCGCGCAGGCCCCCGCACAGCAGGGCCGCGGCGCCAAGGCACGCCACTATCAGCCCGGCCGCCGGCAGGTCGATATACAGCGAACCCAGCAGGCCGCCGGCAAAGCCCGCGATGCCCACCAGCAGCGCCAGGGTAATGCCGGCTGCGGCGCCGGCGCCGCGCACGGCGAGGGCCGGCAGGACCAGGCTGGCGAACACCAGCAGTACGCCGGCAATCTGCACGGCGCTGTTCACGGCCAGGGCAAGCAGCAGGAAGAACAGCAGCCTGGCGGCCACGCTATCGGCCGCCAGCCGAAGCTGCCCCGCGATCAGACCCGTCAGTACGCAGAGGGTCACGACCGCCGCGGGCCAGAGCATTTGCGGTGTGGTCCAGAGCAGGTCGCCGATGAGCAGCGCAAACGGATGTACATCGGCCTGCGGCTGCTGGTCGAGCAGCAGCAGCCCCGCGGCGGATGCCAACGCGAAAACGGCGCCCCCCGCCGCCTGCCGCGACGCGGGAAAGCGCCCGTGGCACCAGGCAAGCAGCAGGCCGGCGAGCAGCGCGGCAGCCGTCGCGGCCGCCCGGAGTACCCAGATGTCCGAGTAGCCCGCGAACTGAGCGGCCAGTGCGCCGATGCCCGCCACGGCGGCAATGGCCAGGTCAACGAAAACGATGCCCTGGTCAACAACGATTCGCCCCAGCGGCACAATCATCAACAGGACCAGCAGCCCGGCCAGCGAGGGCAACAGAAGCAATTCGAAATTCATTGAGTTTGCGGGTTCGAAAGTCGTTCGATCAGGGTGTAGAACAGCGTGATCAGCGGCTCATCGTCAGCCGGGTTCACGCTGTCGGGTAGATGGGCGATGCGCAGACTGGCGCGGTTGGCCAGCCAGGCGGACGCCTGCTGAGGCGCGTGTGCGGTCTGAATGACAATGGCGTCGGGCTGGTCGGTCGCCTGCTCGAGCAGGCGGCTCAGGCGATGCAGCGAGGGCGGTACGGCGGCGCGATGCTGCAGCGGGCCCAGTGGGCGCAGCCCCAGCCAGTTGCTCAAGTGCTGCCAGTCGGGCCGATCCAGCACCACCGCCGTGTCACGCAGTGGGCGGGCCTGCGCTTCCCATTTGCTCATGGCAGCCCTCCACCGATGAAAGAAGGCGAGCGCGCCCCGCTTGTAGATTTCGGCGTTGTCCGGGTCCAGCACGACGAGACGGCCGGTGAGGCTGCGGGCCACCCGCATGATATTGCGCGGGTCCAGATGGATGGCCGGGTCACGCGTTGCTGATGCGCCCGCGGCGCCACCCGCCGGGATCGAGTCACGCGGATTGAAAAAGCCGGGTTCGCCGGGCAGCGCGCCCCGATTGTCCGATCGCTGGAGCAGACGCAGCAGTCCGCTGCCGGGCCGGGCGTCACGGCTGCAGACCACAAGGTCGGTTGCGCGGACTGCGGCGAAGCCGCCGGGTCGGGGCCGGAAGGCGGGGGTTTGATCGCCGAGAGTCACGACCTGAACTGCGCTGCCGCCAAGGCTGCGCGCCAGCACGGCCCATTCCGGTTCGCAGGCGAACACATTCATCGCCACGGCGGCGGGACTGAACAGGACGACCAGCAGGCCGGCCAGATGCGTTTTGAAACTGACAGTCATGCGAATCGCTTGGCTGTGGATTCACCGGATGAGTGGCGTCCCGGCGCTCGGTCCGACCGGCCCGCGCGAAAGCGGACCCGTTGGCGCCGCCCCGGCGAACAGCGTGCGAGACAAGTGACGCGGTCATCGGGCCGGCCGGCAGTCTCGCCAGCTTTGGGGCGGGTGACAGCATAACGCAGCGGCAATCGCGCGCGAATGCCCCGGCCCGGCGCAGGGCCGGACCGGGGGTAGGCTATGGTGCTAGAAGTGGGCGTGCACGCCTGTGGTCAAGCGTCGACCCGGCTGGGCGACGCGCAGAAACGAGCTGTGCCGGATGATTTCCTCGACCAGCAGATTCTCGCCGCGCAGGTAGATCAGCGCGCTTTCCTCGCCCACGGGAATGCGATAGCCCAGGAACGCGGTCAAGTCGGTGAAGGCGTCGGTTTCGTCTTCCAGCGGCGCGGTGCGGGTCTGCTCGCTCACGTAGAGCACGTTGGTGCTGGCCCGCCAGTGACTGCCCTCGTAGGCCAGCCCCACGCCATAGCGGCCGGGGGTGATGCGCGGCAGGTCCTCGTTTTCGTCATCCAGCTCGCCGCGCACGTAATCGCCCTGCAGCGTGGCGGTCAGACGATGGGGCGCGGTGAGCAGATCAAAGCTGATCTCGGCTTCGGCGCCGTAGAACGTGGCGTCAAACGCGCCGTAGTCCTGCAGCAGCAGTTCGCCGTCGACTTCGAATTCGCCTTCCTCGTTAACGCGGTCCGCCATGCCGTCGGCTACCGGCGTGCCGCTGCCGTCGGCGTTCAGGCCCTCGTCCACCGAGCGCAGCACCACGAAGTCTTCGTACTGCGTGTAGAACGCGTTGGCCGACCAGCGCAGGCGGCCGCGGTCGCGGCGCAGACCGATATCGACATTCAGCGCGGTCTCTTCGTCCAGATCCAGGTCACCGCGCTCGAAGGTCTGGGTGGCTTCGTGCGGGCCGAAGCTGTACAGCTCCTCGGCAGCCGGCGCACGCTGGTAGCGGCCGACATTGAGCGTGGCGCTGTGCTGTTCGCCCAGCCGCTTCAGTACGCCGGCCGACAGGCTCAGCGGGCTGTGGTCGCGGTCCGGATTGCCGTCACCGGCGTCATGCTCCTGCCGCTCGGCGCGGAAACCGCCCTGCATTGTCCAAACCGTTGCCGAAGCTGTATTCCTCCACGGCAAACAGCGCGGCGGATCGGGTATCCGTCGGCGGAACGAACACTTCCTCCTCGCCAAAGGCCTCGAACTGGCGATCGGTGGCCTGCAGGCCGAGCGCGCCGCGCCAGCCGCCCGCCGGCGCGTGGTTCAGCTCCACCCGGACTTCGGCTTCCTCGTTGTCGAAGAATACTTCCGGGATGCCGGCCTCGCCCTCGGTATGCAGATAGTCGGTGTGGGCGGCGCTGACTTTCAGGCGCTCGAAGTAGGGGAAGGGTTCGTACAACTCGCCGGCCAGGTCGATGCGGTCCTGCGACAGGTCGATCTGCGCCTCCTCGCCGGGAATGCCGTAGGTGCTGGCATGGCTGGCCACGGCCGCGCCCAGGTAGCCGCGGCTGCCGCTCCAGGAGCCGCCGGCGCCGGAGGTATCGGTTTCGGTGGCGCTGTTGTCCAGGCGCTGGTCGCCGTCAGCCTGATAATCGCCCGTCTGGCGGGTGTCGCCATGCAGACGCCAGGCAAAGTCGCCCAGCCCGCCGGTGAGCGACAACGCGGTCGCGGCGCCGCCCACGGTGCTGTCGTTGACGCTGAAGTCGATCTCGCCGCCCACGCGGGTGGGGGCGGAGCGCGGGATGCGGTCGGTGACCACGTTGACCACGCCGCCGATGGCGCCGGAGCCGTACAGCAGGGTGGCCGGGCCCTTGAGTACTTCGATCTGCCGGGCGGTGAGCGTATCGATGCTTACGGCATGATCCACGCTCAGCGTGGACACATCGGCCGCGCTCAGGCCGTTTTCCTGCACCCGAACCCGCGGGCCGGACAGGCCGCGTACCACAGGACGGCCCACACCAATGCCGAAGTCGGCCGAGGATATGCCCGGCTCGCTCGACAATGAGCGGCCGAGACTGCGGTCACGCTGCTTGATGAGTTCCTCGCCGGCCACGACTTTCGCCGGCTGAACGGATTCAGCCGCGCTGACATCCTGTAGCGGCAGCGCTTCGATGGTCAGGGTTTCCAGGCGTTCGCCGTCGGGTTCCGCGGCTTGAAGGGGCGCCACGCACGGTAGCAATGCAAGCGCCGAAACGGCGCTGAACAGTTCACGTTTCATTTTGAATCTCGCTGATTGACGGCACCTTCGGGGGCGCCAGTCTGTGGCGCGCCGGCCGGGCGGCTGGCGCGCATGCATTAATGGAAAATCAGCGAAGAGCGGGTGGCGCGCGGCTGTCGAAGTGAAACCGGTTGGGGCTTGGCGCGCCCGCGAAGCCACTTCGCGCAGAGGGCGAAAGAACGGGCGTCTGGGGCGGCTGGAGCGCCTCCGAAGAGGGCAGGAAATCCAGCCCCTGCCCATGTGCGCAGACCACGCAGGGATGGTCCGCATGGTCCAGCGCCGGGTGATCCAGGCTGTGCGCCACCGTCAGCCCCTGCACCAGTAGCAGAGCCGTAAGCAGTGTCCATCGGAAGAGGGCGGTGCGGCGCATCAGCGGAATAGTCCGGCCGATGACCTCTTGCTGTCAATCGGGTCTGAGGCAGGCGCTTTCAGCCGCGCGAGGCGGCCCGACGGCGATCCATGTCGTGGCTGATGCGCTGCCAGTCGCTCTCGTCCAGCTCAAGCGTGGCCAGCCGGTAGCTGAATTCCGGCTCGCTGCTGCGCGTGAGCACGGCCTGGAAAAGCGGATGCGCGTGGAAGTCCGGGTGCTTCGTCAGACCGTGAACCGCGAAGGCCACGCGATCCTCCTGGGCCCGCAGCCCCTGCCGGGCGGCGAACACCAGCCATCGGTCGATGTGTTCGATGGTCGCCGCCTGACCGGTCATCTGGTCCAGTTGCTGCTGCACCTGATTGATCTGGCCGATGCGCTGCAGGCGAGAAAACTGGCTCGGTTTAAGATGCAGCCCGCCCGTTCGCGCGGGCCGGCCGGGGCGCTGATAGACGGACCAGCCGGGCTCCTCCCGATAATGCCAAGCGGTAATGGGGCCGAGCAGCCGGCTCATTTGCCCGGCCGTCAGGCATTCCGGCAGGTGACGAAAAATCCGCGGGTCGTGCATGCGCAGAAAGTAGCGCTGGCCCAGCGGGTTGCGCGCCATCATCTGTTGCTTCAGGTGCGCGGCGGTCTCCTCCGGCGTTGCTTCGGAATAGGCCTTGGCGACCACGATCAACGGTCTGGCATCCAGTGCGGCTCGGTGCTCCGCATCCAGCATGCCGTAGGCGGCCAGCCGGGGCAGGGCCTCGGCGTGCTCGGCGAGCGAATCGGGCGCCAGCGACAGCCCGGCGCTGGCCCAGCAGGGGTCCGCGACCCCGGTCGGGTTCAGGACAAGACAGCAGTCTGGCGGCTCGTGGCGAAAGTGCTGTTCAGTCATTGCGCTTTCCTTCGTCCCTGATCAACACCTCATTTTTAAGGCCTCGTGTGCGAATCGGGGTGCGCCGATCTGCCGGACGGTCAACGCCAACGGCTGGGCGGAGGTCTGCCGCCGCTTTCGGAGGCCGGTGCTGCAATTCGCACGCCGGGGGCAGACGGCGGGGTAAGGGGTATCGGACCGGCCGTTTGAGGTTGCGCGGCGGGCGCGGCAGTCTCGATTGGCAAGTCGATTGAGGTGCGAAGGGCATGTCGACCGGTCTCCATTCGCGATGCGCCGACAGGCGGGGCATTCGTGGTGCGAAGCGGATGCGGCATGGTAAAGGGAAACATCCGGTCGGTGATGATCTGAATAGGCTATGCCGACGAACGGCGCGCGATAACGCTACCATGGCGTCGGAACTCGGCCGCGTTCGCGGCGGGCCTGTTCACCGGGCGTATCGACATGACGCTTTTACGACAAATCCTGGTCTGGCTGTTCAAACTGCCGGTGCATGCCTATCGGCGCTTCCTCTCGCCGCTACTCGGGCCACGCTGTCGGTTTGTTCCGAGCTGTTCGGCCTATGCGCTGGAAGCGCTTGATCGCCACGGGCCTTTTTATGGCGGCTGGCTTGCGCTGCGGCGCATCACCCGCTGCCACCCCTTGAACGCGGGCGGGGACGACCCGGTACCCCCGCCGCGTGACGGCCGCGAGCCACCGGGCAACAGCCGACGTCACTGAGACCCATGGCTGACATGCCAGAGCCTCCGAAAAGTCACATTCTCGCGCCTGAACAACGCAAGTCATTGACGACTGATGCGTTATGAACTGTTCACGTTGCGTCCACGACTGCGCAACATCTGCCGGTTAGCTTGTTGGGGTGCACACGAGGTGCATCACTCAACTAGCGCAAGGGAGAACGCATCATGCAGGGATGGCAAAAGGTTCTGGCGGTCGCACTGACGTGCACCTGGCCCCTGTGGGCAATGGCCGGTGATCGTGGTGAAGGCCACGGCTGGGAACGCGACCATGGTTGGGGGCCGCAGAAACACGAAAAGCGTGACCGCCGCGATCACGACCGCGATGATCGCGGTCACAAGCGCGACGGCAAGCCGCATGCTGCCGGTGCAGCGCAGCTGGGTCCGCGCCCGTTCTGGCTGGTCGACAACATGGACGACAGCCGCCTGAAGCGAGAGCTGCAGACCTGTGCCGAGAAGCGCGAGCACTACAAGACCAGCGACTTCTCCATCGGCCACCGCGGCGCGCCGCTGCAGTTCCCCGAGCACACGAAGGAATCCTACGAAGCCGCGGCGCGCATGGGCGCGGGCATTGTGGAGTGCGACGTGACCTTCACCCGCGACAAGGAACTGGTCTGCCGGCACTCCCAGTGTGATCTGCATGCCACCACCAATATTCTCGCCACGCCGCTGGCCGCCAAATGCAGCGTGCCCTTCCAGCCCGCTGTGGTGGGGGCAGACGGCGTCGTGGTTCAGCCGGCGCAGGCTCGCTGCTGCACGAGTGACATCACGCTGGCGGAGTTCAGGACGCTGGAAGGCAAAATGGATGCCGCAGACGCCAGCGCCACCACCGTGGAAGGCTATATGGCGGGCACGGCCGACTGGCGCACCGACCTGTACGAAGGCCAGGCCACGCTACTGACCCACCGCGAGAGCATTCGCCTGTTCCGCAAGCTCGGCGTAAAGATGACGCCGGAGCTCAAGAGCGCCAGCGTGCCGCTGCCGTATCAGGGCCTGACGCAGGCCGGCTACGCCCAGAAGATGATCGACGAATACCGCGAGGAACGCGTGCGTCCGCGTGACGTCTACGCCCAGTCCTTCAACCTCGATGACGTGCTCTACTGGATCAACCGGAATCCCGACTTCGGTCGCCAGGCCGTATGGCTCGACGGACGCTACGAAGACCCCGCCTTCGACCATCGCGATCCGGACACGTGGAACCCCTCCATGGAGGAGCTGGCGGCCAGCGGCCTGCAGATCATCGCCCCGCCCATGTGGGTGCTGCTGGAGAACGACAACGGCCGCTCGGTCCCGTCAACCTATGCGCGGGCCGCCCGCCGCGCCGGGCTGGACATCATCACCTGGACGTTTGAGCGCGACGGCCCGCTGAACAACGGCGGCGGCTTCTATTTCCAGACGCTCAACGGCCAGAACCCGAACGCGGCCGATCCCCAGCCGGGCATCATCAACAACGACGGCGACATGATGGACGCGCTGGATACATTGGCCCGCGACGTCGGCATCATCGGCATATTCTCCGACTGGCCGGCCACCACCACCTTCTACGCCAACTGCAAAGGGCAGCGCTAGCGTCACCGCCTACCGCACCGCGTCCTCCGGGTGGAGGGCGCGGTGTTTTGCGGCCCGGGCTGCGGCTCATGACGCGGCATTGCCCGGCGCGTGGCACAAAGAACTTAATCCGCGACCGGTTCGACCCATGGCGACTCGCAGCAAACCCGGGCACACCCGCGACATCAGCCGCCGCCAACTGCTGAAGGAGGGCGGCGCCGTGGCTGGCGCGTTGTCGGCCGTGGTGACGCCGTTTGCGATTGCGCGTGCGGCAAAGCCGGCCAGGATCGCGGCGCCGTACGGCGTTCAGTGTGGTGACGTGCTGCATGACCGCGCGGTGCTTTGGAGCTACGCGGATCACGAGGCGCGGATGTGGGTGGAGCTGGCGGACAATGACGCGTTTCGAAACGCGCGGCGGGGGCGCGGGCCGGTGGCGTCGCCGGACACCGGGATGACGGCCAGGCTGGACGTGCAGGGGCTCACGCCGGGTCGCGCGCATGTCTATCGAATCTGGTTCGAATCGCTGGACGGCGGCCGACATGACAGCGCGCCCCGGCACGGCAGGTTCGTGACGCCCACCGCAGACACCTCGGCGGCGACGGCCCGCCCGGTCCGCTTTTTGTGGTCGGGCGACGTCGCGGGGCAGGGATGGGGCATCAATCCGGAGCTGGGCGGCATGCGCATTTTCGACACCATGCGCCGCCTGGCCCCGGACTTCTTCATTCACTGCGGCGACAGCATTTACGCCGACAATCCCATAGAACCTGAAGTGACGCTGCCGGACGGGGTCGTCTGGCGAAATCGGGTCACGCCGGCCAAGCAGGCCGTGGCGCAGACGCTGGACGAGTTCCGCGGCAACTACCGCTATAACCTGCTGGACGACAACCTGCGCGCGTTCAATGCCCAGGTGCCGATGTACGCGCAGTGGGACGATCACGAGGTCGTGAACAACTGGTATCCCGGCGAACTGCTCGACGACGACCGCTATGACGAAAAGTCGGTGGACGTGCTTGCCGCGCGGGCGCACCGTGCGTTTGCGGAGTACATGCCGGTGCGCTTCGGGCCGCGTGGGCGGCTGTATCAGTCCTTTTCCTGCGGGCCGCATCTCGAAATATTCCGTCTGGATATGCGCAGCTTCCGCGGCCCGAATTCGGCCAACCTTCAGTCGCGGTCAAGTGCGGCGACGGCGTTTCTGGGCAGTGAGCAGCTGGCCTGGCTGAAAACAGCCCTGCGGCGTTCGCGCGCCCGCTGGAAAATCATCGCGGCGGACATGCCGATCGGCCTGGTCGTGCGCGACGGTGACCATTTCGAAGCGGTGGCCAACGCGGACCACGGCGCGCCGCTGGGACGGGAACTGGAGGTGGCCGACCTGCTGGCGTTCGTGCGGCGCCATGACATCCGCAACCTGGTCTGGCTGACCGCCGACGTGCATTACACCGCGGCCCACCACTATCACCCGGACCGAGCGGCCTTTCAGGATTTTCTGCCGTTTTACGAGTTCGTCAGCGGGCCGCTCAACGCCGGCACCTTTGGCCCGAACGAGCTGGACCGCAGCTTCGGGCCCGAAGTGCTCTACCAGAAGGCGCCGGCGGACGGCGAGATGAACCTGCCGCCCAGCGCAGGCATGCAGTTCTTCGGTCAGGTCGATGTGTCGTCAGACGGGCAGCAGCTCACGGTGACGCTCAGGGACGTCGCGGGCGTAGCCCTGTTCACCCGCATCCTCGACGCGGATTGAATTCGACAAGATGGCTTTCACGAAATCGTCAAAATGCCTGGCGATCATAAGAGGCTGTTCCGCGTCGAAAATCTCAATCGCAGTCTGATCTGAAATGAAGCAACCCATCGTGTCCCTCAACCGTCGCCGCACCCTGCGAGCCCTTTATCTGGGTGCTGGCGCGCTGTCCCTGCCGCAGTTTCTGGCGGCCTGCGGAGGCGGCGGCAGCGGGGGCGACAGCGCGACCGTGCCCACGCCGGGGACGCCCTCGGGCCCGAGCGCGCCAACGCCGTTGGGGCCGGCGGGGTCGTCGCAGCTGAACATTCCGACCGGGCCGCTCGCCCGCATTCCCGCGCTGGGCGCCATGAATGCCGACGGCGCCGCCATTCCGGAAGTCAGCGATGGCGGCGAGCCGTTCCGCATTCGCGTGGTGGCGCGGGCCGGGGCGCAGCCGGCCATTAGTCGCGGCAGCGTGTATTTGTGGCACACGTTTCCCGATGGCGGCGCCACCTATCCGCTGGATAACGGCGGATGGGTCTACGTGTCCAACAGCGAGGTCCCGGCGGCCGGCGGCGTGGGCGCGCTCGCCTTCGATCCGCCGGCCTCGGAAAGCGACGATGCCCCCATTGCGGCGGCCTATCCCATTCTGCTGGGCACCAGCGTGAACTGTGCGGGCGGCAAGACGCCCTGGCAGACCTGGCTGTCCTGCGAGGAATTCGACTTCAGCGCCGATCTGCCTATCGGCGTGGCCGGGCAGGTGTGGGAAACCAATCCCTATGGCTCGCCGCTGGAAGCGGTGCCCAAACCGGCGCTGGGCCGGTTCTCACACGAAGCAGCCGTGGTGGATATCGACAACCGCACGGTCTATCTGACGGAGGACCAGGGCGACGGCCGCTTCTATCGTTTCGTGGCCGATGCGAGTGATCTGTTCACCGACGGCAACGGCCAGCCGCGGCTGCGTATGGAGGCAGGCACGCTGCAGGTCATGAATATCCAGGGCTTTGAAAATGGCGGCTATCCGGATCAGGACAGCCAGCTGCAGCAGCTCACGCCAGTCAGCTGGGTAGATGTGCAATCGCCCGGAAGTGGCCAGGCGGCCGTGCGGGCCGGCATGACGAACCCGCCCGGCACCGTTTTCGACGGCGGGGAAGGGCTCTGGTTCTACGAATTGCCCGTGCCGCTGGCCACCCCGGCTGGCGGCACCGTGCCGACCACGCGGCTGGTGTATTTCTCGACCAAGGGCGACAACCGCATCTGGGCACTGGACATCGACAATCAGCTGGTCGAGCTGGTCTTCGACAACACGCAGATCGCGCCGGACTTCAACGACGTGGACAACGTGACCATCAGCCCCTGGGGCGACATTCTGGTGGCCGAAGACGGCGCCATGCAGCGCATCATGGTGGTCATCCCGAATGTGGGCGCCAGAGTGCTCTCCATGACCGGCCACGAGGGCTCGGAGATCACCGGGCCGGCCTTTTCGCCGGACGGCAGCCGGCTTTACTTCAGCTCGCAGCGAGGCCCCGGCGCCGGCGCCACCGGCAGCAGCGGCAATGGCGTGACCTTCGAGCTGTACATTCCCCCGCAGTTTCGCGGCGCCGCGCCGGGCTGAGCCCGGCGGATGCTCAGGGGGCCAGTGCCGGCGGATCAGCCGCCGGCGCGCTGGCCTGACCGCCCACCACCACGTGCCGGCTGCCGGACTGCGTAACCGCCACGGCGGCCAGCGTTTCGCCGTCGTCCGGCGCGTCCAGCCGGTCCACGAACCACCATTCGGTCTGAATTCGCTCCGGGGTGATGTCGAGCAGCATGTAGCCGTGCTCGGACAGATTGATGTATTTCATGTGCGGGTTCTGGGTCATCAGCGTGGGCTCGCCTACGCCAGACAGCTCGTCCAGACCGGGCGAGGTGACTGACGGGGTGACGAACTCCACGCCCAGTGCGCCCGTGCCGGTCAACGGGTTGTAGGCCACCAGGTTGTTCGGGTCTTCGGTGAGATCCATGGCCCAGGACGTGTGGATATCCCCGGTGAGCACCACCACGTTGTCCACGGCCACCGCCGGGGCGGGCTGGCCGCCGCGGATGATGCGCCAGACCTGCTCGCGTGCCCGAGGGTAGCCGTCCCACTGGTCGGGGTTGAGAAACGCGCCGCCCTGTCCGCCGGGGTTTTGCAGGTTCAGGGCGTTGGCGGCGCCCAGCACCTTGAGCTGCCCAAACATGACCTGCTGGCCCAGCAGCTTCCAGCGCGCCTGCGAGCCCGTCAGTCCGGTATCAAGCCAGTCGGCCTGGGCCGGGCCGAGCAGGTCACGCGGGCGAGCGATATCCCCCGAGTCCGTAAACGCGCCGGCCGGCAGGCCTGGCACCGCGAGGGCCGGCTCGCCCGGTTGTTCGCGGGCCAGCAGGCGGGTGTCGAGCATGAACAGGTCTACCAGGTCGCCCAGCGCAAACTGCCGGTAGATGCGCGCCTCGTCGGCCCCGGGGGTCTGGCGGATGGGCAGCCATTCGTAGTAGGCCTGAATGGCGCGCGCCTTGCGCGATGGCCAATCGCCCTCGCCCCGCTCGGGGTTGTGGTTCTGGGCCCCGTCGATATAGGAATCGTTCGTGGATTCGTGGTCGTCCCAGACGCAGATCATCGGATGCTGGCGATGCAGTGCCTGCAGATCGGGGTCGAGCTTGTAGCAGGCGTGGCGCGTGCGGTAGTCGTCCAGCGTGATGATCTCGTGGGGCGGCTCCGGCGCCCGGCCGATGGCGCGGCCGTCGCCGTACTCATCCGGGTTCTCGGCTTCGCTCACGCCGCGGCCGGGATATTCGTACAGGTAGTCCCCCAGATGCACGACCAGGTCCAGATCGGCGCGCTGCGCGATGCGGCCGTAGGCGTTGAAAAAGCCGTGCGGCAGGCTGGCGCAGGACACCACCGCCATGCGCAGGCGGTCGGTGGCGCCGGCGGGCAGGGTGCGCGTGCGACCGGTGACCGACTGTCGATTTCGCGCGGTAAACCGATAGTAGTAGGTCGTACCCGGCTGCAAACCGGTCACGTCGACCTTGACGGTGAAATCCCGCTCGGCCCGGGCCACCGTGTTGCCGGCGGCGACAGGCATGCGCATGTCGGGGTCAAGCGCCAGATCCCAGGTCACGGCAATGGATTCCCCGGCGTTGCTGGCCGCGGGCAGAACATGCGTCCACAGCATGACGCGGTCCTGCAGCGGGTCGCCGCTGGCCACGCCGTGCGGGAAGACCTGCGCCGCATCGCCGCCCGTATCCGGGTCGTCCGAGACCGGCACCCGGCCCGCCGCGGCACCGCTGCTGCCCCCGCCACCGCAGCCGGAAAGTACGGTTGCCGCAAGACCGGCCCCGCCCAGCCAGCCGGCCCGCTGAAGAAACAGCCGGCGGCTCAGACGGCCGGGCCAGCGCGGTCGTGGAATATTGGGTTTACCCATTAAACTGCTTTGGTCAGAGGCAGAGCGGTGGCTGCTTGCCGGAGCGGGCTGCAGCCCGCATTTCGTGCCGGTTAAACCGGAAAGCTATCTTTTAGCCATGACGCTTTCGTGACGCGCGGGGTCGGCCGGGACGCCAGGCCTGCTCGTCTGCATTTTCGCCCGCTGATGCAAGCGTTTATCATTCGCGCCCGAATCGCCGGTCCGGCCCGGGCCGGGCTGCCCTTCAGCCGCTGTATGTCGCCATGAGCCAGTTCCCCGAAACCAAGAATCTCGATCTGCCTGCCATGGACGGGGACATTCGCGCCTGGTGGGACAAGGCGTCAGTGTTCGAGCGCTGTGGCCAGGCGCGGGCCGATGCGCCCGTGTTCACCTTTTATGAAGGCCCGCCCACGGCCAACGGCCGGCCGGGTATTCACCATGTGCTGGGGCGGACCATCAAGGACTGCTTTTGCCGCTACAAGCACATGCGCGGCTTCCGGGTGGACCGCAAGGCCGGCTGGGATACGCATGGCCTGCCGGTGGAAATCGAGGTCGAAAAGGAACTGGGCCTGCAATCGCGTGAGGACATCGAGGCCTACGGCATCGAGAAGTACAACGCGGCCTGCAAGGCTTCGGTGCTGCGCTACAAGAGTCAGTGGGATGAGCTGACGCGCCGCATCGGCTACTGGGTCGATCTGGACGACCCCTATGTGACCTTTTCCAGCGAGTACATCGAGTCGGTCTGGTGGCTGCTCAAGCAGCTCTGGGATCAGGGACTGTTGTACAAGGGCCACAAGATTCACTGGTACTCGCCGGGCAGCGGCACGGTGCTCTCCAGCCACGAGGTGAGTCTGGGCTACCAGGAAGTGCAGGACCCGTCGGTGACCGTGCGCTTCGAGCTGCGGCGCACCGGCGGCACACCGGATTTTCTGGCGGGCGATCAGCCGATTTATTTCCTGGCCTGGACCACCACGCCCTGGACGCTGATTGCCAACGCCGCGCTGGCGGTGGGGCCGAAGGTCAACTATGTGCGCATTCGCACCGAGAGCGAAACGCTGGTGCTGGCCGAGGACCGGCTGGAGATCATCGAGGGCGACTACGAGGTCGAGGCCCGCTTTACCGGCGCCCAGCTGGCCGGCACGCGTTACGAACCGGTCTTCGAGCACTTCAAGGCCGCGCACGACATGGGCAACGCCTGGCAGGTGATCACGGCCGATTACGTCTCGACCGAGGACGGCACGGGCATCGTGCATATCGCGCCGGCCTTCGGCGGCGACGACTACGCCGCGGCCGAGGCTCACGACATTCCCATGATCAGTTCGGTCGGGCCGGACGGGCATTTTGTCGGCGGCCAGCCCATCGTCGGCGGCCTGTGGTTCAAGGATGCGGACAAGCCCATCATCCGTGATCTGAAGGAACGCGGCCTGCTGTTCAAGCGCGATGTGACGGTGCACAACTACCCGCACGACTGGCGCAAGGGCACGCCGCTGATGAACTATCCGGTGGAGTCCTGGTTCGTCCGCACCACGGCGCACAAGGACAAGCTGGTCGAATTCAACGAGCAGATCGGTTGGCACCCGAGCAAGGTGGGCAAGGGCCGCTTTGGCGACTGGCTGGCCAACAACGTGGACTGGGCGCTGTCGCGGCATCGCTACTGGGGTACACCGCTGCCCATCTGGGTGTCGGACAAGGACCCGGAATACGTGGAAGTCATCGGCTCGGTCGCCGAGCTGCGCGAAAAGGCGGGCGATGCCGTGCCCGAAGGCGACGCCCTCGACCTGCACAAGCCCTACGTCGACAACATCACCTGGCCCGCTCCGGACGGGGGCACCATGCGGCGCGTGCCGGAAATCATCGACGTGTGGTTCGACTCCGGCGCCATGCCCTTCGCGCAGTGGCATTACCCGTTCGAGAACAAGGAAAAATTCGAGGCGAATTTCCCGGCGGACTTCATCTGCGAAGGCCTCGACCAGACCCGCGGTTGGTTCTACACGCTGCACGCTATCGGCACGCTGGTAAAGGACAGCCCGGCGTTTAAAAACGTGGTGGTCAACGGCCTGATTCTGGACGCGGCCGGCGAGAAGATGTCCAAGTCCAAGGGCAACACGGTGGACCCGTTCGAGGCGCTGGAGGCCCACGGTGCGGACGTCATCCGCTGGTACATGATGGCCAACAGCCCGCCCTGGGATAACACCAAATACGCCGAGCGCGGCCTGCGCGAAACCCGCACCAAGCTGTTCGGCACGCTGGAAAACGTCTACGCCTTTTTCGCTACCTACGCGAATATCGACGGCTTTGAATTATCCGCCGAAGCGCCCCCCGTGGCCGAGCGGCCCGAACTGGACCGCTGGATCATCTCGCGCCTGCAGTCCACGGCCGGCGAAGCCGTAAAGGCGCTGGACGACTACAATCCGACCACGGCTGCGCGCGCCGTCGAGCGTTTCGTCGATGAGCTGTCCAACTGGTACATCCGCCGCAGCCGGCCGCGTTTCTGGTCGGGCGCCCGCGCTGATGTGGCCAGCGATGCGGACAGTCGCGACAAGCTGGCTGCCTACCACACTACCCACGAGTGCCTGACGGCGGTGGCCCGCATGATGGCGCCCATTGCGCCGTTCTTTGCCGAGTGGCTGCACCGGAACCTGTCGGTGGGCGAATACGGCGCCGACCAATCCGTGCACATGGCGGACTTTCCCGTGCGTGATGAAACGCGGGTGGACGCCAACCTGGAACGCCGCATGGGCCTGGCCCGCGCCGTGGTCGGCAACGTGCTGGCGCTGCGCAACGAGGCCGGCATCAACGTGCGCCAGCCGCTGTCACGTATTCTGGTGGTGGAAGAGCAGGGCGTGGCGCAGGCTGACGTGGAGGCCGTGCGCGGAATCATCCTCGAAGAGCTCAATGTCGACGCCATCGAATACATCGCCGGCACGGGTGATCTGGTCAAGCGCAGCGCCAAGCCCAACTTCAAGACGCTGGGCAAACGGCTGGGCAAGCTGATGAAGCCGGTGGCGCGGGCCGTTTCGGAACTTTCCGACGAGCAGATCGAGGCGTTCCAGCGTGATGGACACCTGACCCTGGACTTCGCCGACCACCCCGTCGAACTGGACGAGGAGGATTTGATCGTCTCCGCCGAGGGCGTGGAGGGATGGCTGGTCGGCCGCGAGGATGGCGTTACCGTGGCTCTGGATAGTACAATTACCGGCTCGCTGCGGGAGCGTGGTCTTGCGCGCGAGGCGGTGAACCGGATTCAGCGCCTGCGCAAGACGGCCGATTTCCACGTGTCAGACAGAATTCGTGTGGAATATCAGGCAGATAGCGATCTCGCCGCAGCCATGGAATCGCAGCAGCAATGGCTGGCCCGCGAAACCCTGGCCAGTGAACTGAACGCCTCGGACGCGCCGTCCGGGGAACAGACGGAAGAATTTGATATCGATGGCCTGCGTCTGAGGCTGGGGATTTCCCGCCTGCAGACCGGCTGATTCGCCATGAATTGCAACCCAGATCGAGCACGAAAGAGCCGCTGACATGAAAAAAGACATTCACCCGAACTACCGCCAGGTCGTCTTCAAGGACATGAGCGGAGATTTCGCCTTTCTGACGCGCTCCACGGCCCGGACCGACGAGACCATCACCTGGGAAGACGGCAACGAATACCCGGTGGTGAAGCTTGACGTGTCCAGCGCGACCCACCCGTTCTACACCGGCAAGCAGAACATCATGGACGCCACCGGCAAGGTGGAGCGCTTCCGCAAGCGCTACCAGATGGGCGGCAAGTAGCCGCAAGGCGTCGCCGCGCCGGGCCCCAATCCAACCGGGCGCCCATGATGAACAGACAAGGCCAGGACAGCGCTCCTGGCCTTTTTGTGTGCGACACATGAGTAGGCCGGATGCAGCGCAAAGCGCGGAATCCGGCGTGAGGTTGTCTGACGGGCCTGCCGGATTACACTGCGTTTCATCCGGCCTACGGGTAGGTGCAGGGTCGGCCTGCGGCGTGGCGCACGGCGGTCTCGCTGACCCAGTTGCCGGATGCCGCTTCGCTGCATCCGGCCTACGCTGTCGTAATACCGATTCAATAGGCTAAAACCATGTCCGTTGTTACCCGTTTCGCCCCCAGCCCCACCGGTTATCTGCATATCGGTGGCGCCCGTACGGCGCTGTATTCCTGGCTGCACGCCCGCCAGAACGGCGGTCGTTTCGTGCTGCGTATCGAGGACACCGACCGAGAACGCTCCACCCCGGAGGCCGTGCAGGCCATTCTGGACGGCATGACGTGGCTGGGGCTGGATGCCGACGAGGCGCCGGTCTACCAGACCGAACGCTTTGATCGCTACAAGGCAGTCATCCAGCAGCTGCTCGACGAGGGCAAGGCCTACCACTGCTATTCCACGGCCGAGGAAGTCGAGGCGATGCGTGAAGCCGCCCGAGCGAAAGGCGAAAAGCCGCGCTACGACGGCAGCTGGCGCCCGTCGCCCGGCAGGACGCTGCCCGAACCGCCGGCCGATGTGCCGCCCGTGGTGCGCTTTGCCAATCCGCTCGAGGGCGACACGGTTATCCATGATCTGATCAAGGGCGACATCACCATCTCCAATACCGAGCTGGATGACCTGATCATCGCCCGCTCCGACGGCACGCCCACCTACAATTTCTGCGTCGTGGTGGACGACATGGACATGGGCATCACCCACATCATTCGCGGTGATGATCACGTGAACAACACGCCGCGGCAGATCAACATCTTCCGCGCGCTGGTGGGCGACGAGAGCCAGCTGCCGCACTACGCCCACGTGCCCATGATTCTGGGCGCGGACGGCAAGCGGCTGTCCAAGCGGCACGGCGCGGTCGGCGTCATGACGTTCCGCGAACAGGGCATCCTGCCCGAGGCGCTCATCAACTACCTGGTGCGGCTGGGCTGGTCGCAGGGCGACAAGGAAATTTTCTCGCGCGAGGAGATGGTCGAGTCGTTCCGGCTGGAATCCGTCCAGAAAGGGGCGGCCACCTTCGACCCGGACAAGCTGCTCTGGGTGAACCAGGAGCACATCAAGGCCATGCCGGCCGAGCGTCTGGGCGGGCTGCTCGCGGACTATCTGGCCGAGCGCGGCGTCTCGATGGCTGGCGAGGTCGACGTGGCTGCCGTGGCCGATATCCTGCGCGAGCGGGGCGCCACGATGGTCGAGATGGCGGACAAGGCGGAGATGTTTTTCGTGGCGCCCACCGAGTACGACGCGAAGGCCGTCAAGAAATTCTGCCGGCCGGTGAACCTGGAATTGCTCGCGCAGGTACGCGATCGGCTGGCCGCATTGCCGGACTGGTCGCCCCAAGCCATCCATGAGGCCGTGCACGGTGTGGCCGAAGCCAACGATGCGGGGCTGGGCAAGGTGGCGCAGCCCATTCGCGTGGCGGTGGCCGGTGTGCCGGTTTCGCCCCCCATTGATACCACGCTCGCCGTACTGGGCCGCGACGCGACCCTCGCTCGCATAGACCGGGCGCTTGAGAAGCTGGATCGATCGGCCGATAACTGATTCGATTCCGGTCAATGTCCTTCAAGGGGAGGCAGCCCGTGACGCGATCCGCGAGGTATTTCAGAGCGCCGATGGCCATGCTTGTCCTGGCTGCGGCCCTGTTGGGCAGGCCTGTCTGCGCAGAGGTCTATCGGTGGGTGGACGAGCAGGGCAACGTGCATTTTTCCGACAGTGCTGCGGCGCCGGCCGGCAAAAAGTATGAGCCGCCGGCCGCTAACGTAATCCGATCGGATATCGAGTCGTCGGCCGCCTATTTTCGCGAGCAGCGGGAAGCCCGCGAGGCGCAACAGGCGCAAAAGGCGGCGGCCGAGCAGGCGGCTGCACAGAGACAGGCGGCCTGCGAGCAGGCCCGTCAACGCAAGACCTTCCTGGAGCAGCACCCGGCTCACCGGCTGCGCCTGCCCACGGACGACGGGCCGGTGCAGATGACGCCCGACCAGTGGGACAAGCGCATGAACGACACCCGCGCCGTGATCGAGCAGGCCTGCGGCTGACGGATATCTCACCGCGTCTCAGTCGGCGGGCAGGGCCGCTACCTAGCCTGGCCCGCGCTGTCCATGTTCTCGCTTGTTCACGTCTTCACTGTTCGGGCCTTGCGCGCGGTGACATTAAGCCCCGCCTGGCGACGATGAGCCGCCCACCGCAAGCCGTGCCGCGCTGCGCGCGGTATCCTGTTAGTGGCAAGGCTGGATAAGAACAAGGTCTGGGAGGCGTCATGATTGCAGCAAAGAGCATGGCCGCGTTCGCGGCGGGCGTTGTGTTGCTGGCCGGCACCGCGTCGGCGCAGGACGATCACGGCGAGAATGTAGGGCCATCGACCAAAGACACGTCGCTGGATTTTGGCGAGGTAAGCGGCAATGTTCGGCTCGCCACGGACTACGTTTTTCGCGGGTTTACCAACACCGACGGCGGGCCGCAGATTCAGGCCGATCTGACCTGGGCTTTCGCCAACGGCTTTTATCTGGGCGTGTGGTCCTCGAACACCGACTTTGGTGGCCAGGGCAGCACGATGGAGATCGACCCATTCGTCGGGTATGCCGGGCAGATCGGCGACAGCCCATTCAGTTACGACGTGGGCTACTGGGCCTATTTCTACCCCAGCGCGGAGCTGGATCTTGACGGCGATGGCCAGACGGAGAATGTCGATATCGACTACGGCGAGGTCTACCTCTACCTCACATTCACGCACGGCGGTTTCAGCCTGTCACCCAATATCTGGTACGCGGATGACTACTCCGGCGATGATTGTCTGCCGGACACCCCGGCCGTGTCCTACGAGCTGTACGGCGCCCAAGCCGTGCCGGGCGGCTGGCTCAACGGCTGGCTGGACGGACTCTCCATTTCGGGCATTTATGGGGAGCAGACCTTCGATGAGACCCGCGGTGTGCCCGACCTTGACTACACGTTCTACGATCTCGGGCTGTCCTACGTCATCGACCGCTTCACCCTCGACGTGCGCTGGCATGACAGCGATGATGTGAGCCCCCTGTTTCTACCCTCGGACCTGGTGGGACCCCGGTGGGTGGCGGCGGTGACCCGCAGCTTCCAGCTCAGCGCGAAAGCGAAAGCCCCGACCGGCGGTCAACGGGGAGAGACACGGTATGAGCGGAGACGGACTGGAACGTGGACTCGGAAGCCTGGATACGCATAGCCATTTTTCTCGGCATTCTGGCCGCAATGATGGGTTGGGAGCTACTCGCGCCACGGCGTGGTGAGTTTCCAGCCCGGCGGCGGCGCTGGCCGGGCAATCTGGGCATTGTGGTGTTGGACGCCCTGGCGCTGCGCCTGGTGTTTCCCGGTGCAGCGGTGGGTATGGCGGTACTGGCCGGCCAGCAGGGATGGGGTATCTTCAACCAGCTTGCGGTGCCGGTCTGGCTGGCGGGGGTGCTGTCTTTTCTGGTGCTGGACGCAGTGATCTATGCCCAGCACGTGGTTTTCCATAAGGTGCCGGTGCTTTGGCGGCTTCACCGCATGCATCACAGCGATCTGCACTTCGATGTCACCACGGGCCTGCGTTTTCATCCGCTGGAAATCCTGATTTCCATGGCGCTCAAGTGGGCGGTGGTCGCGGCATTGGGGGCGCCGGCAGTGGCGGTCCTGATATTCGAAGTGGTGCTCAACGGCACGTCCATGTTCAACCACGGCAACGTCAAACTGCCGGTGGCTCTTGATCGCCGGCTGCGGTGGCTGGTTGTGACGCCGGACATGCATCGGGTGCACCACTCCTGGGTGCGCCGCGAGACCGATTCCAACTTCGGCTTCAACCTGCCCTGGTGGGACCGGTTATTCGGGACCTATCGCGCCCAGCCCGAAGCCGGCCAGGACGGCATAACCATCGGTCTCGACCAGTTCCGCGCCAGTCGCGAATCCCGCCTGCCGAGCCTGCTGACGCAACCTTTCAGAAACGACAAACGCCCGTAGGCCGGATAGAGGTCGCAGACCGGAATCCGGCGTGGGGCTGGTGTCACGTCAGACTGGAAGAAAAAGATTAACCACAGAGACACAGAGACACAGAGTCTTTGTGGGCTTCGTGCCTTTGTGGTTCAAAAGCTTTTCTGGACGAAGCCTTTCCGGTTTTCAGTTCATCACAAGGTGCCGAGCGCACCAGGCACGTAATCGCTGCGCCCGCCACGGTTGACGCTTGCAGGCGGCTTGAGCTACGCCTGAATCCGCTGCGCTCCTTCAGGCCTACGGCAATCGCGGCTCGGCCCCCGCGTGCTTGCCGATAGCTCGTAGGCCGGATGGAGGTCACAGACCGGAATCCGGCGTGGTGGAATCACATAAGACTGGGAGAAAAAAAGATTAACCACGGCAGGCGCAGAGACACAGAGAAAAGATAATGAATTTCTTTGTGTGCTTCGTGCCTTTGTGGTTCAAAAACTTTTCTTGACGAGGTCTATCCGGTCTTTAATTCATCACAAAGTGCCAAGCGCACCATGCACGTAGTCGCTGCGCCCGTCACGGTAGATGCTTGCAGGCGCCTTGAGCTGCGCCTGAATCCGCTGCGCTCCTTCAGGCCTACTGCAGTTGTGGCTCGGCTTCAGGCCTTCTGCTGATAGTAATTCATCAGAATTTCGGCCACCTCCGGGCGCGAGAATTCCGGCGGCGGCGCGATGCCGTTGCCCAGCATTTCCCGGACCTTCGTGCCGGAGAGCAGCACGAAGTCGTCCTTCGTGTGGTCGGGCACGTCGCGCATCATCACCACGCGCTCCAGTTTCTTGGAGTAGGCGGTGTGGTCGGCGCGGTAGATTTCGATATCCAGCGCGTCGTCGGGCACCTGTTCGTCAAAGATGGTCTGGGCATCGAAGGGGCCGTAGTAGTCCCCCACGCCGGCATGGTCGCGGCCGACGATCAGGTAGCTGCAGCCGGCATTCTGGCGGAACACCGCGTGCAGCACGGCTTCGCGCGGGCCGGCGTAGAGCATGTCGAAGCCATAGCCGGTGATCATGCAGCTGTTTTCCGGAAAGTAGGCTTCGACCATCTTGCGGATGGCGGCATCACGTACGTCCGCGGGAATATCACCGGGCTTGAGCTTGCCCAGCAGCATGTGGATGAGCACGCCGTCGGCGCCGGTGTCCTTGAGCGCCATCTTGCAAAGCTCTTCGTGGGCGCGATGCATGGGGTTGCGGGTCTGGAAGGCAACGACCTTGTGCCAGCCGCGCTCGGCGAACTCGTCGCGAATGCTTTGCGCCGTGCGGAACGTGTCCGGAAAATCGTTCTCGAAATAGCTGAAGTTCAGCACTTCAATCGGGCCGTGCACCGCGAAGCGGCCTTGCGCCTTGAAGGTGGCCACGCCGGGATGGTCGGCATCGCCGGTGGCAAAGATCTGCTCGGCCAGGCTGTCGATTTCGTCGGGTGTGAACTCATCCACGCCGTTGACGGTTTGGATGGCCAGCACGGGCTGGCCTTCGACGTTCGGGTCGCGCAGCGCGATGCGGCTGCCGGGTTCGATGCCGCTGGCGTCTTCCAGCAGATTGAGGATGGGCACGGGCCAGAACAGGCCGTCTGCGGTCTGCAGCTTTTCGCCCACCGAGAGCGCGTCGGCCCGCGTCATGTAGCCGCTGAGCGGATTGAAGTAGCCGGCGCCCAGCATGACCGCATTGGCGGCAGCGGCCGAAGACAGGGTGATCGAGGGCAGGTCCGCCGCCTCGCGATTAAGCGCGGCGCGCTGGTCGCTGCTGCTGACGTAAAGGGCGTTGAGCGCGTCCGAGCCGTGCGGTTTGATCATGAGTGCAATCCGTTGTCTATATTGTTCGGCGGGGCCGTCCCGATGAGCTGTGCATCAGGGCAGGGAATACAGGGTCAAAAAAAACGGACCGCCGGGGTCCGTTTTCAGGTCACACGGGCCTGGATTTCGCTCGCCGCGGACAGTTGTCGTCCGAGCACTGCCCGTAGAGCACCAGCGTGTGGTTGTGCATTTCGTAGCCCAACTCCTTTGCGATTTCGCCGAGCCGATTCACCAGATTCTCGTCGGAGAATTCCTCCACCTTGCCGCAGCCCAGGCAAACGATGTGATCGTGCGGGCCGATTTCTGCCAGTTCGAACAGCGCATGGCCTTCCTCGAAGTGGCGGCGCACCACCAGCCCGGCGTCCTCGAACTGTGCGAGCACCCGGTAGATGGTCGCCAGCCCGACGTCTTCATCTTCCTCCAGCAGCAGACGATAGACGTCTTCCGCGGACAGATGATCGTCCTTGTTGGCCTGCAGTATCTCGAGAATCTTGAGACGGGGCAGGGTGGCCTTCAGGCCGGCCTTGCGTAATTCGCTGGTTTCCATAGGTTATCGGCTAGCGGCCGGTGGCCGTGGAGATTTCAGGAGCGATCGAACAGAAGCGCCCGACCGCGGCAGTCACGGTCGATTTTACCTTCATACCAGGCAAGTTGGCCAGAAACCATTGTGGCCGCAATGCTCGACGAGAAGCGGGTGCCGGCGAAGGGCGTCCAGCCGCATTTGGAGAACACCGGCTGCGCGTCCACATCGGTGGGGGTTTCCAGGTCTACCAGCGTCAGATCGGCCCAGTAGCCTTCTCGAATGAAGCCGCGTTCGGCCACCTGGTAGCACTCCGCGACGCTGTGCGAGGTCTTCTTGACGGCGTGCTCCAGGCTGAAAACGCCGCGGCGCACGTGTTCCAGCACCGTCAACAGGGCCTCCTGAACCAGCGGCAGACCGGACGGCGCGCCGAAATAGGGCTGCGCCTTTTCCTCCGCCAGGTGGGGCGCATGATCGGTGGCGATCACGTCGATCCGGTCCTCCGCCACCGCTTTCAGCAGCGCCTCGCGGTCTTCGGCCCGCTTGATGGCCGGGTTGCACTTGATCAGATGCCGCTTCTCGGCATAGTCGGATTCGTCGAACCACAGATGATGCACGCAGGCCTCCGCCGTGATCCGCTTGCCGGCCACCGGCCCCGGCGTGAAGTGCTGCAGCTCGCGGGCCGTGGTCACGTGGATGACGTGCAGCCGGCTGTCGTATTCCTTCGCCAGCGCCACGGCCTTGGCCGATGACAGCCAGCAGGCCTCTTCGGAGCGGATGTAGGGATGCTCTTCGGGCGGCACGTCTTCGCCGTACTTCTCGCGCGCGGCCTGCTCGTTCGCGGTGATCAGCGGCGTGTCCTCGCAGTGCGTGATGATCGGCAGCGGCGATTCGTCAAAAATGCGGCGCAGCGTGTTGTCGTCGTCCACGAGCATGTTGCCGGTGGAGGCGCCCATGAAGACCTTCAGGCCGCAGGCAATGGTCGGGTCAATGGACCGGATGGCGTCGATGTTGTCGTTCGCGGCGCCCAGGTAGAAGGCGAAGTTGGCCAGCGATTTCCGGCTCGCGCGCTCGCGCTTGTCCTCCACGGCCGCCTGGTCGAGCGTGGGCGGTTTGACGTTGGGCATTTCCATGAAGCTTGTAATGCCGCCGGCCACGCACGCGGCCGATTCGGTGGCGATCTCGGCCTTGTGGGTCAGCCCCGGCTCGCGGAAATGCACCTGGTCGTCAATCATGCCGGGGAGCAGATGCCGGCCCCGGGCATCGATCACGCGGGCGCCCTCGGGCGCGCTGATGCTGCTGTCGATCTTGTCTATCCGGCCGTCTTTCACGAGTACATCGGCGTCGAAAATCCGGCCTTCGTTCACGACCCGGGCGTTGCTGATCAGCGTTGAATTCATCTGCACTCCTGTTGGCTGCACGCATGGTATAACAGCGGGATGATGCATTCGACGCTGTCGGGAGTGCGCGCCGGCCGGCATGCCGGCTGCATGGGACTGTTTCTGCTGGCGCTCTGGCTGACGGGTGCTGCGGCCGGCGGCGCGAGGGCAGCGGCCCCGACGCCGGAAGTCGAGATTGCGGGTGACGTGCAGCCGGGCGCGCTGATTCGCGGCCGGACTGCGCCCGGCAATCGTGTTCGGATGAATGGCCGGCCGCTGAGCCTGGATGACGAGGGCTATTTCATCTTCGGGCTGGGACGGGATGCTTCGGGAGCGGTCCGGCTGGAGGTCACGGCGCCAGACGGAGCATCGCAGACCCACTCGCTGGCCATCCGGCCCCGTGCTTACGACGTACAGCGTATCGATGGTCTGCCGCAGGGCAAGGTCACGCCCGACCAGGCGGCTCTGGATCGAATCGCCCGTGAACAGAAATCCATCGACGCAGCGCGCGCCCGGCGCAGCGATACAAAGGGCTATCGAGCGCAGTTTCTCTGGCCGGTGAAGGGCCGCATTTCAGGGGTATATGGCAGCCAGCGCATTCTGAACGGGGTCGCGAAGAATCCGCATGCGGGGCTGGACATCGCCGCGCCCATCGGGACACCCATCCTGGCGCCGGCCGCCGGGCACGTCGTGCTGGCCGCAGCGGATCTGTACTACTCGGGCAATACGGTCATCGTGGATCACGGGCTGGGTCTGTCCTCGACGCTGATCCACATGAGCCGCATGAGCGTGGCCGTGGGGGACCGCGTACAAGCCGGCGACAAGCTGGGTGAGGTCGGCATGACCGGGCGGGCAACCGGGCCGCATCTGCACTGGGGGATCAACTGGCTGGACCAGCGGCTGGACCCGCAGCTGCTGCTGGAAGAATAACGGCCGCGGCGCGGCGTTCAGTCCAGCGCGATGCCCTTTTCCGGCAGCATCACGGGAATGCCGTCGTCTACGGGGTAGGCCGAGCGCTTGTCACGCGTGCGCAACGCCGCCTGCAGTGGCGCGGTGACGGGCTCGCCGTCGGCCTGGTGCAACTCGTGGTTGTCGATCCGGGCGTTGAGCGCGGCAAGCTCGTCATCGTTCATCAGATCCAGCGCGGCGCCCGTAACGGGACAGACGAGAATTTCCAGCAGCTGTTTATCCAGGCCCGCCATCAGTGCGCGCAATCCTGGTCACGGCAAAAACGGAAATTCTGCACGTGGGCAATGGCGAGCACGATGCCGCCCAGCACGGTGATCCACCGTTCGGCCTCGGCACCCCAGGTGCTTTCCACAGCAAAGGCTGCCACCACCAGCAGCGTCAATCCGGCGGCGCCCAGCAACAGGACCGAACCGCGGCGATGCTGGCGGCAGCCGATGCCGAATGCCAGCACGCTGGTCGGCAGGGCGATGACCAGCATCAGCGCGTGAAAATCGCCGTGGCTCATCATGTGGGCGCCCAGTATCGGCATGATTGTCAGGGCAACGGGCAGCAGCAGGCAGTGAACCAGACAAATGCCTGACAGAATCAGCGCGAGGCTGTCGAGCCGTGTGGAATCCTGTTTGATCATGTGCGCGCATCCAAAAGACGCTAGACTCGGTGCCAACGCGTCAAGAAAAACAATGTCGGCCAGGCACTGCGGCATCCGCTCTGCGCCGCGGCGGCTCGTGTTGCCGGCATCGATAGATTGTATTGCTGGCCCGCCGGCCGGCCAGTATAAACGAATAGCACGAATCGGAAATCACAGATATGACGGTGTCCAAGACAATTCGCCCGGGCGTCTGCATGATGGCAGCGCTCATGTTGCTGACCGGTTGCGGCAGCGTAGCGCCCGATTGCGAGGGGCTGATCATCAACAACCTCTGGATTCGCGAGGCTCCCCCGGGCGCCTCGGTGCAGGCAGGCTATTTTGACGCCTACAATCCCACCGGGAACGACATTCGCCTGGTCGCGATCGAGAGTCCGGATTTCGACCGGGTCGAAATGCACGAAACCATTCGTGACGGCGACGGCATGGCGATGCGGCCGATTGATACCGCTACGGTTCCTCCGATCGCGACACTGAACTTCCAGCCGGGCGGAAAGCATCTCATGCTGTTCTCGCCGCGGCTGCAATACAGCGCCGGCGACAAGGTCGAGGTGGTCTTCGTGTGTGGTGCCGAGAAGGCGCGCTTCCCCATGGCGGCCAGCATTCGCCGCGACTCCTGACACGCCGGGCCTGAGCTTCGGGCCCGCTGATTTTTCGCGCAGGGCAGTACCGGGCCGGCGGCCCCGGGGTGAACATGCTGATTCCGTTTTCGAAAATGCACGGCCTGGGCAATGATTTCGTGGTGTTCGACGCCACGCGCACCCCGCTGTCGCTGACGCCCGCCCGGGCCGCCTTCATCGCCGACCGGCATTTCGGCATCGGATGCGACCAGATTCTCGTGGTCGAACCTCCGCGGACTGCGCAGGCAGATTTCACCTACCGCATTTTCAATGCCGACGGCTCGGAATCGGGCCAGTGCGGCAACGGCGCCCGCTGCTTTGCGCTGTTCGTGCGGGAAAAGGGGTTGTCCGGCCGCGACAGCATCACCGTGGACGTGCCCGGCGGGCACATGCGTATCGAGCGGCTGACCGCTGGTCGGTTCCGGGCCGAATTGGGTGTGCCCCGATTCGAACCAGCCGATATCCCTATCGAGGCCGCCGAAGCGGCGCTGCACTACGCAGTGCAGGCCGGCGGCGAACAGGTCCATCTGCAGGCGCTGTCGTTGGGAAATCCGCACGCGGTGCTCGAGGTCGACAATGTGGAGAGTGCGCCCGTGGAGCGGTTGGGGCCCCTGCTGGAACGCCACCCGCGGTTCCCGCAGCGGGTCAACGTGGGGTTCATGCAGCCCGATGGTCAGGACCGGATCAAGCTGCGCGTGTACGAGCGCGGGGTCGGCGAGACCCTTGCCTGCGGCAGCGGCGCTTGTGCCGCGGGGATTGCGGCCCGCCGATCACTGGGCCTGGGCAGCGTGATTTCGGTGGCCGTGCGCGGGGGTATACTCGCCGTGGAGTGGGCAGGCGAGGGTCAGCCTGTCTATCTCACGGGCCCGGCGGTCCGTGTGTTCGACGGCGAGGTAGATTTCGGTAGCATGCCGCAGGTCGGCGAGGCGCAGACAGCAGAAACAAACGCCTGAAGCAAAAAGCAAAAGATTCTTATGAGCGAAGTGACAAAGGAAAAAGTGGCGCAGCCGGAACTCGATGAGGAAGAGGTCGCGCTTTTCCTGCAGCGCAAGCCGGAGTTTCTGGATCGCCATCCGGAAGCCCTGCAGGCCCTGGAGCTGCGGCATGAAAGTGGCCGTGCCGTCTCGCTGATCGAGCGGCAGGTCGTGTCGCTGCGGCGGCACAACAGCAAGCTCCAGGGGCATTTGACCGATCTGATTACCACGGCGCGCGACAACGAGCTGCGGGTGCAGCATCTGAACAGCCTGGCGCGGGCGCTGATCGCGGCGGATTCGCCCGACACGCTGGTGGAAGGGCTGCGTCTGTGTCTGCGGCGTGAGCTGGCGGTGGATGCCATTTTCATCGGCATTCAGAACGACGCATTCGAACCGACGCGGCGCCTGCAAAAGCTGACGGCCGAGGGTGAGGCTTTCAAGGCAGTCACCAATGCTTTTCGTCGCGGCAAGCCGGTTTGCGGCCCGCTGAACGCCGCACAGATTGCCGCCCTGTTCCCCGACGAGGGGGAGAATGCGCCCCAGTCCGCGGCCATGGTGCCGCTGGGCGAAGGCGAGGTGCGTGGTGTGCTGGTCCTGGGCAGCCGCGACCCGAAGCACTTTGTGCCCGACATGGGCACGCTGTTCCTGGAACTGATGGGCGAGCTGGTGACCACGGCGATTCGCCGGCATGTGGATTCGGCGCTGCTCTAGCATCGACCGCTGCTCATGACGCCGGGTGAACAGGTCCGCGCGTTCCGCGATCATCTTCGTCACGAGCGCAGGCTCTCGCCACGTACGCTGGACAGCTACCGGCGTGACCTGAATGCGGTCCTGCAATACTGCGACGACCGCGGAATCAATACCTGGTCGGGACTGGACGTGCACGGCGTGCGCGGTCTGGTGGGTGCCCGGCACCGTGCGGGGGCCTCGCCGGCCAGCCTGGCCCGGCTGCTCTCCGCCCTGCGCAGCTTCTACCACTGGCTCATTCGCGAGGGTCATGCCGGCCACAATCCGGCGGCCGGTGTTCGCGGCCCCAAACGCCGGCGGCCGTTACCCGGCACGTTGGATGCCGACCAGGTGAGTCAGCTGCTCAATGTCGATCCGGCCGCCGGCGATGTTGTCGCTTTGCGCGACCAGGCCATGTTCGAGTTGCTCTACTCTTCTGGCCTGCGGCGCGCCGAATTGCTTGGTCTGGACTGCAGCGATCTGAACATCGCGACCGGTGAAGTCCAGGTGCTGGGCAAGGGCAGCAAGCAGCGGCGCGTGCCGGTCGGACGTATCGCCCGCCAGGCGCTGGGGGCCTGGTTGGCCTGTCGCGGTGAACTGGCGGCGCCGGACGAGCCCGCGCTGTTTGTCAGCCAGCGCGGCACGCGGCTTTCGCCCGGCGCGCTGGCGCAGCGGCTCAAGACCCGTGCCCGCGCCCAGGGCCTGCCGGTAAGACTTAATCCGCACAAGCTGCGGCATTCCTTCGCCAGCCACGTGCTGCAGTCCAGCGGCGATCTGCGTGCGGTGCAGGAATTGCTGGGCCACGCCAACATTTCCACCACCCAGATCTACACCCACCTTGATTTCCAGCGTCTGGCCGAGGTGTATGACGCGGCGCATCCGCGGGCTCGCGACGGGCGCGAAAAGGGCTGAGCACCCGGCCCGCCGTCCACTTGAATCCGCTCCGGGCGGGCCCCACCGTAGCTTGTCCGTATCGCTCGTTCGCCGGGTTCGGCGGGCATCGACGAGGAGAGGATTTTGGAGCAGTTTCGCGGGACCACCATCGTCTGCGTGCGCCGCAACGGTCGGGTGGCCATTGCCGGTGACGGTCAGGTGTCGATGGGCGACACCACATTCAAGGGTAACGCGCGCAAGGTGCGGCGCCTGTACGACGACAAGGTTATCGCCGGTTTCGCCGGCGGTACCGCCGATGCCTTCACCCTGTTCGAGCGCTTCGAGGCCAAGCTCAAGGCGCATAGCGGCCATTTGACGAAAGCGGCCGTGGAAATGGCAAAGGACTGGCGTACCGATCGCATGCTGCGCCGGCTGGAGGCGCTGCTCCTGGTGGCCGACAGCAGCACGACCCTCATGCTGTCGGGTACCGGCGACGTGATGGAACCCGAGTACGACGTCATGGCCATTGGCTCCGGCGGCAATTACGCCCAGGCATCCGCCTTGAGCCTGCTGCGTCATACCGAGCTGCCTGCCGGCGAGGTGGCCGAGGAAGCCCTGAGGATTGCCGCGCAGATCTGCATCTACACCAACGATTTCATTACCGTCGAGGAGCTGCCCAATGAGTGATTCCGCCGAGAGTCTGACAAACGGCGAAGAGGCAGCCGCCGTGACCTTCGGCCGTTCGCAGATGACGCCGCGGGAAATCGTGTCCGAGCTGGACCGCCACATCGTGGGTCAGCACGAGGCCAAGCGGGCGGTGGCCATTGCGCTGCGCAACCGCTGGCGGCGCATGCAGCTGGGCGAACACATCCGCGCCGAGATCACCCCCAAGAACATTCTGATGATCGGTCCGACCGGTGTCGGCAAGACGGAAATCGCCCGGCGGCTGGCCAAGCTCGCGGATGCCCCGTTCATCAAGGTCGAGGCCACCAAGTTCACCGAAGTGGGTTATGTGGGCAAGGAGGTCGATTCGATCATTCGCGATCTGATCGACGTGGCCGTGAAGATGACCCGCGAGTCGTTCATGCAGCGTGTGCGTCCGAAGGCCGAACTGGCCGCGGAAGAGCGGATTCTGGACGCGCTGCTGCCCCGGCCGCAGTCTGACAGCGACAGCGCCCAGTCCGGCAGCGAGGCGTCCGCGACGCGGCAGGTGTTCCGCAAGCGTCTGCGCGAGGGCAAGCTCGATGACAAGGAAGTCGAGCTGGACCTGCAGCACGCCGGTGCGAGCGTCGAGATCATGGCGCCGCCCGGTATGGAGGAAATGACCCAGCAGCTGCAGGGCATGTTCCAGAACATGCGGGGCGACAAGACCAAGCGCCGCAAGCTGCCCATCAAGGACGCCTTCCGCATGCTGGTCGATGAAGAGGCGGCCCGACTGGTCGACGAGGAGCAGATCAAGACATCTGCCGTGGAGGCGGTGGAGCAGAACGGCATCGTGTTCATCGACGAAATCGACAAGGTGGCCAAGCGTGCCGACGGCGCAAGCGGCGCGGATGTGTCCCGCGAGGGCGTGCAGCGCGATCTGCTGCCGCTGGTGGAGGGCTCGACCGTGTCGACCAAGTACGGCTCCATCCGTACCGACCACATCCTGTTCGTGGCCTCCGGCGCGTTTCACGTGAGCAAGCCTTCCGACCTGATTCCCGAACTGCAGGGCCGCCTGCCCATCCGGGTCGAGCTGGAGGCGCTATCGGCCGATGATTTCGTGCGCATCCTGCGCGAGCCCAGCTGCTCGCTGACGGAACAGTACGTGGCGCTGATGGGCGTGGAGGGCATGTCGCTGAGCTTCAGCGACGACGGCGTGGCGCGCATTGCCGAGGTGGCTTTCCGGGTCAACGAGGGCACCGAGAATATCGGCGCCCGCCGTCTGCACACTGTCATGGAGCGGCTGATGGAAGAGGTGTCGTTCGACGCCTCCGAACGTGACGGCCAGACCCTGACCATCGACGCCGCCTACGTCGACGACAAGCTCAAGGATCTGGCCGCGGACGAGGACTTGTCGCGATACATCCTGTAGCCACACCGTCGACAGTCTGATGTCGAACCGACTCAAGGCGCTGGGCGCCGTCACCGTCCTGATCCTGCTGGGCCTGACGACCTGGCTGGCGCCGTCGCTATGGGCGGAAACCCAGCGCATCTGTTCGGACAGCGATCGCACCGTGGTGCTCCTGCACGGACTGGCGCGCAGTAATCGGTCGATGGCGGGGCTGCGCGACGGCCTGGTTGAAGCCGGGTTCAACGTCATCAACGTGGATTACCCGTCCACGGCCGGTCCGGTCGAGCAGGCGGCGCGGCAGGTGGCCGGGCAGCTGGACCAGGGTGCCTGCGAAAAACCGGCCGGTACCTGGCATTTCGTGACGCATTCCATGGGCGGCATCGTCCTGCGCCAGATGCTCGCCGAGGGCCTGCTGGCCGATCGCCCTGGCGAAATCGGCCGTGCGGTCATGATCAGCCCGCCCAACCAGGGCAGCGAAGTCGTGGACGTGCTGGGCGAGTGGTGGCTGTTTCGCTGGTGGCACGGGCCGGCCGGAGGCCAGCTGGGAACCGGCGAACAGTCCTTGCCCAACCGACTGGGGCCGGCGCTCATACCGGTGGGCGTGCTGGCGGGTGACCGCTCGATCAATCTACTGCTGTCGCGCCTGATTCCCGGTGATGATGACGGCAAGGTCGCCGTCGAGCGCGCGCGCCTGGACGGCATGCAGGACTTCAGGGTCCTGCCGCACAGCCATCCGCTGATTCTGTCGTCCCGCGGTACGCTCGAGCAGACACGGGCGTTTCTCGAGAAAGGCCGCTTCGATCCGCCGGCGGAAGAAGGGCCGGCCGACGCCCATTAATTTCTGTACTCTTTGCGCTCCCGGCGAGCGAGACCTCTATGAACAACGATCAGGACACCACTGATTTCGGCTACGAACGCGTGGCGCGCGGCGACAAGGCCCGGCGCGTGGGCGCCGTATTCGATTCGGTCGCCGGCAACTACGACCTGATGAACGACCTGATGTCGCTGGGCGTGCATCGGGTCTGGAAGCACTTCACGGTGCAGCTCGCCGCAGTTCGGCCCGGTGAACATATTCTCGACCTGGCCGGCGGCACGGGTGATCTGGCCGCCGCGATGGCGCGGGCCACCGGCGCAAGCGGCCGCGTGCTGCTGTCGGATATCAACGCCAGCATGCTGGGCCGGGGCCGCGAACGTCTGCTCGACCGCGGCGTGGCCGGCAATCTGGATTTCGTGCAGGCCAATGCCGAGAGCCTGCCTTTCGCCGACAGCAGTTTCGACTGCGTGACCATCGGCTTCGGGCTACGCAACGTGACCGACAAGCAGGCCGCGCTCAACGAGATGCAGCGCGTGCTGCGCCCCGGCGGCCGGGTGCTGGTGCTCGAGTTTTCCAAACCTGCGGTCCCCGGTCTGGGCAAGCTCTATGATCAGTATTCTTTCAGCGTGCTGCCGTGGCTGGGTCGCAACGTGGCCGGCGACGAGGCGGCCTACCGCTATCTGGCGGAATCCATTCGCATGCACCCCGATCAGGACACCCTGAAGCAGATGATGGAAACGGCCGGCCTGGTGCGCTGCAGTTACAACAATCTCACCGGCGGCATCGTGGCCGTGCATCGCGGGTTCAAGGCATGAGGCTGCCGGGTGTGGCGCTGGGTGGTCTGGAAATCGCCCTGAATCAGTACCTTGGCAGCGATCCGGCCGCGCTGGAGCGCTGCGCGGGACTCAAGGGCCGCTGCATGCAGCTGGCCATGACCGACGCGGGCCTCGATTTCTTCCTGCTACCGCATTCGGGCGGCGTGCAGCTCATGGATGACTGGGACGGCCAGCCCGACGTGAAGCTGAGCGGCAGCCTGGCCGGCTTTGCGCGAACCCTTTTTGCGGCCGATGCGGCCAGCCTGGCCGGCGGCGATCTGCGGATCGAAGGCGATGTGGCGCTGGCGCAGGGCTTTGCCAACATGCTCCGGCATGTCGATATCGAGCTGGAAGACTGGCTGGGCGAGCGTCTGGGCGACCTGCCGGCCCATTTCCTGGGTCGCGCGCTGCGTGAGGCCGGCGGCTTTCTGCAGCGCGCCGGCGCGGGCTTTTCGCGCGATACCGTGGAGTATTTCCGCGAGGAGACCCGCGATCTGGTCCATCGGGCCGAGATTGACGAGTGGACCGGGCAGGTTGATCGCCTGCGGGCGGACACCGACCGCCTGGCCGCCCGCGTGAAACGATTGCGCCAGCGCCGGGAGACCGCACGATGATGCGGCAAAGCCGCCGGCTGTGGCAGATCATCCGGACGTTCCGGCGTTTCGGGCTGGGAGAGTTGCTGCCCGACCGTCGCGTGCTGCGCTGGCTGTCCGCTGGCGGCCGGCATGAAGACCCGCCCGGTCAGCGGGTGCGTGAGGCGCTGGAATCGCTGGGCCCGGTCTTCGTGAAATTCGGCCAGACCCTGTCCACCCGGCGTGATCTGCTGCCGCCGGACTATGCCAATGAACTGGCGCGGCTACAGGATCGCGTGCCGCCGTTTGACGGCGCGCTGGCGCGGGCGGCCATCGAGAAAGCCTACGGCGAGCCGCTGGAAAATATCTTCGAATGGTTCGGGGACGAGCCGCTGGCGGCGGCCTCCGTGGCCCAGGTTCACCCGGCCCGGCTGCACGGGCAAGACGGCCAGCCGGGCATGGACGTGGTGGTCAAGGTGCTGCGGCCCAATGTGCGCGAGGATATTCGCCGGGATCTGGAGCTCATGCACCTGCTCGCCAGCCTGGCGGCGCGACATATCCCCGAGACCCGCCGCCTGCGCCCGCGCGAAGTCGTGGCGGAGTACGAGCGCGTCATCTATGACGAGTTGGACCTGATTCGGGAAGCGGCCAACTGCAGTCAGCTGCGTCGTAACTGGCTGGGGTCCGACCTGATCTACCACCCCGTGGTGATGTTCGAGCACACGCGGGAAAACGTGCTCGTCATGGAGCGAATCCGCGGTATCCGCATCGACGATATCGAGGCGCTGCAGGCCGAGCAGGTCAATTTCGAGGTGCTGGCCGCGCGGGGCGTGGAAATCTTCTTCAAGCAGGTGTTCCGCGACAATTTCTTTCATGCCGACATGCACCCGGGCAACATTTTTGTTGACGTGAGCAACCCGGAGCGGCCGCGCTACATCGGCGTGGATTTCGGCATCGTCGGCTCGCTGCTGCCCTCCGACCAGCGCTATCTGGCCGAAAACTTCCTGGCCTTCTTCAATCACGACTACAAGCGCGTGGCCGAGCTGCACATTGATTCGGGCTGGGTGCCCGAGTCTACCCGCGTGGACGAATTCGAGGGCGCGATCCGCAGCGTCTGCGAGCCGATTTTCAACAAGCCGCTGGCCGAGATTTCCTTCGGTGCGTTCTTGATACGCCTGTTTGCCACCGCGCGTCGCTTCAACATGGAAGTCCAGCCGCAACTCGTGCTGCTGCAGAAAACCGTGCTCAATATCGAAGGGCTGGGGCGCATCCTCTATCCCCAGCTGGACCTGTGGGCGACGGCCAAGCCGATTCTCGAAGAATGGATGCGGGATCGCCTGAACCCCTCCACCGCGCTACGGGAGCTGCAGCCAAGACTGCCCGCCATCCTGGATAACCTCCCCGAAACGCTGAGCTACTGGAGCGAGCAGCCCATGCGGGCGCGGGATGCCGAGCGCGCGCGTCAGGCCGACATGCGCCGGCTGGAGGCGGAAATTCACCGAAGCGCGGCGCGGACCCAGTTCGTGATTGCCGGCGCGGCGCTGCTGGTGGCCGGACCGCTAGCGGCGGCCGTGCTGGAAGGCGCGCCGGGCTGGACCGCTGGCGCGGGAATGCTGGCCGGGCTGGCGTGCTGGGCGACCGCCTTGTTCAATCGGACGCCGACCCGGCCCTGATCTACTGCAGCTGCGGCCTGCGATGAAGCTGGTCAAAAAACAGCAGTAGCGCCATGGCGAACTCCTGCTTCATGTGAATGTTGTTGTGCGTGCTGCCCTCGACCACGACCTGCTCCACCTGGTCCGGGTCGAACGCCACCCTGAGCCGATCCGAGTGCGGTCGGGTCACGATATCGTCGTTCCCGGAAATGATCATGAGGGTGGGTGCGTCGATCTGTCGCGCCCGGGCGGCGGAGTCGTACTTGTCCCGCAACATCAGACCCATGGGATAGATGGGAATGACCTCCTGCGCGAGCGATTGCATACTGTCGAACGGCGTGACCAGCGCCAACTTGTGCAGCGGCCGCTCGGCGGCCAGATAGGTGGCCACACCGCTGCCCAGGCTGCGGCCGATGACCGATATTTCGCTGTGCCGGCCCTCGATGTCGTCGTATAGCGCCAGCGCTTCGTCGTACAGCGACTGTTCGTTCGGTTCGCCCGGCGCGCCGGCATAGCCGGGGTAGAGCGGCAGATAGATGGCGTATTCGGGAAACAGGGTGCGCAGCAGCGCGCCGGTGGCCTGTAGTGATTCGGCATTGCCGCCCAGGTAGATCAACGCCCTGGCCTTGCCGGTATTGCGGCGCCAGACCTGAATGGTGTCGCCGCTACCGGCCGTGATCTCCCGCAGCTCGTACTGGTCGATTTCTGCGGGCGGCGTGGGGAAATAGATCAGTTCCCGCTGCTGCGAGTACAGCAGCGCGCCCATGGCGGCGTACAGGAACAGCACGCCGCCGCCCAGCAGCGTGACCCTACGAAACATGGTGTCGACCTGTGAACACGCGTGTCGGCATCGGTCGGCGCCGCTCAGGGATACTCGGCCAGGGCCTTGGCGGCAACGTCGCGGGCCCGCGTTTCGCCGCAGAGCAACGTGACCAGCGCGAGCGCGAAGCCCATGGCCGTACCCGGCCCGCGCGAGGTGGTGATCAGCCCGTCCGTGACGACCGGGTCTTCGCTGAGCTGCGCGGCATCGGCTTCGGCGAGAAAGCCCGGATAGCTGGTCGCCCGGCGCGACCTGAGCAGCCCGGCCGAGGCCAATGCGGAGGGCGCGGCGCAGATGGCGGCCAGTCGACCGCCACGCTGATGCTGGCGCTCGAGCAGCTGCTGCACCGCGCGGCTGTCGCGAAAGGTCTCGGCGCCCCGGGCACCACCCGGCAACACCACGACATCGAACGGCGCATCCGTGACATCCGCCAACACGGCGTCAGCCATCAAACGCACCCCGCGCGAAGCCGTGATGTCGCGCTGGGTGACACCGGCCGCAGTGACCTCAATCTCGGCGCGGCGCAGGATGTCGATGACGGTGACCGCCTCGATTTCCTCACTGCCGTCGGCCAGCAGCACCAGGGCGCTCGGATTGCGTGGCCCGCTTGCCGTCACGGGCTCAGCCGTGCCTGCTGCACGGGCGTCAGCTGGTGCTGGCCCAGAATGTACAACCCCTTGAGCAGGTTCAACGCCTCATACAGGGCAAAGTCCTCCTCGGCCAGGGCCGGGCCTTTCTGGCTTTGACCGTCGCTTGCCGGGCCGGCCGGCGCGTCTTCGCTGCTGTCCTCGTTGGCCAGCGAGCCCACCAGATCGGCCTCGGAGAACGGCATGAGGTTTTCCTTGTCGTCCGCCTCGACCTTGATGCTCTGGATGAGCACGTCGGGCTCGATGCCTTCGGCCTGGATGGAGCGGCCGCTGGGTGTGTAGTAGCGGGCGGTAGTGAGTTTCAGCGCGGCATCGTTGCGCAGTGGCAGGATGGTCTGAACCGACCCCTTGCCAAACGTCTTGTGCCCCATAACGACGGCGCGACCGTGATCCTGCAGCGCGCCGGCGACGATCTCCGAGGCCGAGGCCGACCCCTCGTTCACCAGCACCACGATCGGCCGGCCGTTGAGCAGATCGCCATCCTGGGCATCAAAAAGCTGTTCGGTGTCCTCGCCACGGCCCTTGATGGAGACCACCTGGCCGGCGTTGAGGAAGGCATCGGACACGTCGACCGCCGCGTTGAGCACGCCCCCGGGATTGTTCCGCAAGTCCAGCACCAGGCCGTTGAGCTGGCCGTCGGCCTGGGCCATCAGCTCCTTGATCTCGCCATCCAGGTTCGAGCCGGTCTGGCTGGAGAACTGGCTGATGCGCACGTAGCCATAGCCGGGCTCGAGCATGCGCGCGCGCACGCTCCGCACGCTGATCACGTCGCGCTCGATACTGAGGTTGAACGGGCCATCGCGGCCCTCACGCAGGATGGTGAGCGTGATGCTGGTGCCCGGCTCGCCCCGCATCTTCTTCACCGCATCCATGAGGGACAGTCCCTTCACCGCAGTGTCGTCAATGCGGACAATCAGATCGCCCGCCTTCACGCCAGCCCGCTTGGCGGGGGTGTCGTCGATGGGGGTGACGACTTTGACGAAGCCGTTCTGCATCTGCACTTCGATGCCCAGGCCGCCGAACTTGCCCGACGTCGAAATCTGGATTTCCTTGAATTCCTCGGGGGCCAGATAGGCTGAATGCGGATCCAGGCCGTCGAGCATGCCTCGAATGGCGTTCTCCAGCAGTTTCTCGTCGCTGACATCCTCCACGTACCCCTGCTTCACGCGGTTGAGAATTTCCACGAAGGTGCGCAGTTCCTCCAGCGGCAGAGTGTCGGTTTCGGCTTCCATCGCGGCCGCGGTCTCGTCGGCCCGAAGCGCGCAGGGCATGACGGCGGCGATGGCGCCCAGCACGAGCAGGGCGAGTGCAGGGGTGCTCAGCGAATATCTGGCCATGAGGGTTGTTCTCCGTTGCGGCCAAGGCGCCCGTTTGACCGGCCTAGCAAGGCGGTCGGCGCGTGCAGAATGGCGAGGACGCGAAGATAGCATAGACACTGGGGTTTCCGGCCCCGTGTCCTGCGGGCCGGCCGCGCCGATCAGCTGCGGGGCAGCCAGGCGGCCGGATCAAGCGGTTTGCGGCCCTGGCGGATTTCGAAATAGACGCCGGTCTGCCGGTGACCACCGCTGTTACCGGCCGCGGCGATCACCTGACCAGCCTCGATCCAGTCTCCCACCTCGGGGTAGACCGACTGGGCGTGGCCGTAGAGCGTGAAGAAATCGTTGCCGTGATCCAGCACGGCGATCAGCCCGTAGCGGTGCATCCAGCCCACATAGACGACCCGGCCGGGCGCGGCGGCCCGCACCGGGTCGCCATTGGCCGCTTGCAGCCAGACGCCCTGCCATTGCAGGTTGCTGCCGGGCTTGCTCTGGCCGAAGCGGGCGAGTGTTCTGCCGGCTACGGGCGCGGTGAGACGCCCCTTGCTCTTCTGCAGGGGCTTGGCGCGCGCCGTGGTGTCGACGGAGGCGAGTTTCTTGCGAATTTCCGCGATCAGGTTCTGCAGTTGGTTCTCGTCGCGGCGGGCGGACTGCAGGTCGTGTCCGCGACTGGCCAGCGTCTGCTCGACGGCGGCGAGCGCGCGCTCGCGCTCGTTTTCGGTGTCTTTCAGCTTGGCCAGCGTGGCCTGCAGACGCGACTGGTCTTCCTTCAACGCATCGCGCTGGGCGGTCAGGGCCTGGCGCGTTTCGATGAGTTCGGCGGCCTGTTGCCGCAACGAGCGGATGTCTTCGACCTGGGCGGTGGCCAGATAATCGTAGTAGGCGAGCATGCGGCCCAGCTTTTCCGGGCTGTCCTGCGAGAGCAGGACCCGCAGCTTGCTCTGCTGGCCGTTCATGAAAACCGAGCGCAACTGACCGGAGAGCTGATCCAGCCGGCCGCCCAGACGCGACTTGAGCGCGCGCCGCCGGGCGTCAAGTTTTTCGATCTGCGACTGCCGGGCCGCCACGTCCTGCTTCAGGCCGTGCAGCCGCTTGCCCAGCGCGCCGATTTCCCGCTCGACCGTTGCCAGCGCCTGACTCAGGTCGGCGCGCCGGCCCTGTTCCCGCTCCACATCCCGCTGGATGGCCTGGATGCGCGAGCGCACCTGCTCGAGTTCCCGGTTGGCCTTGTTCATGTCCTGCGCCGCGGCGAGGCTGCCGAAGAGCAGCAGCGCGGCGAGTCCCCCGCCAAGCAGGCGCGGTCCGCGCGGGCGGCATGCGGTGTCGGTTGGCGCGGTCACGGCGGGCATACGCGGCAGTTTAAGCCATGCCGGGCGCGCGTCTCATCCGCGGCGGGTCAGGTGTGCAATAATGCGCGCCGCCAGCGCCCGCCGGCCGGTTCGTGGCCGGTCTGACGCTGCGGGCTGCCTGCCGCCGGCACGGCCGGCCCGGCAGCGGCCCGGACCTGGCTCAGCCATCCGCAGGAACAATCTCTCCCTATGGACAGACTCTACGAATTTGTAGGCAATCATCCGCTGCTCTGGACCGCCTTTTTCGTCATCGTGGTGGCGCTGATTGCGGTGGAGGCCTGGCGCCGGTTACGCGGGCCGCAGCCCGTGACCCCGGGCGAGGCCGTGCGCCTGATCAATAGTGGTGATGCGCGCATCGTGGACGTCCGGGCCGCGTCCGACTTCAAGAAGGGGCATATCCTCAACGCCATCCATGTGCCGCACAACGGCCTCGATACCCGCGCCAAGGAAATCTCCAAGGACAAGGACGCCAACATCATCTGCTATTGCGCCATGGGCAACACGTCCACGGCGGCCTGCGCCAAGCTCAAGAGTATGGGCTATCACAATGCGGTATCGCTGAAGGGCGGCATCACGGCCTGGCAGTCGGCGGGCCTGCCGATCACGCGCAAGTAAAGCGCGGCCTTCGACTCTGCCGTGCGCAGCGGCGTGCCGGACCCGGGTCCGGCGTTATACCATCGATATACAGAAAACGGGTTTGTAGTGGAGGTGTCGTGACCGAAGAGGACAAGAACCCGCAGGCCGCGTCGGGTCAGCAGGCCGGACGTCAGGTGCTGCTGCAGAAGATGTACGTGAAGGATGCGTCCGTGGAAGTGCCCGATGGCCCGGCCATCTTTCAGACCCAGTTTCGGCCCAAGCTCGATGTGGACCTGAACACCCACGTGTCCGATCTGGGCGACGACTCCCACCAGGTCACGCTGACGGTCACCCTCACGGCCTACAAGGAAGAGCAGACCGCCTACATCGTCGAAGTGCAGCATGCCGGCGTGTTCAAGGTCACCGGGTTCGAGGGCGAACAGCATAGCCAGGTGCTGGGCGCCTACTGCCCCAGCCTGGTATTTCCCTTTACCCGGGAAGTGGTGGGTGACCTGGTGCAGCGAGCCGGTTTTCCCCATTTCCTGCTCCAGCCGGTGAACTTCGACGCGCTGTATCTTCAGCACCGCCAGAAGGAGCAGCAGGGCGGCGGTCAGGCGCAGCACTGACGCATGGCCTCCGGCGCAGAGCAAAAGCCCACCCGCATGGCGGCCATCGGTGCCGGCTCCTGGGGCACCGCTCTGGCCATCCAGCTCGGCCGCAACGGCGTCGCAACGCGCTTGTGGGGTCGCAACGCGGCAGACGTGAGCGACATGCGGGCGCAACGCGAGAACGCGCGCTATCTGCCCGGCTGTTCCTTTCCCGATACGCTGACCGGCGAGCCCGATCTGGAGGCGGCGCTGGATGGCGCGCAGGACGTGCTGGTCACCGTGCCCAGCCACGCGCTGCGCGAAACGCTTCTGCGGCTCAAGCCGCTGCTAACATCTGAGCAGCGCATCATCTGGGCCACCAAGGGTCTGGAACCGGAGTCGGCCAAGCTGCCGCACATTGTTGCGGATGAAGTGCTGGGCGCCGGTCGGCCGGTGGCGGTGCTGTCCGGGCCGAGCTTTGCGGGCGAAGTGGGGCAGGGCATGCCGACCGCCGTCACGATTGCCTCCAGCGACGCCGGCATGGCGGCGGATATGGCCGCGGCATTTCATGACAGCACCTTCCGCGTGTACACCTCTACGGACGTGGCCGGCGTGGGCGTGGGGGGTGCGGTCAAGAACGTGCTGGCCATCGCCGTCGGTATTTCGGACGGGCTGGGCTTTGGCGCCAACGCGCGGGCGCTGCTGATCACCCGCGGGCTCAACGAAATGGTGCGCCTGGGTGAGTCGCTCGGGGGACATCGCGAGACCTTCATGGGGATGGCCGGCCTGGGTGATCTGCTGCTGACCTGCACGGACGACCAGTCGCGCAATCGGCGCATGGGTCTGGCGCTGGCGGCCGGCAAGGGCGTGGAGGCCGCGCAGCGCGAGATACAGCAGGTGGTGGAGGGCGTGCGCGTGGCGCGCGAGGTCGACCGCATTGCCCGGCAGTCGGATATCGAGATGCCCATCGCCCATCAGGCCTACTGCGTATTGCATGAGGGCGCCACGCCGCGACAAGCTGTCGCGGTTTTGACCGGCCGGCCTTCGCGGGAGGAAGTTGATTGATGGCCAACTTCATTACGACGTCGCGCTTCGTGCTGCTGCTGGTCCTGCTGGGCATCGTCTATTCCGGCAATCCGACGCTGCAGCTGATCAACGCGCCGCTGATGGTCTTCATCATTGTTACGGACGCCCTGGACGGCTACGTGGCCCGCAAGTTTGGCGAGGAGTCCGTGTTCGGCGCCACCTTCGATATCGCCGTGGATCGTATTGTCGAAAACGTCATGTGGGTGGTGCTGGCGCATCTGGGCTTCGTGGGCGTGTGGGTGCCGCTGCTGTTCATCATTCGCGGCTCGCTGGTCGATGCGGTGCGCAGCAAGGGGGCCGCCAGCGGTACCGCGGCGTTTGACATGATGCAGTCACCGGTCGGGCGCTTTCTGGTGGCGGGTCGGTTCATGCGCGGCTTCTACGCGGTGGTCAAGGCCGCCGCCTTCGCCTGGATTCTTCTGTGGCAGCCGGCGCCCGCGCTGGCGCCGGAGTTCTGGGCGGCCTGGTCCGGACCGATTCAATGGGCCAGTTTCGCGCTCGTCTTCACGGCCGCCTTCCTCTGCGTGGCGCGCGGGCTGCCGGTAATCATCGAGTTCCTGGTGCAGCTGCGTCGGGAGCCCGCGGCATGAGTCGTCTGGTGCTGTTCGATATTGACGGCACCTTGCTGCCGGGCCGCAGTTCCGAGGCACGCTTTATCGCCTATCTGCTGCGTCGCGGCTGGCTGGGGCCGCGCCAATTGCTGTCTGCGCTGGGGTTTCTGCTGCGCTACGTGGGGCTGTATGGCCGCGACGTGACCAAGAAGAACAAGAGCTATCTGGCCGGTCTGCCGGTGGACCGGGTTGAGCAGGCGGCCCGTCGCTTTGTCGAGCGCCGGCTGTTGCCGCAGCTGTTCGCGCCGACGGTGTCGCGGCTGGAAGAACATCTGTCGCAGGGCGATCACGTTGTTCTGCTGAGCGGAACACCCGAGTTCATCGCCCGGCCACTGGCGGCCGCGCTGGGCGCGCACGGCTATCACTCGTCGATATGCGCCACGCGCAAAGGCCGTTTCGCGGCGGCGCGGCCACTGCAGCATCCCTACGGCGTGGAAAAACTGAACATCGCCCGGAAGATTGCGGCGGATGTGCGGATGCCGCTGTCGGAGGCCGTGGCCTACGGCGATTCCTACAGCGACGCCATTCTGTTTCGCGCGGTCGGCCGGTCGGTAGCCGTCATGCCGGACCGCCGCCTGCGTGAGGCGGCGGCGGGCGAAGGCTGGGAGATTCTGCCGCTCGCCTGAATCCGGCCGGGCGGCGACTAGGCGACTTCCCGGCGCTGCTTGACGGCTTCGGCGAGGTCATCGAGCAGGGGCAGCGTGTCCTCCCAGCCCAGGCAGGCATCGGTAATGCTCTTGCCGTATTCCAGCGGCTTGCCCGGCTCGATCTTCTGATTACCTTCCTTCAGATGCGACTCGATCATCACGCCGAATACGGCATTCGAGCCGGCGGCCATCTGGCCGGCCACGTCGCGTCCCACTTCCAGCTGCTTGCGCGGCTGCTTGCGGCTGTTGGCGTGCGAGAAATCCACCATGACGCGGCCGGGCAGGCCCGCCTGTTCCAGCAGCGCCACCGCGGCGGCGATGCTGTCGGCGTCGAAGTTCGGGCCGTTATTGCCACCGCGCAGAATGATGTGGGTGTCCTCGTTGCCGGCGGTGGTGAAGATCGCGGAGTGGCCTTCCTTGGTCAGCGACAGGAAGTTGTGCGAGTGCTGGGCCGCGCCTACCGCATCCACCGCAATCTTGATGGAACCGCCCGTGCCGTTCTTGAAGCCCACCGGACAGGACAGACCGGAGGACAGCTCGCGATGGCCCTGGCTTTCGGTGGTCCGCGCGCCGATCGCGCCCCAGCTGACGAGGTCGGCCAGATACTGCGGCGAGATCAGGTCAAGAAACTCCACGCCGGCGGGCACGCCCATGTCGTTGAGCTTGACCAGCAGTTCGCGGGCCAGGCGGATACCCTTGTTGATATGGAACGAGTCGTCCATGTCGGGATCGTTGATCAGCCCCTTCCAGCCCACCGTGGTGCGCGGCTTCTCGAAATACACCCGCATGACCAGCAGCAGCCGGTCCGACAGCCGGGCAGCGGCCTCTTTCAGGCCTTCGGCATATTCCAGCGCCGCCTGCGGATCGTGGATGGAGCAGGGGCCAGCGACGACCAGCAGCCGGTCGTCCCGGCCGTGCAGGATGTCCTGTACGGCCTTGCGGGTATTGAATATGGTTTCGGATGCCGTGTCCGTGATGGGGTATTCGGCCAGCAGCGCGTCCGGGGAAATCATTTCCTGGATGCCGCGAATGCGCAGATTGTCTGTTTCGTACTTCATGACTGGGAGGAGCGACCGGCCGCCTGGCCAGGCCCGTGAGAATGTGGGGGATTGAGCGGCGCGCAGTTTAGCAGATAGCCGGATGCTGCAAGACTCGGCACGCTTGCACGGTCCTTGTATTCATAGCCGTACCTGGCCGCCATCGCCAGGGACAAGATCCCGCCATCGGAAAAACTGTAGTGAGCCGATCGAAAATCATCCTGCTTGTTGCCATTGTGGCCGCCATTGGCGCGTTTTTTGTCGTCCAGCCAGGGCAGTATCTGGGCGGCGCCTGTGAGCAGGGCCTGTTCTCGCTGGACTGCTTCAGCCAGCAGCGCGCCGGCCTCGAGGCCTTCCAGCAGGACCGTCCGCTGCTGCTGGCGGCCGGGTTTTTCGTGGTCTATGTACTGGTGACGGCGCTGTCGATTCCCGGCGCCGCAGTCATGACGCTGATCGGCGGCGCGCTGTTCGGCCTGTTATGGGGCGTGCTGATCATTTCGTTTGCGTCGAGTATTGGCGCAACGCTGGCGTTTCTGGCGGCCCGCTTCGTGCTCCGCGATACGGTGCAGCAAAGATTCGGTCGACGCCTGCGCGCCATCAACCGGGGCGTGGAGAAGGACGGCGCCTTTTATCTGTTCGCGCTGCGGCTGGTGCCGGCCTTCCCGTTTTTCGTGATCAACCTGCTGATGGGGCTGACGCCGATTCGCACCGTCACCTTCTACGTCGTCAGCCAGCTGGGCATGCTGGCAGGCACGATCGTCTACGTGAACGCGGGCACGCAGATCGGTCAGCTCGAGAGCCTGGCCGGCATCCTCTCGCCCGGGTTGATCGGCTCCTTCGTGCTGCTGGGGGTGTTTCCGCTCATCGCGCGCAAGGGCCTCGAATACTTCCAGGCGCGCAAGGCTCTGCGTGGCTACAGCCGACCCAGGCGCTTCGACCGTAATCTCATCGTCATCGGCGCCGGCTCGGGCGGGCTGGTGGCGGCCTACATCGCCGCGGCGGTCAAGGCGAAGGTCACGCTCATCGAAAAGTCGAAGATGGGGGGCGATTGTCTGAATACCGGTTGTGTACCCTCCAAGGCCCTGATTCGCAGCGCAAAACTGGTTCATCAGATGCGCCACAGCGCCGCCTACGGGATTCGGCGTGCGGACTTCGAATTCGACTTTGCCGACGTCATGGATCGCGTGCATCGCGTTATCGCTGACATCGAGCCGCATGATTCGGTGGAGCGCTACGAATCACTCGGGGTGGAATGCATACAGGCCAGCGCGCGCCTGGTCGACCCGTGGACGGTGGAAACCGACAGCGGCCAGCGGCTGACAGCGCGCGCCATTATCCTGGCCACGGGCGCCGAACCGCTGGTCCCGCCCATCGACGGGCTGACGGACATCGACTACCTCACCTCGGACAATCTGTGGGATTTGCGTGAGCTGCCGGAGCGGCTGGTCGTGCTGGGCGGCGGCCCCATCGGCTGCGAAATGGCGCAGGCCTTCGCGCGTCTGGGTAGCCGGGTCACGCAGGTCGAGCAGGGCGATCGTCTTCTGGGCAAGGAGGACCCGGATGTCTCGAGCTTCATGCTGGAACGCTTCCGGCAGGAAGGCGTGGATGTGCGGCTGGGACACCGGGCGACGGCCGTGGGGGTTTCGAATGAGCGGAAGTCTTTGATCTGCGAGTGCGCGGGCAAGACCGTGGAAATCGAATTTGATCGTCTGCTGATTGCGCTGGGCCGCTCGGCGCGCCTGGAAGGTTTCGGGCTCGACACGTTGGGCATCGAAGCCGGCCGCAGCATCGAGGTCAACGAGTTCCTGCAGACGCGCATTCCCAGTATTTACGCCTGCGGCGATGCGATTGCGCCCTATCAATTCACCCACGCGGCGGCCCACGAGGCGTGGTTTGCGGCGGTGAACGGCCTGTTCGGCAGCTTCAAGAAGTTCAAGGTGGACTATTCCACGCTGCCCTGGTGCACCTTCACCGACCCGGAAGTGGCGCACGTGGGCCTGAGCGAAGCGGAAGCGACCGAGCAGGGCATCGACTACGAAGTGACCCGGTACGACATGGCCGACCTGGATCGCGCCATCGCCGAAAGCGCTGCGCACGGCATGGTCAAGGTGCTCACCGACGCCGGCAAGGACAGCATTCTGGGGGTCACCATCGTCGGCGAGCACGCCGGCGACCTGCTGGCCGAGTACGTGCTCGCCATGAAGAAGGGCGTGGGCCTGAACACGCTGCTGGGCACCATCCACAGCTACCCCACGCTGGCCGAAGCCAACAAGTTTGCGGCGGGCGAATGGAAAAGGGCCCACGCGCCGGAAAAGCTGCTGCGCTACGTCGAGAAGTTCCACGCCTGGCGGCGGGGCTGAGTGACAACCCGAAGGCGGGCCGCTCGCCCGGTTTCGGCAGGCTTCACGTCTGACGCCGCAGCGGATGCGTCGGCGGCCACGGTGTGCTTGAATAGCGGCTAGCGAATCGCACCACGGTGGCCGGCCCGTCCGGCGCTCTCGCTATGAGGCCCTGCCATGACACCACCAATGGCGACCCGGCCGGCCCGATCAACTGGCCGCGCCCCATGAACGCCGTTACGCCACAGCACGCGGCGTTCAGCTTCGGCATTGTGAACCCGCTGACGCAGCCCTGGCCCGAGGGACAGCTGGAATCTGCCGGCTGGTCGCTGGCCCCGGAACGCCTTCGGGACAGCGCGTTGATGCTGCCGTATCTGATGCGGCTGGATGCTCTGGACCAGGGCGATCAGACAGCCTGCTGCGCGCTGTTAGAGTCCGACCAGGGGGCGCATATGCTGGCAGCGCATCTCCGCCGGCAATTGGTCATGATCGGCCCGGACGGCCTGTCCATGCTGCTGCGGCTTTATGACGCCCGCGTCATGGCGCAACTGCGGTGGATTCTGACGACAAACCAGATAGCCGCCCTGCTGGGTCCGGTGCGTTGCTGGTCATTCGAATATCGGGGACAGCGGGAGACGCTGTCGCGCGAGGGCAGTCAGCCCAACCGCGGCTGGCATCCCACCCCGGTTCAGTACGGGCAAATCGAGCGCATTGGTCTGATCAACCGCGTGCTGGCCAAGGCGGACGCAGCATCGGCCGCCGCGGGGAGCGCCGACGGACAGGCAATCGATGTCTGGCTGCGGCGCGGGCTGGATCACGGGCTCACCCGTCGGCAGGACCTGGTCGCCTTCGCACTGCAGGGCCTGACAAGGCACGCAGGCTTTGACCGGCATCGGCGCATCAGGCACTTACTGGCCGAGGCCAGCGCCGGCCGCCGGCCCTATTACAGCGCCAGCCGGGGATTGTCCGAGGACGACTGGCAGCGGATGGCCGTCGACCTGAAAGAAGCCGACAGAACAGCAGGTGCCGCATCATGACCGCCCCCGGTCAGTCACCCGCCGGCGGGTGCGAATTCTGCGACAAGCAGGGGCTGGCCATACTCCCCGTACGCTACGCGGTGGCCAATGCCGGCTCGAAAACCCCCGAGGCGCGGCTGCCCGGCAGCGAATCGGTCACGGACATCGAACTGGGCGCTGGCGGCTACACGCTGCGCTCGGTCCGAGAGGGCTTCGTGTACGTCTACGACGAAGCCAAGGACCAATGGGACGGCTACGTCGTGGTCTCGGGCAATTATCTGTTCCGGTTCGACCCGGACCTGCCGCTACCCGATCCTGAACAGATTCACTTCACCTGCTCGCGGCAGAGCCACGGATTGCTCGCCTCCTGCATCACCATAGACGACCCCGACCACGCCACCCGGGTCTGGTTCGGCTTCTCCGACGTGCCCTGGACGCGGGCCGTCCTCAAGCGACACGGCTCGGCAGCCGAGCGCGCCCGCCACATGCGCTGTCTGGACGTGCGCGCCTGGATGGCCAGCCACAGCCAGCCCCACGCGACGTCCGTCAGCGAACTCGAGTCCACCGTGGCGGACTACGCGCTGCGCGCGGACGAGGCGCAGACCGCCTTCGGCTGGAGCATGAGCGAGTTCTGGTCCAAACAGGACCTGGCGGGCCGACTGATTCATCGAATCAACGCGCTTTATCCCGAGCACGGGCTCATCCTGGCTCTGGACGACGCGCCGGGTATCGCGCAGGACATCGCGGCGCTGATGCAGTTCCGCACGGAAGAATTCATTTGGAAGGAGGATCTCGCCCGCGGACTGGCCGTCTCCAGCGCCATCCAGCAGTTGGAAACGGCCGTCAAGGATCAGGCGGAGCTGCGCGAAATCCGGGCAGGGCAGCAACTGGCCGATCAATATGAGTCGGGCAGCGTGGCAGGCGCGCCGGTGGCCGCCGGGCTAGGCATGCGTGTGGACGAAAAGACGCTGGCATATCTGCGAAACCCAACGTCCGCCGCGCTGGAAAAGGCGGCCGATCGCGAGTGGGCGCGCTACACGGCCAAGTACAACGAGCCCGAGCGCGCCCGATGGCAGGCGAAGACCGACGCCAGGCTCAAGGCGCTGGACAGTCAAATCATTGCGCCTCTGGCCAGAGCGCATGCCGCCTGGATGACCGGTGTCCGCCTTGCGGCCAGTTTCGAATGCAATTTCGACGAGAACGACATTGACAACGGCGTAGCCTACGCCGGTCTGCTCACCCTGTGTCTGGCCGGCACCCAGGACAAGAAAGCCTGCTTCGACGTCTACGTAGACTGGCTGTGCGGCGACATAACGGACAAGACCAATCTGCTGCTGCGCGCACTGGGGTTGAACCACGAGCCGACTGCCCAGCACATTCACGCCGCAATGCAGGCGCGGGTTTCCTGGGAGACGCTGCCCTGGGATGGTCTGATCAGCGCCTATCAGGCCGTGACCAGCCAGATGCATAACGGGCAGACCGCGGCGCTTGGAGAACTTGTGGCGGCAGTCAACGGCCCCATTGCCAAAGTCGCCAACGCCGCGGCGAGCAGCGGAATCGTGTACAACGGCCTGGTGGCGCTGGGCGTAATCAGCGGTCACGGCATGGCCCGGGTGGAACTCACCGGCACCCGCGCTGAATTCAAGCGGCTGCTCATGCGCGAATTAAGCAGCCTGTCCGGTCAGCCGGTATCCGGCAAAGGCCTGCGCCGCCACATCACCGCCGAACTCCGTCGGCTGAAGGCGCACGGCTACAAACTCAACGACACCGTCACCCTGAAGTGGCTGTTGCTGGCCGATCCCGCGCATATCGACGCCATGCCCGAACAGCTGAGCGCTGCCGGCCGGGCCCAATGGCTGACAAACAGCCTCAGACACCCCGAGCAGGTCGAGGCGCTGCGCTTATCCCGCTGGAAACTGCGAGTGCAGCAGTCCGGCTTCGCGCACGGCGCGGGCGTATTCAGCCTGGGCGTGCTCGGCGGCATCCTGCAGTTCGCCGCGCTCTCCACGCTGCTGGAATCGGACGCCAAAGCGCTGGCGCATGCCCGGCCGGAACTCCGGCGCCGTATCGCCGCGCAGTATGCGGTGCTGGCGGGCACGATCGCGGATATAACGGGGCAGGGGGTGCAGGAACTGGGGGCGATGCGGTGGAGTGGGGATTTAGGTCGAAGACTGACTACCTGGGGCGCTAACCTTAGTAGGTTCGGTCGAGGTCTAGGCGCCATCGGTGGTTTTGCCATGGCGGGGCTGGATTTTTGGCGGGCGATGAAAGAACTCGACGAAGAGAATTTCATGAGTGCGGCTGGCTACGGGCTCATGGGGTTACTCGGCACATTGGCGGGTATCGCTTTTCTGTTTGGTGCGTTCTTGGCTGCTGCAATTCTCACAGTGGGTCTGATCGTGCTTTCCTTGGTGTCGAGCCACATAGTCGATAACGGAATACAGGACTGGCTGGAACGTTGTTACTTGTGGGGCAAGCATGACGCATACCCGGATGCAGAAACTGAAATGCGCGAGCTGCGGTTGGTAACCCAGGGATAAAACGTGGAATACCAAGGCCTCGTTCAGAAGTTCAAGATAAATCGCCCGCTAGCAGCGGAGGAGAAGAAGCTCCAGCTTCTACAAGGCCAGCTGCTTGAGGTTGATCCGGTCCATCAACGATCGGTCGTGAAGCTGAACAGCACATTTCTCGAGGCGGTTGACAAGTACTTCAGCTGGAAAGGCATGGTCACCTTTTTTGCGATCGCTCTTTTATTGATGTTCGCGGTCGCTTTTGCAGGTCTCAGCTACTTGTTTTTCGGACCTGATAGCGCTCGCTTTAACAGCAATGAAGCATTGGCTACGTATCTGTTCCTCTCTTCAATATTTTGTTTCGGGTCGGGCGTGGCTCTCTGGGCTTTGCTGAGGGAATCCTTCCGCCACACCCACTACCCCATTCGCTTCAATCGCCATAACCGTCGTGTCTACGTTTTCCGTCAGGACGGCAGCGTGCTGGAGGCGCCCTGGGATGAGCTGTTTTTTACGTTGGGCCGCGCCAGCAACTTTGCGGGCATCCAGATCTGGGACATCCGCGGGCACGTGCTGGCCGATGATCGTGAAACGGTTCTCGAGACGTTTGCGTTGGCGGTGCACAGCGATCAACACGATGATCTCGTGTGCTTCTGGGAATTCATACGCCGGTACATGGAGGAAGGCCCCGAAGCCGCGCAGGCATCGTGGGCGCCTGTGGGGCTGGTGTGTCTGGATGTCGATGAGCGGCACGAGTCTCCAAGGGCCGGCATGCATGTTCTGTTCGATAACTCCTACGGTCAGCCGTTGTTCAAAATGTTGATGGCGCCGTTCTATCTGGCCAGCGCCCTGGGCCGCATCCTTGCCATGCGCAGCAGCCGGATTCCGCAATGGCCGGCATGGGTGGAGGCGGCCTGCCGGATACCGGACGACGACCCGCACGAGCGCGATGGTCGCAGCCATCCCATTCGCTGGTAGGCATTGCCCGGCCCAGTCTTTTTAGCCGGGTTTGGTATCTGCGGCGCCGGGCCATAGAATCCGCGCATGGCCATGCAGCACCCCCAGTTTGATCCCGTCGCATTAAGCCTCGGACCGTTCGCCATTCACTGGTACGGCCTGATGTATCTGCTCAGCTTTCTCGTGGGCTGGGCCGCCGCGGTTTATCGCACGCGTTTGCCGCATGTGCACTGGACCAAGGACGACATCAGCGATTTCCTGTTCTACGTGGTGCTGGGCGTGGTACTGGGCGGGCGGATCGGCTACATGCTGTTCTATCACCCCGATATTCTGCTGTCGGACCCGCTCGAGCTGTTCTACATCTGGAACGGCGGGATGTCCTTCCACGGCGGTATGCTTGGCGTGTTCATCGGTTGCTGGTGGTACGGCCGCAAGTCCGACCGCACCTTCTTCGACGTGACCGACTTCGTGGCGCCGGTCATTCCCATCGGCCTGTTCTTCGGACGCATTGCCAACTTCATCAACGCCGAACTGGTGGGGCGCGTCACCGACGTGCCCTGGGCGATGGTCTACCCGCAAATCGACAATCTGCCCCGGCATCCGTCGCAGCTTTACCAGGCCGGTCTGGAGGGGCCCGTCTTTCTGGCATTGTTGTGGTGGTTCGCGCGCAGGTCGCGGCCGCGGATGGCGGTGTCCGGTGTGTTTCTGCTGGGCTATGGCTGCCTGCGGTTCTTCAGCGAATTCTTCCGGCTGCCGGACGCGCATCTCGGCTTCATCGCCTTTGACTGGATGACGATGGGTCAGGCCTTGTGCCTGCCCATGATTGCCGGCGGCCTCCTGCTGCTGTGGCTGGCCTATGGCCGCAGCTCGACGACTGCGGAGCACGGCGCGTGAAGCAGTACCTCGATCTCATGCGGCATGTGCGAGAGCACGGCAGCGTCAAGTCCGACCGGACCGGCACCGGCACGCGGTCGGTATTCGGATACCAGATGCGTTTTGATTTGTCCGAAGGCTTCCCGGTGGTGACAACCAAGCGTCTGCATCTGCGCTCGATCATTCACGAGCTGCTGTGGTTTATTGCCGGCGACACCAACATCAAGTATCTGAAAGACAACGGCGTCAGCATCTGGGACGAGTGGGCAGACGAAAACGGTGATCTGGGGCCCGTGTACGGCTACCAGTGGCGTTCCTGGCCCGCACCGGGCGGCGGCAGCATCGATCAGCTGGCCAACGTAATGGAGTCCATCAAGCACAATCCCGACTCCCGCCGGCATATCGTGACGGCCTGGAACCCGGCCGAGGTGGACAACATGGCCCTGCCGCCCTGCCACAGCCTGTTCCAGTTCTACGTGGCGGACGGCCGGCTGTCCTGCCAGCTCTACCAGCGCAGCGCGGATATCTTTCTGGGCGTGCCGTTCAACATTGCTTCCTACGCGCTGCTCACCGAGATGGTGGCGCAGGTCTGTGGCCTGAAGGCGGGCGACTTCGTGCACACGCTGGGCGATGCGCATCTTTACTCCAATCATCTGGAGCAGGCCGACCGGCAGCTGGCCCGCGAGCCGCTGGCGCTGCCGCGGCTGAAGCTGAACCCCGCCGTGAGCAGCCTTTTCGATTTCCGTTTCGACGATATCGAGATCGTCGATTACGAATACCACCCGCACATCAAGGCCCCCATTGCGGTCTGACCGGCGCGCGTGGATATGAAGACTTCACTCATCGTCGCGATGGACGAAAACGGTCTGATCGGCTCGAAGGGCGATCTACCCTGGCGCCTGCCGGCTGATCTGGGCTACTTCAAGCGCAAGACCGTGGGCAAGGCGATCCTCATGGGGCGCAAAACCCACGATTCCATCGGCCGTCCGTTGCCGAAGCGCCGGAATATCGTGCTCACGCGCAAGCCGAATCTGACCATCGACGGCTGCGACGTGGTCGAACATGTCGAACTGGCCCGCAGTATCGCCGCACGGCACGGCGTGACGGAACTGGTCGTCATAGGCGGCGCCGAGATCTACCGGCTCTGCCTGCCCGAGGTGTCGCATATCTACCTGACCCGCGTGCATGGCCAGTTCGAGGGCGACACCTGGTTTCCCGAGCTGGACTGGGCGGCCTGGCGGGAAATCGAGCGCGAAGAGCGCCCGGCCGACGAAAAAAATCCGCATGCCTGCAGCTTCATCGAGCTGGCGCGCGAGCATGCTTCAACCGAACAATGATGGAGGCATGACCATGTCCGACCTGAAAGCCGCATTCGAACAGGCCCAGAAGGATGTCGAAACGCTCACCCGCCGGCCCGGCAATGACGATCTGCTGGCCCTGTACGCCAACTACAAGCAGGCCACCGCGGGCGACGTCAGCGGCAAGCGGCCCGGGCTGACCGACTTCAAGGGACGCGCCAAACACGATGCCTGGGCCAAACTGGCGGGGCGCGATGCGGACACCGCCATGCAGGCCTACGTCGACAAGGTCAAGGCGCTGCTCGAGGCCGACTGAGCGGCGGCGGATTACTCGGCGGCGTCAGTCTGTTCGCTCGGCAGGGTCAGCAGCAGGCTGTTGCCCAGGGTCTGCCGGATTTCGCCGACCGTGAGATAACGCTTCTTGTCGTCTTCGTAGCGGCGCACCATGCACCGCAGCGATCGGAGGCCGCTGCCGTCGCGCGGGTGCATGACCATTTCCGTCTGGAACAATTCGTAACCCCGCGCGACACCGCCATAAATCGTGGAACTGGCGGCGATCTGTCGCGAAGTGTCGTTAACTTCGTCTATTTCCAGAATGCCCGGGTTGATGACCCGCTCGGTGACCTGCGGAATGCGCAGAAACAGCTCGCAGTAGGGCAGATCTCCCATGGTGGTGCCGGTGACGTCCATCTGGCCCTCCTGAAAATGCAGACTGGCCCGGCCGCGCGGCACCGTCATGGGCTCGGTGACTTCCAGCACGGCATCCTGGGGCACGTAGCTGGACCGCGGCGCGTCGGCCTTGATGGGCGTTGTGCCCGGGAGAATGCCGCAGCCGGCGAGCACAAGCAGCGCGCTCGCCGTGACGGCGCGCCGGGCATGGAGGCAGTACATGAACGCAACCCTCGTTGAAACGCGAATCGGCACAGGATGCCGCAGCGCATCAATATACCGGCTTGGCGTCCGCATTGGCAGGGCGCTGCCTCCTGCGCGCTCTGGCCTCAAGGCCTAAACTGTTGGAATGAGCGACTCTCTCGCACAATTCGAAGCATTCATCCGCAGCCACCCGCGCGTGGTGGTCCTGACCGGAGCGGGTGTGAGTACCGGATCGGGCATCCCTGACTATCGCGGTCACGATGGCGCCTGGAAGCGGCGTGAGCCTGTTCGGTATCAGGAATTCACTGCCAGCGCCGCGGCGCGTCGGCGTTACTGGGCGCGCAGCTATATCGGCTGGCCCCAGGTGGAATCTGCCCGGCCCAACGCCGCGCATAACGCGCTGGCGCGGCTGCAGCGACAGCACTGGCTGCAGGATTTGATCACCCAGAATGTGGACGGGCTGCATAGCGCAGCCGGCGGCCGCGCAGTGGACCTGCACGGCAATCTGGCGCGGGTGGTCTGTCTGGACTGCGGCGATCTGAGCGATCGATCGCACCTGCAGGCCCGGCTCGAGGCCCGCAACCCGGATTGGGCGCCCGAATCCGTTGACCAGCGAGCGGCGCCGGACGGTGATGCCGATCTGGCCCGGGCGGACTATCAGGCGTTTGATCCCGTGGACTGCGAACGCTGCGGCGGCATGCTCAAACCCGATGTCGTGTTCTTTGGCGAGGCCGTGCCCCGGCCGCGCGTGGCGCAGTGCATGGCCATGCTCGACGCCGCCGATGCGCTGCTGGTGGCCGGCTCGTCGCTCATGGTCTTCTCCGGCTTCCGGTTTGCTCGCGCCGCGCATCAGTCCGGCAAACCGGTGGCCATGATCAACGCCGGCCGCACCCGGGCAGATGACCTGCTGTCGCTGAAAAACCAGCAGGACGTCGGGGCGGTGCTTGCGGCGCTGGCCGACAGACTGTGTCCCGGACCGTCCGCCCGACGGGCCGCCTGCGGATGACCGACCGATGCCGGTTGGGTGTTGACCTCGGCGGCACCAAGATCGAAGCGGTGATTCTGTCCCCCGCCGGCGACGTGCTGGCGCGCGAGCGCGTGGCCACGCCTGCCAACGACTACGAGGCGACGCTGCACGCCATCGTCGGCCTGATTCGATCCGTGGAGAACGCCGCGGGTGTGCGTGATCTGCCGCTGGGGATCGGCACACCCGGCGCCCTGTGTCCGCAGACCGGCCGGCTGAAGAACGCCAATTCCACCTGCCTCAACGGCCAGCCGCTGGATGCGGATCTGGCGCGCCTGCTGAAACGCCCGCTGCGCCTGGCCAACGACGCCAACTGCCTGGCCGTGTCCGAGGCCTCCGATGGCGCAGGCGCCGGTGCGCAGACGGTGTTCGCGGTGATCCTGGGCACGGGCGTGGGCGGCGGCGTGGTGCATCGGGGGCAATTGCTGAGCGGGCCTCACGCCATCGCGGGCGAGTGGGGGCATAATCCGCTGCCGTGGCCGGCGATCGAGGAAGTGCCTGGACCGGTCTGCTGGTGCGGCCAGTCGGGCTGTCTGGAAACCTGGCTCTCCGGGCCCGGTCTGGCGGCGGATCACCGACAGCATTCCGGCGAGGCGATCAGCGGTGAACAGATCGTCGCCGCGGCCGGGCGGGGTTACGCGGCGGCCGAACTCAGCCTGCAGCGGCTGGAGTCCCGTCTGGGGCGGGCGCTGGCCATGGTGGTCAATATTCTCGATCCGGATGTGATCGTGCTGGGCGGCGGGCTGTCGCGCATTGACCGACTGTACGAGAATGTACCGCCGGTCATGGCGGAGTACGTGTTCAGCGCGTCGCTTGAAACGCGCCTCCTGCCGGCCGTATTCGGCGATTCGAGCGGCGTGCGCGGCGCGGCCTGGCTCTGGCCGGCGGCGGCCTGAAGCGCTGTCGCCGATTCATTCGTGACCATTCGTGACCAAGGAGTGCGGGCAAGCATGCTTCAGCTTCATACCTATTACCGCAGTGTATCGGCGCATCGGGTGCGGATCGCGCTGAACTTCAAGGGCGTCCCCTATGAGGCCATCTATACCGATCTGGACGGCAATATGGGCGATCGTCTGGCCTATTTTCACACCAATCCGCAGGGGCTCATCCCGGCGCTGGTGGTGCGGGATGATCTGGTCATTACCCAGTCTTCGGCCATCCTGGAATATCTGGAGGAACGCTACCCCGAGCGCGCCATTCTGCCGGACGACCTGGAGCGCCGGGCGCGGGTCCGGTCGTTCGCGCAGATTGCCATTGCCGATACCCATCCGCTGAACAATCTGCGCGTGCTGCGATATCTGCGTGATCGGGTGGGCATGGAGCTGCAGGCGCGGCGTGACTGGTTCGACTACTGGATGCACAAGGCGTTTACGCCCATGGAAAGCATCCTCGAGCAGCAGCCGGAGAAGCAGCGCTATTGCTTTGGCGAGACGGTTTCACTGGCCGACATCTGCCTGGTGCCCCAGGTGTATCTGGCCGAGCACACCGGCCTGGACATGAGCGAATATCCCAACCTGCGGCGCATCTATCGCACCTGCATGACGCTCGCGGCCTTCCAGTCGGCCGCCCCCGAAACCCAGACTGATCTGCTTCGAAAGACCCGCTAAACACAACCCGCGGCGCCGCTGGCCAGTGCGGGCCTTGCGGGTTACCGTACGGCCCGGCGCGCGCGTGAATCGCGGCCCGGGCGCCGGTGAGGCCACAGCGGGAGATCATCTTGGCTACAGCATCAAACGAGTTGCGTATCGGCGAGATCATCCAGGCGGGCGCCGCGTCGTCGGTGCAACCGGAGGGCCGGCGCGAGCTGTTTGACCAGTTTCTGCGCGCCTACTACGCCACGGCTCATCCGGAGCTGCTGCTGGCCCGCACGCCCGGGCAGCTCTGGGATATCGCGGTATCGCACTGGAAACAGCTGCAGCAGTCTCCCGAGAGCCGCGCCAACCTGTCCGTGGCGCCGGCCCGCGAAGCGATCGGCCGTTTTGCCAACGTGACCACTACCGAGCAGGACATGGCCTTTCTGGTGGATACGGTCAGCATGGCGGTGCGCGATGCCGGCGCCACGGTGGACTGGCTGCACCATCCGGTGCTGGCGGTGGGTCGCGGCGTTGATGGCGGCGTGGAAAGGGTGGCGGCCTGTTCGGGCGCCCACCGCGAAGAGGGCGAGGAGTCGCTGATCCACCTGGAATTTCTGCCGCCCGCCGGCGACTGGTCGGCCGATCTGGAGGCGCGCCTGCGCCGCAATCTGGCCGATCTGCGCGTGGTAACCGGTGACTGGCAGCCCATGCGCCGCCGTCTGCAGGCCGTCATCGATGAGTTCGAGAATCCGCCCAGCGGCGTGGATGCCGAGGAGTGCGCCGAGCTGCAGGATTTCCTGCGCTGGCTGGTGGACGACCATTTCACGTTTCTGGGCTACCGTCAGCGCGGCCTGGGCGCGGATGCCGAATCGCTGGAGAACGTGCCGGGCAGTAGCCTGGGGTTGCTGCGCGAAGACCTGTCCAGCGCCGATCCGGACGGCTACGTGGCGCCGGCGGCCGAACTGGACAAGTACGCCCTGTCAGCTCGTCTGCTGGTCGTGACCAAGGCGAACACCCGCGCCTGGATTCACCATGCCGACTACATGGACGTGATCGCCATCAAGCGTCTGGACGAGTCCGGCAACGTGATCGGCGCGCATCGCTTTCTGGGCCTGTTCTCCAGCGAGGCCTACGCCTCCAGCCCGCGCAGCATCCCCATGCTCCGGCGCAAGGTGAAGGAGGTCACCACGCGCGCAGCGCTGCGGCCCAACAGTCATCTGTCCAAGACCCTGCGCTACATCCTGGAAACCTTTCCCCGCGACGAGATTTTCCAGAGCGGGGAAGAGGAGCTCTACGACACGGCCATGGGCGTGCTGGGCCTGCGGGAATCGCAGCGCCTGCGTCTGTTCATGCGGCGCGATCGCTACGGGCGGTTTTTCTCCTGCATGGTCTACGTGCCGCGGGACCGATACTCGCTGGCCGTGCGGCAGCATTTGAGCGAGGTGCTGGGGCAGCTTCTGGAAGGCCGCTGCCAGGAGGCCAACTCGCAGTTCCTGCGGGGCGGGCTGGTGCGCATGCACATCATCATTGCCACGCCGCCCGGCAGCGAGAGTGACCTGAATGCCGCGCAGATCGAGCAGCGGCTGCTCGAGGTCACGCGCACCTGGGGTGACGATTTCATGCTGGCCACCGGCGAGCTGGACGATGCAGACCTTGCCGCCGAGCTGCGCCATGGCTACGCCTGGGCGTTTTCGGCCGGCTACATGGAGCGTTATCCGGCGCAGATCGCGGTTCGCGATGCGCGGGTGCTCGAATCGCTGGATGCCACCAACAATCTGGCGATCCGTCTCAACAAGGGCGATGACGAGCAGGGCCTGCGGCTGATGCTCTACGGCTTCGGTCAGGAGATCATCCTGGCGGACGTGCTGCCGCTGCTGGAGAATTTCGGCCTGCGGATTCGCACCCAGCGGCCCTTCCGGGTCCAGCCGGCCGGGGGACAGCCCCGCTGGATGCACGAGTACTACGTGATTCACGAGCGCGCCGTGCAGGCGCTGCGGCATGCCGAACTCGTGCAAGAGGCCTTCATGCAAACCTGGCAGGGGCAGGCCGAGAGTGACGGCCTCAACGCCCTGGTGCTCGACGCCGGGCTGGACGGACGCCGCGTGGCGCTGCTGCGAGCCATCGCCCGCTATTTGCTGCAGACGGAGTTGCCTTACAGCCGTCAGTACCTGGAGCAGATTTTCACCCGAAACGCGGCGCTGACCGGCCGTCTGGTCGACTATTTCCACGCCCGGTTCGACCCGGACGGCGGCGAGCCCGCGCGCCGGCGCGAGCTGGAACTGGTTCAAACCATCGGTCACGCCCTGGACGAGCTGGCCAGTCTGGACGCTGACCGCGTGCTGCGCAGCTGTTTCGGCGTGATGCTGGCCTGCGTGCGCACCAATTTCTTCCAGCAAGACGAGCAGGGGCGGCCCAGGCCCTATATCAGCCTGAAGATCGAATCGGCTCGCGCGCCGGAGCTGCCGCGGCCGCTACCGCTGTACGAAACATTTGTCTACTCGCCCGACGTTGAGGGCATTCACCTGCGCGGCGGCAAGGTGGCGCGCGGCGGCCTGCGCTGGTCGGACCGGCGAGAGGATTTCCGCACCGAAGTACTCGGCCTCATGAAGGCCCAGATGGTCAAGAACGCGGTCATCGTGCCGGTGGGCGCGAAAGGCGGCTTCGTGGTGAAGAACAGCCCGCCCGGCGAATCCCGCGAAGCCCGACAGGCGCGCGGGGTGGCCTGCTACAAGACCTTCATTCGCGGTCTGCTGGATATCACCGACAATCGCATCGGCAGCGATATCAAGCCGCCGCAGCGGGTGCGGCGCTTCGACGACGACGACCCCTACCTCGTAGTGGCGGCCGACAAGGGCACGGCCACGTTTTCCGACATCGCCAACGGGCTGTCGCGCGAGTACGACTTCTGGCTGGACGACGCCTTTGCCTCCGGCGGTTCCGCCGGCTATGACCACAAGGCCATGGGTATTACCGCGCGCGGCGCCTGGGAAGGGGTCAAGCGGCATTTTCGCGAACAGGGCCACAATATCCAGACCACGCCCTTCACGGTGGTCGGCATTGGCGACATGTCGGGCGACGTGTTCGGCAACGGCATGCTGCTGTCCGAGCAGATCCGGCTGGTCGCCGCCTTCAATCATCTGCATATCTTCATCGACCCCGATCCCGATCCGGCGACCTCGTTTGCCGAGCGCAAGCGCCTGTTCGACCTGGGCCGCTCGGGCTGGCCGGACTATGATGAATCGCTCATTTCGGCCGGTGGCGGCGTGTTCTCGCGCAGCGACAAGATCATCCCGCTGTCGCCGCAGGTGCGGGCCGCGCTAAATATCAGCGAGGAGCGGCTCACGCCCACGGAGCTGATCAGCGCCATTCTCAAGGCGCCGGTGGACCTGCTCTGGAACGGTGGCATCGGCACCTACGTGAAAGCCAGTACCGAGAGCGACGTGGATGTGGGCGATCGCGCCAACGATGCGCTGCGCGTCAACGGCAAGGCGCTGCGCTGCCGGGCCGTGGGCGAGGGCGGTAATCTGGGTCTGACCCAGGCCGGGCGAATCGAATACGCCCGCGCCGGCGGCCGGATCAACACCGACGCCATCGACAACTCCGGCGGCGTGGATTCTTCCGACCTTGAAGTGAATATCAAGATCGGCCTCGGCGTGGTCGAGGCGGATGGCCGGCTCGCGCGCGAGCAGCGCAACGAGCTGCTGCGCAGCATGCAGCCCCGCGTGGCCGACCTGGTGCTGCAGACCAACTACCTGCAGACCCAGCTGATCAGCGTGCTGGAAACGGACGCGGTGACGCGCTTTGACGAGCACATCAACTTCATCCGCGGTCTCGAGCGTCAGGGCATGCTCGACCGGGGCCTGGAGTTTCTGCCCGATGAAGAAGGCGTCGAGCAGCGATTGCGCGACGGACACGGCCTCAGCCGCCCCGAGCTGGCGGTACTGATTTCATACGGCAAATTGTCGCTCTACGGTTTCGTGATCGACTCCGCCCTGCCGGACGAGGCGCCGCTGGAGACCGTCCTGTTCGAGGGGTTTCCCGAGCAGATGTGTGAGCGCTATCCGGAAGATATCCGGGCCCACCGGCTGCGTCGGGAAATCATCGCCACGCTGGCCACCAATCGCTTTGTCGATCGCATGGGCCCTGCGCTGGCCCACCGGCTTGCCTCGGAACGCGGGGTGGATATGGCCAGCGTGGTCAAGGCCTTTTTGCTGGCTAATGCCGTCTGCGAGGGCGAGCAGACCTGCAACGCCATCGAGGCGCTGGACAACGAGATCGACAGCGACGCGCAATACCAGCTGCTCAAGCAGGTGTCGGGGCTGATCAAGCATCTGATCGGCACACTGCTGCATCAGGCGGACTTTGCGCAGCGGCCCATGAGCGACTGGCTGGCTCAGCACCAGTCCGCCGCGCATGAGCTGCTTCACAATCTGCCCGACTGGATCAGTCCGGAGTACCGGCAGGCCTGGGAAGGCCAGGTGCAGACGCTCACCGGTGGCGGGGTGCCCGATGCACTGGCCCGCCGGCTGGCCAGCGTCAGTCTGCTGGGCGGCCTGCTGGATGTCGTGGAGCTGGCCGAGGACCACGGCGTCGAGCTTGAATGGGCCGCGCGGCTCTACTTCCAGGTGGGCGAGGAAGTCCGTAGCCCCTGGCTGCTTCGCCAGATTCAGGCCATGCAGGCGCAGGGACGCTGGCAGGCACTGGCCCGAGCCAGTCTGCGGGACGACTGCTATCGCTCGCATCGGCAGCTGACCGCGGCTGCGCTGGCCAGCGCGGGCGATTCGCCGCAGGCGCGGCTGGAATCATGGCGCGCCCGCCATGCGGCCGGCCTGGCGTTCGTGCGCGAGCGGCTGCACGAGATCGATGCCGGCGACCAGATCAGCTTCCAGCATCTGACCGTCGCCGTGCGCGATCTGGCCCATCTCGGAGGCTGACCCGGGGTGAAGCGCTGGAATGGCTGGGGCCATGTCGAGACAAGCAAGGCGCTGCCGGCGGGTGGTCTGGAGTTTCTGGCCAGTCGTATCGGCGAGGGCGGCCAGCCCCGGGATGCCTCGCTGGAAACCGCGCTGGCCACGGTGCCGCCCAGCCGGCTGGCTGATCTGCCGGGTCTGGAGGCGGACGAACAGCTGCGCCTGTGCCACGCGCGCGGCCAGAGTTTTGCCGACTGGCTGGCCTTGCGGCATGGCCGGCCCGGACCCTTTCCCGACGCCGTCTGCCGGCCGGCCAGCCACGAGCAGGTCACCCGGATGCTGGCGCTGGCCCGCCGCGAGGGCGCGTTCGTGATTCCCTACGGCGGCGGCACCAGCGTGGTGGGTCATCTGCAGGTACCCGCAGACGCGCCGCCCGTCATCAGCCTGGACATGAGCGGCATGGACGGGTTGCTGCACCTGGATGAAAGCGCCCGCCTGGCCACCCTGGGGGCAGGCGCCGCGGGGCCCCGGGTCGAGGCGCAGCTCGGCAGGCACGGCTATGTGCTGGGGCACTACCCGCAGTCATTCGAATATTCCACGCTGGGGGGCTGGGTCGTGACGCGCTCAAGCGGTCAGCAGTCCCTTCGCTACGGTCGGATCGAACAGCTTTTTGCCGGCGGGCGGCTGGCCACGCCGGTGGGCGATCTGAGCCTGCCGACCATACCGTCGTCCTCCGCCGGCCCCGACCTGCGGGACCTGGTGCTTGGCTCGGAAGGACGACTTGGGGTGCTCACCGAGGCCAGCGTGCGCGTGCAGCCCCGGCCGGAGCGCGAGGATTTTCATGCCCTGTTCTTTTCAGGCTGGGCGCAGGCCGTGGCGGCGGTGCGGCGTATCGCGCAGGAAAGGGTGCCGCTGTCGATGATGCGGCTGTCCAACGCGGCCGAAACCGAAACCCAGCTCATGCTGGCCGGCCACCCGCGGCTGATCGCGGCGCTGGAGCGCCTGCTTCGCGTGCGCGGTATCCATGACGAAAAATGCCTGCTGCTCATCGGCGTGACCGGATCGGCGAAATCCTGCCGCTTTGCGCGTGCCAGGGCGCTGGAGATGGCCCGGGCCGAGGGCGGTGTGCATATGGGGCGGGCGATCGGCAAGGCCTGGTCGGCCTCGCGTTTCACCGGCCCCTACTTGCGCAATACGCTCTGGGAGGCCGGCTACGGCGCGGATACGGTGGAGACCTGCGTCGACTGGCCGCAGGTCACGGCCACGGTCAAGGCCATCGAGCGCGCCGCGCGCGACTGCTACGCCGAATTCGACGAGGCGCTGCATGCCTTCACGCACCTGTCGCACGTCTATCCGCAGGGGTCCAGCGTGTACTCCACCTTCATTTTTCGCGTGACCGGCGACTACGAGACCGACCTGGCACGCTGGAAAACGCTAAAATCACGTGTGAGCCGGGCCATCTTGGCCCAGGGCGGCACCATCAGCCACCAGCACGGCGTCGGGCTTGACCACAAGCCCTACCTGGCGGCCGAGAAGGGCGGCGAGACGGGTCTCGCGGCGCTGAGAAGCGCCCTGGCCAGTTTCGACCCCGACGGCATGATGAATCCCGGCAAGCTACTGGATTGACGGCGCGGCCGGATCCCCATTTCACTGACGAGCAACAAGGCGGCCTGCATGTGGGCTGAAAACTGGCGTGACACCCTCTGGCAGCAGATCGATGAGCCCGACAGGCCCTGGGATCTGATCGTCATCGGCGGCGGCATCACTGGCGCGGGGCTGATGCGAGAAGCCGCGCGTGTGGGTGCCCGGGTGCTGCTCATCGAGCGGGATGATTTCGCCTCGGGCACGTCCAGCTGGTCGTCCAAGCTGGTCCATGGCGGTCTGCGCTACCTGGCCCAGGGCGAATGGCGTCTTACGCTGGAATCGGTGCGCGAGCGCCAGGCCATGATGAAGGCCGCCCCCGGTCTGGTGGACCCGCTGAACTTTTTGTTGCCGATGTATCGCGGCAGCAAACCCGGCCGGCTCATGATGGGCGCCGCGCTGACGGCCTATGACCTCATGGCGGGCAAGCGTTATTCCAGGTACCTGGGCGCGGACCGGTTCACGCGGCGCATGTCCGCGCTGCGGGCCAGCGAGCTGCGCGGCGGCTTCGCTTACATGGATGCGCGTACCGACGACGTACGGCTGGTGCTGCGGGTGCTGTCCGAAGGCCTGGCCGATGGCGGGCAGGCCGCCAATTACCTGGGCGCGGAGAGTCTGCTGTTCGAAGGCGACCGCGTAGCCGGCGTGACGGTGCGCGACCGCGTCAATGGTCGCAGCGGCGAGCTTCGCGCCCGCGCGGTGGTCAACGCCGCCGGGCCCTGGGTGGACGCGCTGCGCGAGCAGGCCGGCGGCGAGCCGCGCATCCGGCCGCTGCGCGGCAGCCATCTGCTGTTTCGCGCTGAGCAGTTGCCGCTCACCGAGGCGTTGACGCTGTTCCATCCGCGCGACAATCGGCCCCTGTTCGCCTTCCCCTGGGAGGGGGTGACGCTGTTCGGCACCACCGATCTGGATCACCCCGACTGGCCCGCAAATCCGGCCCGCATGACGCCGCAGGAAGCCGCCTACCTGGAAGAGGCGCTGGCGCATTACTTCCCGCTGCACCCGCTCAAGAGCAGCGATGCGCTGTCGGCGTTTTCGGGGATCCGCCCGGTGGTGAATACCGGCGCGGCCAGCCCTTCCGAGGAATCTCGCGAGCACGCGCTGTGGGCGGAAAAGGGCCTGCTGACCGTCAGTGGCGGGAAGCTCACCACGTTCCGGGGCACGGCATTGGAGGCGCTGCGCAAGCTGGCGGACCAGGTGCCGGCGCTGGCCGATGTGAATGACGAGTCGCCCGTTCTCGGTCAGGCGCCGCAGGTCAAGGCCGGACTGCAGCGCATGGCCGGGCGTCTGGGCGCGGATTACGAGGCGGCTGCGAAGACCTTCGATACCTCGCAGATTATTACGGGCACCGTCTACCGCTGGGCCGAATTGCAGTGGGCCGTGCGCCACGAGGCGGTAGAGACGCTGGCCGACCTGATGCTCCGCCGTACCCGGCTGGGTCTGCTGCTGCCTCAGGGCGGCCGTGATCTGCTCGACCAGGTCGGCGGCCTGTGCCGGCGCGAGCTGGGCTGGGACGTCACGCGCTGGGAAAAGGAGCGACGACGCTACATCAGCCACTGGCAGGAGGCTCATCGACCGCCGGTCGCCGCCTGACGTGTCTGACGATCGGCTGCTCGGGCTGGATGTCGGCACACAGAGCGTTCGGGCGCTGCTGTTTGACGCGCGCGGCGAACTCATCGCGGGTCACCGCGTTCCCATCGCGCCGTATCAGCCGGGCGAGCCGGCCGCCGCCGAGCAGCCAGCCGTCCTGTACTGGGAGGCGCTGGTCGCCGCCTGCGCGGGTCTGCGCCAGGCGGCGCCAGATGGATGCCGTCAGATCGTCGCCGCCGGCCTGACGACCCAGCGCAACACGGTCGTGCCCGTGGACCGGGACGGGCAGGCGCTGCACCCGGCCCTCACCTGGATGGACAAGCGGTCGGCGGCGCGGGTGCCGCCGCTGCCGGGCTATCTGCGCTGGGCGTTCCGGCTGGCAGGCTTGTCGGCCACGGTGAGCCGCTTTCAGCATGACGCCAAATCGAACTGGCTGGCCTGCGAGGCGCCCGACGTGCACGCGCGCATGCACCGCTTTCTGCTCCTGTCGGGCTATCTCACGCATCGCCTGACCGGGCGTTTCGTCGATTCGACCGGCGCCCAGGTCGGCTATCTACCCTTTGACTACAAGCGCCAACAGTGGGCCGACGCGGGCAGCTGGCGGTGGCGCGCGCTGGGTCTCCAGCCGGGCCACATGCCGGACCTGGTGCCCTGCGGCCAGCCGCTCGGCCCGCTGGGCGACGAAGCGGCCCGGGCGCTGGGTCTGCCGGCCGGCCTGCCCGTGATCAGTTCGGGCGCCGACAAGGCCTGCGAAGTGCTGGGGTCGGGCTGTATTTCACCGGAAACGGCAAGCCTGTCGTTCGGGACCACGGCCACGGTTAACAGCTGCCGGCCGCGCTATATGGAAGCCACTCGTTTCCTGCCGGCCTATCCGGCCGCGCTGCCCGGCGCGTGGAACAGCGAGGTGAATATCTACCGCGGTTTCTGGCTGGTGTCCTGGTTCAAGCAGCAGTTCGGCGCCGAGGAACAGCAGGTGGCCGAGGCCCGGGGCGTCGCGCCGGAAACGCTGCTGGACCAGCAGATCGAGGCTATTCCGCCCGGCAGCATGGGGCTGGTATTGCAGCCCTACTGGTCCCCCGGCGTGCGCGACCCGGGGCCCGAGGCCAAGGGGTCGATCATCGGCTTTGGTGATGTGCATCTGCGTGGCCACGTCTACCGGGCGGTGCTGGAGGGGCTGATCTACGGCCTGCGCGAAGGGGCTGAGCGAATCGAGCGGCGTGGCCGTGTGTCAATCGAATTGTTGCGGGTGGCGGGCGGCGGCGCCCAGTCGGATGTGGCGCTCCAGATCACGGCGGATGTGTTCAACCGGCCGGCCGAGCGGCCACATACGCACGAGGCCTCGGGGCTGGGGGCGGCCATTAACGCAGCGGTGGGCGCGGGGCTTTATCCGGATCACGCCAGCGCGGCCACGGCGATGACGCGGCCGGGTCGGCGCTTCACGCCTGAACCGGCGGCGGTGCGGGTGTACGACCAGCTCTATCACCGCGTGTACCGGCGGATGTACGGCCGGCTGGCACCGCTGTTCCGCGATATTCGGGCGATTACGGGGTACCCGCCTTAGCCCGGGTATTGCACGAGGACGATTGACGCGGACGCATAAATAATTGATATCTAGCTAAAATAAGCCGAATTCAAGGGCGTTTTGGATGGTGCAATTTGGATTCCGCGCCAATCTATCGCAGCGCTTTGCGTTTCTCGCGGCGTATCGCTTGGCCTTCGCTAGAACCCTAGCTGAAGCTAGGCTTTACGCTGCAGGCCGGCGAGCTACCTGCTGCGCCCCAAGAATTATTTCAGGGGCAAATCACTTGCGATCTCTCATGAAACATCCGGGTTAGACGGCGGGTCAGACCTGATGCGCGCTGGCCAGGTAGGCGCGCGAGCCCATTTCCTTCAGCCGGCTGATGGTGCGCCGGAACTCGAACGCCAGACGCTTGCCGCGGTACAGCTCGGCCGGCTCGGCTTGCGCCGAGATGATGAGTTTGACGCCGTGGTCGTAGAACTCGTCAATCAGGTTGACGAAGCGCCGGGCCTCGTCATCGCGGTCGCGGTCCATGACCGGGACGTTGGACAGCAATACCGTGTGAAAACAGCGGGCGAGCTCGGTGTAGTCGCTGGCCGAGCGGGCGCTGGCGCAAAGCGCATCGAAATCGAACCAGGCGACGTCGCGCGCCACCCGCCGGGTGGGGATGCACCGCTGCTGGATGGTCACAGACTCGTCGCTGTCGGGGTCGTTCTGGACGATCTGTCGGAAGTAATGGTCGAGCTGGCGTTCAGCGGTTTCGTCCAGCGGATGGTGGTAAATCTCCGCCGACTCGAGCAGGCGCAGCCGATGATCCTTGCCGCCGTCCACTTCGAGCACGCGGCAGTGCTGCTCGATGCGGCGGATCGCCGGCAGGAACCGCGCCCGTTGCAGGCCGCCCGGATACAGCTCGGCCGGCGGCGTGTTCGAGGTGCAGACCAGGGTGACTCCGCGATCGAACAGATAGCGCGTCAGGCGCTCCAGAATCATGGCGTCCGCCACGTCGGACACGTAGAACTCGTCGAAACACAGCACGCGGTAGTGCGCCAGTTCCCGAGCGATGGGTTTGAGCGGATCGGACTTGCCGGCGTAGGCACGGCGCCGCTCGTGCACATCGGCCATGAAGCGATGAAAATGGGTGCGCTGCTTGCGGGAGAAGGGCAGCGACTCGTAGAAGCGGTCCATTAGATAGGTCTTGCCGCGGCCGACACCGCCCCACAGATACAGACCCTTGACGGCGGGCCAACCCCGCTTGAAGCGTCTGGGCGGGTTGTCCACCAGCGCCGTGTAGACCTGCTCCAGGGCATCCACCGCGCGGGCCTGGGCCGCGTCTTCGACAAACCCGGTCTGCGCCAGGTCGCGCTGATAACGCTGGCGCGGGCTGAGGCTGACTGGCTGATCCATGCACGATCCGTATAGACAAGCGATGCTCGCGGGAGCGGGCGGGCTTATTATACGCTGACGTCATGAGCAGCAAGCCCACGGCCGAAGCGCGTGATATTCAGGAGATCGACCGGTTTCTCGACGCGCTGTGGGCCGAACACGGCCTGGCGCAGCCCACGTTGGCGGCCTACCGCTCCGACCTGCTGCAGTTTTCCCGCTGGCTGGCAGGACGGCGGCCGCTTGAGCAAGCGGATCGCGCCGAGATTCTGAGCTATCTGGCCGATCGCAACCGGCCCGGCAGCAGCCCGCGCACGGCGGCGCGCATCCTGTCCAGCCTGCGGCGCTACTACCGTCTGCTCGTGCGCGACCGCTTTCGCGAGGACGACCCCACCGCGCTGATCGAAATGCCCCGGCTGGGGCGGCCGCTGCCCAAGACGCTGAGCGAGCAGGACGTGGAAGCCCTGTTGGCCGCGCCGGACGAGGACACGGCGCTGGGCCTGCGTGACCGCGCCATGCTCGAACTCATGTACGCCTCGGGGCTGCGCGTGTCGGAGCTGGTCGGGCTGTTGCTGCATCAGGTGAATTTGCGCAGCGGCGTGGTGCAGGTCATGGGCAAGGGCGGCCGCGAGCGCCTGGTGCCCATGGGCGAGGCCGCACAGAACCGGATCGGCGACTATCTACATTCGGCCCGCCCCGATCTGCTGGACGGGCAGATCAGCGACGCGCTATTCGTGACCCGGCGGGGCGGCACAATGACGCGCCAGAACTTCTGGTACATCGTGCGCCGGCACGCCCAGCGGGCCGGTATTCGCAGCGACCTGTCGCCGCACGGGCTGCGGCATGCCTTCGCCACGCATCTGCTCAATCACGGCGCCGATCTGCGCGTGGTCCAGATGCTGCTCGGACATGCCGACCTATCGACCACGCAGATTTACACCCACGTGGCGCGCGCGCGGCTGCAGAGCCTGCACGCCGAGCATCACCCGCGTGGCTGAGGCCGGGCGCCTGCGGCCGCGGAACTTGTGGCCGTGGCGCGCAGTCCCAACAGCCGTCATGCACAAGTCATGCTTAATCCTGTTCCTGCTGCTGATCGCACCGCTGGCTTCGGCCGGTGATCTGTCCGACCCTGCCTTCCGCCAGCAGGTGGCCGAGCAGTTCCCGGGCGTGGAGGTAGGACACATCACGCCGTCCGAGCTGCCGGGCTACTGGCAGATTTCGCAGGGCGGGGTGGTCGGATACATTTCCAGCGATGGGCGCTACCTGATCGACGGCGACGCCATCGACCTGAAAACCGACCGCAACCTGACCGAGCAGGCGCGCAATCAGTGGCGGCTGACGCAGCTCGCCACGCTGGATGACGACGGCTTCATCACCTTTGCTCCCGACCGGCCCAGCGCGACCGTAACCGTGTTCACCGATGTCGACTGTCGGTACTGCCGGCTGCTGCATTCGCATATCGACGAATTCCTGGCCGCGGGCGTCGCCGTGCGCTACGCCTTCTTTCCCCTGTCGGGCCCGGGCAGTGAATCCTTCGACAAGGCCCAGGCCGTGTGGTGCTCCAAGGACCGGCGCAAGGCCATGACGCGCGCCAAGCAAGGCAAAACCCTGAAGACGAGCGGCGATTGCAAGAATCCGGTGGCCGATCAGTTCGAGGTGGCCGCGCGCAAGCTGCGCATCATGGGTACGCCGGCGCTGATCACCGCGGACGGCAGCTTTCTGCAGATGGCGCCGCCGGTCAGCCGGGTGATCGAACAGATCAAGGCCCACCAGCCGGGCTCGTAGGCGATACGACAGCGTCGGCTGCTGTATCGGTTCAGCGCTCGAGCAGCTTGAGCTTGTCCGGCACGTCCTCCCATTCCTTGGCGTCTGCCGGGGGCGACTTCACTTCGGTAATCACGGGCCACTGCTGCGAGAGTTCTTCGTTGAGCGCCAGAAAGTGCTGCTGATCCTCGGGCAGATCATCCTCGGAGAGGATTGCATCCACGGGGCATTCCGGTTCGCAGAGCGTACAGTCGATGCATTCCTCGGGGTCGATCACCAGGAAGTTGGGACCCTCGTGAAAACAGTCTACGGGGCACACCTCCACGCAGTCGGTGTACTTGCACTTGATGCAGGCTTCAGTGACGACGAATGTCATGCTAATTCTCTAAGGTCAAACGGGTGAGCCGGCCGGCTCCATATCCAGGCCCATGCTTTTCCAGGAGCCTTTTTCCAGCCCGACGTCGTGCACCTGAAACTGTCCATTGCGGCGGTCTTCGAAATAGCGGGACAGGGTCAGGAACACGGTAGGAAAGGCCAGCTGCGACCAGGGAATCTCATCCTCGGTCATGAAGCGTACCTCCAGGCTCTCCGGCCCGGCCTCGAAGCCGGGCTCGGTCATATGCGCCCGGTAGAACATGTGAATCTGGCCGATGTGCGTGACGTTCACAAAGCTGAAAAGGCCGTCAATTTCAACGGCCGCGCAGGCCTCTTCCAGCGTTTCCCGAATACCCGCATCGGCGGCCGTTTCGCGAAGCTCGAGAAAGCCGGCCGGCAGGGTCCAGAAATGCTTGCGGGGCTCGATGGCGCGCTTGCACATGAGAATGCGTCCGTCCTGCTCGGTCACGGTACCCACCACGACCCGCGGATTGCTGTAGAACACTTCGCCGTCGCGGCTGCAGACATCGCGTTCGCGGTTGTCGCCCGGCGGTATGCGCCGCTCCATGTCGGCGCCGCAGCTGGGGCAGTACTTCATCGTCTGGCTCATGCAGGCAGATCCCGGGCGAAAAGAGTGTGTTCGGTCTGGATGGCAGCGGCGCCTTAGCGCCGCGAGGCCGAATCCTAACAAACCGCGGCGCCCCTGCCGGGGAGCAAACGGGCTATACCGCGGTCCGATACATTATAAGGCCCAGCACAAAACCGGCGGCAGACATGACCCGACGCATTCGCAACTTCTGGCTGATCTGCCTGGGCGTATCGCTTTGCGCGAGCGCCACGGCGCAGAGCGTGGAAGTGATTCAGCTGGACCATCGGCTCGCCGCCGAGCTGCTGCCAGTCGTGCAGCCGCTGGCGGGCGAGGGCGGCAGCGTTCAGGCGCACCAGGACAAGCTGATCGTTCGGGCGGCGCCTAGGGCGCTGGCCGATATTCGCCGCATTGTCACCGAACTGGATACGCCGCCGCGTCAGCTCATTGTCAGCGTGCAGCAGGGGCTGACGGTGAATCGACAGACGCGCGGGGCCAGTGCCGGCGTGCGCGGTGACGGTATCAGCATCGGGTCCGGCGGCCCGGAAGACAGCGGGATTGTCATCACGGACGAAAGCGGCCGCCGTTTCGGCGCCGGCGTGACCGACCGGACGAGCCGCCGCGGCGGCCAGACAACGCAGCAGCTTCGCATTCTGGAGGGCCGTTCCGGGCTGATCGAAATCGGGCGGCAGAGCCCGGTGATCCAGCGTCAGGTGCTGCCGTCGGTGCTGGGAGCGCCGGTCGTCATCGAGCAGCCGGCCTACGAATCCGCCCTGACCGGGTTCAGGGTCACCCCGCGCGTCGTCGGCAATCAGTTCGAGCTGGATATCGCGCCGCGGCAGACGCTGGATGGCGGGCGCGTGCGTCAGGTCCAGCAACTCAACACCACAGTCACCGGCCCGCTGGGGCAGTGGGTGGATATTGGTGGTGCGGTTAGCCAGCAGACATCGAGCGAAAGCGGACTGGGTCGTCACCGGGAGCGCCAGGCCGCGCGCGACGGTGGCGTGCTGGTGAAGGTGGAAGTGGCAAAATAAACTGTATGTATATATAGTGTTCGTCGTGGGTCGTCGTCTGACCCACTGCGGTCGTTACGCTGCGGCCGTCACTCAAGGAGTTTCGAACATGAATATTGCAAGCACTCTTCGTCACTCGCCCGTGTTCACCGGTCGCCTGCCCACGGTGGGCTTTCTGGCCAGCGCCTGCGCGGCCGGTCTGGGCGGTCTGTTTCTGCTGGCTGCCTCGCCGGTCATGCAGGGCTGGGCGCTCTGGTCGCTGGTGGCCCTGGGTTGCGGCTGGGTTCTGCAGGACGCGTGGCGAGAGCAGCGCCAGGGATGACGGAATCTGCGCGGGTGAGCGTCGGTGCCCTGCCGCCGGCCGGCTGGACGCGTTCCATGACGCTGTTATCCTGTGCACCGAATTCCCGCAACTACAGAGTGCAAGTCAATGGCAGACGAACAGCAATCCGGCAACATTGAACTGGCGGCCGACGCCATGTATCGCGAGGAATCCTTCACCGATCTTCGCGTGGGTTCCATCCGCAAGTTCACGCCGGTCACCGCTGACGGCGACGACGACCCTGACCGCGACGTGTTTTATCAGGGCCAGGCCAGCCTGATGACGCCCGGTGGCGCGCTTCCGCTCAACTTCGAGCTGGAAGCTGAATCGCTGTCGGCCGCCATCAAGATCTTTCCTGAAGCCGCAGAGAAGGCAGCCGAGGAAATGATCAACGAACTGCGCGAAATGCAGCGTGAACAGGCCAACCGAATCCAGGTGCCGGGCGCACAGGATTTTGGCGGCGGTGGTGGTTACGGTGGTGGCCAGTCCGGCGGGGGGCGTATCCAGCTCTAGCCTTTAGCCAGAAAGCGGCAAGGCTTGCCGCAGCCAGGCTTGGAAAAACGCGCGTCGAAGGACGCGCGTCTTTTTATGTCGGTGAGCTGTGTCAATGAGGGTCCGCCGCTGCATCTCCTCTGGAATAAATGGCGCACGCAACGCCCCCCGAAGCGGCAGAACCATCAGCGCTGGCGCATTGCTTCGAAGTGCATTTTATTCCGGATGTATCTTCCACCCACTCACTGATCAGGTCATAAGTAGGGGACAAGCGATCACGTGCTAAGGCCGTTTTCTGACTTGTGTGGCCCGCGTCGAGGAACAAGCGGGCCAGGAATTTACCCAGATCGGGAATTGAACAATTCGCCCGGGGCGGTTTGGTGAGCGGGCAGCCAAGCACGGAATCCCCGCGAACCGGGAGGCGTTGTAACGGGATTGCTGTTCGGATCAGCGTATCGGCTGAGCGATGATAGTGGAACAATGTTTTCCGCGCCTGCGATCTGGCGTTCCTCGCCGACGCCAAAACCCCGGAAGTGGGGAGGCCGCCGCGCCTTTGAGACGCCCGGCCAAAGGGGCGGTAATCATAGTGCTGGAGTGGGGATTTCCCGCCACTTCGTTCTGGCGTTTGGCCGCGGGGACGGTAATAACGCTGGAGGAGGAATTTCCCGCCGCTTCGTTCTGGCGTTTGGCCACGGGGGCGGCAATAACGCTGGAGGAGGGCTTTCCCGCCGCTTCGTTCTGGCGTTTGGCCACGGAGGCGGCAATAACGCTGCAGGAGGAATTTCCCGCCTGATTGTCTCGCGGGGAACTATTCTGGTGGGCGGGAAATGGTGCCCGGGGTGGGACTCGAACCCACACGATGTCGCCATCACCGGATTTTGAGTCCGGCGCGTCTACCAGTTCCGCCACCCGGGCTTGTCGGGAGCGCGATTGTAACCGAACGCTGTGCAGCCCTGCATGGGGCGTCGGTAGAGATCGAGACGACAGCGGTTTGCATAAACCAAATGGACGAAAAAACGTTCGATGAACGGCTATATAAGGCCTTTTGTCGGGCGGTGTTGTATTTTCTGTTTGCCGTTGCTTATGTTCATTCGAGTTGAGTCTGGGCGAATGACCGAGGCGCTGCTCGCATGCCGCAGCAGGTGATGGACCATGCGTTTATTCAATTTCGACGTCAGGGCAGTCGGTGAGGCTTATGAAGCCTCGGTAAATCTGGAGTGGGAGGAGCGCGCGCGGGCGCCGGCCCGGCTTTACTTCCGCTGCAGCCGTCCGCTCTCGTCCGATCCGGAAGCCTATGTGAACGCCTTCATGGTGGCGGCCAGCGTGCCGGCCATGGTGTTTGGCGAGCAGCGCCTGACCATTGATCAGCCGGTCTGTCCGCTGTTGCGCCAGAATCTGAATCAGGCTCTGGGCTGGATCAACCACTGGTTTGCCTTTCGCGCCGATTCGCTGGCGCTGGACGTTCAATGCCGCGATACGGCGTCAGAGCGCAGCGGGCGCCGCGTGGGCGCGTTCTTCTCTGGCGGAATTGATGCCTGGTCGACTTTTCTGCGCAATCGCGAGGCGTTTCCTTCGAGCCACCCGGGCGCCATAAGCGAGGCCATCGTGGTGGTCGGGCTGCAGGGCAGTGTCAGCCGGGCGAATTTCGAGAACGCGATGGCTTGGTTCAAGCCGCTGTCCAACGACATGCAGTTGCAGTTTACCGGCGTGGAAACAAACGTCTACTCCCACTGGATGGACCTGGACCCGCACTATCGTATTTGGTCGAAGTCGTTTAACGGCGCCTCGCTGTCGTCGATTGGCCACGTGCTCTCGCACCGGCTCAATCGAGTGCTCATCGCCTCCTCGGACAACATGAGCAATCTCGAGCCCTGGGGCACCCATCCCCTGCTTGACCCGAACTACAGCAGCCACAGTCTGTCGGTGATTCATGATGGCGTGGGCTCGACCCGCCTGGACAAGACGCGAATGGTGGCAGACAGCGAGCTGGCCCTGAACAATCTGCGCGTCTGCGACAGCCCCGTACCGGACGGCTATCTGAATTGCGGCACCTGTGAAAAATGCACGCGAACCATGCTCACTCTGGAATCGCTGGGTGCCCTGCAGCGTTGCCCGACGTTCCCCTATCGCAGGCTCACGCGGGAGCATCTTCTGGCGCACGGCGACATGCGCGTCGAGTTCTCCGACTATCTGGAACTGGTGCCGGGTCTGCAGGCGCAGGGTCGTGACGACCTGCTGGACGGCATCCAGCAACTCACACGGCGTTGGCGCCAGACCGATCTGCGCGGCTGGATCAAACGGGCAGACAACTTCTTTCTTCGCGGCGCGCTGCAGCGACATCGCGCGCAGCAACAGGCGGCTGCTCGACCCGTGCGGCTGGCGCCAGGGTCGCTGCACCAGGCGCAAAAAGAGCTGCACTAGAGCGGCGCCCGGCGGCCAGGCCGCCGGGTCTGTCGGACCGCATACTTGCCGGTCGGCCCGACCCGTCGCACCATCGCGGCGGTTTCTTCTTCGCGCACTGTCATGACGCCAACTCGGTTACTCAACTGGATTGTCTCGCTCGGGTCCGATGCGGTGGGCCGGTTTGCGCTGCAGCTCGGATCGACCATTGTATTCGCCCGCCTGCTGGCGCCGGAGCAATTCGGCCAGGCGGCGCTCGTCGTGGTGATCATGGCCGTGCTGTCGATCATCGTCACGGCGCCGTTCGAGGAGGGACTGGTGCAGCAGCGCCGGGTGCGCCGAATGCATTTCAGCGCAGCGCTGGGTGCGCTGTTGCTGCTGGCGCTGCTGCTCTACGGCCTGACCGCGGCGCTGGCGCTGACCGTGGGTGAATGGCTGTTCGGCGCCGCCGGTATCGGGCCGCTTATTGCGGGCTTCGGGCTCATTCTGCTGGCGGAGGGCCCTTACGCCGTGTTCTGTGCCGCCGCTCGCCGCAGGCGGCGATTCGGCAGCATTGCGGCGGCCAACTTTGCGGGGCTGCTGCTCGGGACGGTGGTCGGTATCGGACTGGCGCTGAGCGGCGTGGGCGTGTGGAGTCTGCTCGCGGTAAGGGTGGTGTCGCGCTACGTGTCAGCAGTCTGGATTGCGGTGGCGGCCGGCTACCGGATCTTCCCCGCCTGGTCTCCGCGTCACCTGCGCAGCTCGGCCCGCTTTGCCGGCTGGTATTTTGCCGACCGCTGTACCACCAATCTGACCGACGCGGTGTTCCAGGCGCTGGTCACAAGCCTGCTTGGCCTGGCCGCCAACGGTTACCTGAACATGGCCATGCGCATCGTGGAGCCCATCCGCGGCGCGTCGGGGGCCATCAGCCACAATCTGGCGATGGCCTACTTCACGCGTTTGCAGGATACGCCGGCGCGGCTGCGCGACTCGCTGGAGGCGGCGATGCAGCATACCTGTCTGATTCTGTTTCCGATATTCGTCGGGCTTGCGGCCGTCAGCGGCACGCTGATCATTCTGCTCGCCGGCGAGCAATGGCAGCCCGCGGTGCCCGTGGCCGTGCTGCTGGCCCTGTCGGCAGCGCTGATCTCGCCGACCGAATTCGTCCACACCGCGGTCACGGCGCGGGGTCGGGCCGAGCTGGGTTTCGCCACCAGCCTGACCGGGCTGGTCGTCACCATTGTCAGCGTTGCGGCCCTCGCGCCGCTGGGCGTGATCGCGGCCGGCTGGTCGCGTCTGCTGTATTACGGCGGTGACGCGGCCTGGGGCGTGGGGCTGGCCGCCGGCCTGTTCGGGATTCCGACGCTGCGTTTCGCCCGCCTGCTATGGCGGCTGGTCGCGGCCGCCACGGTCATGGGTCTGCTGGTGTGGTGGTTGCCGGGGCTGCTGCCACCGGACCTGCCGCGGCTGGGCGTTTTAGCCGCACAGGTCGGGGCGGGCGCGCTGACGTACGGGTTGCTGGTCGCGGTGCTGGTGCCGGATCTGGTCCGGCAGACCCTGTCTCAGCTGCTGGCGTCGCGCGGTGGCTGATTGATCGCGTGAGTGCTGCCGTGGCTCACCACGCGAATGTTCCGGTATTCCACCCGGCCCGGCTTGCGTTGAAACAGGCTGTTGGCAATCAGCCAGATTTTCACGATCCGGTCGGCCGGCGCGCCCAGGGCGTTGACGCAGTCCTCGAACACGTTACGGCTTTCCGCCTGCCAGCGGCCCAGACCGCGCGGCCCCTGCCGGATGACGATATGCGTTTCGCGGTGTTTCCAGGTGGGCAGCGGACAGCGGTAAATGGTTTCCACGGGCAGCTTTGCGCTCCAGTGCCAGGTGATGTCCTGACCGTTATCGAATTCGACCGCGATGCTCAGGTAGTCGTGCGTGGGCAGCGTGTCCTCCGCCAGCTCGGATGGAAGTTCGTCGACACGCCACTCCCATTCGAGAAAGGTATCGGTGGTCAGCGGCAGCTCGAACGCCGTTTGCAGGATGCCCACGTCACCATGGGTCCGGCAGGCGATGCCGTGGCCGTCATTTGCCGGGCTGTAGATTTCCGCGTCCCCCAGAAACCACAGGTACTGCCAGCCCGAGGGGGGTTGCGCGACCGACCCCAGACGCCGTATCTCGGCGCTCGCCTGGGCCGGCGCATCCGTGCGTTGCGTCAGCCGCGCCAGGCCCTCGGCCGGGGTCTGATGCCGGCGCCAGCGCAGCAGGCGCACGCTCAGGCTGCCGCTGGCCTTTCTGTAATCGCCGGGATCGGTGGCCAACTCGCCGCCGCGGGTGGACCACTCGGCCGGGAAGTAGCTGGCCAGATAAAGCCGGCCGCCCTTTTCGGCGGTGAAGCTGAAGGTGTCGCGCGTGCCGGAGAATACCGTGCCCGTGGCACCCACTCGCCCCCAGAGCTGAAAGCCGGGCCCCACCCAGATGTCCAGTAGCTTTGACAGGTACACGCGCCCACAGGCCAGCCAGGTGACCGTGTCACCGGCGCGCAGGTCCAGTCCGGTATCAAACCAGGGGGGCTCGTTGCCGGGCAGGTCGACGTGCACGGTTTCGATCAGCAGGTCGTCGGGCAGGGGGTGGAGCCAGCGGGCACAGCGGGCGCGAAATTCCGCGGTATCGGGGGCTGGCGTCTGCCTTCCCGTCAGGCTTGACCGGAGATGTCGCAGGGCCACGCGTCCCGCAATGCTGACCTCGTGACCGAGTTTGCTGATGGTTGACACGTCGACCTCTTGCTGTGGGCGGGTGGGGTGCCGTCGGGCGCTGGCGTCGGTCTTCCACGTTAGCTTGTATCATGTTCGATCCGGAGCCGCCAACGGTTGTTTTGCCATGAAATTCCTCGTGATATCGCTTGTCGTTCTTCTCGCAGCCTGTGCCGGTGAGCCCGCGCGCAGCAGCGCAGCAAAAGGCGGCGCCCCGGCGGTGGCACAGCCGCCGGACCCGGTGCAGCCCGCCCCGACGACGGCGACAGCGCAGCCGCAGGCGCCCGCGCGTCAGGCCGCCCCTGAGGCCGGGTTTCGTGACTGGGTTGACGGTTTTCGGCGTCAGGCAAAGGTGTCCGGAATCAGTGAGGCCACGCTGCGAGCCACGCTGGATGAGGCGCAGATCGTGGAGCGGGTGCTTGAACTTGACCGCTCCCAGCCCGAGTTCACTCGCAGCATCTGGGACTATCTGGATACGGCAGTATCGGACACTCGGGTTAGCACGGGTCGCGATCGCCTGCTCAGCCACCAGGACACCGCCCGCGATGTCGAGGCCAGGTTCGGGGTTCGAAAGGAAATCATCACCGCCATCTGGGGCGTGGAAAGTAATTACGGCAGTCATTACGGCAGCTACAAGACGATCGATGCGCTGGCCACGCTGGGCTATGACGGCCGGCGCGATGACTTTGCGCGGCGAGAGCTGCTGGCGGCCCTGAACATCATCGAGGCGGGCGATATCGCCGCGGACCGCATGATCGGTTCCTGGGCGGGCGCCATGGGGCATACCCAGTTTCTGCCGAGCAGTTTCGTGGCCTATGCGGTCGATGGCGACGGTGATGGCAAGCGGGACATCTGGGGCAGCATTCCCGACGTGATGGCGTCCACCGCCAATTATCTCGCCCGGGCGCGCTGGCAACGCGATGAACCCTGGGGCGTGGAAGTACGGCTGCCGCCCGACTTTGATTACGCGCAGGCCGAACTGGATACGCGCAAGCCCGTCGCCCAGTGGCGCAGCCTGGGCGTTCGTACCGTCCAGGGTAATCCGCTGCCGCAGCTGAGCGCCGCTTCGATCATTACACCGGCCGGGGCGCGGGGCCCGGCATTTCTGGTCGGCCAGAATTTCCGCAGCATCATGCGCTACAACAACTCCACCAGCTATGCCCTGGCCGTGGCGCATCTGGCGGACCGCATTGAAGGGCAGGGCGCGTTTGTGCAGGGCTGGCCGCGGGGCGAGGCCGCGTTGTCGCGGACCCAGATCAAGGCCATGCAGGCGCGGCTGAACGAGCTGGGCTACGGCGCCGGTGCGCCGGACGGGTTGGTCGGCCCGAATACGCGTTCGGCGCTACGCGCCTATCAGTCCGATCAGGGCCTGACGGCCGACGGCTTTCCCACCCAGTCGCTGTATCGCCGCCTGCTGCCGGCGGCGCAGGGATGAATCAGTCGGGACGCTCCAGGGTGGCGCAATAACCACCCAATCGCTTCCAGATCAATAGCGGGTCGTTTCAATGCAAGAACTAAAAGCCTCCTGCCATTGTGGCGCCGTTCACTTTGCCTGTCAGAGCGCCGGCCCGGTGCCGTTCATGCTGTGCTACTGCACTATCTGCCGGAAAACCGCGGGCGGGGGCGGCTATGCGATCAATCTGCACGGCTGGGCCAGCACGCTGGAGGTCTCGGGCGAGGCTCAGATCAGCGTTTACCGGGCGCGACTGGATGACGGCACGCTCAGCCCCGCCGAGCGCCGGTTCTGCAGCCAGTGCGGCTCGTCGCTGTGGGTCTGGGACCCGCGCTGGCCCGAGCTGATGCATCCGTTTGCATCCGCCGTGGACAGCCCGCTTCCCGCGGCGCCCTCCCGCACGCGGATCATGCTGGCCTACAAGCCCGACTGGCTGCCGGTGGATGCCGACCCGGTGGACCGCTGCCACGACGAATACCCCGACACTTCGCTGGAAGACTGGCACCGCGAGCAGGGTTTGTGGGAGGGGTGAATTGGCCGGCGGTCTCAGGAAAGCCAGGCGATCATGGCGAAGCCCCCGCCGGCCAGTAGCGCCGCGAGAAGAATCAGCAGCCCGTCGCGCACACTCAGCCCCAGACCCAGCAGCACGATCGCCGAAGCCGGCACGGCGGCGGCGAAAGGCAGCAGTTCCAGCGGAATCATGGTCAGGCCGAGCAGCAGGCTCGCCAGCGCAATGAAACGCGGCGCCGGATAGGTCGTCAGACCGGTCAGACGCGGGTGCAGAAACCGGTCGATGCGGCGCGCCCAGGGGCGCGCGATGGTCTGCGCCTTGTCAAATCGTTCGCGGCTGATCCGTAGCCGGCCCAGCCGGCCTGGCACCCATGGGTGATCCCGCCCGAAGACAAGCTGCAGGCAGATGCAGGCGTTGATCAGCGCCATCGTGGTCGGCACGCCCGGCAGGGCGCCCGTGGGCATCATGGCGATCAGCGCGGGCAGGATAATCAGCGGGCCAAAGCCGCGATGCCGGATGGCGGCAATCATGTCGTCCACGGCTACCTGGCTGCCCGTCATGTTGCGGTCGAGCGTGTCGAGCAGTTCGACGAGATTGCCGGTGTCCTGGCGGGTATTCATGACGTCATTGATACGCTGCTGCGTGGGCGCCTACCAGCGCAGGAATACGGATCCCCAGGTCATGCCGCCGCCCACACCCAGCAGCATCAGCCGGTCACCGCGCGCGAACCGACCCTCGCTGGCGGCCGCGTCCAGTGCCAGCGGCACCGAGGCGGCGGAGGTGTTGCCCTGCCGGGCGACGGTGAGCACCAGTTTGTCACGCGCCAGCCCCAGTTTGTCCGCCGTGGTCTGCAGGATTCGAATATTGGCCTGATGAGGCACCAGCCAGTCCACGTCCTCCGGCGTCATGCTGTTGTGGGCCAATGCCTCGCGCGCGACTTCATCCAGCGCCTTGACGGCGGTCCGGTACACGGCCTGCCCGTCCATCTGCAGAAAGGGGTGGCCAGTAATCTGACCGCCACTGATACCGCCTTCCACTTTTAGGATATCGCTCAGACGCCCATCAGAATGAAGATGGGAAGAGTAGATGCCGGGCTCGTCGGCGGCCTGCAGGACTACTGCGCCCGCGCCGTCACCAAACAGCACGCAGGTGCGGCGGTCGTTCCAGTCGAGAATTCGGGAGAAGACTTCGGCGCCGACCACCAGCGCCCGCTTGTGCTGGCCACTGGCGATGAATTTGTCGGCGATCGACAGCGCGTAGATGAAGCCCGTGCAAACCGCCTGCACGTCGAATGCGGCGCCCCGGGTAATGCCGAGCTTGCGCTGCAGCAGGCAGGCGGTGGAGGGAAAGACCATGTCGCCCGTGGTGGTCGCCACGATGATCAGGTCGATGTCGTCTGCCGTCAGACCGGCGTTTTCGATGGCTGCCCGACTGGCCGCGAGGGCGAGGTCGCTCGTGACCTCGTCGTCTGCCGCCACGTGGCGCGCTTCGATACCGGTGCGTGAAACAATCCACTCGTCGCTGGTATTGATGCGCGTCTCCAGCTCCTGGTTGGTGACGATGCGTTGGGGCAAATAGCTGCCCGTGCCCATGATCCGGGCGTATCCCATGGTTGACCTCTGGCCGGTATGTAGCTGGCGTTACGTGCGCGCGTGGCGGCCGATTATACGCACGGGTGGTTACTGACGATGCGTCTACAGTTAAGATGACAGGACTAAAGTGCGGGTGCTGCCGGCCAGGCAGGGCACGAACCGCCAGGAGGAGAGTCATGCGAGATACCGATCATTCATCCGGGTCCAACGCGCGGGCCCTGCGCGTCGCCGTCATCGGCAGCGGCATGTCGGGGCTGCTCATGGGCAAGAAGCTCAAGGATGCCGGGATCGATTTTCAGATTTACGAAAAGGCCGACGAGGTTGGAGGCACCTGGCGCGAGAACACCTATCCGGGCCTGTCCTGCGATGTGCCGGCGCATTACTACAGCTACAGCTTTGAGCCGAATACCGACTGGCGCTATCGCTTCGCCCGCGGCGGCGAAATCCACGACTACCTGAAGCAGGTGGCGGACAAGTACGGTCTGCGCCGCTTCGTGCGGTTTGGCTGCGAAATCACGCGGGCCCGGCACGACGGCTCGCGCTGGCATCTGGAGGACAGTGATGGCGAAGTCGATCAGGTCGACGCCATCGTGGCCGCTACGGGCGTGCTGCACCATCCTCGCTGGCCGGACGTGCCCGGCGTGGATGAATTTGCCGGGCCCTGCTTTCATTCGGCGCGCTGGGACCACAGCGTCGACCTGCGGGGCAAGCGCATTGCGGTGGTCGGTGCCGGGTCCACCGCTGTACAGATCGTCACCCGGCTGGGCAGCGAGGGTCACGACCTGCTGTCGATACAGCGCACACCGCAGTGGATATTTCCCATGCCGGACCGCAGCTACTCGCGGCCGGAGAAATGGCTGGTGGAGCGTGTGCCCGGGCTCAGCCGGCTCATCCACCGCGTGTACGAATTCGGCTTCGAGCGATTCTTCGCGCAGGCGGTCATCACGCCCGGCTGGCAGCGCAGTCTGGTGGACCGGATCGTGCGCTGGAACCTGGGCCGCATCCGTGACGCGGCACTGCGTGAGCGCCTCGCTCCGCCTGATAGTCCCATGTGCAAGCGGCTGATCATGTCCGGCCAGTACTACCACGTGGTGCAGCAGGACAATGTCGATGTTGTGCGCGCGGCGGTGACGCAAATCCGGCCGGAAGGCGTGGTCACCGATGATGGGCAGCTGCACGAGGCCGATGTGCTGGTGCTGGCCACCGGCTTTCACGCCCATGACTATATGCGTCCCATGGAGCTGGAGACGGCCGAGGGGCTGACGCTGAGCGAAGTCTGGTCGCAGCGGCCGCGGGCACATCGCACCGTGGGCGTGCCGGGCATGCCGGATTTCTTCATGGTGCAGGGGCCGCGCAGCCCGGTGGGCAATTTCTCGCTGATCTCAATCGGCGATACCCAGACCGACTACATCATGCGTTGCCTGTCTTTACTGCGCGACGGCCGCGCCCGGAGCCTCGTTCCGCGTGACGATGTGGCCGATCAACTCGAACGCGACATGAACGAGCAGATGCCCGATACGGTATGGATGAGCGGCTGCAACAGCTGGTACATCGGCCCCGACGGGCTGCCGGACTCCTGGCCCTCCACGCCCGCGCGTTTCCGCGAGCATCTGGCGCAGCCGCGCATGGAAGAATTCCGCGGCGGGGCCTGATCGACCCTGCCCGGCGTCGCTCAGCGCCCGGGCGGTTCGCCCACCAGGCGATCCCAGACGTCCAGTACGGCCGACAACGCCAGATAGGCGATCGGATAACTCAGCGCAATCCACACCGCCCAGCCCGGCAGGTCGGGATAGGCGGGCAGGGTGGCCAGCAGAAACAGCAGCCAGATTCCGCCACCGGCGATCAGCGGCATCCGGAACGGCGCACGAATCTTGTTGGGGTAGATGAAGCGCACCGGCAGCAGCGTCAGCGCCATGAAAACCAGCATCATGATGACCACGATGTCGCTGCCGTAGGTCTCGTGAAACAGTCCGGCGAAATAGGCGGTCAGATTCCAGTACGACGGAAAGCCCGAGAAAAAGCCGGCCGCGTCCTGCTTGGCATGGATGTTGGCAAAGCCCAGCAGGCTGACCAGCATCGCCCCGACGGCGAGCGGCGTGGACCAGTCTCCGGCCCATTGCATCTTCCAGATCAGCAGCAGCGGAATGAAGCTGAAGCTCAGGTAGTCGACGATGTCATCGAGCGTGCGCCCGTCCAGGCGCGTGGCCAGTTGGCCGACACGCCACCGGCGGGCCAGGGGGCCGTCCACCGCATCGACGACCAGCGCCATGGCCAGCCAGAAGAACAGCAGGCCGGTATTCGGCTGGATGGCCGCCACTTCGGTGGCTGCGAGGAACACGAAGATGATGCCGCTGGCCGTGAGCACATGGACGGCGTAGGCGCGAACCCGTTCGGCCGTGGTTGGCGGTGGTTGGAACTCGGGTGTCATGCGTCAGCAGTCTGCCCAAAGCCGGGCGTGAGCGCCACGGTGATTTTGCGTAGGCGCGGCGGCACGTCGCGACTTACGCCTGGCGTTGCTGCAGCAACGCCAGTTGCCGTACCCGGGCCACCAGCTGACCGGTCTCGTCCCAGAGCTGGCCGGATTCCTCGAGAATGCCGCTGGAGACAACCTGCGTGCTGAAGCGGCCGATCAGCCGCGCCGACGCCGGCGCGCGGTGGTAGTGCAGCGTCAGCTCCAGAGTCGGCACCCAGCCCACGGGGCCCAGTCGCCGGAAGACGGGCGGCGGGAAACTGTCCGAGAACAGGGGCAGCGCGGCGCGATCGGCGGGCCGACCATCGGCAAAGGCCACCCAGCCGGTGAGTACACAGTGTTCGTCGTAGCGACCCTCGAGCCAGCCGGCGCAGGCCGGGTCGAGCCGGACCGACATGTTGTCGTTGAACGGCCGCACGCCGGGGATGGGCGTGCAGTCCTCGAATGCCGGCAGCTCGGGCGGCGTTAGCGTCAGATGATCGAAGCCAGACCGGCTATCCGGATTGCCGTTGACGGCAGTGACGGCCAGCCTGGCGGAGCCCTCCTGACTGAGCACGGCGCGGGCGTAGCCCATGCGGCGCCCGCTGCGCAGCGTGTCGACCTCGATGGTTGCCGTACCGGCCTGGGCCGGGCGCAGGAAGTGGCCGGTCAGGCTGAGCGGCTGGTCGAAATCCAGTACGCGTCGCAGGGCCTCGGCGGCCACGCTGAGGCTGTAGCCGCCGTTGGGGACCGGGCCTATATTCCACCGGTCTCCCATCTCGATTTCGAAGCGGTTTGCGCCGAGTGTGCGCAAGCCGAGTTCCTGTTCAAAGCGATCCGCCATACAAGGGCCTTTTGGTGCCATGCCTCACGGCATGTTCTGATGTTGCGTTGCAATAAAGGGTGTATCGTACGCGGCCTGGTCTGCGCGCCGGGGCTCTTTTTTGCCACCCGGCAAGCGGGAATGCGGCGCCGGAGACGGCACTGACTCGACCGGGGGTGAACAACTGGTGCTACGTCCAAGTCTTCTGATGATCGGCCTGCTGGCCGGGTTTCCGCTGCCGGCCCTGGCCGCGGTGGCCGAAGGTCCGGCGGTCGATTTTACGGTCCACTGGGCCGGTTTCGTGGCCCTGGCCGTCTTCATTCTGGCCTACGGGCTGGTGATTGCGGAAGACCGAATTCATCTTTCCAAGTCCAAGCCGGTCATTGTAGCGGCCGGCATTATCTGGGCGGTAATCGCCCTGGCTTTCGCCATGAACGGCGACACGCACTCGGCCGAGATTGCGGTGCGTCACAGCCTGCTTGAATTCGCCGAGCTCATGCTGTTCCTGCTCGCGGCGATGACCTACATCAACACCATGGAAGAGCGCGGCGTGTTCGATGCGCTGCGCGGCTGGCTGGTATCGCGGGGCTTTTCCCTGCGCGGCATCTTCTGGATTACCGGCGTGCTGGCGTTCTGCATATCGCCTCTGGCCGACAACATGACCACCGCGCTGCTGCTGAGCACCGTGGTGCTGGCGGTCGGTGGGGGTGATGCCCGCTTCGTGGTGCCTGCGTGCGTGAATATCGTGGTGGCCGCGAACGCGGGCGGGGCGTTCTCGCCCTTCGGTGACATCACCACACTCATGGTCTGGCAGAAGGGCGTGGTGGACTTTGTCGAGTTCTTCGATCTGTTCCTGCCCTCGCTGGTCAACTGGCTGGTGCCGGCGCTGATCATCGTCTGGGCGGTGCCGCGCGCCAAGCCGGCGCCGCTGACCGAAGCGGTGGTGTTGAAAAAGGGCGCGCGTCGGGTCATCACGCTGTTTCTGGTCACGATTTCGCTGGCGGTCACCGCCCATACCCTGCTGCATTTGCCGCCGGTGCTGGGCATGATGACCGGCCTGGGGCTGCTCAAGCTCTTTGGTTACTACCTGCGACATCGCGAGCAGTCCATCATGGGCTACCACGACCGGGAAAGCGCGGCGATCCTCGAGGTGGGCGAGTACGATCGCAAGCCGCAGCCGTTCGACATTTTCCGCCAGGTCGAGCGGGCCGAATGGGACACGCTGCTGTTCTTCTACGGCATCATCCTCTGCGTGGGCGGGCTCGGTACGCTGGGCTACCTGGCGCTGCTGTCGGAAGTGTTCTACGGCGGTTTCGGCCCGCTTGTAGCCAACATCCTGGTGGGTCTTGCGTCCGCAGTGGTCGACAACATCCCCGTCATGTACGCCGTGCTCACGATGCTGCCGGAGATGTCCCACGGCCATTGGCTGCTGGTGACGCTGACCGCCGGCGTGGGCGGCTCGCTGCTATCCATCGGTTCGGCCGCGGGGGTGGCGGTCATGGGACAGGCGCGGGGCGTTTACACCTTTTTTGCGCACCTGAAATGGTCCTGGGCCATCGCGCTGGGCTACATCATCAGTATCGCCGTGCATCTGTTCGTCAATCAGCATCTGTTCTAGTGAGCGCAGCCTCGGCTGGGGCTTGGGGTGTAGACTGCCGGGCGATGAATTCATCTCCGATACCTCAGCTGCTGCTCGCATCACAGTCGCCCCGCCGGGCCGAACTGCTGCGTCAGATCAACGTCGCCTTCGAGCAGTGTCCGGCCCATACGGACGAAACGGTGCAGCCCGGCGAGTCCGCCGAGGCCTATGTGGAGCGCGTGGCGCGGGCGAAGGCAGAAGCGGTCTGGGCACGCCAGGGCGCGGCCAGCGGACGGTCCGTGCTGGGTGCCGATACGGCGGTTGTGATGGGCGAGGATATTCTGGGCAAACCGCGCGACCGGCAGGACTTCATGGACACGCTGGGCCGGCTTTCAGGACGCAGTCACCAGGTGTGGAGCGCCGTGGCGCTGGTCGACGCCCAGGGCAGCCGCAGCCGCGTAAGCGTCAGCACCGTGCATTTTCGCCGCATTGATGCAGCGGAGCTGGCGGCCTACTGGGCGTCAGGGGAGCCGGCCGACAAGGCCGGCGGTTACGCCATTCAGGGCTTTGCCGCGGTGTTCGTGCGGCGGCTGGAGGGCAGCTATTCCGGCGTCATGGGGCTGCCGCTTCACGAAACCGATAATCTGCTCAGGGCCTGCGGTATCACGCCGGCGCCGGTCGCGCCGGGCTGAAATCAGCCTTATTTGAAAGGCCCGCCGGCGGCCTGTTCGCCCCACACGTCCTCCAGACGACTGACCCGGCCGCAGCTGGTCTTGTAGAACGTGTAGCGCAAACCATTCTTCTGGTGATAGTTCTGGTGATACTGCTCGGCCGGGTAGAAGGTCTGGGCCTCCAGCACGGGGGTAACGATCGGGTCTGGCCCGTCCGGGCTGTCGATCAAGGCCTGCCGCGAGGCCCTGGCCTGCGCCATCTGCTCTCCGGGCGTGGCGAATATGGCGCTCTTGTAGGATTCGCCCTTGTCGCAGAACTGCCCTCGATCGTCCGTCGGGTCGATGTTGTGCCAGAACTGATCCAGCAGCTGCTCATAGCTGACGCGATCAGGATCGAAGCGCACGCGCAGGGCTTCCAGATGACCGGTGCCGCCCCGGGTGACCTGTTCGTAGCTGGGGTCCTCCACGTGGCCACCCGTGTAGCCCGACGTGGTTTCCAACACCCCGGGAACCTTGTCGAAAGCCTCTTCCACGCACCAGAAGCAGCCGCCCGCAAATACGGCGGTCTTCGCCTTCTCGGGCAGCTCGGCCGGCGACGCCGCAGCGGCGTCGTCGGCCGCCTGGCTGCCGGCGGCAGGCTGACTGGCCTGTCCGCAGGCACTCGCCAGCAGAATCAGCAGGGGCAGAAAAGCCGGCTTCAAGGCGTGGATTGATCGCATGCTTGCAGTTCCCGTGGCTCAAGTCGGACTATGGGCAGGTAGACCGGCATAATGGCCACTTGCTTTCACACTGCGCAAATCAACTGCCGGGAGCGCCGCCATGAATTTCTACGATCGCTACTGCCTGCCGCGCGTGCTCGACTTCGCCTGCGGCATGAAGGCCATTACCCGGCAGCGGGAGAAGGTCGTGCCCATGGCCGCGGGGCAGGTGCTTGAGGTGGGTATCGGCACGGGTCAGAACCTCTGCCACTACGACAAGCGCAAGGTTCAGCGCCTCTGGGGGCTCGACCCGGCCGCCGAGATGCAGCCGCTGGCGCGCAAGCGCATGACCCGCGCGGGCCTGGACGTCGACATGATTCCGCTGTCGGCCGAAAAGATTCCGCAGCCCGACGACCGTTTTGACTGCATCGTGCTGACCTACACCCTGTGCAGCATTCCCGACCCGCTGGCGGCGCTGTCGGAAATGCGCCGCGTGCTCAAGCCGGGCGGTCGCCTGATCTACTGCGAGCACGGCAAGTCGCCTGACGCCGGCGTGCACAAGTGGCAGGAGCGGCTGACGCCGACCTGGCGGAAAATCGCCGGCAATTGCCATATCGGCCGCGACATTCCGGCGCTGCTCCAGCAGGCCGGGTTTGCCGACCCGAACATGTCGCAGGGCTATATTCCCGGGCCCAAGGTGCTCTGCTACAACTACTGGGGCACCGCGCGCGCCCGGAATTATTGATCCGGGCATTAAACAGACAAAATTTTCGGATCAACAATGCAGGCCCGAGCAACGCGAGCCCGCGTAGCGGATAGCCTGCCCGCGACCGCAAGGGCACGAGAGCATTGGCCGGACCTGCGCCGGCCAATGCGGCACCCCTGAAAAGTCGAATGAGGCGCAAAAGGACTTCGCGTATTGAGTGAACTGTTTGATTAACGGCTTAAGCCCTCGCTCAGGCGGCGCGGCGCGCCGGCTGCGGCGATGCAGGCGCGACGGTCTGTTCCCGGGGATGGTCCTTGTGCCGCAGCACGCGGCCGAATCGCCGGGCGCCGAACTCGGCCGTGAAGTCATCGTCGCGCCAGGCGAACTGGCCGGCAATCATGACTTGCCGAACCACGCCCGGCACCCGGTTGACCATCTGGCGGTGCTCGAACACATCGCGATGGATCAGCCCCACGCAGTCTTCGGGCACGTAAGACTCGAGCGCCTTGGGGTCGACCATGAGCAGATCGGCCTGGGCGCCCAGGTCAATTCGCCCCACGTTCAGGCCGAAAAACTCTGCCGGTTCGGCAGAGAGCCGCCGCACCTGCTGCGCCACGCACGCCAGTCCCTCCTCGGCGGCCAGCTTGAGCGTGCGCAGATTGCCGTCGTAGAAGGCCATGTTCGTCAGGTGTGCGCCCGAATCATTGAAGCCCGGCAGCAGTTTGGGGTGAAACAGCAGCTTCTTGACCGTGTCCGGGTCGCGATTGGCGATGGTGACGTGCCAGCGGATGTCCGTGTCGTAATGCTCCAGCAAGTGCAGGAAGAACGTGCAGTCGTCGCCCACGGGGTTGCGGAAGGCCTCGAACGCCTCACGCTCGGCGCCCGACCGGGCGGCCGAGGCATCGCCGCCCTGCCATCGCACCAGTCGCTTGTACACGGACTCCATGCTCTCTTCGCGCCAGTCATCCGGGCCGCCGGAGGCAAAGTACATGTCGTCCAGCCGCCGGTTGAGTACCTCGTCTTCCATGCGGAGCATGCGCTTGAGGTTGGCGATGTTGAAACCGGATTTGCCGCGGTACCACATCTGGCGGAAGCGCTTGCGATAATCCGGATCGCGCAGGATGGCGCGCCGCGTCTCGCTGTCCTCCAGGTCCGGTTCGTTGAGTTCACGCAGCTCCGGAATTTCCTCCGACAGCGGTGTGATGGCGCCGTCGGCCCAGACGGTAAACGGCGCGGACAGGGCCTGCATGCGAAAGCGGCCGTTGATGAGCCGGCTGTTGAGCACGTGGCCCAGCAGCACGCCCAGCCGGCTCAGGGCCCGATTGGTGTGCAGGTCCAGCGCGGCCACCGGCGTCAGCCGGAGCGGCTTGCCGAAAAGCCGGCCGCTGGTCAGCAGGAAATTGCGGATGACCTGAAACCGGTTGTCTTTGGGCGGGGTGGCTTGCCAGACCCGGTCGTGGCGACGCACCACGTGGGTCAGGCGCTTGAGTTCGCCGTAGCTGCCGAACTGGGTGGGGATTTTCGACCTTCGGTTCGGGTCGTTGGCCAGGTAGTGGAAGGGCAGCGCGTCGGTCGAGAAACCGGCATAACCCTCCTGCATGCCCTTTTCCACGAGCTTTTCCATTTCGCGGAGTTCGGTCTCGGTCGGCTCGCGACTGATGCTCTCCTGCAGGCCCATCACTTCGATGCGCAGCATGGAATGCGGTATGAGCGGCACGATGTTCGGCCCGAGATTGATGTGGTCGAAGTGCTCCAGATAGCCGGCGGAGTCATGCCAGTCCACGGCGTCGGCCACCTTCTTGAGCACGGGTTTGGGAATGTTTTCCACCCGCGCGAAGCAGTCCACAATGGGGTCCTGTTCACCGCGTCGCTGCGCGCCGTAACAGGTGCCCAGGCTGCAGTTCGATACCACCACGGTGGTGGTGCCGTGGCGCACCGCTTCGGGCAGGCCCGGGGCCAGTTCCACTTCCAGGTCGAAATGCGTGTGTATATCCAGCAGGCCGGGCATGAGCCACTGTCCGCTGCCGTCGACTACCTCACCGGCGGCCGACTCGGGCAGGTCGATTCCGCGCGCCTGAATGCGGCCGTTGCAGACGGCAACGTCCTCCACGCGCGGCAGTTCGCCGCTGCCGTCGAAGACCGTGGCGTTCTTGATCAGGCAGTCCCAGACTTTCTCGCTGTTCGGCATGTTGGCCTCTTTTCAATCCGAAAAGGTTTCTTGGAGGATACGCCGGCTGGGCCGCCGCGTCACGCGGCACTCCGCGCCGCTAGCGTGCCCGCCAATCGCCCGCGAGAAGCGGCCACCGCGGGTTGAGCGAGGCGATCCACAGGTAGATCCAGGCGGGGCCCTCGGGCGTGACAATCTGCTCGCGAGTGTAGTGCAGCGGATAATCTTCCAGTACATCCAGCCGGGCCATGCAGTCGGCGTCAACCCGATACAGCTCGCCTTGCAGGGCATTCTGGCCCGGGCGGGTCGCCGCCGGGTAGGGGCCCGTGTCGTACAGGTGGAACAGCGGCTCGGTGCGATGCGGCCCCAGGTAGGTCTGATCGGTCAGATAGTGGTGATTGTATTCGCCGCGCATCAGCGTGCCGTAGACGAATACGACGCTGTTGGTCGCGATGATCGGCTGCGTTTTTTTCTGAAAATCCGTCACGCCGGTTATGCTACCGGCCGCAACGGGCGGCGCAAGCCGCGCCCGGGTCAAGCAGCGACGCAGGATATCCGGATGACTCAAGACGACGTGCCGATACGCCAGGCCGCGACCATCATGCTGTTGCGGGACAGTGACGCCGGGGTGCAGACCTACATGCTGCGCCGTAATCGCCGCACCGTGTTCGGTCCGGGCATGCATGTATTTCCGGGCGGTGCGCTTGATCCACAGGATAGCGACCCCGAAATCCTGGCGCGCTGCGATGGTCTTTCGCCCGACATGGCCCGGCGCATTCTGGGCGGCGTGGAGGACGGACTGGCGCTCTGGGTATCGGCCCTGCGGGAGTGCTTCGAGGAAGCCGGCGTGCTGATCGCGACCGACGCGGAGGGCCGACAGCCGTCGATAACGGCCGAGCTGCGGGCGGCGCGAGATGCCCTGAATGCCGGCGAACGCTCGCTGCTCGACATCTGCCGCGCATTCGATCTGCGCTTGCCGGTCGACCGATTGTGCTACTACAGCCACTGGATTACGCCGCGCGGGGAACCGCGACGCTACTCCACGCGGTTTTTTGCCTGCAGCGTGGATGCCGGTCAGGCCGCGACCCACGACGGCAGCGAGACCGTGGCCGGCGAATGGGTTACCCCGGCGCGCGCGGTCGAGCGCAACGAGGCCGGCGAGTTTCCCATGATGCCGCCCACGCTGGTGCAGATGCGGTTCCTGTGCGCCTACGATACCGTTGAGCAGGTCATGGACGAGATTCGCGGCATGGCCAAGGTCCCCACCGTAGAGGGCGAAAAGATCGAGTTTGACGAGCAGGGCAACATCGAACGCGTCGTGATGCGCTCCTACTTTTCATGAGCGACAGCGATTTCCAGCCCGGCCGCGTGATGGACCTGGCGGCCGGCGTGCGCCGGATTACCGCGCCCAACGCCGGCATGATGACCGGTCCCGGCAGCAACACCTATCTGATTGGCGAAGACGAGGTGGCGGTGATCGATCCGGCCATGGACGATGCCGATCACCTGGACGCCGTGGTGCGCGCAGGGGGTGGGCGGATTCGCTGGATACTGGTGACCCACAATCACCCCGACCACTCCAGCGGCGCGGCCACGCTGTCGCAGACGACCGGCGCGCCGGTACTGGCCCACCCCGCGCGGCTCACGGGCGTGCGAAACGAGGCGTTCGTGCCCGACAAGACCATCGAAGATGGCCACACTCTTGTGCTGGACGGGCGGCGGCTACGCGCGCTGTATACGCCGGGACACAGCGCTGACCATCTGTGTTTTCTGCTCGAGGACGAGCACCTGCTGTTCGCGGGCGATCACGTCATGGAGGCGGTCACGGTGGTGATCCTGCCGCCAGACGGCGATATGGACGACTACCTGGCGTCGCTGGCGCGACTGCAGACCGAGCAGATCGCCCGCATTGCGCCCGGGCATGGCGGGGGAATGGATGATGCCCAGTCGCAGTTTGCGCAGATCATTGCGCACCGCCACGCGCGTGAGCAGCAGATTCTCGAAACACTGGGCGAAGGAACCTGGCGCGCGAGCGAGCTGGTCGAGGCCATCTATCAGGATGTGCCCCGCCAGCTGCATCCCGTGGCCGAGCAGCAAGTACTGGCGCATCTGCTGCGGCTGGCCCGCCAGGGCCAGGTGCGGGACGAGGGCCAACAGGGGCCGTGGCGGCGGGTGCAGTCATGAATCGGGCAGGGCCGCGGGCGGTGCTTCTTGCGGTTGCGCTCGCGTTAGCGCTGACAGGCTGTTCCGAGCGCGTGTCCCAGGCCGGCTTCGAGCGCGTGGAACAGGACATGACGCGCGAGCAGGTGGTGGCCATTCTGGGCGAGCCGGGCGAATCCAGCGCGGTAAGCCTGGGCGGCTTGAACGGCGAAACGGCCATCTGGCGCAGCGAGGACATCCGCATCATCGTCAGTTTCGCCCAGGGCAGGGTGGTGCTGGCCACATTCAAGAATATGAGTCAGACCGGAGAGCCGGAACAATGAGCAAGGCAGGCGAAATCGAGCACCAGCGCGTTGACGTGGGCGGGCTGGAACTGCATGTGGCCATGCTGGGCCCGGTGCATGGCGAGCCGCTGGTCTTCATGCACGGCTTTCCCGAGTTCTGGATGGAATGGGAGCCGCAGATGCAGCATTTTGCGGCGCTGGGCTACCGCTGCATCGCCCCCGATCAGCGCGGCTATGCCGACAGCGACAAGCCGCAGAGCGTGTCGGCCTATCACATTGATCGGCTGGCGGACGATATCGCCGGGCTGTGCGACACGCTCGGCCTGTCGTCGGTGAATCTGGTGGCCCACGACTGGGGTGGGCTGGTGGCCTGGCACATGCTCGGACGCCACCCGCGGCGGGTGCGGTCGCTGTTTGTCATCAACGCCCCGCACGCCAGCGAATATCTTGCCGCCATGCGTCGCGAACCCGCCCAGATGCTCAAGAGCTGGTACGTGATGGCCTTCCAGTTGCCCTGGTTGCCGGAAAAGCTTTTCACGGCGGGCGGCGGCGCCTTCGGGATGAAGCTGGCGGGTCTGGATCGCCTGCTCGATAGCGAATTGCGGGCCAGCTATCGCCAGGCCTGGAAGAAGGGCATGCGGACCATGATCAACTGGTACCGCGCCGCGGTGCGCAACGCCAGTGAAACGGCAGCGCGGCCGACGGCCCGGTTCGAGCAGCCGGTGTTCGTGCTCTGGGGCGCCGAGGATCGCTTTCTGGATTCAAGGTTGGCCGACGCCAGCGCCGCCTTGTGCGTCGATGCAAAGGTGGTCTATCTGGAAGGCGTGTCGCACTGGGTGGCCCAGGAGGCGCCGGTCAAGCTGATCGAGCACCTTGAGCTGTTTCTGCAGCGGGTTACGTCCGGCGCAGCGTCCGCGTAACCCATCACGGGCCCCTTCAGGCCGTGCCGCTTTCCTCGGCCGTTGCGTTCTGCAGCATGAAGGTCAGACGCGCCTGCAGTTTCTGGAATTTCTGGTCGCTGGCAAAGATGGGGCGCGAGCGGCCGTCGCAGAGTTCCTCGGCCAGGATGTTCAGCGCCTTGCTCTCTACCACCTGGCCGCTGTGGTTGGAAAACCGCACCTGATCCTTTTCCGGCTTGAACGAGTGCACCTTCAGCCAGCGGCCGTGGCGATGCTCGGGGCCGGTGTAGAGCTGAAACCAGGTGTTGGGCTGAAGAATCATTTCCAGCAGTTCATGCAGCTTTTGCGCATCGCCGGTTTCGGCCGCCTCGCGGGCCTCCACGGCTTCGGGCACCTCGGTGTCGGCGGTCACTTCCACGGCTGCGTCGATGGCCGGGCGCTCGCCCGAGGTCTCGTCTTCATGCTCGGCGTTGAGCGCGCGCACCTGTTCGGCCAGCGTTTGCACCAGATGCCGCTCGAGCCGCGCCAGACGCACAGCCGTCAGCGATGAATCCAGACCCGATGTCATCAGGTCGACGCGAAGATCGTGCAGCATGCCCCGCTGGGAGACCGTGCGCTCTTCGTACTGATCTTCCGTTTTTATGGGCGTGCAGGCGGCCAGCAGCTGGTCGAGCAGCTTGATGGCGCGCTCCCATTCGTCGCTCTTGGGGCCGTGAGACGCGTACTGCAGGCCCATGAACGGCCCCCAGGCGCGCAGCAGGAAACTCTTGACCGGCTCGGCCAGCTTGTGGCCCCGGCTGCGGGTACGCAGCTCATCCAGCACTACCTGCTTGGCGCGGACCACGGCATCCGCATTCCGGGCCTTGCGCCGCGCCTCGCCTTCGCTTTCCGGCTTCTTGGGGTCGAAATAGGCCAGCTCGCGCAGCGACTGGTTGACCCGCTCGATGACCTTCACATCCTGATCGAAATCGGTGAGCAACGATTCGACGATACGCTCCATCTTGCCGAAAACCGGCGATTCCTTCTGCCGGATGGTGGCGCCGAGCTGGCCCACTTCGCTCAGCATCTGCCGGGCCGGGTGGGAATGCCGACGGAAGAATTCCGGGTCCGCCATGGCGATCTTGAGCACGGGAATTTCCATGCGGGCGATCAGTACCTTGGCGCCGTCGAAAATCTGCGGGTCGGTCAGCAGGTCGGAAAACAGCGAATTGACCAGATGAAACACGCGCTCGTGGTCGGGCAGCATGGAGCTGTCCAGCGCGTCTGGGCTGCGAACGCCGAAATACTGCTGCAGCTGGTCGCCCACCCAGCCGGGTCGGGCCACCATGTTCGGGTCGGCCGTGCGTGCAACGGTCTGCAGTGAACCCAGCGCGCCGAGCAGCTGACCCTGGTTGACGCCACCGGGTACGGGACCGCCCTCGGCCGTGCCCTGCGGCACCGGTCCGGGAATGCCGTACAGGCCTACCGGCCCCATCACGGTCGAGGCGCCCGCGGCCTGGCTGGCCGCTACGCCGGACGCGAAAGACTGCTCGAAGCCCGGGTTGCCGCCGTAGCCGGAAATGCCGGAGGGCGGTCGCGGAAAGGCAGGCTGCGGCGCGCCGCCGCCGGGCGGCGTGGCGTAGCCGAACTGGCTGAACTGTTCACCCGTATAGCCGGGGTTGCCGCCATAGCCGCCGTAGTCCTGCCCGCCGTACCCGCCTTCGCCGTGCTCGTCGCCGCCTTGCGGCTGGCCCTCGGCCTGATTGTGCGGCGATCGGCCCGGACCGCCGGGCCGACCATGCGCTTGGCCGGGCCGGGCCGCCTTGCGTACCACCGGTACGCCGGCCTCATCAAGCAGCTCGTTGAGCCGCCGATAGAGCGTCGACAGCCCTACGATGACGCGGATGTCGAACAGCTTGAAGATCAGCAGCCGGGTTTCGATGTCCAGGTCCACCGGCTCCATGGCGTCCTGGAAGGACACGCAGATGCCGCGCGGGGAATAGGCTTCCGGGGGGATGTCGGACTGGTGATTCTCGCGGAGCCAGGTCACGCGGGCTTTCAGATCGGAATACTGGCCGCCGCCGACCTGCAGTCCGCGCGAAATCATGTTCGAGATGGCGATGGACTCTTCCAGCGAGTCCATTTCCTGCAGCCGGAGTTCCGAACCACCGGCATCCAGGTCCAGAGCGGGTCCGTCGTCGCCACCGCCGCCCGCCCTGGGGCGCCCGTCCGGGTTGGCCTTGAGGGCGTCGCAGAAGCCGTCCACGATACGCGGGCGATCAATGCGAAGCGTGCGCATGGTGTCGAAGTAAAGCGTCTGGTTGCGGGTGTTCTCCGCTTTCTCGGCCATGGAAAATAACGCATCGTCAGCGCCATCGAACATGCTGTTCAACAGCGCCTTGATCTGTTCCAGAGCGGTGCGTTCGAATACCTGTACGAGGTCAGTCTCGTTATCCGGCCCGCTGTCGTTATCGTTGTGGACTTGGCTCATTGGGACTGTACTGGCGCGCATCTTGGGCACTGCCGGGTTCGCCGCCGGAGACTCTGGCTTGCCGGGCACCTTTACGATGCAGAATAACGATAAAATGTATCAGATGATATATCGGCTCGCCGACCGGTATTTACACCCATCTGCGTTAAGCGCGCGATGAATGTACCCGGCGGCGGGAATCGGCGTGCGGGCCGTTTGGCGGGACTGCCCCGCCGCCTGCCCGCCCCCGAAGATTTTCGGCACGAAGAGACTCAAGAGTGCCTTGCGGCGACCGATACATAACACGGACCTGCACCATAGCCGCGGCTTCGCGAGTCAGCCAGGGGTGCACGGGGGCGTAGAGCAGCGAGTGCGAGACAGTGGCTGACGACAAGACCGAGCAACCGCCGGAAGACCAGCAAGCGGACGCATCCGCCAGGCCTGTGCGCGTGCGCAAGAAGTCCGGAAGCAGTGGGCGGGCGGGCAAGACCGCGAAGCCAGCGTCATCGAAGAAAAAGACGGCCGCCAAACCGAAGACCACGTCCACCCGGGGTGATGCGGCCAAGCGCAAGCCCGCGCCCCGGAAGAAACAGCAGAGCGGCAGCAGCCGCAGTTCCCGCCAAGATTCCAGCACCGTGAAAAATACTGCCAGCGCCGCTGAGCCGACGGATGCTCAGTCGCCCAAGAATACCGAAACAGCAAAGGCCGCCAGCGTGGCCGTCGATAAGCCGCCGCTCCAGACCGTCGCCGATGCTGCTCCGGCGAATGATGGTGTCGATCAGCCGCCGGCGCCGCCCGAGCGTGAAGGCTCGTCGGACTGGGTCAATCAGGTCATCAGTCTGATCCGCGGCAAGAGCGGCTACGATCTGAGCCACTACAAGCCGTCTACGCTGGATCGCCGTATCGCCGCAAGAATGGCGCTGCATGACTGCGCCTCCCTGCAGGCCTACGCCGAACGGCTCGATAGCGACGCGGAAGAGGCCCTGGCGCTGGTGCGGGAGGTGCTGGCATCGGCGACCGCCTTTTTCCGCGACCCGGATGGCTTCGACGCGCTTCAATCGCTGATTGAAAAACTGGTCGAGGACAAGGGCGCCCACGACGTGCTGCGTATCTGGGTGCCCGCCTGCGCCACGGGCGAGGAGGCCTACAGCCTTGCCATGCTGTTTGCCGAGGCCGTGCGTGAGCGGCCCGATGCCCCGGCGTTCATTGTCTTTGCCAGCGATATCGATCAGGCCGCAGTCGAGCACGCCCGTAACGGCGTGTATGACGAAGCCGCGGTGCAGTCGCTGCCGCAGGCGTACCGCGACCGCTATCTGGACCAACAGGGACAAGCCTATTCGGTGTGCGCGACGCTGCGTCGGCACCTGGTCTTTGCGGCGCAGAACCTGATGGATGACCCGCCGTTCTCCAGGATTGATCTTGTTGCCTGCCGCAATCTGCTCATTGATTTCACCCGGGCGGCCCAGGCGCGTATTCAGGACATACTGCATTACGCGCTCAAGCCGGGCGGCATTCTGTTTCTAGGCACAACGGAAACCTGTGACCGGCAGGACCTGTTCGAACCGATTGCTTCGGCCGGGTGCATTTACCGGCGACTCGACAATACGGGGCCGGATGCCGGCGGGAAGGCTCATCAGCCTCGCGTTCGGATATCCGCCGCATCGGATGCCGCGCCCGGCGCAAGCCGGGGGGACAATACGCCCAGTCTGGCGGTGCGTATGCGGGACGCGCTGCTCGAGCGCTACAGCCCGCCATCACTGCTGGTGGACGCGAATAACAACGTCGTCAATTTCACCGGCGACCTGCGGCCATTCCTGCGCTTTCCGAGCGGCAGCGCCGAGCTTGATCTGTTTGCCATGGTGGATGAGGCGCTTCGCCCCGAAGTCCGGGCGCTGGTGAACCGCTGCCGCCGAGAGGCTGTTGGCCGCGAAGGCGGTATCCGGACACTGAAGATCGAGGGCGAACAGGCGCGGGTGCGCGTCAGCGTGGCGCCGCTCGAGCACGACGAGCACACCTTCCTGACGCTCTCGTTCAACCGGGTGACGGAGAGTCCCGAGAGTGAGCAGAGCGCGGTCGGCGAAGACCTTCAGGGCGGCATAATGGCCGAACTCGAAAAGGAGCTCGCCGCTACGCGGCAACAGCTTCGGACCGTGATCGAGGCGCTGGCCACTTCCAGCAAGGAGCGGCAGCTGCAAGGCGACGCGCTGCAGTCGTCCAATGAAGAGATGCGATTCACCCACGAAGCGCTGCAAACCGCCAACGAGACAATCCAGTCCAGCCACGAGCGACTGCTGACCGCCAATAACGCGCTGGAGCAGAAATCCGCCGAGCTGGCCAGGCTCGCCGAAGACCTGGACAACATCAAGGAAAGCCTGGATTACCCGATGGTCGTGCTGGACGAGCATCTGCGGGTCAGTCAGGCCAACGCGGCCGCGGTCGAACTGCTGCATCTGGATGATCTGGCGCCCGAAGCCCCCATTGCGAGCATCGATGCCGACATCGATCTGCTCGGCTTCCTGCCGAATATTCGCGGGGTCTTCCTGTCCGGCGTGCCGGATGAGATATCGATAAACGATCATCAAGGGCGCAAGTTTACCCTTCGGGTCGTGCCCTATCGATCGCCCGAGCAGAAAACGGTCGGCGTGCTGCTCAGCTTTTTCGATGTCACCAGCCAGCAGCGCTCGGAGGCGGCAATTCGAGAGAGCGAGGCGCTCTACCGTGCGACGTTCGAACAGGGCGGAGTGGGCATGGCGCTGCTTAACGAGAAGCGGCGAATAACTCGTATCAATACCGCGCTGTGTTCGCTGCTGGGGCGTTCGGAGGCCACGTTGGGTAATAAGGCGATCGACGAATTGCTGGTAGACGGCGATCGCGCTCGCTGGCTGACCGCCGTATCCGGAATGAATGCGAAGTCGATCACCACGCACCGCGACGAATACCGGCTGGTCAACGCGAATGGCGACCCCGTCCGGGTGCTCCTCAACGTTGCGGTCTCCCGCAATGCCCGCGGCGAAGCCGAACGCTATATCTGCCAGATCGAGAACGTCCAGCGCGAGAAGGAACGCGAGTTGTCGCTGCAGCAGGAGCGGCATCGCCTGTCGCTGCTGAACAAGGTGTCCCGCGCGCTGGTGGGCGAGGAATCCTCGCACGCGGTCGTGGAAACCACGCTGGCCAATATGGCGCGCATTTTCCCCGGCACCATCGCCATGCATGCCACTCTAAGCGACGATGGCCGCATCAGCCTGCTGGAGGCCGCTGCGGGTGACGGGGTCGACATGAGAGAGCCCTCCATGCGCAGCTTCGTGCTGGATACCGGGCAGCCGCTGGTGGTGCGGCTGCGCGGGGGGCGGCCGGCCGTGGCCTCGGACGTGAACGAATCCGGCCTCTACCGCGAGGCGCGCCCCTATTTCGAAGCCGAGGGTATCCGGGGCGCGCTGGTGACGCCCATGCGGCATGAATATGACGAAATGGGCCTGATCTGCCTGTTCAGCACCCAGCCGCGGGCGTGGTCGGAACACGAAATCAGCCTGTCAACGGCGGTGGCCGATCTGCTGGAAGTCGGGTTGAGCACCGCTCGCCTGCGCGAGGAGCGCGCCGTGGCGGTCGAAGCGCTGTCGGACGAAAGGGAGCGCATTCAGACCACGCTGCGCGCGGTGGGTGACGGCGTCATCACCACCAATCTCGATCTGCGCATCACCTACATGAATCCGGCGGCGGAAAATCTTATTGTCTGCCGCCTGGAAGATGCGCTGGGCAAACCGCTGGAGGAGTACTTCGCGCTGTACAGCGATCACGGCAGCCGTTCCATCGAATCGCCCGTGCGGCGCTGCCTGACCGACAACCGCGTGATCGAGCAGACCGAATATGGCGTTTCGCTCACCAATCGGGGTGGCCGGCGCATCGGTATCGATTCCTCCGCGGCCCCCTTGACCAATCACGCGGGTGAAATCGTGGGCGCCGTACTGGTTTTCCGCGACGTGACCGATCAGCAGTTGCTCGCCGACGAGCTGTCCTACCGCGCTTCGCACGATCTGCTGACCGGGCTGGTCAACCGTGACGAGTTCGAGCGCATTCTCAACCGGGAAATGGCGCCCGGCCAGCGGAGCGAGCACGCCAGCGACGCGCTGCTGTACGTGGACCTGGATCGCTTCAAGATCGTCAACGACAGCAGCGGCCACACGGCCGGTGACGAACTGCTGCGGCAGATTGCCGGCGTGCTGCGCGAGCGGCTGCGCAAGGCCGATCTGCTGGCGCGCCTGGGCGGCGACGAGTTCGGTATTCTGCTGCGCAACTGCGATCTGGAGACGGCCGAACGCATTGCGGGGGAATTGATCAACGCCGTCGAGACCCACCGCTTCGACTGGGACGATCGCAGCTACGACGTGGGCGCGAGCATTGGCGTGGCCATGATCGATTCCGGCGCGGAAAACGTGTCTCGCGTGCTGGCCCAGGCCGATGCCGCCTGCTATTCGGCCAAGGACGCGGGACGCAACCGGTTTCACGTCTCGGGCTCGGAGGAAGAGCAGACTTCCGGCCGCTACACCGAAATGCAGCTGGTGGCGGACATCAGCGACGCCATTCAGGACGAGCGCTTCAAGTTTGTCTCGCAGCCGGTGCTGGACATCCATCAGCAGCCGCTCGTGGCCACCTACCACGAGCTGCTGGTGCGCTTTGTCGGCGTGGATGGCCAGGTCATCAGCCCGGGCGAATTCATTCCCGCAGCCGAGCGCTATTACCTTATGAACTCGGTGGACCGCGCCACCACCCGGCGGGCGCTGTCTCAGCTGGGCCCGGTTCTGGACAGGACCGATGCCGTCTACGCCATCAATCTTTCCGGTCAGACGCTGAGCGACAGCAAGTTCGTGGGCTTCGTGCGCGACGGGCTGCTCGAGTACGGCCTGAACCCCGAGCAGATCTGCTTCGAGATCACCGAAACCGCGGCCGTGTCACAGCTTACGGTGGCCGTGCGCTTCATGAATCAGCTTCGGGATATGGGCTGCAAGTTTGCGCTGGACGATTTCGGCGCCGGCATGTCTTCGTTTACCTATCTGAAGAACATGCCGATCGACTACCTGAAGATCGACGGCTCGTTCGTGCGCAACATCCTGGAGAGCAGTGTGGACCGCGCCGTGGTGGAATCCGCGGTGCGGATCGGTAACGAACTCGGCATCATCACGATTGCCGAGCATCTGGAAGACGAGGCCACGCTGGACATGCTGCGTTTGATGAACGTGGACCTGGTGCAGGGTTTCTACACGGGCAAGCCGGGGCCGTTTCCGGAGTAGGGCGGGCGCCGAGCACGGGTTTTCAGTGCGGCATGGCCCGGTCAACCAGGGCCTGCAGGTCAACGTCCGCGGGCAGGGTGCCGAAGGCGGCCGGGCCCTGGCCGTTCAGGCGGCTGCGGCAGAAGGCCTGCGCCACGACAGAGCTTTCCGCCTGCAGCAGCAGGCTGGCCTGAAGCGCCAGGGCAATGTCTGCCGTCACGCTGCGGGCTCGCACTTCCAGGCTGGCCGTATCCGTCATGGCTCGATCCAGCCGCTCGATGTGGGCGTCGTATTCCTCGTTCAGACCGCGCGCGGCGTGCAGCTGCAGGCGCAGCGTGTCGAAGCAGTCGCGGTCGCGGGAGAGCACGCGCAGCACGTCCAGACACTGGACGTTGCCTGAACCTTCCCAGATGGAATTCAGCGGCGCCTGCCGGTAGAGCCGCGGCAGAATCGATTCCTCCACATAACCCGCGCCGCCCATGCATTCCTGGGCTTCGTTCACCGTGGCAGGGGTGCGTTTGCATACCCAGTACTTGGCTACCGGCATGGCCAGGCGGGCCAGTTGCTGCTCGCTTTCGTCGCCCCGGGCGCCGGCCTCGAAGGCGCGGGCCAGCCGCAGGGCCAGCGCCACGGCGGCTTCCGATTCCAGGCTGAGATCGGCGAGCACGTTCTGCATGAGCGGCTTGTCGATCAGCCGGCCGCCGAACGCCTCACGGTAGGCACAATGATGCAGCGCCTGGACCAGCGATTGGCGCATCAGCCCGGCCGAGCCGAGCACGCAGTCCAGTCGCGTCTGGGCGACCATGTCGAGGATGGTCGGCACGCCGCGGCCCGGCTCGCCGATCATCCAGCCAAAGGCGCCGCGGAACTCCACCTCGCTGGAGGCGTTGGACTTGTCGCCCAGCTTGTCCTTGAGCCGCTGAATCTCGATGCGGTTGCGCTCGCCCTCCGGCGTCCACTTGGGCAGCAGGAAGCAGGACAGGCCCTGGTCGGTCTGGCCCAGCACCAGAAAGCCGTCGCACATGGGCGCGGAGAAGAACCACTTGTGGCCTGTCAGCCGATAGGCTTCGCCCGGGCCTTTCCGGTCGATGGCCACGGCTTGCGTGGTGTTGGCGCGCACGTCCGAGCCGCCCTGTTTTTCGGTCATGCCCATGCCGATGGTCAGGCCGGTTTTCCGGTCGGCCGGCCGGCAGTGCGGATCATAGGCGTTGGCCAGAATGCCGGGTAGCCACTGCTCGGCCACGTCCGGCTGGCGCCGCAGGGCCGGCACGCAGGCGTGCGTCATGGTAATGGGGCACATGCTGCCGGCTTCGAACTGGTTGTGCAGGTAGGCCAGGGCAGAGCGCACCACCTGCGCCCCGGGCCGGTCGTCGGTCCAGGTGAGCGAATGCAACCCGTTTTCCTTGGCCAGCCGCATGGACTCGTGCCAGGCCGGGTGAAATTCCACCTCGTCCAGCCGGTGGCCGTAACGGTCGAACGCCCGCAGCGTCGGCGGATTCTCGTTGGCCAGCCGGCCGGTATCGAACAGCGAATCGCCGGCGATGGCGCCGAACGCGCTCAGTCGGTCTGCGCCCCAGTCGCCGCCCTCGCGCGCCACGGCGTCCTGCAGGGCGCGGTCGCTGGTAAAGGCGTTGTAGGGGCCGTCCGCGCCGCCCAGCGGCGGCGGCTGGTTGGTCACCTCGTGGGTGCTGCGCGTGGCGTCATCTGGGAAAGGCGTGGTTGCGCTCATGCTGCCGACCGTTCGTGATTGCGTCTGGCGGCATGATGCCACTCGGCCACCGCGTATTGGGTAATCGCGAGAACGCTGCGCGCGGCAAAAGCTGTATACGCATCGTAAAAACAAGATTCTTCGCGCTTTAGGGTGAAAACTCAATGAGTACGGTTCTGCGCTGTGTCCTCTTGTTTAAAGAATAAGAATTTCGCCGCTGCTACGCAGCTGATGCGAGTTTCTTTTTTTGCCAGAAAAAAAGAAACCAAAAAAGCTGGTTCCGGCCTTGTTGCCCGTTTATCCGCTGCGCGGATTAACGGGTCCCCGTGCAGACTGCGGGACGCGGACAGGTCGGCCCGACTCGCTTCCTGCGAGGCGGGCCTCAAAAGTACATCCCTGTACTTTTGACCTTGCGTCCCCCAGCCTGCCCGGCAACTCGGACGGCGGACGAAGGCACTGAGGCTGAATTGGTCTGCTCTTGAATCCCCCTCGAACTCGCCGAGCACCGGAGGCAGCCGGGGTTCCCGGCCCGAGCGCAGCGAGCGGGCATGGACAAGGATGTCCATGCTCCGAGTGTGGGACAGGAGTCCCTCACTCGGACCCTCGGCTGGCGCAGGCGCGCAGGGAACCCAGTAGCGAAACGCAGTTTTGCTAATGGGCGAGTTCGTGGGAAACGCCCCTTGTTTGTCTGACTAGGGCTTCCTTTTTCGACGTTTATCGAAAAAGGAAGGCGCATCAGC
>NYTH01000027.1 GCA_002683405.1 Salinisphaeraceae bacterium | reverse complement strand
GCGGGCCGGATCGCGTTAGAATTTAGTGAGGGCAGGGATAGCCCGAACGACGTCTGTAATGGTCAGGCACCCCACATGCCGGTGTAGCTCAGTTGGTAGAGCAGCTGTCTTGTAAACAGCAGGTCGCGGGTTCGACTCCTGTCACCGGCTCCATCTTTTTCACCGAAACGCGCTGCGAAGCGTATCCCCGTTCTTCAGTTGATCGAAATAGGCCATGCGGCGGTGCCTGCGTCTGCCGATATGCTTAGCAGCACTACTGCAACTCGGCGGGGCCGGCATGAAAGGGATGATATTCACTGAGTTCTTCGACATGGTCGAGGAAGTGCACGGTCTGCAAATGGCCGAATCCCTGATCGACCAGACCGCACCGGCCAGCGGGGGTATTTATACCGCCGTGGGGGATTACGACTACCGGGAGATCGTCAGCTACGCAGTGGCGCTGTCCGAGCGCACCGGCGTGCCGCTGCCCGATCTGCTGCGGGCATTCGGCAGCTGGGTGTTCGAGCGGCTGTTCGTGGCGCATTACTCCGGATTTTTTGCCGAGCCCCGGTCCGTATTCGAGTTTCTCTCGAGCATCGAGTCGCATATCCACGTGGAAGTGCGAAAGCTCTATCCAGACGCGCAGTTGCCGCGTTTCGAAACCGATATTGCCACGCCCGATCAGATGCGGCTCACGTACCGCTCGCAGCGCCCGCTGGCCGAATTTGCCATGGGGCTCATTCAGGGGTGCATTGCGCATTATCAGGAGCCGATTGTCGTGACCATGCAGGATCTGTCGGCCGGGGCGGGAACATCGGCCCGTTTCGAGCTCACGCGAACAGGTTGAGGCCGGACAATGTCGGTGTCGGACATCGAGCTGCTGCAGCGCAAGCTCGAACGGGAACGGGCCGCGCGCAAGCAGGCAGAGCAGTTGCTGGAGCAGAAAAGCCGCGAGCTGTTTCAGCGCAACGAGGCGCTGCGTGAAGAGGTTCAGCGGCGAGAGCTGACAGAGGCCGCGCTGGCGGCGAAGGCCGATGATCTGGCGCGCTCCAACGGTGAACTGCAGCAGTTCGCCTATGTGGCCTCGCATGATCTGCAGGCGCCGTTGCGGAACATCGTGAGCTTTTCCCGCATTCTCACCGAGCGCTACGCGGGCGCGCTGGACGCCGAGGGCCAGGAGTTTCTGGGTTTCGTGCGGGAGGGCGCCATGTCCATGCATGGCCTGATCAACGACCTGCTCGATCTGTCGCGGGTGGAAACGCGTGGCGGCCAGTTTGTCCAATGCGATCTGAATCGGGTGCTGGACGACGCCATGGAGGTACTCGAACTGGAGCTCGAGCCCGCCCGCGCGCGGGTGGAATACAGCGGGTTGCCCTCGTTGCAGGCTGATCCGCTGCAACTGCAGAAGCTGTTCGAGAATCTGATTTCCAACGCCGTGAAGTTCCAGACGGCCGGCCAGCAGCCGGTGGTACGCATTACCGCCAGAATGGAGGCGCATGAATGCCGGATCGAGGTGCTGGACAACGGTATCGGTATTGAGGCGCGGCATCTGGATCAGATATTCGTCATCTTCCGGCGTCTGCATACGGTCGACGAATACCCCGGGACGGGTATCGGGCTGGCCATTTGCAGGAAAATCATTGATCGTCACGGTGGACGCATCTGGGTGGACTCCGAGCCCGGACGCGGCAGCCGATTCCACATTGCGCTGCCGGCCACGCGGCCGGAGGTCGGGCTGACGGCCTGAGACGCGGCGTCTTCAAGCAGGAGCATCAATCATGCTGGAACAGCTACTGACCACCCGGTTCATGCCGCACGGCCACTGCTATTTCTGGCAGCCGGGCCTGCTGTGGACGCATGTGGGCGCGGATGCGCTGATCGCGCTGGCCTATTTCTCGATTCCGATCTCCCTGATGTACTACCTGCGCAAGCGGCCGCAGGTACAGTTCGGCTGGGTGATCGGGTTGTTTGCCGCCTTTATTGTGCTGTGCGGCGCCACGCATGTGTTCGGCATGATCACGGTTTGGCATCCGATCTATCCGACCGAGGCGGTGGTGAAGGTGCTCTGCGCCCTCGTGTCCGTGGCGACCGCCGTCGTGCTGATTCCGCTGGTGCCCAAGGCATTGACCCTGCGCACCGCCGGCGAACTGGAGGCCGTGAACGCACGGCTGCGCGGGGAGGTGGCGGCCCGCCGGCGAGCGGAAGATGAACTGTCGCGAAAACTGGCGGAACTGGAACAGTCCAATCGGGAACTCGAGCAGTTCGCCTACGTGGTGTCGCACGATCTGCGCGCGCCCCTGCGCAGTATTGGCGGGTTCTCAAGCCTGCTGAACAAGAAGCTGGGAAAGGGCGACTTGCAGGACAGCGAAGAGTATCTGGGCTTCATCCAGTCCGGTGTGGACCACATGCAGATGCTGATCACCGATCTGCTGGACCTGTCTCGCGTGGACACCACCGGCCGGCCGCCCGAGCGCCAGGCTGTGGCGCCGCTGGTCGACAAGGCGATCGAGATGCTGTCCGCCGAACTGCAGGCCGCAGATGCACAGGTCGAGATCGAGGATCTTCCCGAACTGCCCTGTGATGGCGCGCAACTGATTCAGCTGTTCCAGAACCTGATCGCCAACGGCGTGAAATTTCAGCCGCCGGGGCAGAGGCCGTATATTCGGATATCAGCCCAGCGGGCCTCTTCATCGAGGGGCTGGGCGTTCCGCGTGGCGGATAACGGTATCGGGGCGCCCGAGGACAAGCTGGAAAGTATTTTCAATATCTTTCAGCGGCTGCATGCCCAGGACGAATACCAGGGCACCGGCATCGGACTGGCGATCTGCCAGAAGATCGTGGCGCGGCACGGCGGTCGCATCTGGGCCGAAAACGGCGCCGAAGGGGGGCTGGTGATGCATTTCGAGCTGCCGGACAAGCCGGTCCATCCGGACGTGAACGACGACGCGGCCGGCGCGGCCGTATCGCTGCCCGTCGCGCCGGTCCCGAGTACCTGAGTCGGTCGTCAGCTGCCGCTGAAGTCGTCAGGATAGCGGGCGCGGATGTTCATCACGTTGGGTTTTTGATCGAGAAACAGCTCGGCCAGGTGCGGGTCGAACTGCTTGCCGCTCTGGTCGCGGATATAGTCGAACACCTTGTCCACCTCCCAGGCCTGCTTGTAGCAACGATCGCTGCCCAGCGCGTCGAACACGTCGGCAATGGCGCAGATGCGCCCGTACAGGTGGATGTCGTGGCCCATCAGTCCCGCCGGGTAGCCGCTACCGTCCCAGTGCTCGTGATGCTGGCTGGCGATTATGGCCGCCATGTCCAGCAGCGGCTGGTCGTAGCCGTCCAGGATGCGGGCCCCCACGCTGGCGTGGGTCCGCATGACGGCGCGCTCCTGATCATCATGTATGCCGGGCTTGTTGAGAACGCTGTCGGGGATGGCGATCTTGCCGGTATCGTGCAGCGATGCGGCCAGCGACAGCATCATCGCCTCCTGCTCCGGCAGGCCGTAGGCCGTGGCCAGAAGCTGGACATATTCGGCGACCCTGCGCACGTGATTGCCCGTTTCGCGGGATCGCTTTTCGATGGCCTCACTGAGTATGAAAACGAGATCGCGCTGTGATCGCTCCAGCTCCCGGGTCAGACGCAGGTTCTCGCCGGCAATGCCGACATTGCGGGCAAACAGTTCGATCAGATCGCGATCGGGTGCGGTGATGGGGTGGGTGCCGGAGATGTAGAGAATCTGCTCGGCGCCGTCCGGCATCCTGAAGTAGGCGGTGAAATAATCCTCGGCATAAACATTTGCGCGCTGATCCAGCCCTGCGTGAATACGGTCACGAACCGTGGGATGCAGCGTATCGGTTGTTATCTGCCCGGTAATGGATTCGAAGCGGCCGGTGCCGGCCAGTACCTGAAACGCCTGCCCCTGACGCTGTGCGGCCAGCGCGGAGGTGCGCAGCACCAGCGCATCGCGGTCGAGATAGAGCAGGGCGGTCAGCTGTTCCAGTACCCCCGCCGCGAAGCGCTCCATGGAGCGTTCGGAGAAAATACCGCCAGAGACCTCCAGCACCGTCTGCAGTCCACGGCGATTCCTCTCCAGGGCGGCCAGGTCGCGGTAGGAGCGCAGCCCGGTGTAGACGGCCGAGATCAGCTTTTCCGCCGTCAGCTCCGACTTTTCCTTGTAGTCATTGATGTCGTAGTCACGAATCACGCGCAGCGCGGGGGCCTGGCCGGGATTGCCCGTGCGCAGGATGATGCGCACGAGCTGGTTATCCAGCTCGCGGCGAATGAACTGGGCCACGTCAAGCCCTTCGTGGTCGGTTTCCATGACCACATCGAGCAGGACGACCGCGACGTCGCGTCGCTCGCGCAGACGCTCGCGCGCCTCCCGGCCCGAGTAGGCGCTCAAACATTCCAGCCTGCGCCCCGCGAATTCGAGATCGGCCACCGCGAGCTTGGTAACGGCATGCACTTCCGGTTCATCGTCGACGATGAGCAGCGGCCAGCGGGGTTCGTCATCGACGCCCGCGCCTGGAACGGGCGCATCATCATCGAAAAGCGGCTCGTCGTCGCCCGCGTATTCAGCCATGCGTTGTCTCCTGTTCCAGATCGATCGGCAGCCGCATCTGCAGATGCATGCCCTGGCCGGGCCGGCTTTCTACCCGTACCTTGCCGCGCAGCTTCTGCGTGATGAGGTTGTACACCACGTGCATGCCCAGGCCGCTGCCGCCGCTGCCGCGCTTGGTGGTGAAGAACGGGTCGAAGATGCGGGACAGTGTTTCGGCATCCATGCCCTGTCCGTCATCGCGATAATCCACCACCAGCGTCTGGCCCTGTATGTCCGCTCGCAGCCGGATGCAGCCGGTCTGCTGCGCTTCGTAGCCGTGCAGTAGCGAGTTGAGTACAAGATTGGTAAAAATCTGCGAATAGGCACCGGGCACGCTGTTGAGTTCCAGTGCCGGGTCGCAATCGACTTCCACCGTCACGTTGGAGCGCTTGATGCGCGGCTTCAGGCTGAGCAGTATTTCATCGATATACTCGCGCAGCCGGAACCGGCGCCGCTCGCTGCTGGACTGGTCGACGGCCACCTGTTTGAAGCTCTGGATGAGTTCGGACGCCCGGCGCAGATTCGACAGCACGATATGCGTGGCCTGGTCGGCGTTCTCCATGAAATGATCAAGCTGACTGCGCTTGAGCTGGCCTTCGGCGTAGGCGCGCTGCAGATCCTCCAGCTTGATACGCAGGTGCGAGGCGGCCGTGACCCCCACGCCGACCGGCGTGTTGATTTCGTGCGCCACGCCGGCTACCAGCCCGCCCAGTGAGGCCATCTTCTCGGCCTGCACAAGCTGGTCCTGCGCGTCGCGTAACTGGTCCAGCGTGGCCTGCAGTTCGCGGTTGGCCGTAGTGCGCTCTGCCACCTCGCGCTCCAGCGCGAGCTCGGCCTGTTTTCTTTCGGTGATATCGCTGGCCACGATCGCCGCGCCCACCAGCCCGCCGTCGCGGTCACGCACCGGCGTAAGCGAGATGGAGACGTCCACCTCGCTGCCGTCGTTGCGCTGCATACGGCCGTCAAAGCGGGTCACGGGCTGGCCACGCCGCGCCTGCTCGAGCATCTCCCGGGCGCGCCGGTGCCGCTCGCCGGGGATCAGCATGGTGAAGGGCTGACCTTTTGTGTTCTCGGCGCTATAGCCCAGGATGTTCTGCGCGCCGGGGTTCCAGTGCGTGATGATGCCGTCCAGCGTGATAGCGATGATCACGTCCTGGCTGGATTCGACGATCGCGGCCAGCTGCATGGCATCGGCCCGGTCGCGCTTGAGTTCGGTGATGTCGCGGATCATCGTGCGGCTGCCGGCCGGACCGGCATCGGCGCCGGACAGCGGGAACACGCTAAGGCTCACGTCACGCTCGCGGCCGTCTGCATGCAGCCGCTGGGTTTCGAATTCGCGAACCGACTGGCCCCGCCGGATACGGCCGTCGATAAGCGCAATTTCGTCGCGCCGGGCCGCCGGGATGAGGCAGTCCATGGGCTGGCCGAGCATCCGGTCGGCGCTGAATCCCATGACCTGTTCAACGTCCTCGCCCCAGCCGGTGATCACGCCTTCGCCATTGCACTCAATGCCCAGGCGAAGATTGCTGTCGCCGGGCCCGGCTTCCAGCTCGCCCACAGAGCTGGCGAGGGCGGCTTCAATGTGCGTCAGCAACTCGTGGCCGTCGGTCACGCTGCCTTTGACCAGGTAGCCCTGGGCGCCGCGTTCCTGAGCGCTGCGGGCGGTCTGCTCGTCGTCCAGGCCGGTCATGACGATGATCGCCAGCTCCGGCGCCAGCCCCTTGAGGCGCTGGATGTTCTCCAAGCCAAAACCGTCCGGCAGGCCGAGATCCAGCAGGGCGAGGTCATAGCTCGCATCGGCCAGGGCGTGCACCGCTGCCTGCATGCTGGAGACGTGGTCGCTGGCGATCGGCCGACCGGCCTCGTCCAGCAGAAACTGGATGAGGCGTGCGTCCGTGGCCATGTCCTCGACAATAAGGAGGCGGATGGGTCTGGTGGCGCCCTGGGTTGCGGCCATGCTTGATCCTGCGTATTGCACGCGTGGCTTGCGACATTACCAGATCGGCCATACGGCGAAATCTTTAAGTGCGCCGGGCCCTGATGAGGGCAGAGACCGGGTGCGAATGCCCGGCCGGGGCGGTTGACATTCAGGGGGTGTTTACGAAGAATACGCGCCTTCTCGCGCCAGCCGAGACGACCGGAGGGGTGCCCGAGCGGTCAAAGGGAGCAGACTGTAAATCTGCCGGCTATGCCTTCGAAGGTTCGAATCCTTCCCCCTCCACCATTTCCCGCCCACCGAATTTAATTTGGGAACGGGGAGAACCAGGCGGGAAATTCCTCCTGCAAGAGTATTAATACTCTCAGGCGGAACGCCGGGGCGAAGAAGCGGAAAATTCCTCCTGCAAGAGTTTTCATACTCTCAGGCGGAACGCCGGAGCGAAGAGGCGGGAAATCCCTCCTGCAAGAGTTTTCGTACTCTCAGGCGGAACGCCGGAGCGAAGAGACGGGAAATCCCTCCTGCAAGAGTTTTCATACTCCCAGGCATAACGCCGGAGCGGAGCAGTCGCGTGCTTCCCCTTTCAGCGTTTTTCGCGATATTCGGCATTGTGCCGTAGCGAGATTATCTCGCTTTGTATTAGGGTTGCTGTTGCGCGGGCGTAGTTCAATGGGCGAAGCGGATAAGGACGAGCACAGCTCGGCCCCGCTGAGCGCCCGCCATGGATGGCGGGCCGGAAGGCGTTAGAATTTAGTGAGGGCAGGAAGGCCCGAGCGAGCAGAGTCAGTTCGAGGTTATGAACAAGCGGGCGTAGTTCAATGGTAGAACCTCAGCCTTCCAAGCTGATGATGTGGGTTCGATTCCCATCGCCCGCTCCAACCTCCATCCCCGAATCGCCGTTTTCAGCGCCGCTTCGCGCCGCCTGATGATGTGGGTTGTTCGGCCCGTCCCTGGGCCGAATCCTCCGGACTCGCTGCGCTGCCGCCGATTCCCATCGCCCATCGCGCCTTTTTCACATCCGTTCCGGTTGCCGGTCTCTGCCGCAAGGGCTGGAGCCCATGCCTCTAGTTCTACGACCGCTGCGGGCTGGTGGAAAATACAGAGGCCACTTGCCTGAGCTCCGGTTTGTCGACAATCTCTGGCCCTCGTTTGGCGACCCGATGGAGAGTGTTCTTTCAATGCGTCCCGATACTCTGACGCTCAGGGGCTGTGATATCGATGCGCTCACGCGTAGCGAAACGGTTGGTCAGGTCATGGGTGCGGTGCAGGCGCAGCAGGATTGCTGGGTGGTCACCGTCAATGTGGATATCCTGCGTCGACTGGTGCTGGACCAGTCCTTCGTGACTCTGACCCGGCCCGCGACGTTGCGGGTGGCCGACGGCATGCCGCTGGTTTGGGCCAGCAAGCTGGCGGGCGAGCCGCTACCGGAACGCGTGTGCGGTTCCGACCTGGTCGAGCCGCTGGCGGACGCCGCTGCGCGCTCGGGCGTTCCCGTTCTGTTCCTGGGCGGCGAGCCGGGCGCGGCCGATGAAGCGGCGGCGCTGCTTGCTCGGCGATATCCCGGGCTGAATGTCACTACGCACTGTCCACCCTTTGGCTTCGAGCAGGATGCGGCCGCCAGCCAGGCCGTGGAGAACGTCATTCGCGAAAGCGATGCCCGCCTGGTATTTGTCGGCCTGGGCTGCCCCAAGCAGGAAAAGCTGATCGCGAAGCTGATGCCGTCCTTTCCCGGTCGGGCCTGGCTGGGGGTCGGATTCTCGTTCAGCTTTATTGCGGGCCGGGCTTCGCGGGCCCCCCGGTGGCTCCAGGTGATCGGGCTCGAATGGCTGCATCGTCTGGCCACCGAACCCGCCCGGCTGTGGCGGCGCTACCTCGTGGACGATATCCCGTTCACCCTGGGCCTGCTGCTGTGGGCGGTCCGCAGGCGGTTTTCCGGTTGTAACTAGGCACGGGCGGTGCTTTTTCTTGACCCGTTTTGCAGCCGCACGTAAAGTTACGCGCCGCCGGGCTGCTGGCCCGCTGAATTCAGACGATATTCCCGCCCGGATAGCTCAGGGGTAGAGCACTCCCTTGGTAAGGGAGAGGTCGGCAGTTCAAATCTGCTTCCGGGCTCCAAATACGGGGAGCAAGCCCTCGGGTCTTGCTCCCTTTTTCTTTGCAGGCGAGGCCGGACTGGCAACGCCGCTTTAATGTGGTATTATCCGCCACCTTTTTTCGGGCAGGGTCAGGCTCGAAAAGCGATTTTAGGCCAGTAGCTCAATTGGCAGAGCAGCGGTCTCCAAAACCGCAGGTTGGGGGTTCAAGTCCCTCCTGGCCTGCCAAATCACTGATTTACAACAGCTCAAGGCGTAGCCGAAGCACTTCATGGCAACTCGCGAAGAACAGAGCGGCTCATTCGTCGATACCGCGCTGCTGTGGCTGGCGGTCGGCGTTCTGTCGGCCAGCATATTCGGCTATTACTGGTTCGAGCCGCAGTACAACGACCTCGTTCGCGTGCTGGGCATGCTGGCAGGCGCCGGGCTGGCCATTGTGATCGCCCTGCAGACGGCGCTTGGCAAGACCGCGTGGGGCTATATTCAGGGCTCGCGCACCGAACTGCGCCGTGTGGTGTGGCCGACGCGCCAGGAAACCATGCAGACCACGCTGATGGTAATCGTGGTCGTGCTCATTCTCTCCGTATTCATCTGGGCCCTGGACGTCGTGCTCGCCTGGGCCGTGCAGATGCTTACCGGGCGCTGATCGAGCCGCGGCGAAAGGTAAAGACATAAAGATGGCTAAGCATTGGTACGTGGTACACGCCTATTCTCAATACGAGAATCAGGTGAAGAAGTCCCTGCTGGAGCATGTCCGGCGTCACGAGATGGAAGACTTTTTCGGTGACATCCTGGTGCCCACCGAGGAAGTGGTGGAAATCAAGGATGGGCAGCGGCGCACCACGGAGCGCAAGTTCTTCCCGGGCTATGTCCTGGTCCAGATGGAAATGAACGATCAGACGTGGCACCTGGTCAAGAATGTGCCCAAGGTCATGGGCTTCATCGGCGGTACGGCGGATCGTCCGGCACCGATTTCCGATGCCGAGGCAAACCAGATTCTCAACCGTGTGGAAGAGAGTGTGGAAGCGCCGCGGCCGAAGACGCTGTTCGAGCCGGGCCAGGAAGTGCGTGTGACCGACGGGCCGTTCGCCGATTTCAACGGCGTGGTCGAAGAGGTCAATTACGAAAAGAACCGCTTGCGCGTGGCCGTCATGATTTTCGGCCGCTCGACGCCGGTCGATCTGGATTTCAGCCAGGTCGAGAAAGGATAGACAGGTTTTTTGAGCAGGGCCCGCCAGGGCTCGTTTCGTCAACCCCTGGGAGCCGCGACCACCGAGTCCGGCGCTGGTACCAGTAAGGAGTAGAGCATGGCTAAGAAAATAGCCGGTTACATCAAGCTGCAGATTCCTGCAGGCAAGGCCAACCCGAGCCCGCCCGTGGGGCCGGCGCTGGGCCAGCATGGCGTGAACATCATGGAGTTCTGCAAGGCGTTCAACGCCGAAACGCAGGACATCGAGCCCGGCTTGCCGGTGCCCGTGGTGATTACGGTGTTCGCCGACCGCAGCTTTTCCTTCATCAAGAAGACCCCGCCGGCGGCCGTGCTGCTGAAGAAGGCGGCCAAGATCACCAGCGGCTCGGCCGAGCCGAACACCAAGAAGGTGGGCAAGGTCACGCGCAAGCAGCTGGAAGAGATTGCCGAATTGAAGTGGCCGGACCTGAACGCCGCCGATTTGGACGCGGCTGTCCGGATTATTGCGGGCTCGGCCCGCAGCATGGGTCTGCAGGTGGAGGGCTGATCATGGCGAAGCTCAGTAAGCGCAAGAAACTGTTTGCCGAGAAGATCGATCCGGCCAAGGTGTATTCGCTGGACGAGGCGCTGTCGCTGCTCAAGGAGCTGTCGAACGCGCGATTCAAGGAATCACTTGAAGTCGCGGTGAACCTGGGTATCGATACCCGCAAGTCCGACCAGGTTGTGCGTGGCTCAACGGTCATGCCCAACGGCACCGGCCGCAGCGTTCGCGTGGCCGTCTTCACGCAGGGCGCCAACGCCGATGCGGCGAAGGAAGCCGGGGCCGACATCGTGGGCTATGAGGATCTGGCCGAACAGGTTCAGAAAGGCGAGATCAATTTCGACATCGTGATTGCCTCGCCCGACGCCATGCCGGTAGTCGGCAAGCTGGGCCAGATTCTGGGCCCCAAGGGCCTCATGCCCAATCCGAAGACCGGCACCGTCACGGCCGACGTGGCCGGCGCCGTCAAGAACGCCAAGGCGGGCCAGGTGCAGTATCGGGCCGACAAGGGCGGCATCGTGCACGCGGCCATCGGCAAGGTGGATTTCGCCGACGAGGCGCTGGCCGAGAACCTCCGGGCTCTCATGGCGGATCTGAAGAAGGCCAAGCCCAGTTCGTCCAAGGGCATCTATTTCCAGAAGCTGACCCTGTCGACCACGATGGGGCCGGGCATTACGGTGGATCATTCGGGGCTTGCCGCCTAGCTGGCGAGCCGCGACGGGTGAAAGGTCAGGCTTGAGCGGAATCAGTCGCGCCTGACCATTCGCCGAAAAGGAACTTTGTAAGCAGCCACTCCGCTGGAGCGAGGCTGACATCAAAGACCGCTGGTGACCGGCTGGACTTGTTCGGCCGGTATCAAAGACGAATCAACGTCGGCCCGCGCAGATGGCATGCATGCCCTTCAGCGGGCGCATGTAATGCCTTCAAAGGGGCTGAAGTCCGCGAGGATGACAGCCGCATGTTGTCGACGGCGCAAGCGGTCGACTTATTCAAGGAGTGTTGGCTATGGCAATGAGTTATCAGGCCAAGCAAGCCATGGTTGCCGAAGTCAGCGAGGTCGCCTCCCGCGCCTACTCAGCCGTTCTGGCCGAGTATCGCGGGTTGTCGGCCGGTCAGATGGATGACCTGCGAGTCAAGGCCCGCGAAGGCGGTGCCTACCTCAAGGTCGTCAAGAATTCTCTGGCCAAGCTGGCGTTGGCAGACACGGAATACGCCTGCATGAACGATGCGTTCGAAGGGCCGGTCATTCTGGGCTTCTCGCTCGAAGACGCCGGTTCCGCTGCGCGAGTCATCAGCGAATTCCGCAAGAAGCATGAACTGCTGAAGGTCACGGCGATCTCCTTTGGCGGGCAGGTACTGCCCGGCGAAGATCTGGACCGTCTGGCCACGCTGCCCACCCGTGAAGAAGCATTGGCCCAGCTGATGCGCGCGATGAATGCGCCGGTTACCAAACTGGCCACCGTCACGCGCGAGCCGGTCGCCAAGTTCACCCGCACGGTGGCGGCAGTTCGCGATCAGAAACAGGCTGCTTGAGCCCCCTCTTAAATCACGACGCTCGCAGGCTTTTCACGCTTGCGAAACAATGTTTTCAAGGAGTTAACAATGGCTGCTACTAAGGAAGAAGTTCTCGAGGCAATTTCCGAAATGTCCGTGATGGACATCGTCGACCTCGTGTCCATGATGGAAGAAAAGTTCGGCGTGTCTGCCGCTGCCCCCGTGGCCGTGGCCGCCGGCGGCGCTGCCGGTGGTGGCGAAGCCGCCGCAGAGGAAGAAAAGGACGAGTTCGACGTTCACCTGGCCAGCTTCGGCGAGAACAAGGTGTCCGCCATCAAGGCCGTGCGTGCCATCACCGGCCTGGGCCTGAAGGAAGCCAAGGAACTGGTCGAAGGCGCGCCCGCCGTGGTCAAGGAAGGCGTGGCCAAGGCCGATGCCGAGGAAATGAAGAAGCAGCTCGAGGAAGCCGGCGCTACCGTCGAGCTCAAGTAAGCTTCTCGCGTTTGACGACTTGAACGTGAAGATCATCGCCGGGTACGGGTTGGCCCTGTACCCGGCGAATTTATCGGTTATAATCCGGGTATTGTTGATCGCGCAAACGCCACTCAATTCAACGGGTTGAACCGGCTGGTAGCTTGAATGCTGCCGGCCTTTTGTTGCTTTCCAGCCGTTTCCAGATGATGACGCAGCCCGCCAGGCGGGTTGAATCCAAATTCGCAAGGGTATCCATCCATGGCCTATTCCTTTACCGAGAAGAAGCGCATCCGCAAGGATTTCGCAAAGCAGCGTTCCATTCTCGAGCTGCCGTTCCTGCTGGAAACGCAGCTGCATTCCTACCGCCAGTTCCTGCAGGAGCACATTGCGGTGGACAAGCGCGTGGAAAACGGCCTGCACGCGGCCTTCGGTTCGGTATTTCCCATGGCCAGCTACTCGGGCAGCGCCGCGCTGGAGTATGTGAGCTATCGTCTCGGCGAGCCGGTTTTCGACGAGAAGGAGTGCCGCGTGCGCGGGCTGACCTTCTCGGCGCCGCTGCGCGTGACGGTACGCCTGGTCATCTACGACAAGGACTCGAAGGCCAAGCCCAAGCCGGTTAAGGACATCAAGGAGCAGGAAGTCTACATGGGCGAAATGCCGCTCATGACCGACACCGGCACCTTCATCATCAACGGCACCGAGCGGGTCATCGTCAACCAGCTGCACCGTTCGCCGGGCGTGTTCTTCGATCACGACCGCGGCAAGACACACTCGTCCGGCAAGCTGCTGTATTCGGCCCGCGTGATTCCTTATCGCGGCTCCTGGCTCGACTTCGAGTTCGATCCCAAGGACAACGTCTACGTGCGTATCGACCGTCGCCGCAAGCTGCCGGCGACCATTCTGCTGCGCGCGCTCGACATGGACACCGAGTCCATTCTTGAGCTGTTCCACGAAACCAACACCTTCCATATTTCCGAGAAGAAGGTGGAGCTGGACCTCGTGCCCGAGCGGCTGCGCGGTGAGACCGCGAGCTTCGACATCAAGGCCGGCAAGAAGGTCATCGTGGAAGATGGCCGCCGTGTGACCGCGCGCCACATCAAGCAGCTCGAAGAAGCCGGCGTCAACAAGCTTGAGGTGCCCGAGAGCTATCTCATCGGCAAGGTGTCGGCCAAGGACGTGCCGGACGAAGACACCGGCGAGCTGATCCTCGGCGCCAACGAGGAAATTACCGAGGAGCATCTGGAAGCACTGCGCAACTCCAAGGTCAAGGAGCTGCTGACGCTGTATATCAACGATCTGGACCACGGCCCGTTCATTTCCAACACGCTTCAGGTTGACCCGACCGGCAACCGCATGGAAGCGCTGGTGGAAATCTATCGCATGATGCGCCCGGGCGAACCGCCCACGAAGGACGCGGCGGAAGGCTTGTTCGAGAACCTGTTCTTCAACGCCGAGCGTTACGACCTGTCGGCCGTGGGCCGCATGAAGTTCAACCGGCGCCTGGGGCGTGAAGAGGTGACGGGCTCGTCGGTGCTCGACAACGACGACATCGTGGCCGTGCTCAACGAACTGCTGAACATCCGCAACGGTCGCGGCACCACCGATGATATCGATCACCTGGGCAACCGCCGCGTACGCAGCGTGGGTGAAATGGCCGAAAACGCCTTTCGCACCGGTCTGGTGCGCGTGGAGCGTGCGGTCCGTGAGCGGCTGAGTCTGGCCGAGTCCGAAGGGCTGATGCCGCAGGATCTGATCAACGCGAAACCCGTGGCGGCTGCCATCAAGGAGTTTTTCGGCTCCTCGCAGCTGTCACAGTTCATGGACCAGAACAATCCGCTGTCGGAGGTCACCCACAAGCGCCGCGTCTCCGCGCTGGGCCCGGGTGGTCTGACCCGCGAGCGTGCCGGCTTCGAGGTGCGCGACGTGCACCCGACGCACTACGGCCGCATCTGCCCGATCGAAACGCCGGAAGGCCCGAATATCGGTCTGATTAACTCGCTGTCGGTCTACGCGCGCACCAACGACTACGGCTTTCTCGAAACGCCGTATCGCAAGGTGGAAGACGGCCGCGTGACGCCGGACGTTGAATACCTCTCCGCCATCGAGGAGGGGCGTTACGTGATTGCCCAGGCGAATGCCAAGGTCGACGATAACGGCAGCCTGGTCGACGAACTGGTGTCCTGTAGGCATCTGAACGAGTTCACCATGGCTTCGCCCGATCGGGTGCAGTACATGGACGTGTCCCCGAAGCAGATCATGTCCGTGGCCGCGTCGCTGGTGCCGTTCCTCGAGCATGACGACGCCAACCGCGCCCTGATGGGCTCGAACATGCAGCGCCAGGCCGTGCCCTGTCTGCGGGCCGACAAGCCGCTGGTGGGCACCGGCATCGAGCGCAAGGTGGCCATCGACTCCGGCAATGCCGTGACCGCCCGCCGCGGCGGCGTGGTCGACAAGGTGGACGCATCCCGCGTAGTGGTGCGCGTCAACGATGACGAGACCACGGCGGACGAAGCCGGTGTGGATATCTATAACCTCACCAAGTACACCCGTTCCAACCAGAACACCTGCATCAACCAGAAGCCGCTGGTCAAGCCGGGCGACGAGATTGCCCGGGGCGACGTGCTGGCCGATGGGCCTTCGACCGACATGGGCGAGCTGGCGCTCGGGCAGAACCTGCTCGTGGCGTTCATGCCCTGGAACGGCTACAACTTCGAGGACTCGATTCTCATCTCCGAGCGCGTGGTCGAGGAAGATCGCTTCACCTCGGTGCATATCGAGGAGATGACCTGCGTCGCGCGTGAGACCAAGCTGGGGCCTGAGGAAATCACGGCGGATATTCCGAACGTGAACGAATCCGCCCTGCAGAAGCTGGATGAGTCCGGCATTGCCTACATCGGCGCTGAAGTGAAGGCCGGCGACATTCTGGTGGGCAAGGTGACGCCCAAGGGCGAAACCCAGCTCACGCCGGAAGAGAAGCTCCTGCGTGCCATCTTCGGCGAGAAGGCGTCCGACGTGAAGGACACCTCCCAGCGCGTGCCGCCGGGCATGGATGGCACCGTGATCGACGTGCGGGTGTTCACCCGTGACGGCGTGGAAAAGGACGCCCGCGCGCTGTCGATCGAGGAAGACGAAATCAAGGAAGTGCGCAAGGACCTGGGCGACCAGCTGCGTATTTTCGAGGACGACATCTTCGATCGCCTGCGCAGCATGCTCATGGGCAAGGTGGCCGACGGCGGCCCCAACAAGCTGGCCAAGGACACCAAGATTTCGGCGGCCTATCTGGATGAGCTGGACCGCGAGAAGTGGTTCGACATCCGGTTGCGCAATGAAGACGCGCAGGCCCAGCTGGAAGCCATGGCCAAGCGTCTGAAGGAGCAGAAGGCCGACTTCGATCGCCGTTTCACCACCAAGAAGGAAAAGATCACCCAGGGCGACGAGCTCGCGCCGGGCGTACTCAAGATGGTGAAGGTGTATCTGGCCGTGAAGCGTCGGGTTCAGCCGGGCGACAAGATGGCCGGCCGTCACGGCAACAAGGGCGTGATCTCGCAGATCGTGCCGGTCGAGGACATGCCGCATCTGGAAGACGGCACGCCGGTCGATATCGTGCTCAATCCGCTGGGCGTGCCCTCGCGCATGAACATCGGGCAGGTGCTGGAAACGCACCTGGGCTGGGCGGCCAAGGGTATCGGTCTGCGGATCAACGAGATGCTCGAGCAGCAGGCCGCCGTGGGCGAGCTGCGCAAGTTCCTGGCGCAGGTCTACAAGCACGAGGGCAAGGATGACGAAAACCTCGCCGCAATGACCGATGAGGAAATCATCGTGCTGGCCAACAACCTGACCAAGGGCCTGCCCACCGCCACGCCGGTATTCGACGGCGCCGACGAGGGCGAAATCAAGGCGCTGCTGAAGCTCGCGGGTCTGCCCGAGACGGGGCAGGCCGTGCTGACCGACGGCCGAACCGGCGCACAGTTCACCCGTCCGGTAACGGTGGGCTACATGTACATGCTCAAGCTCAACCACCTGGTTGACGACAAGATGCATGCCCGGTCCACGGGGCCGTACTCGCTGGTCACGCAGCAGCCGCTGGGTGGCAAGGCGCAGTTCGGCGGTCAGCGTTTCGGCGAGATGGAGGTCTGGGCGCTGCAGGCGTACGGCGCGGCCTACACCCTGCAGGAAATGCTCACCGTGAAATCGGACGACGTTTCGGGCCGTACACGCATGTACAAGAACATCGTGGACGGAGACCACCAGATGGATGCCGGCATGCCGGAGTCGTTCAACGTGTTGACCAAGGAAATTCGTTCCCTTGGCTTGAACATCGAACTGGAAGAAGACGATTAGTGAGGTGTGAGGTCGTCGCGCTGCGCGCGAACTGTGAGGGGTAGGGCGCAAAAGCGTTTTTACCCCTCAGCCCTTACCCCTCACCCTTAACGAGTTGCGGAGCAACCCATGCGCGATCTATTGAATCTGTTCAAGACCCAGGACGAGACCGAAGAATTCGATGCCATTCGCATCGGCCTGGCCTCGCCCGACACCATCCGGTCCTGGTCCTTCGGTGAGGTCAAGAAGCCGGAGACCATCAACTACCGCACGTTCAAGCCCGAGCGCGACGGTCTGTTCTGCGCCCGCATCTTCGGTCCGGTCAAGGACTACGAGTGCCTGTGCGGCAAGTACAAGCGCATGAAGCATCGCGGCGTGATCTGCGAGAAATGCGGTGTCGAAGTCACCCAGACGAAGGTCCGCCGCGAGCGGATGGGTCATATCGACCTGGCGTCGCCCGTGGCGCACATCTGGTTTCTCAAGAGCCTGCCCTCCCGGATTGGCCTGCTGCTTGACATGCCGCTGCGCGCCATCGAGCGCGTGCTGTATTTCGAGGCCTATGTGGTCACCGACGCCGGCATGACCACGCTCGAGCCGGGCGGTCTGCTGACCGAGGAAGAGTATCTGGACACCGTTGAGCAGTACGGCGACGAGTTCGAGGCCAAGATGGGTGCCGAGGCCGTGCTGGATCTGCTGCGCTCCATTGATATGGAGGCCGAGGCCCGCCAACTGCGCGAGGATATGGCTGCCACCGGTTCGGAAACCAAGATCAAGCGTCTGGGCAAGCGGCTCAAGCTGATCGAATATTTCCTGTCCTCAGGCAACAAGCCCGAGTGGATGATTCTCGACGTGCTGCCCGTGTTGCCGCCGGACCTGCGTCCGCTGGTGCCGCTGGATGGCGGCCGTTTCGCCACATCCGATCTGAATGACCTGTATCGCCGGGTCATCAACCGCAACAACCGCCTGCGTCGCCTGCTGGAGCTCAACGCGCCGGACATCATCGTGCGTAACGAGAAGCGCATGCTGCAGGAATCCGTGGACGCGCTGATCGACAACGGCCGTCGCGGCCGCGCCATTACCGGCTCCAACCGCCGGCCACTGAAGTCGCTGGCCGACATGATCAAGGGCAAGCAGGGCCGTTTCCGCCAGAACCTGCTGGGCAAGCGCGTGGACTACTCGGGCCGTTCGGTCATCGTGGTGGGTCCGACGCTCAAGCTGCACCAGTGCGGCCTGCCCAAGAAGATGGCGCTGGAGCTGTTCAAGCCCTTCATCTTCAGCCGCCTGCAGCGGCTGGGTCTGGCCTCGACGATCAAGGCCGCCAAGAAGATGGTGGAGCGTGAAGAGCCGGAAGTCTGGGACATGCTCGAGGAAGTCATCCGCGAGCACCCGGTCATGCTCAACCGTGCGCCCACGCTGCATCGTCTGGGCATTCAGGCCTTCGAGCCGGTCCTCATCGAGGGCAAGGCGATCCAGCTGCACCCGCTGGTCTGCACTGCCTTCAACGCCGACTTCGACGGCGATCAGATGGCCGTTCACGTGCCGCTTTCGCTGGAAGCCCAGCTCGAAGCCCGCGTGCTGATGATGGCGTCGAACAACATCCTGTCGCCGGCATCCGGCGCGCCCATCATCGTGCCCACGCAGGACGTGGTGCTCGGGCTGTACTGGATGACCCGCTCGCGCGTGAACGCCCAGGGCGAGGGCACCGTGTTTGCCGATACGCACGAGGTGCACCGCGCCTACGAAAATCAGCAGGTGGACCTGCAGGCGTTCGTGAAGGTCCGCATTGATGATGTCGAGCTGGACGAGGACGGCAACGCCACCGAACTGACCCATATTGTCGAAACCACCGTGGGCCGCGCGCTGCTGTCCGAAATTCTGCCCAAGGGCCTGCCGTTCGAGCTGATCAACCGCGAACTGGGCAAGAAGGCGGTCTCCGAGGTCATCAACGCCAGCTACCGCAATGTCGGCCTGAAGGAAACGGTCGTCTTTGCCGATCAGCTGATGTACACCGGGTTCCGCATGTCGACCCGCGCCGGTATTTCCATCTGTGTGAACGACATGGTCGTGCCGCAGGAGAAGGAAGCGATCCTGGAGCGGGCCGAGGACGAAGTGAAGGAGATCGAGGATCAGTACACCTCAGGTCTCGTGACCCAGGGTGAACGCTACAACAAGGTCATCGACATCTGGTCACGCGCCAACGAGCAGATTGCCGGCGCCATGATGGACAAGCTGGGTGTCGACGAGGTCGAAAACGCCGAGGGGAAGGCGGTCGATCAGACGTCCTTCAACTCGATTTTCATGATGGCCGACTCCGGCGCGCGGGGTAGCGCGGCGCAGATTCGTCAGCTGGCCGGCATGCGTGGCCTCATGGCCAAGCCGGACGGCTCGATCATCGAGACGCCCATTACCGCGAACTTCCGCGAAGGGCTGAACGTCCTGCAGTACTTCATCTCCACGCACGGTGCCCGAAAGGGTCTGGCCGATACCGCGCTGAAGACCGCCAACTCGGGTTACCTGACCCGCCGGCTGGTAGACGTTTCGCAAGACGTCGTGGTAACCGAGCAGGACTGCGGCACCGCGGGCGGCGTCTGGATGTACCCGATCGTCGAAGGTGGTGACGTGGTCGAGCCGCTGCGCGAACGCGTGCTGGGCCGCGTGGTCGCCACCGATGTGACCGATCCGGCCTCGGGCGAGGTGATCGTCGCCTCGGGTACGCTGCTGGACGAGCGGCTGGTCGAGAAGCTGGAAGAAAATTCCATCGATGAGGTGCACGTTCGCAGCCCGATCACCTGCGAAACCGGCTTTGGCGTCTGCGCGCAGTGCTACGGTCGCGACCTGGCCCGCGGCAACCGCGTGAACATCGGCGAGGCCGTGGGCGTGATTGCCGCGCAGTCGATCGGCGAGCCGGGCACACAGCTGACCATGCGTACCTTCCACGTGGGTGGTGCCGCGTCGCGGTCCGTGTCGGCCGACGGCATCGAAGCCAAGTCCGCCGGTACCGCGAAGCTTCACAATATCAAGACCGTGGAGCATGCCGAGGGTGGTCACCTGGTGGCCGTGTCGCGTTCCGGCGAAATTGGCGTGCTCGACGAAAACCATCGCGAGAAGGAGCGCTACAAGATTCCTTACGGCGCCACCATTCATATCTCGGAAGGCGATGCGGTCGACGCGGGTCAGCGTCTGGCTGACTGGGACCCGCATACCCATCCGATCGTGTCCGAAGTGGCCGGCAAGGTGAAGTTCGAGGACTTCATCGAAGGCGTCACCGTACAACGCGAGATGGACGAAATTACCGGCGTGTCCACTCTGGTGGTCACCGAGGTCAAATCCCGTGGTTCCTCCGGCCGCGATCTGCGCCCGGTGGTCAAGCTGCTGGACAAGAAGGGCAAGGAACTGCACTTCCCGGGTACCGAAATCCCGGCGGCCTACAGCCTGCCGCCCAAGGCCATCGTGGTGGTCGAGGACGGTCAGGAAGTGGTGGTGGGCGATATCTGCGCCCGCATTCCGCAGGAATCGCAGAAGACGCGCGACATCACCGGCGGTCTGCCGCGTGTGGCCGACCTGTTCGAGGCGCGCAAGCCCAAGACGCCTGCCATTCTGGCCGAGGCTGCCGGCACCATTCGCTTCGGCGAAGGCACCAAGGGCAAGCAGCGTTTGAAGATCGTGGACTCGGACGGTATCGAGAACGAGCTGCTGATTCCCAAGTGGCGTCAGATCAACGTGTTCGAAGGCGAGCACGTCGAGAAGGGCGAAGTCATTTCCGACGGCGAGCCGCTGCCGCACGATATTCTGCGGTTGCAGGGCATTCCGAAACTGGCCAGTTTCATGGTCAAGGAAATTCAGGACGTCTACCGCCTGCAGGGCGTGCGGATCAACGACAAGCACATCGAGGTGATCATTCGCCAGATGCTGCGCCGCGTCGAGATCACCCATCCGGGCGACACGAAGTTCCTGCAGGGTGAGCAGGTCGAGTACCAGACGATCGTCGAGGAAAACCGGCGCCGCGTGGCCAAGGATGAGGAGCCGGCGCTGTTTGATCGACTGCTGCTGGGTATCACGAAGGCGAGCCTGTCCACGGAGTCCTTCATTTCCGCGGCGTCGTTCCAGGAGACCACCCGTGTACTGACGGAAGCGTCGGTCAAGGGCGCCCGGGACGACCTGCGCGGGCTGAAGGAAAACGTAATCGTCGGTCGTCTCATTCCGGCGGGTACCGGGCTGGCCTACCACGAGCAGCGTCGCCGCGAGCGGGGCGGTTTGCTCGACCTGGATGCGCCGCCGCCGGAGCAGCCGGCGGAACCGGAAGCCGAAACGGCCGACAACGCAGCCGAAGACGAGGGCAGCTCGGAAGAGTAGCCCCCGTGGTCGCCGACACGGCAATGCAAAGCCGCCTCGAAGAGAGGCGGCTTTTTTTATGGGTGGCGGGCCGGTCTGAGGGTGAGCGCCGGTCTGGCGCTGCCGGAGTTAGGCCGGACTTTCACGCCTCACTTCGTCTTACTGCCACGCCCTTGATTTGCGCGAAGAGCTTCTGGCCGGGCACGAGCTTGAGCTTGTCCTGCGCCCGCGCCGTGACGCGCGCCAGTAGCCGCTGTTCGCCGAGCTGAAGTGCAATGTCTACCTCGGCCGGACCGGCGGCGCTCAGGCCCTCGATGGTGACCGGCAGAATGTTCTGGATACTGGTGTCGCGCGGCTGGGAAAGGCACAGGCTGACGTCGCGCGCCAGGATGCGCAGCCGCAGTGTTTCGCCCAGCGTGCCCTGGTGCCCCGGCAGCAGGAGAGTCTGGAAATCGCAGTCCACCCGCGTCATGCCGTAGCGCTCGTCGAAGCCCTTTACCACGCCGCGAAGCATGCTGCTGGCTTCGTCGCCGGCCAGCATGGGCAGGTCATGTCGTAGCAGGACGGCATCTAGTGGTCCGCTGGCCACTACCTGGCCCGCGTCCATGCGCACGAGCTGGTCGCAGACGCGGATGATCTCGTCGATATGGTGACTGACCATCAACATCGGCAGCAGCCGTTCCGCCCGTAGCCGGTCGAGATAGGGCAGCACCTCAAGCTTCTGGGTCGCATCGAGCCCGGTCAGCGGTTCGTCCAGCAGCAGCAGGTCCGGCTGACGCAGGAGTGCGCGAGCCAGGGCCACGCGGCGCTGTTCGCCGCCGGACAGGGTGCCGGGGCGGCGTTTGAGCAGGCCGCTCAGGTTAAAGCGATCAACGGTTTCGCTGAACAGCGCCGGTCGGTTGCCCCGAGCGGCTCGCAGCGCAAAACGCAGGTTGCCGGCGACGTTCAGATGCGGGAACAGCCGGGCGTCCTGGAACACGTACCCCACCCGTCGCCTGTGGGCCGGCAGCGCCTGGCCGGCCGACGTCTGCCAGTCCGTATTGGCAATGCGCACATGACCCCGGACCATCGGCTCCAGCCCGGCGATGCAGCGCAGCAGCGTGGTCTTGCCGCAGCCGGACGGGCCGTACAGGCCCATGGCGCCGGCGTTTTCAAAGGCCAGCCGGGCGTCGAGCCGGAATTCGCCGCGGCGCAGCGTCTGCGACACATCGAGCGCGGGTGCATTCATCGCAGGGTCCAGCGTCGGTTCACCATGAACAGGCCCAGCAGCGACAGGAACGACAGCGAGAGCAGGATGAGCGACAGCGCATGCGCCTGGTCGTACGCCAGCGTTTCGACATGGTCGTAAATCGCGATCGATACCACGCGGGTTTCGTCGGCGATGTTGCCACCGATCATCAGCACCACGCCGAATTCGCCCAGGGTATGAGCAAAGCCCATTACGCTGGCAGACAGAAAACCGCCGCGGGCCATGGGCAGCGTGATCATGACGAACCGCCTGACCGGCCCTGCGCCCAGGGTGGTCGCGGTCTCCTGCGCCCAGCGGCCACCGGCCTCGAACGCCTGCTGGATGGGTTGCACCACGAACGGCAGGCTGTAGACCGCCGACGCGATGACCAGGCCGCTGAAACTGAAGCTGAGCGTGTGACCGGTCAGTGCTTCCCATTGTGCGCCGAACGGGTGGCGCGGACTGAACAGAATGAGCAGGTAAAAGCCCAGCACGGTCGGCGGCAACACCAGCGGCAGGGCAACCAGGCTTTCGATGGCGCTTTTGTACCAGCGACGGCTGCGGGCCAGCCACCAGGCAAGCGGGGTACCCAGCAGGAGCAGCAGAGCCAGGGTGGCGGCCGCCAGCTTGAAGCTCAGCCAGAGCGGTCCCAGGTCGGCCTGCTGCAGGCCCTCGAACATCAGGGTGTCTCCCGGGGCAGGGCGTAACCCATGTCCTGCAGGCGGGTGGTCGTCTCCTTTGATTGCAGCCACTGCATGAAGGCTCGGGCATGCGGCGAATCGTTCAGGATGACCCCCTGTTGCGCAATGGGGTCGTGCAACCGGGCGGGAACCATCCAGATACAGCCGTCGAGTTCGGCCCGATCGACTAAAAGTACCTGCGACAGCGCTACCAGCCCCATGTCGGCGGCGCCGCTGGCCACGAAATGCCAGGTCTGCGCGATGTTCTCGCCCACCACCCGGCGCGGCTCGTTGCTCTGGGCCAGGTTCATCTGCCTGAGCGCCTGCTCGCTGGCCAGCCCATAGGGCGCCAGCGCAGGATTGGCGACCGCCAGTGTTTTTTGCGGGCCTTGCCGGATCGTATCCCGACAGGCCTCACCGTCGCGTCGCCCCAGGCGGGACCACAGTGCCAGTCGGCCCACCGCGTAGGTGATGCGGGTGCCGGGTACGGTCTCGCCTTCGGCTTCCAGCCGTTGCGGCCGCGCAGCGTCGGCGGCGAGGAAAATGTCGTAGGGCGCCCCGTGTCTGATCTGGGCATAGAGCTTGCCCGTCGAGCCGGAGCTGATCTGGACCGTGACCGCATTGAGCTGCTCGAAGCCGGCCGCGATGTGCTCGGAAGCCTCCGCGAAATTGCTGGCGACGGCGATCCTCAGCAGCGGTTGCGCGCAAGCCGGGGCACTGCCCAGCAGCAGGCCCGCAAGCAGGCCAGTGCGGAAAAACCGCTTTATGGTGGAATGGCTTAGCGCAGACTGGGCCGAACTGAAACTGAACGACGTCATGCGGATACGTTACCTGAGTCTTCGGCCGCCTTGACAGCACCTGCAGCCATCATTACTATTCGCGCCCTCACCTAGACAGGCAGGGGTCTCCCTGCCTGTTATTTTTTACCAGAAACAAGGTTTTAGCCTGTGGCGACGGTCAATCAGCTCGTTCGGAAAGGACGCAAGGACAAGCCGGTCAAGAATACCGTGCCGGCCTTGCAGGGGTGCCCCCAGAAGCGCGGCGTGTGTACGCGTGTTTATACCACGACGCCGAAGAAGCCGAACTCGGCTCTGCGTAAGGTCGCGCGTGTGCGCCTGACCAACGGCTTCGAGGTCACCAGCTACATCGGTGGTGAGGGCCATAACCTGCAGGAACACTCCGTGGTGCTGATTCGCGGCGGCCGTGTGAAGGACTTGCCGGGTGTGCGCTATCACACCGTGCGCGGTGCCCTGGATGCGTCGGGCGTCGAAGCCCGTCGTCAGGGTCGTTCCAAGTACGGCGCCAAGAAGCCGAAGTCCTAAGGAGATCGCGCAATGTCACGTAGAGCCGCTGCACCGCGTCGCGAAATCCTGCCGGATCCGCGCTACAAGTCGATCATGCTTGCCAAGTTCATGAACATGATCATGGAAGACGGCAAGAAGTCGAAGTCCGAATCCATTGTCTATGGCGCCCTGTCGATCATCGCCACCAAGAAGAAGACCGATAACCCGATCGAGACCCTCGAAGAGGCGCTGGACAACGTGCGTCCCGCGGTCGAGGTGAAGTCCCGCCGTGTGGGCGGCGCAACCTACCAGGTGCCCGTCGAGGTTCGCGCGGTGCGCCGCACCACGCTGGCCATGCGCTGGGTCATCGACGCCGCGCGCAAGCGTGGTGAGCACTCCATGGCGCAACGCCTGGCCGGCGAGCTGCTGGATGCCTCCGAGTATCGGGGTTCCGCGGTCAAGAAGCGTGAAGACGTGCATCGCATGGCCGAGGCCAACAAGGCGTTCTCCCACTTCCGGTGGTAGAGACCACTTCAACGATCTAGAGCATATCCATGCCCCGCAAACACCCGCTAGAGCGCTATCGCAACATCGGCATCATGGCCCACATTGATGCCGGCAAGACGACGACGACCGAGCGCATCCTGTATTACACCGGCATCTCCCACAAGATGGGCGAAGTGCATGACGGTGCCGCCACCATGGACTGGATGGCGCAGGAGCAGGAGCGAGGCATCACGATTACGTCGGCTGCCACCACCTGCTTCTGGCAGGGTATGGAGCAGCAGTTCCCCGAGCAGTACCGCATCAATATCATCGATACGCCGGGGCACGTGGACTTCACCATCGAGGTGGAGCGTTCGCTGCGTGTGCTCGACGGCGCGGTCTGCGTGCTCGACGCCAATGCCGGCGTGGAGCCGCAGACGGAAACCGTCTGGCGTCAGGCCAACAAGTACCACGTGCCGCGCATCGTGTTCGTCAACAAGATGGACAAGCTCGGCGCCGACTACTACCGCTGTGTCGAGATGATCGAAAAGCGTCTCGGCACGCAGCCGGTGCCGGTTCAGCTGCCGATTGGTGCCGAGGACGAGTTCGAGGGCGTGATCGACCTGCTGCGCATGCAGGCCATCTACTGGAATCAGGAAGACAGCGGGCAGACCTTTGAGGCGCGCGACATTCCCGAAGACCTCAAGGCGAAGGCCAGCGAATACCGCGAAGCCATGATCGAGGCGGCTGCCGAAGCCAACGAAGAGGTCATGGAAAAGTATCTCGAGGAGGGCGAGCTCTCCAACGATGAGGTCAAGGCGGCTTTGCGTCAGCGCGTGCTGAACAACGAGGTCTGCCTGACGCTCTGCGGCACGGCCTTCAAGAACAAGGGCGTGCAGGCGCTGCTGGACGCCGTGGTCGAATACATGCCCTCGCCGCTCGATGTGCCGGCCATCAAGGGCGTGGACGCCGACGACGAAGAGGTGCAGATCGAGCGCCATGCGGATGACGCGCAGCCGTTCGCGGCGCTGGCCTTCAAGATCGCAACCGATCAGTTTGTCGGCTCGCTGACCTTCATTCGCGTCTATTCGGGCGTGCTGAAGTCGGGCGACACCATTTACAATCCCATCGAGAACAAGAAGGAGCGCATCGGGCGGCTGCTGCAGATGCACTCCAACACCCGTCAGGAAATCGACGAGGTGCGGGCCGGCGATATCGCTGCGGTGGTGGGTCTGAAGAATGTAACCACCGGCTACACCCTCTGCGCGATGGATTCCAAGGTCATTCTCGAGCGCATGGAATTCCCTGATCCGGTGATTTCCGTGGCGGTCGAGCCGAAGACCAAGGCGGACCAGGAAAAGATGGGTATGGCGCTGGGCAAGCTGGCGCAGGAAGATCCGTCATTTCAGGTGCGCACCGACGAAGAGTCGGGCCAGACCATCATTTCCGGCATGGGCGAGCTGCACCTGGAGATCATCGTTGACCGCATGAAGCGCGAGTTCAACGTGGAAGCCAATGTCGGCGCGCCGCAGGTGGCCTACCGCGAGACCGTGCGCAAGCAGGTCGAGCAGGAAGGCAAGTTCGTGCGTCAATCGGGTGGTCGCGGCCAGTACGGTCACGTTTACCTGCGCATCGAGCCTCAGGAAGAGGCGGGTGCCGGCTACGAGTTTGTCAATGCCATATCTGGCGGCGTGGTGCCCAAGGAATACATCGGCGCCGTGGACAAGGGCGTTCAGGAAGCCATGGGCAATGGCGTGCTGGGCGGTTACCCGGTCGTGGATGTGAAGGTCACGTTGTACGACGGGTCGTACCATGACGTTGACTCCAGCGAAACTGCGTTTAAAATCGCCGGCTCGATGGCGTTCAAGGACGGCACCCGCAAGGCATCCCCGGTCATTCTCGAACCGATGATGGATGTTGAAGTCGTGACGCCTGAGGACTACATGGGCGACGTCATGGGTGATCTCAACCGTCGCCGCGGCACCATCAAGAGCATGGACGACGGTCCGACCGGCAAGACGCTGGCAGCAGAAGTGCCGCTGGCCGAGATGTTCGGCTACGCCACCGATCTTCGCTCCATGAGCCAGGGCCGCGCCACGTACACGATGCAGTTCGAGAAATACTCGGAAGCCCCGGCCAGCATTGCCGAGGCCCTGATGAAGAACCAGCCGGCCGACGCCTGATTGTCTGCCGGTCACTTACTTTTCAACGTCAGCAGTAGCACAAGCTAAAGAGGAAAGAGGCTAGATCATGTCCAAAGAAAAATTCGAGCGCACAAAGCCGCATGTGAATGTGGGCACGATAGGTCACGTTGACCACGGCAAGACCACGTTGACCGCTGCGCTGACGGTTGTGCAGGGCAAGAAGTTCGGCGGCGAATCGCGCGCCTACGACCAGATCGACAACGCGCCGGAGGAGAAGGCGCGTGGTATCACGATCGCAACGGCGCACGTGGAGTACGAATCGGAAGATCGCCACTACGCCCACGTTGACTGCCCGGGGCATGCGGATTACGTCAAGAACATGATTACCGGCGCAGCCCAGATGGACGGCGCGATTCTGGTGGTGTCGGCCGCTGACGGCCCCATGCCGCAGACGCGCGAGCACATCCTGCTGGCGCGCCAGGTTGGCGTGCCCTACATCGTGGTCTTCCTGAACAAGGCGGACATGGTGGATGACGCCGAGTTGCTCGAGCTGGTCGAAATGGAAGTCCGCGAGCTGCTCGACGCCTACGAGTTCCCGGGTGACGACACCCCCGTGATCACCGGTTCCGCGCTGAAGGCGCTGGAAGGTGATGAGGGCGAGCACGGCGCCGAGGCCATCAGCAAGCTGATCGACGCCCTGGACGACTGGATTCCGCAGCCCGAGCGCGCCGTGGATGGCGACTTCCTGATGCCGGTCGAGGACGTCTTCTCGATTTCCGGTCGCGGCACCGTGGCCACCGGCCGCGTCGAGCGCGGTATCGTCAAGGTGGGCGACGAAATCGAAATCGTCGGCATCAACGCCACCACCAAGACCACCGTTACCGGCGTGGAGATGTTCCGCAAGCTGCTGGATCAGGGTGAGGCGGGCGACAACGTCGGCATCCTGCTGCGCGGCACGAAGCGCGAGGACATCGAGCGCGGCCAGGTGCTGGCCAAGCCGGGATCGATCACGCCGCACACCAAGTTCACCTGCGAGGTGTACGTGCTCAAGAAGGAAGAGGGCGGTCGTCACACGCCGTTTTTCAAGGGCTACCGTCCCCAGTTCTACTTCCGCACCACGGACGTGACCGGCGATTGCCAGCTGCCGGCTGACGTCGAGATGGTCATGCCGGGCGACAACGTCACCATGGAAGTCGAGCTGATTGCGCCGATCGCCATGGAAGAGGGTCTGCGTTTCGCCATCCGTGAAGGTGGCCGCACCGTAGGCGCCGGCGTGGTCTCGAAGATCATCGAGTAAACGCGTTGAATCAGGCCGGGCAGCATGGCGCTGCCCGGCTTTTTTGACCCCGAGTGATAGCAGCGAACTGATATGGCAACGAACCAGAACATCCGAATCCGCCTGAAGGCTTTCGATCATCGTCTGATCGACAAGTCGGCGCGGGAAATCGTGGAAACCGCGAAGCGCACGGGTGCCCAGGTTCACGGCCCCATTCCGCTGCCGACCCGCAAGGAGCGCTACACGGTGCTGATTTCCCCGCACGTCAACAAGGACGCGCGCGATCAGTACGAGATTCGGACGCACAAGCGGATGATGGATATTGTCGAGCCGACGGAAAAAACCGTCGATGCGCTCATGAAACTCGACCTCGCCGCAGGCGTGGACGTGCAAATTAAGTTACAATAGTGGGCTAGGCGTTTTGGTCATCGTGGCAACCCCGGTGACAGCTTGAAAGGCGGCGGTTCGCTGCCGTTGTAAACGCTCCAACACTTGAACTGTCGCCCCCGGTAGCGAGTGGCGATAAGCAAGAGGCTAGATCGAATGTCGATGGGACTCATTGGCCGCAAATGCGGCATGACGCGCGTGTTCACGGACGCTGGCGCTTCCATACCGGTGACGGTCGTGGAAATTGCCGCCAATCGTGTAACCGCGATCAAGGACGGCGATTCCGACGGGTATCGCGCGGTGCAGGTCACTACGGGTGATCGTCGCGCCTCTCGCGTGGGAGCGCCGCTGGCAGGGCAGTTCAAGAAGGCCGGCGTGAGCGCTGGTCGTGGCGTCTGGGAGTTTCGCCTGGATGACGGCGAGGCGCTGCCCAAGACCAAGACCCTCATTGATGCCCCGGCGCCGGAATCGGCGGAAGCCGACGGCGAAGAGGGTGACCAGGCGCAGGCCGCCGAGCCGCAGTACGAAGAAGCCGATATCAAGATCGGTGACGAATTGACTGCGGCGCTGTTTGAAAGCGGCCAGGTTGTGGATGTGACCGGCCGGTCCATCGGCAAGGGTTTTGCCGGCACGATCAAGCGGCACAACTTCAGTTCGCAGCGCATGAGTCACGGCAACTCGCTGGCCCATCGCGCCCCAGGCTCGATTGGCCAGAACCAGACGCCTGGCCGCGTGTTTAAAGGCAAGAAAATGGCCGGTCAGATGGGTAATGTCCGTCGCACCGTGCAGAATCTCGAGATTGTCCGGGTCGACGTGGACAAGGGCATCCTGCTCATCAGGGGCGGCGTGCCCGGTGCCAAGGGCTCGGATCTGATCATTCGGCCTGCCGTTAAGCAGCGCTAGTCGCTGCACCGTCAGTCACAGTATTTTTCGGATTGTAAGGCGATACCCATGGAACTTGCGGTAGCCAATGACAGCAACGGCGTAACAGTGGCGGATACGCTGCTGGGTGCCGAATTCAACGCCACGCTGGTGCATCAGGTCGTGACGGCCTACATGGCCGGCGGCCGGGCCGGAACAAAGGCCCAGAAGTCGCGCGCGGATGTGCGCGGCGGCGGCAAGAAGCCGTGGCGGCAAAAAGGTACGGGCCGCGCCCGTGCCGGCACGATTCGCAGTCCGATCTGGTCGGGCGGTGGCGTGACGTTTGCTGCCCGTCCGCGCGACTTTTCGCAGAAGGTCAACCGGAAGATGTACCGGGGCGCGATGCGCGCCATCTTTTCGGAGCTCAATCGGCAGGAGCGTCTGCTGGTCGTGAGCGAGCTGGCGCTGGAAGAGCGCAAGACGCGCGGGCTGCTCGACAAGCTCGGCAGCGTGGGCGCGGGCAGTCGCGGCCTGATCATCGTGAAGGAAGTGGATGACAAGCTGGCGTATTCGGCCAACAACCTGCCGGGCCTGGTGGTTAGTGACGTTTCCGGACTGGACCCGGTAGCGCTGGTGGGTGCCGAGCAGGTGGTTGTGACCGTGGACGCCCTTAAACAGATTGAGGAGTGGCTGGCATGACTGTCGCCAAGCAAGAACGCCTACTGCAGGTCCTGCGGTCTCCGCATATCTCGGAAAAGAGCACCGTGCTGGCGGACGAAGCCAACCAGGTGGTCTTCGAGGTGGCGGTTGACGCGACCAAGCCGGAGATCAAGCAGGCCGTCGAGGAGCTGTTCAAGGTCAAGGTGACCGGCGTCACGACGCTGAACGTGAAGGGCAAGACCAAGCGCTTTCGCGGTCGCGTAGGCAAGCGCGCCGGTTGGAAGAAGGCCTACGTGTCGCTTGCCGAAGGTCAGGAAATCGATTTCCTCGGTGGCGCGGCTGAGTAAGCCTTGCGCAGCGCCGGGAATTTAGGAAACAGGTAGTCAGACATGGCACTGAAGAAAGCCAAGCCAACATCCGCCGGTCGGCGCTTTGTGGTTCAGGTCAAAAACCCTGATCTGCATCGCGGCGAGCCGCACCGCGCGCTACTGGCCAAGAAATCCAAGAGCGGGGGGCGCAACAATGCCGGCCGTATCACGACCCGGCATCGCGGCGGCGGCCACAAGCAGCGATACCGCGTTATTGATTTCAAGCGCGACAAGGACGGCATTCCGGCGACGGTTGAGCGGCTCGAATACGACCCCAATCGTAGTGCGCACCTCGCGCTGCTGCTGTACGCGGACGGTGAGCGTCGCTACATCATCGCCCCCCGCGCTGTGCAGGTGGGTGACAAGGTCGAGTCCGGCAACGAGGCCGCCATCAAGCCGGGCAACGCGCTGCCGCTGAGCAACATTCCGGTCGGCACCACGATCCATTGCGTGGAGCTGCGGCCCGGCAAGGGTGCGCAGATGGCGCGCAGTGCCGGTGCTGCCGCCCAGCTGGTTGCTCGCGAGGGTGATTACGCAACGCTGCGACTGCGTTCCGGTGAAATGCGCCGGGTATTCGCGCGCTGCAAGGCGACTGTGGGTCTGGTGGGCAACGATGAGCATGCCCTGCGGTCGCTGGGCAAGGCCGGCGCGACCCGCTGGCGCGGGAAGCGCCCCACCGTACGCGGTGTGGCCATGAACCCGGTGGATCATCCGCATGGTGGTGGTGAAGGCCGCACCAGCGGTGGTCGCCATCCGACCAGTCCGTGGGGCTGGAAGACGAAGGGTTACAAGACCCGGACGAACAAACGTACCGACAGCCTGATTGTGCGCAAGCGCAGCAAGCGCAAGAAGCGCTAGTCGCGACACTCAACAGGCTTAAGCAAAGGCGAAGTAGCACATGCCGCGTTCAATCAAGAAAGGCCCGTTTATCGACCTGCATCTGGCCAGAAAGGTGGCGGTGGCCGCCGAAAGCCAGACCAAGCGGCCGATCAAGACCTGGTCACGCCGGTCCATGGTCACGCCGGACATGATCGGTCTGACCATCAGCGTGCACAACGGGCGTCAGCACGTGCCGGTGTTCGTTTCGGAAAACATGGTGGGCCACAAGCTGGGCGAGTTCGCGCCCACCCGGACCTTCAAGGGCCACCTGGGCGATCGCAAGGGCTGATAGCAGCAAAGGCTGAATAGCAATGGAAACGATGGCAAAACTGCGTTACGCACGGATTTCGCCGCAAAAGGCGAGGCTGGTGGCCGATCAGGTGCGCGGCGTGCCCGTGGAGCGGGCGCTCGAGATGCTCAAGTTCTCGGGCAAGAAAGGCGCGCGCATCATGCACAAGCTGCTCGAGTCGGCCATCGCCAATGCCGAGCACAACGATGGCGCGGACATTGACGAGCTGAAGATTGCGGCCGTCATGGTGGACGAGGGTCCCGTCATGAAGCGTATCAAGGCGCGCGCCCGCGGGCGGGCCGACCGTATTACCAAGCGCACGAGTCATATCACCATCCGCGTCGCGGACGGTGCGTGAGCGGGTAGCTCACGAGCATAGCGAAGCGAGTTAAGACATGGGTCAAAAAGTACATCCCACAGGTTTCCGGCTTGGTGTCACCACCGAGTGGAGTTCGCGCTGGTACGCCGAGAACAAGGGCTACCGCGACGCGCTGAACACGGATCTGCAGATTCGGGATTTCATTCGTCAGAAGCTGTCGCACGCGTCGGTTTCACGGATCCAGATCGATCGCCCGGCGCGGTCGGCCCGTATTGTCATTCACACGGCCCGTCCGGGCATTGTGATTGGCAAGAAGGGCGAGGATATCGAGAAGCTCAAGAACGAAGTCGCCAAGCGGATGGGCCTGCCCGCAGGTGCCTGTCACCTGTCCGTGGAAGAAATTCGCAAGCCCGAACTGGACGCGCTGCTGGTCGCCGAGAACATCGCGCAGCAGCTTGAGCGCCGGATCATGTTCCGGCGCGCCATGAAGCGGGCCGTGGGCAACGCCATGCGGCTGGGCGCAGGCGGTATCCGGGTGAATGTGGGTGGTCGCCTGAATGGCGCCGAGATTGCGCGCTCGGAGTGGTACCGCGACGGCCGTGTACCCCTGCACACGCTGCGCGCGGACATTGATTACGGTCTGGCGGAAGCCAAGACGACCTACGGCATTCTTGGCGTGAAGGTCTGGATCTTCAAGGGCGAGATTTTCGAGCCGGAAAAGATTGATACCGCCGTCGCTGCCGAGCCTGAAGCGGCTTCCGAGTAGGCGAATCGGCTCAGGAATTATCAGGAATAGATCATGCTGCAACCCAAGCGCACAAAGTTTCGGAAGGTTCAGAAAGGGCGCAATCGCGGCCTGGCCAGCCGGGGCAACGAAGTGAGTTTTGGCGAGTACGGTCTCAAGGCCGTCAGCCGGGGCCGGATCACCGCACGGCAGATCGAGGCCGCGCGTCGCGCCATGACCCGCCACATCAAGCGTGGCGGCAAGACCTGGATTCGGGTCTTTCCGGACGTGCCGGTGACCAAGAAGCCCATCGAAGTGCGCATGGGCAAGGGTAAGGGCAACGTGGAGTTCTGGGTGGCCAAGATTCAGCCCGGCCGGATGCTCTACGAGATGGAAGGTGTATCGCGCGAGGTGGCGCAGGAAGCGTTCCGTCTGGCGGCAGCCAAGCTGCCCGTGCAGACGGCTTTCGTTGAACGGAAGATTCTTTAAGTTTCTAGCGAATCGCGCTACGCATTAACGCAACGGGAATGGCGATGAAGGCCTCTGAACTACGTAACAAGTCAACGCAGGATCTGCAGCAGGAGCTGCTGGAGCTTCGCCGCGAGCAGTTCAATCTGCGCATGCAGCAGGCCACCGGCCAGCTGTCCGGTGGGGCGCAGCTGCGGACCGCGCGGCGGAATATCGCCCGGGTCAAGACCGTGCTGCGTGAACAGGGTCTGAAGTCCCAAGCCAGTAATTCGGAAGGTGAATCCGCATGAGCGAGACAACCAATCAGCGTGTTGTCAGTGGTCGCGTGGTGAGCGACAAGATGGACAAGACCATCGTCGTTCTGGTTGAGCGCAAGGAAAAGCATCCGCTGTACGGGAAATACATCACCCGTAGCAGCCGGATAAAGGCCCACGACGAAAGCAACGAGTGCGGCGCCGGCGATTTTGTGGAAATCCGCGAAACCCGGCCTGTCTCCAAGGGCAAGTCCTGGGTGCTGGTCCGCGTCGTCGAGAAGGCGGGCGAGTTCGATAACGCCGGTGCCGGAGCCTAAGGCCGATGATCCAGACAGAAACAGTATTGCAGGCTGCCGACAACAGCGGCGCGCGCAAGGTGCAGTGCATCAAGGTACTCGGCGGCTCGCACCGCCGGTACGCACGCATCGGCGACATCATCAAGATTACCGTGAAGGACGCCATTCCGCGCGGTCGCGTGAAGAAGGGTGACGTGCTCAATGCGGTGGTGGTGCGCACCAAGCGCGGCGTGCGTCGTCCGGATGGTTCGCTCATCCGGTTTGACAGCAACGCCGCGGTATTGCTGAACGCGCAGAACGAACCGATCGGCACGCGTATTTTCGGTCCGGTGACTCGTGAGCTGCGTGAAAAGTACATGCGCATCATTTCCCTGGCGCCGGAGGTGCTCTGATGGCCAGTAACCGTATTCGCAAGGGCGACGAAGTGATTGCCATCGCCGGCAAGGACAAGGGTCGTCGCGGCTATGTCACGGAAATCCGGAAGGACGGCCGTGTTCTGGTCGAAGGGCTGAACATTGCCAAGAAGCATGTGCGCCCCAACCCGCAGGAAGGCGTGCAGGGCGGCATTGTTGATCAGGAGATGCCGCTGCAGATTTCCAACGTCATGCTGTACAACCCGCAGGCCGAGAAGGGCGATCGGGTCGGTTTCAAGTGGCTTGAAGAAGGCGGCAAACGCCGCAAGGTGCGCTACTTCAAGTCCAGTGGCGAGGTCGTGGACGCGTAGCGCGCGCCGGGATCAACCAGGATCAAATTAAAGATGAACGCTGAAGCTAAACAATCCGAAGCCGCAGGGGCACCCCGACTGCAGGCCTATTATCGCGAGACGGTGCTGCCGGCGCTGATCAAGCAGTTCGGCTACAGCAGCCCCATGGCTGCGCCGCGTATCACCAAGATCACGCTGAACATGGGCGTGGGCGAGGCCGTCGCGGACCGCAAGGTTATCGAGCACGCCATGAACGATATGGCGCAGATTGCCGGTCAGAAACCCTTGATGACCCGAGCTCGCAAGTCCGTGGCCGGCTTCAAGATCCGCGAGGAATGGCCCATTGGCTGCAAGGTGACCTTGCGCCGGGCGCGGATGTACGAGTTTCTGGACCGGCTGGTGAACGCTGCGCTGCCGCGTATCCGCGATTTCCGCGGCGTTAATCCGCGGTCCTTTGATGGTCGGGGCAACTACAGTATGGGCATCAAGGAACAGATCGTGTTCCCGGAAATCGATTACGACAAGGTCGACGTGCTCCGCGGCATGGACATCATCATCACCACTTCCGCCCGGACGAATGAAGAAGGGCGGGCCTTGCTGGAAGGGTTCAACTTCCCGTTCCGCAAGTAATTCAAGACGAGCGTTAGTTATGGCTAAGAAAAGTATGGTCCAGCGCGAAGTCAAGCGTGCACGTACGGTAGAGAAGTACGCTGAGCGCCGCGCCGAGCTGAGAAAGAAGATCAAGGATCCGAACGCCACGATGGATGAGCGCTTCGAGGCAGTTCAGGAACTGCAGAAGCTGCCCCGTGACGCCAGCCCGCATCGGCTGCGGAACCGCTGTCATCTGACGGGTCGTCCGCGGGGTTATTACCGCAAGTTCGGACTTGCCCGCAACAAACTTCGTGAAGCGGCCATGAACGGGGAAATCCCCGGTCTGGTCAAGTCTTCCTGGTAGGGAACCTCGAAATGATTTCTACACACTCGCGCCCGCGTCGCTGCGCGCGGCTGGCAAGGAAGAAGGAGAGAGGTTTGCTACCCGCAAACGAACGACTGATGACGCAGTCCAGGTGCGCGCAACGGCCGGTCCCCGAAGGGGTTTGGCCCAAGCTGCCCGCCTGCGGCGTTACGCGGCTTGACCGTGGTGCCTGCCACGGCGCTGCGCCGCGCGCCTTGCAGGCAGGCAGCTTGGGACTCAAACGCGATGTGCGTAGAAATTATTTCGAGGTTCCCCACAAGAGGTATCGGTACGCATGAGTATGACTGACCCCATCGCCGATATGCTTACTCGCATCCGCAACGGCCAGGCGGCCGAAAAGGATCGGGTGGAGATGCCGTCATCCAAGGTGAAAACCGCCATTGCGCAGGTGCTCAAGGATGAGGGTTTCATCGAGGATTTCGCGGTATCGAGCGAGGGTAAACCCACGCTGAGCGTCACGCTCAAATATTTCCAGGGCCGCGGTGTCATCGAGCACATCGAACGAGTGAGCAAACCGGGCCTGCGCATCTACCGCAGCAAGACGGATATCCCGTCTGTGGTCGGCGGGCTGGGTGTCGCGATCATCTCCACGTCACAGGGCGTGATGACGGATCATGCGGCGCGCGCTGCCGGTCACGGTGGTGAGGTGCTCTGCACTGTTGCCTGATCGGGCGCATCGCAGACGTAATCAACGAGGCGGATTGAAGTCATGTCCAGAGTAGCCAAGGCTCCCATTTCCATTCCCAGTGGTGTGGAAGTGCAGATTGAAAACGGAACCGCCCGGGTCAAGGGCAAGAACGGCTCGCTCGAGTTCGTCCTGCCCAAGGGCGCAGAGGTCCAGATCGAAAACGGCGAAGCGACGATCGTCGCGACCGGCCGGACGCGAAACCTGGCCATTGCCGGTACCGCGCGGGCGATTCTTGCCAATCTGGTCACGGGTGTATCGGAAGGGTTCGAGCGCAAGCTGGAACTGGTCGGCGTGGGTTATCGCGCCCAGGCTCAGGGCAACAAGCTGAATCTCTCGCTCGGCTTCTCGCATCCGATCGCCTACGAGATGCCCGAGGGCGTCAGCGTGGAAACACCCTCGCAGACGGAAATTCTGCTCAAGGGCGCGAGCAAGCAGCAGGTGGGTCAGGTGGCCGCCGAGATTCGCGCGTTCCGTCCGCCCGAGCCCTACAAGGGCAAGGGCGTCCGCTATTCGGACGAACAGGTCATTCGCAAGGAAGCGAAGAAGAAATAATTCCGGGCCCCGCCCGATATTTGAATACGGTTTACCAGCATGCACAAGAAACAAGTCAATCGTTTGCGCCGGGCTCGCCGCTCCCGCATGCGTATGCGTGAGGCGGGCGCACACCGGCTGACGGTGTTTCGCACACCCCGGCACATCTATGCGCAGATTCTGACGCCCGGCGGCGACCGGACCCTGGTGTCCGCCTCCACGGTGGAGAAAGCCGTGCGCGATGGCGTGGGCGCCACCGGTAACGCCGCAGCGGCCGCCTCGGTTGGCAAGCTGATCGCGGAAAAGGCTCGCGAAGCCGGCATCGAGCGCGTGGCGTTCGACCGCGGCGGATTTGCCTACCACGGCCGCGTCAAGGCGCTGGCCGATGCCGCGCGCGAAGGCGGATTGCAGTTCTAGTTCCCCACGAGCGGGCACATCAAGGATTAACGAGATATGGCACAGCCAGACCGTAACGAACGTACCGAAGGTGATCTGCTCGAGAAGCTGATTACCGTCAATCGTGTGGCCAAGGTGGTCAAGGGTGGCCGTCAGTTCGGGTTCACCGCGCTCACCGTGGTCGGTGACGGCGATGGCCGCGTGGGCTTCGGCTACGGCAAGGCACGCGAAGTGCCGCTGGCCATCCAGAAGGCCATGGAAGCGGCGCGCAAGAGCATGATTGATGTCAAGCTGCGTGGCGACACCATTCAGCACGAAACCGTCGGTCGGCACGGGGCCACGAAGGTCATCATGCGGCCGGCCTCCGAGGGTACCGGCGTTATCGCCGGCGGCGGCATGCGCGCCGTGCTGGAAGTGGCCGGTGTGGCCAACGTGCTGGCCAAGAGTTACGGCTCTCGCAATCCGATCAACGTCGTGCGTGCCACCATCAACGGCCTGGCGGAACTGCACGATCCGCATTACATCGCTGCCAAGCGTGGCAAAAGCGTTGATGAGTTGAGCGCCTGAGACGGCGGCTGACCAATACGGGAATTAGGACATGGCGAGCGAAAACGCGAAGCAATTGAAGATCAAACTCATCAAGAGCACGGCAGGCCGGCTAGAAAGGCACCGGGCCTGTGTTCGTGGCCTGGGATTGCGCCGCATGCACCACAGCGTGACTGTGGCGGCTACGCCGGAAAACCTGGGCATGATCAACAAGGTTTCCTACCTGCTTGCGGTGGAAGAACTGTCGTAGTCCATGGCGCGGGCGTTAGCCCGGATTCATGGACTCAACCCTGACGAGAGCGGATTAGACATGCGACTCAACGATTTACAGCCCGGCAAGGGCGCCCGCCCCGCGAAGAAGCGGATTGGCCGTGGCCCCGGCTCGGACCTGGGCAAGACTGGCGGCCGTGGCCACAAGGGCCAGAAATCCCGCTCGGGTGGCTATAACAAGGTCGGCTTCGAGGGTGGCCAGATGCCGCTGCAGCGTCGTGTCCCCAAAAGCGGTTTTCGTTCGGTTACGGCGCAGTGTGCCGAAGTGCGCCTCGATGCGCTCAGCAAAATCGAAGGCGACGTCACGCTGGACGCGCTCAAATCCGCCGGCGTCGTGCCGCGGGACGCCAAACGGGCAAAGATCATTGCTTCGGGTGAGCTGTCCGGAGCCGTCCAGGTCAAGGGCGTCGCGGCCACCGCCGGCGCGCGGTCGGCCATCGAGTCCGCCGGCGGCAGCGTCGCCAGCGAATAATTCAGCCGGCAACACGTAGCGCAATATGGCAAAAGGCCCGAACAAGCAGAATCCCGCGATGGGCGGCATGATGCCGGACAGCGGCAAGCTGACCGAAGTGCGTCAGCGTCTGCTGTTTCTGGTGGGTGCGCTGGTGGTCTTCCGCATCGGTACCTTCATACCGGTTCCGGGTATCGACCCGGCGCAGCTGGCGCAGCTGTTCGAGCGCCAGTCCGGCACCATTCTTGACGTCGGGATCATGTTCACCGGCGGCGCGCTGGAGCGACTGTCGATCCTGGCGCTGGGCGTTATGCCGTATATCTCGGCATCCATCATCATGCAGCTGATGACAGCCACGGTGCCGGCGCTGAAAGACCTGAAGAAAGAGGGTGAGGCCGGGCGTCGCAAGATCACGCAGTACACGCGGTACGGGACCGTGGGCCTGGCCCTGTTCCAGTCGATCGGTACGGGCATTGCGCTGTTCAACCAGGGCATTGCGCTGCCGGGCGTGACCCAGTACAGCTTCGTGTTCACGACGGCCGTGAGCCTGACCACGGGCGCCATGTTCCTGATGTGGCTGGGCGAGCAGGTCACCGAGCGGGGTATCGGCAACGGTATTTCGATACTCATCTTCGCGAGCATCGTGTCGGGTCTGCCGTCGGCGGTGGGCGGCACACTGGATCTGGTGCGCACGGGTGAAATGGGCGCCATCACTGCGGTTCTGATGTTCGTGGGCGCGCTGGCCGTGACCGGTTTCGTGGTGTTTGTCGAGCGGGCGCAGCGTCGTATACCCGTCCATCATGCCCAGCGACAGCGCGGGCGCCGAATGTATGCTGCGCAGACGCAGCATCTGCCGCTCAAGCTGAACATGTCCGGCGTTATTCCGCCGATCTTCGCCTCCAGCATCATCCTGTTCCCGGCAACCGTGGTCCGGTTCCTGGGTGAAGGCGGCTCCACGGCGAACTGGGTGGCGAACGCCATTGCGCCGGGACAGCCGCTGTATGTGTTGTTCTATTCGATAATGATCATCTTCTTCTGTTTCTTCTATACCGCGCTCGTGTTCGATTCGCGTGAGACGGCGGAGAATCTGAAGAAGTCCGGGGCGTTCATACCCGGTGTGCGGCCAGGCATGCAGACCGCCAACTACATTGACACCGTGCTCACGCGACTGACTGTTGCGGGTGCCGCCTACGTCACCGCAGTCTGTCTCCTGCCGGAATTTCTCATCCTCAAGTACAACGTGCCGTTCTATTTCGGCGGCACGTCGCTGCTGATCATCGTGGTCGTCGTCATGGATTTCATGGCGCAGTTACAGGCTCACTTGATGTCGCATCAGTACGAGGGTCTGATGAAGAAGGCCAACCTCAAGGGTCAGGGCCGGGCAGGCATGCTGCGATAGCAGCGAGCAGGGTATTCGGAGTTCAAAATGAAAGTCAGAGCGTCGGTCAAGAAAATCTGCAGAAACTGCAAGGTAGTGCGCAGGAACGGCGTGGTCATGGTGATTTGTTCCACCGACCCGCGTCACAAACAGCGTCAGGGCTAGGCAGAGTCTGTCCGGTCTTGATTTGCATGAGTAAACCACTTATCTTGGCGGGCTTTTCCGGCCTGCCTGTCGCCCTGATGGGCGGCTTTGTCCGGTTCGGCGTCCGCGGCAGCCTGTTTGGCGCGCGCACGCACGCTCCGAGTATTTAACTGGAATAACGCAAGAGAGCAGTCGAATGGCGCGTATTGCTGGAGTCAATCTGCCCGTCAACAAGCACGCGGTTATCGCGCTGCAGTCGTTGTATGGCATCGGCCCGACTCGGGCAAAGGGTATTTGCGATGGCGCCAGCGTCGCGCGCGATACCAAGGTCAAGGATCTGACCGAGGGCGAAATTGACGCGCTGCGGGGCGAGATCGAGAAATTCAGCATCGAAGGCGACCTGCGTCGCGAAGTCTCGATGAACATCAAGCGTCTCATGGATCTCGGCTGCTATCGCGGCATGCGTCATCGGCGCGGTCTGCCGGTGCGCGGGCAGCGTACCCGGACCAATTCGCGGACGCGCAAGGGGCCGCGCCGGCCGATTCGCCGCTAGGCAGAGCGTCGGTCAGGCGATCGTCGTTCACTTCCGGAGTTATTGATACGCGCCCCGGGGCGCGATGACAGGCAAAACACATGGCAACAGATACAGCTACGAGCTCCACACGAGCCCGCAAGGCCCGCGCCAAGCGCAACGTGACGGACGGGATCGCGCACATCCACGCGACCTTCAACAACACGGTCATCACGATCAGCGATCGGCAGGGTAATGTCCTGTCCTGGTGCACGTCGGGCAGTTGCGGGTTCAAGGGCTCGCGCAAAAGTACGCCTTTTGCGGCCCAGGTCGCTGCGGAACGTGCCGGCAACGGCGCCGCAGAATACGGCGTTCAGAATCTGGAAGTCCGGGTCAAGGGCCCGGGGCCGGGTCGTGAGGCGGCGGTGCGCTCGCTCAACGGCAACGGTTTCAAGATCGTGAGCATTATTGATGTCACGCCGATTCCGCATAACGGATGTCGGCCTCCCAAGAAGCGTAGAGTCTGATGGCAAAGTACACCGGTCCCAAATGCAAGCAGGCCCGTCGCGCGGGCACCGATCTTTTCCTGAAAGGTCGCGGGCGTTCGCTCGAAGGCAAGTGCAAGCTTGATACGCCGCCGGGTGCCCAGGGCACGCAGCGCCGTCAGCGGCTGTCGGATTACGCGCTGCAGCTTCGCGAAAAGCAGAAGCTCCGCCACATGTATGGCGTACTGGAACGGCAGTTCCGCAACTACTACAAGAAGGCCGCGCAGACCAAGGGCGCCACCGGCACGTTGTTGCTTCAGCTGCTTGAGCGGCGTCTGGACAACGTGGTCTACCGCATGGGTTTTGCCAGCACCCGGGCGGAAGCCCGCCAGCTGGTGAGCCACAAAGCGGTGGCGGTCAACGGTTACCCGGTCAACATCCCTTCCTACGAAGTCAAGGAAGGCGACGTGATCGCGATCCGCGAAAAGGCCAAGCATCAGACTCGCATCGTGCAGTCGCTGGAGGTCGCGACGCAGATGGGATTGAGTGAGTGGGTCGATGTCGATGACAAGAAGCTCAACGGCACCTTCAAGTCAACGCCTGACCGCGATCAGATACTGCCCGACATCAACGAGAACCTCGTGGTCGAGCTGTATTCCAAGTAAATCTGGCGCCGGCGCCGAGCCGGCGCGACAACGCCAGTACGTACACGCTGTCGAAACAGCGAGAGGTAATTACGCATGCAGACTGCTTCCACCCAATTGTTGAAGCCAAGATTGGTCGAAGTCGAGCAGGTGAGCGAGCGTCGGGCCAAGATTGCGCTCGAACCGCTGGAGCGTGGCTACGGGCACACGCTGGGCAATGCGCTGCGTCGCATCCTGCTGTCGTCGATTCCCGGTGCTGCCATCACCGAGGTGGCTATCGATGGTGTGCTGCACGAGTACACCACGGTGGAAGGTATGCAGGAAGACGTCATCGACGTTCTGCTGAATCTGAAGAACGTCGCCGTGCGCATGCACAGTCGCGAAGAGTCGACGCTGCAGCTGAACAAGTCGGGCGAGGGTCCCGTGACGGCTGGCGATATCGTCACCGATCATGACGTGGAAATCGTCAACCCCGATCTGGTCATTGCCAACCTCACCAGTGGTGATCTGAAAATGACGCTCAAGGTGGCACGTGGTCGCGGCTACCAGCCGGCGCAGAGCAAGGCCGAGCCGGGCGAAGAAGACACCGGCGCCAGCGAAATCGGTTCGCTGCGCCTGGATGCCTCGTTCAGCCCGATTCGCCGCGTCAGCTACGCCGTGGAGCGTGCCCGCGTTGAGCAGCGCACCGATCTGGACAAGCTGGTGCTGGACATCGAAACCAACGGCAGCGTCGATCCGGCGGAAGCCGTACGCACTGCCGCCGGCATTCTGTACAGTCAGCTTTCGGTCTTCGTGGATCTGGAAGCCAAGCCGGAGGCCGAAAAGCAGGTCGATACCGGTTCGGTCAATCCGATCCTGCTCAAGCCGATTGACGAGCTTGACCTGACCGTTCGGTCGACCAATTGCCTCAAGGCCGAGAACATTCATTTCGTGGGTGATCTCGTGCAGCGGACTGAAACCGAACTGATGAAGACCCCCAACCTGGGCAAGAAATCGCTGACGGAAATCAGCGAAGTGCTGGCCGAGCACGGCCTGAGCCTGGGCATGGACCTGGAAGCCTGGCCGCCGGCCGAGCTGGAAGACGCCGCCGGCTGATCGGCGGTTCAATCCCACAGAATTAGTAGAGCGAGCAGACCATGCGTCACCGCAAGACCGGTACCAACCTCGGACGTGAGTCGTCCCACCGCAAGGCCATGTTGCGGAATATGTCCTCGTCGCTGTTCCGCCACGAGCTGATTCGCACCACGCTCCCCAAGGCAAAGGAATTGCGCCGCACCGCCGAGCCGCTGATTACGCTGGCGAAAAGCGATACCGTGGCGAACCGTCGTCTGGCCTTCAATCGTCTGCGCGACAAGGAAGCGGTCGGCAAGCTGTTCAACGAACTCGGCAAGCGTTATGCCGATCGTCCGGGCGGCTACCTGCGCATCCTGAAATGCGGATTTCGCCCCGGCGACAATGCGCCAATGGCCTTTGTGGAGTTGGTGGACCGTCCGCAGGTGGAAGTCGAGGAAGAGGAAGACGATCTCGACATGGCCGACACGGCAGGCGCATAGGGCACGAACCGCGCAGCCGAGAAGTAAATTATCGAAAGGCCGGCTTCTAGCCGGCCTTTTGCGTTACGCATTAAACGACAGGGAGTCCCGGATGAGTGACGTGGTGCGAATGGCCGGATGGCTGGCCGCAGGCCTGTTCTGGATCGGCCAGGCCGGGGCCGATATCGTGCATACCCGTGACGGCAGCACGCTGCAGGGTGAAATTGCCGGACTGGACGACGGCGAGTTGACGCTTGAAACGACCTTCGCCGGAACCGTGACGGTCGACCAGGCCGAGGTGGCGGGGCTGGAAACGGAGGCGCCCGTTGTCGTCCGGCTCGACAATGGCGACGAAGTGACAGCCCGCCTGCTCTACGAGTCGGACAACGATTGGACCAGCCTGGATAATCCCAATTTCGGCGATGCGCCCCTGGCGCTGGAGAATCTTGTTCATCTCCGCCGGCCGGGCGAGGACAGCCCTGAGCAGATTCTGGCGCAAACCAGACTGGCGGAGGCCGAAGCCCGCGCCGCGGCGCTGGAAGACCCCTGGAGCGGTCGTCTGCAGGTAGGTATTCAAGGTTCGCAGGGCAATTCCGAAACGCAGAGCAACGCGATCCGTGCCGAGGCGCTGCGGGACACCGGTCGCGAGCGCCTGAGCCTGGCCATTCAGCGGAACAAGGAATCGCAGGATGACGAAGATACCCGCGACGAGACGCGTGCCACCGCGCGGCTTGAACGGGACTGGACGGAGCGCTTCTTCCTGTTCGGGGAAACGGAGGCCGAGAAGGACGAGTTCGAAGAAATCGACCTGCGCGTGAGGGCCGTCGTCGGTCCGGGTTATTTTCTCATTCGCCGGCCCGGTCACGAGTACAAGCTGCGCATGGGCCTGGGTTACGAGCACGTGGATTACGTGGAGGGTGACAGCGAGAGCAACATCATCTCTTCATTCGGCTGGGACTACCGCTACGACTGGCTGCCGTGGATGAGGCTGACCCACACCCTGACCCTTATTCCGGAGATCGACAATCAGCCGGCCGACAATTTCCGGGCCGACTCGCGTCTGGGCGCCGAGTTCCCGCTGGGTACCCGCGAGTCGCTGTGGAAGCTGCGGGGCGAGTTGGCGCACGAGTACGAAAACCAGCCGGAGCCCGGGGTCGAAGAGCTGGATACAAGCTATCTGCTGAGCGTGATTCGGGATTTCGAATAAATGGTCCATCGGTTCGCTCGGCGGTCGTGATCAATTGGGGCCACGTGCAGACGAGCGTCAAAAAAGTTCGTCCGGAAACATTAAGTTAGGGGCATTGCCGGCCGATACCTTATAGTTGGTGCCGTCTCTGCCGCGGCCGCAGTCAGCATGCCATAGTCATGTGGTCCGCGAGGGGCTGACCGGTCAAACCAAGCCAGGGATGGCGTGCTGCCGAGGCGGCATTATCAGAGTTTCAGGGAGAAACACATGCGGGGATTCGGGTCTGCCGGTCTGCGGGCGTTCGCAGTCTGTTCAGTGGTTGTGGCCACCAGTTACTCGCCGGACAGCCAGGCGATACGCTTTGACTGGGATGCTTTCGGCGGTGTGACCGGAACGCTGAATACCAGTCTGTCGCTCGGCGCGCAGTGGCGACTGGAGGAACGCGACCCGCGCAACATCGGCGTAGCCAATCTTGATCCCACGGCCTGTCGGTCTGCCTGTCAGCCGCATCTTTCGACGCCGCCCGGGGCGGTGCCCGGCCGGGTGCAGCTGGGTCTGGAAGCCGAGGGCCCCGCGGTCAACAACGCCGGCCTCGCGGTCGGCGGGGCAGGCGGCATCAACAACGATGACGGCAACCTCAACTTTGACCAGTACGACGTTACCCAGGCCGTGGCGCAGATCACGCAGGATCTGACGCTCGAGTGGAAGGACTGGACCTTCTTCGGCCGCTACAACGCCTTTCACGATTTCGTGAACTACGATCGTGAGCAGTACTACCCCAACTACTACACGCCGGCCGACCGCGCCGAGGATGATGCCCGACGCAATGCCGGGGAATACGGCTTCGCGTCCGTGGGCACGCCGCAGTTCCGCGAGAACCAGACGCAGGACAAGTACAACGAGTTTCTGGGCCAGGATATCGATCTGCTGGATTTCTACGTGCAGGGCTATGTGCCCGTGCCGTTCTTTGACAACGAGGTTCAGATCACCCTGGGTGAGCAGATCATCAACTGGGGTGAATCCACGCTGCTGACGGTCAACAGCCTCAATACGCTCAACCCGCCCAACGTCAACGCGCTGTTCCGGCCCGCCTTTCTCGAGCTGGCCACCGTCTTCGAGCCCATCGGCGCTCTGAAAATCGCGGCGCCTCTGACGCTCAACACCAGTTTCGAGGCCTTCTACCAGTACGACTGGGAAAAGGTGGAAATCGCCCCGCGCGGCGCCTTTCTGTCCACGCTCGACATCACGCTGGATACCGACAACAACAACATCAACGCCGGCTTTGGCCAGATTCCGGACGATCCGGACGGCAACCTCCGGGCCGAGCAGGAGTTGCTGACCGCAGTGGCGGCCATCGACGGCCGGGTGCCGGTCAGCGAGCGCGACGCGCCCAGCGGCGGCCAGTACGGCCTGGCCTTCACCTGGTTCCTGCCCGAGTTCAACAACGGCACCGAACTGCGCTTTTATTACGCGAACTATCACAGCCGGCTGCCTTACTTCTCCGCGTTTGCCGGACAGGAATCCTGCCTGCAGTCGGCGCCAACCGGCGAAACCGTGACCGACACGGTCAACCTGCTGGCCGACTGCCCGAACGCCGATGTCGCCCATTTTCTGGGGCCGGCCCTGGCGAATGCGGGCTCTCAGGAGGGCGGGCTGCCGCTGGGAGCTGACGCCGGCGGCGTTCTGGCCACGGTGGCCGGGCAGATCATCAACGCGCTGCCCATCGACCAGGTGAGCACGCAGCCCAATGGCGACCCCTGTCCGGCGGATGCGGCGCCGGGCACCGGGCCCTGCGGCGAGGCCTACCCCATCGACTCCTTCCGCGGCCTGCTTGAGTATCCGGAAGACATTGATCTGTTCGGCATCAGCTTCAACACATCCTTCGGTAATCTTTCCGTTCAGGGCGAAGTGGCGTATCGGCCGAATCTGCCGCTGCAGGTCGACGATGCCGACGTGGTGTTTGCCGCGCTGCAGCCGTCGTCCCCGGTGGGCTGCGCCAACGGTGCAGGCGCCAACGGCGGGTCTCAGAACCGATCGGAGGATTGCCGTATCGGCAGCTTCGACGACCGCTACACCATCGGCCTGCCCGGTCTGGGCGATGTGCTGGATACGGTGGCCGGCGGCGGTGATCTGGTAGGCGCGCTGGGCAACCTGCTCAACGTCGATCTGGGCGCCGCACAGGGGCTGGTGAACGGTTTGCTGGAAGCCACCGGCGTGCAGGACATCTCGCAGCTGGCCGACGTACTCGCCCCGCTATCGGACGATATCCTGCTGACCGACCCCACCGGCCGGCGCAACGCGTTCCCCGATTTCGTCACCGCCTACCGAGGCGGCGAGCCGGGCAGCATCGCGCCCGGTCAGTACATTCAGGGCTACGAGCGCTTTCAGGTGTTTCAGTACAACCTGGGCGCCACCTATATCATCGGGCCCGGTAATTGGATCAGGGCCAACCAGATCATCATGTTCTTCGAGCTGGGCGCGACGCATGTGCTGGGCTTTCCCGACCAGGACGAACTGCAGATCGAAGGGCCGGGCACCTACTATCACGCCAGCGTGGGCACCGACGGCAGCGGCGCACCGGCCTGCGCGGAAGGTGTCGTGCAGGGCGAGGCCGCCAATCCGGACAGCCAGACGGCCCGGCAGGCCAACAGCACGCTCTGCGGGCAGTTTCAGGGTACGCGCTTCAATCCGAGCCAGCAGCGCGACGGTTACGCGACCGATTTCGCCTGGGGCGGACGAATCATCGGCATCATTCGCTACGAGAACGTGCTGCCGGGCATCAGTTTCAACCCGGTCGTGATTCTTGGCTATGACGTGGACGGCACCGCCCCCGGTCCCGGCGAGAATTTCATCGAGGGCCGCGAGATGTACGTCATCAACGTGGAGATGCGTTACGAGCAGGCCTGGAGCCTGACCGCCGGCGTCACGTTCTTCCGCGGCGCCGAGCCGTTCAACCTGCTCGCGGACCGCGATTTCTTCCAGCTGGGTATTCGCTACCAGTTCTGAAGCCGGTTGATTGTTGCGAAGCGGAAAGGCTTCTGTTAGAAATGCCCGCTTGGCGGGCGTCCTGGGCGGGCCGAGTTGTGCCGGGTCAAGGGCCCCGAACCGAGTGGCGAGCGCCTCGGGTGCCTGACGCCTAGCCTGCGCGGCGAGAAACGCGAGACTATCGAGGGGAGCGAGACCCGGTGCAATCTGGTTTCGGCCGCGGGTCGCAACACTGGCGGCCACGCCTTCGCGGCGTGGCATTCAAAAAGAGACATTCCATGAAATCAAGACTGACTCAGGCGGCCGCGTCGAGCGCGCTGGCGATCGGCCTGGCCTCCAGCGCCCTGTTTTCCGTTGCGCTCGCGCAGGACGAGGAAGCGGCAAACACCGATCCGCGACCGGCCGAGATCATGCCGCGCGCGCCGTTCGAGCTGTTGCTTGATGTCCGCCCCCGCGGTGAGGCCGGCTATGTGGCTGTGGGTGCGCGCGGGCATATTCTGCTTTCGGCGGACGGCACCGAGTGGAAGCAGGTTCCCAGCCCCGTGCGCGCCAACCTGAATGCGGTCGAGTTCGTGGACGCCGAAAATGGCTGGGCCGTAGGCCATGCCGCCACCATCCTGCATACCAGTGACGGCGGGCAAACCTGGAACGTGCAGCATTTCGATCCGGAACTGGAAACGCCTTTCCTGGATGTGGCCTTTCTCGATCAGGACCGCGGGTTTGCCGTGGGGGCCTACGATCTGTTTTACGTGACCGAGGACGGCGGTCAGACATGGGAAGAGTACCCGGATCCGCTGTCCGCCGGCGAATGGCATCTGAATTCCATAGCGCGGCTGGGTAACGGCGATCTGGTTATTGCCGGCGAAACCGGCCTGCTCACCCGGTCGCAGGATGGCGGTGAAACCTGGGAGCTTATCGAGGGCCCTTATACGGGGACCTATTTCGGCGTCAAGGCCATGGGCGAGACCGGCGCCATCCTGTACGGGCTGCGGGGACACGCGTTCGTCACGAATGATCTGACCACCGCCAAGGTGCTGCCGCCCGATACCGATCTGGGCTACCAGTTCAAGAAGCCGCCCACCATGACCGACGACAACGAGGGCTCAGACGGCAGTGATGCCGAAGATCCGGAGCAGGAGGCGGCAGAAAAGGTGGTCGAGGAGAGCACCGAGAAGAAGAAGGAAGCCCTGGCCGAAGCCGAGCGAAAGCAGGCCGAGGAGCAGGCCAAACAGACCGCCTGGGAAGTCGTGGATAACGAGCCTTCGGTGCTGAGTCTGCTGGGTGCCACCACCACCCGGGATGGCGGCTACGTGATCGTGGGCATCAACGGCGTGATCTGGGGGTCGGACGACAGCAGCGCCGAGGTCGAGCAGCTGCCCAACTCGCGCGAGGGCGGCCTGACCGCCGTGACCGAGCGGCCCGACGGCAATCTCATCATGGTCGGTGAAGCCGGCGCCTTCTTGTACAAGCGCCCGTAGCGGCTCGCCGAATCAGGAGAACGATAATGATTACCCAGCAACACATTCTGCGGGCAGTCGAGCCGCTGGTTTATGCCAAGCGCGGCCTGAGCATGGGGATACTGGCGCTCATCACGCTGGTGTTCATCGGGATTATCGTGGTCGGCTTTCGTATCGATGCCGGTTACCTGAAATCGATTCCGACCACGCACCCCTACATGGAGACCTTTCTCAAGTATCGGGATGACCTGGGGGGCGCCAATCAGATACTCGTCGCACTCATGCAGGACGACGACGAGGAAATCTACAACGAGGAATTCCTGGCCAAGCTGAAGCAGGTCACCGATGAGGTGTTCTTCCTGCCTGGCGTCAACCGCGCCCGAACCTGGTCCATTTTCACACCGAACGTGCGCTACATCGAGGTGGTCGAGGGTGGCCTGTCCGGCGGCAACGTGATTCCGGCGGAATATGCGCCCGGCCAGGAAATGTTCGACCTGATCAAGACCAATGTTGGCAAGGCGGACATCATCGGCCGGTATGTGTCCGAAGACGAAACCGGCGCGATGGTCCAGGCGCAACTGCTGGACATCAACCCCAAGACCGGCGAAGAACTGGACCTGGTGGAAGTGGCCCAGGGCCTCGAGAAAATCCGCCAGCAGTACGAAACCGAAGAAATCTCGATACACATCATCGGTTTTTCGAAAGTGGTCGGCGATATTGTCGAAGCGGCCACCGAGGTGGGGTTGTTCTTCCTGGTCACGCTGATATTCACCGCGCTGCTGCTGTGGGCCTATCTGGGATCGCCGAAGCTCGCGATGATCGTGCTGGTGGCGTCCATCATCTGCGTGATCTGGGAATTCGGCATTCTCACGGCGTTTGGCTACGGACTGGATCCGTTCGCCATCCTCGTGCCGTTCCTGGTACTGGCGGTATCGGTGTCGCACGGCGTGCAGTACGTCAACGCCTGGGTGCACGAGATGGCGGACAACAACCGCGATAATTTCGATGCGTCGCTGCAGACCTTCCGACGTCTGTTCATTCCCGGCTCGACCGCGCTGCTGACCGACCTCGCGGGCTTTCTGACCATCCTGCTGATTCCCATCGACATCATTCAGGAAATGGCCCTGAATGCGGCGTTCGGCATGTTTGCCATCATCATCACCAACAAGGTGATGGTGCCTATCTGGCTGACCTGGACGAAGATCAGCGATCCGAACGCGTTCAAGGAAAAGCAGGTCCGTCGCGACCGGCTCTATGACGGCGTCTGGCGCTTGCTGTCCAACAGCACGCGGCCGGGCGCGGCCGTGCCGATCCTGCTGATCTGCGGCATTCTGCTGGGCTGGGCCGTGTGGAAGTACGACGAACTGCAGATCGGCAGTTTCTCCGAAGGCGTGCCGGAACTGCGTCCGGATTCGCGCTACAACCAGGACAATCGGGCCATCGTGGATAACTTCACCATCGGTACCGACCAGTTCGTGGTGATGGCGGTGACCGAACCCGAGGCCTGCATCGACTATCAGGTCATGGAAAAGATCGACCGCTTCGCCTGGCGCATGCAGAACACCGCTGGCGTGCAGTCCACCATTTCGCTGGGCCAGATTGCCAAGCAGATCAACATGGGCTTCAACGAAGGCTGGCCCAAGTTCAAGATGCTGCCGCGCAATCGCTACGTGCTCTCGCAGGCTATCACGCCGATTCCGTCCAGCTCGGGGCTGCTGCTACCGGACTGCAGCGTCATGCCGGTATATGTGTTCACGTCCGATCACAAGGCCGAGACCATCCAGAACGTCGTGGCCGCGGTGAACCAGTTCAACTCGGAAGAGGAGAACCAGGGCGGCCGGGTCGAGTTCAAGATGGCCTCGGGTAACGTGGGCGTGATGGCGGCGACCAACCAGGTGATCAAGGACAAGGAGATCGAGGTCCTGGCCTACGTGTACGCGGTGATCGTGGTCCTCATGCTGCTGGCCTTCCGCAGCGTGGCGGCGGTCATATGCATTGTGGCGCCGCTATCGCTGGTCTCCATCATGGGCTACGGCGTCATGACCATGGCGGGTATCGGCCTGAAAGTGGCCACGCTGCCCATTCTGGCGCTGGCCGTGGGGATCGGCGTGGACTACGGCGTGTACGTCTACAGCGTCTTCCAGGAAGGCGTGCGGGACTTCGGCCTGTCGCTGCAGGATGCCTACTACCGGACCATGCAGAAAACCGGTAAAGCGGTCATCTTTACCGGCGTGGCGCTGGGCGGTGGTGTGGCCACCTGGCTGTTCTCGCAGCTGCAGTTCCAGATCGACATGGGCATCCTGCTCATCTTCATCTTCACCGCGAATATGGTGGGCGCCATCGTGGTGCTCCCGGCGCTGGCGTACTTCTTCATGAATTACCCGGTGCCGGAAGGGGGCTACAACAAGCTCGAGGATATCGACGAAAGCCAGTCCAAGGCGCACTGATCGCGCCTTGCAGTCCGCTGCGCCGCCGGCCCGTGATGCGGGTCGGCGGTTTTTTTATGGGGCGTTGCGGTAGAGCACACAGCAAAAAATGCTTAACCACAAAGGGCACAAAGCACACAAAGGGAAGACATTGTGATCTTCGGCTTTTGTGCCCTTCGTGTCGTCGTGGTTCAAACCTTCTTTTCTCCGTGCCTCCGTGTCTCTGTGGTTTTTCTTATTCAAGAGCCACAGAGACGCAGAGCCGCAGAGAGCAAGGTAAAAAACTCAACCACAAAGGGCACAAAGCACACCGAGGTAAAACAATCTGATCTTCACCTTTGTGCTCTTGGTGTCTTTGTGGTTTTACTCTTTTCTCCGTGCCTCTGTGCCGTTGTGGCTTTCCGGCCTGGTCAGGCCGCCGCGAAACCCAAACGCCAAGAGCCAAGAAATACCTAACCACAAAGGCACAAAGCACACAAAGGGGAGATACCTCGATCTTCATCCTCGTGCCCCTGGTGTCTTTGTGGGTTCAAACCTTCTTTTCTCCGTGCCTCCGTGCCCTTGTGGTTTTTCTTATTCAAGAGCCACAGAGGCGCAGAGCCACAGAGAGCAAGGCATGAAACTCAACCACAGAGGGCACAAGGCACACAAAGGGAAGACAATCTGATCTTCATCTTTGTGCTCTTGGTGTCTTTGTGGTTCCAGGTTCTTTTCTCTGTGCCTCTGTGCCTCTGTGGCTTTTTTCATCCAAAGGACCTGATGCCGTTAAACGGTGCCGCCCGATTTGACTTCAGCGCGGTTCTCTCAGCGTAGCTGCTCGGGGACGGGCTGGTCGCTGGGCACCTGTATCAGGGGAAACTCGGGGTCGTCGAGCCGCAGCGCCGTGAGCTGACCGCCCCAGGCGCAGCCGGTATCCACGCACCAGACGTTATCTTCAGGCCAGGCCACGGACTGCAGCGCCGACCAGTGACCGAACACGATGCGGGTGTCCCGGGTCGCGCGGGGCTGCCGGAACCAGGGGGTCTGGTCGTCATCGAAATCGGCCGGACCCTTGTGTTTCATCAGCAGATTGCCCGAGCGGTCAGTCATGCGGACACGGGTCAGGTAATTGATGATCAGCCGCTCGCGCGGCTCGCCGGTCAGCGATGCATCCCACTGCGCCGGCAGGTCACCGAACATGCGAGACAGCAGGTCGTGCGGTGCGCTGCGCAGGCGGGCCTCGACCTCGGCGGCGACCGACAGCGTGGTGGCCACGTCCCACTCGGGCGCCACGCCGGCGTGGACCATCAGCCAGCCCAGGTCCGGGTCGTGGTGGGCCAGGGGCTGCTCCAGTAGCCAGGCGATCAGCGCGTCACAGTCGGGCGCGTCGAGTATCGGTTTGAGGCTGCTGTTCAGGTTCTTGTCGGGCGCGGAACCGGTGGCGGCGGCCAGAAAGCTCAGGTCGTGATTGCCGAGCACGGTGATGGCGCTGTCGCCCAGGGCGCGCGCCTCCCGCAGGCAGCCCAGCGAGTCGGGCCCGCGGTTGATCAGGTCGCCGACTAGCCAGAGCCGGTCGCGCGAATGCTTGAAATCGAGACACTCAAGTAGTGATCTGAATGGTCGATAACAGCCATGGAGATCGCCGATAGCGTAAACGGCCATGGAACGGGACTTGCCGGAAATGATCCGCAATCCTAACCAATACCGGCCAGCAGGCAAGGACGCGCGGCTGGAGCCGCGATGGGAAGGCCCGAGCGCCATGCGTCGATCGTCCGTGTACGACATTGATGTTGTTGTTTTTCAGGAGCGAACCATGTTGAGCAAATTTCAGAACGCCATGATTGCCATGGCCGTCAGGAAGCAGACCGGCGCCACGCTGATCGAGTATGTGCTGATTGTTGCCGTGATTGCGATTGCGGTGTTTGCTGCCAGTCAGGCGGGGCTTGTAGAGGCTATTACGGGCATCTTTTCCGAGGCTCAAACAACCATCGAAGGTGCCAGCGACGGCACTGGATAGGCTGCGCATCTGAGGTTTTGGTGCAAGTCCTCGGTTGGAACAAAAGCAATCGAGTGTCGTGCAGCTAACTGGTGTACGGGCTGCACTCATGTGCGCAGCCCGTTTTTCTCGGATCGGCCGGCTAGTCCAAGCTAGCCTGGGTTAGCTCGGCCTCTCCGGTCTCTCACGTTTCCGTCAAAGGGACAGGATGGATGAACGCTTGGCTGAAATCTGCAGGTTCACGGTCACTCGCTGATCGTCGTAGCCAGCGGGGCGCCACGCTCATCGAATTCACCCTGATCCTGCCGGCGCTGCTGGCGCTGCTCATCGGCGGTACGCTGTTCGGTCTGGTGCTGGTGACCCAGCAGGCGGTAACGCACGCGGCGGAAAGTGCCGTGGGCGCCGTGCTTTCGCTCGACCCGGAAACCACCGATCCGCAGGGGGCCGGCTTTCTGAGTACGGCCCAGACGCTGGCCCAGTCGCGGGTGAACCGCCGGCTGACGTTCCTGCCGGGCTCCGCCACGGCCAGTGTGCTGCGTTCGGACCCCATCGTGGACGCGGGCGGTGCGCCGGTGAATGCCGGCACGCAGTTCGAAGTCACCGTCACCTATCCCTTCACCAACTGGAATCTCGGGTCGGGCTATCTGCCCGTGCCGGATATCATTACCGGCCGCGGCTCGGGGGTCATCCGATGAACGGCCGCATGCGGGCTATCGGGGTCCGGCAGTCGGGCGCGGCCATGATCGAATTCGCGCTGGTGCTGCCGATCCTGCTGCTGATCGTCGTTGGGACGATCTATTACGGCTACGTGTTCGTGATTGAAATGGCGCTGGAAAACGCGGCCCAGGAAGCGGCGGTCGCCGCGGCCGCGATTCAGCCGGCAGACTACGAAACCCAGGCGCAGTATCTGGCGGCCGTGGATGCCGTGGTCGATCGCGTCGCGGAGGACAATCTGGACTGGCTGCCGGTGTCGGTACGCAGCGGCTTTTCATCCGACGTGGCGAGCGCGACGAACCTGTGTTTCGTCGGATCAAGCTGTGATGGCGACAGCTCGCCCTGCGCCGGCGCCACGCTACCGACGAGCGGTCAGCTGGGCTGTGTGACGATCGACTTTGCTCTGTCGACCACGGATTCGGCAGTATTGCCGCGGCTCAACCTGCCGCCGTTCGGGCAGGTGCCGCCGCTACCGGGCAACCTGAGCGGCGTCGCGCAAGTGGTGCTTTAAGAAAAACCAATGCCAATATTTTTGAATCATTCAGCAAGAGGCCGCGCATGAGCAGTAATGCATTGAAGGCCGTGGCCGCCGGACTGGTGTTCATGGCGGTAATCATGGGGTTTGTGGCCTACAAGCTGACGCCCGGTCTGCAATCGCCGCCCGAACAAACCCAGGCGCAGCCGGCCGAACTGGATAGCGACCAGGTGCTGGCGGTGATCGCGGTGGAACGCATCACGGCCTACGAGCCGATCAAGCCGGAGTCCGTGGTGCTGGCGCCCATTGCCGTGGAGCCCGACCAGTACTACACCGACACGCGCGATGTCGTCGGGCGCATTCCGCTGCGCGACATCTCGATGGGTATTCCGGTCACCGACGAAAGCTTCTCTGCGGCCAACACGCTCGCGCACGCCATCCCCGACAAGATGCGGGCGATGTCGCTGGAAATTTCAGATGTCGTTGCGGTAGGCGGCTTCGTCAAGCCGGGCGATATTGTTGACGTGCTGGTCTATATCCGCTCGAGCGGCAGACAGGTCGAAGATTCGCAGGCGCGCATGCTGCTCAAGAAGGCGCGCGTGCTGGCCTACGAAGAGCGGCTGATCAACGCTGCGGCTGAGGACCAGGAAAACGACGGGCAGAATCAGCGGCGCCAGCAGCGCACCGCCGTCATTGCCGTACCGCAGGAAGACACCACGCGCGTCATGCTGGGCGCCAGCCTGGGTGAACTGCGCCTGGCCCTGCGCCCGGCGGAGGACATCAGCTTCAAGGCCAGCGCGGATCAGTTCGAGCAGCCGCCCGGCTCGACTACTTCCGAGGAAGGTGAAGCCCCGCCCGAAACGCTCGCGCCGCGCAGTCGGCCCGAGAGCGTTCAGGCATCCGCCGACAGCAGCGACGCCAAGGACAGCGACAAGGAAGACGAGGTGGAGCCGATCACGCTGTCCGAGCTGGCCGGCATCAAGAAAAAGCGCAGTTCGTCGACGGCGCGCCGGGCGCCGCCGCGCGCCACGATTGAAATCTACGAAGGGCCCAAGCGCTCTACGGTCACGAGAAGCTACTGATGATGGGCGCAGCCATGAGATTAGGTATTCGCTACGCGATTCTTGCCGCCGCCTGCCTCTTCGCGGGCACCGCCGCCGCGGACATCATCCAGGTCGGTGAAGGCCAGCAGGAACTGCTCAAGATGCAGCATCGGGTATCCCGCGTGGCGGTCGGCAATCCGGAAACCGCGGCGGTCAACGTGTTGGGGGTGCGTGACGTGCTGTTGACGGGTCTCAAGCGGGGCGACACCAGCCTGCTAATCTGGCTGCAGGGCAGCAGCGACCCCATTCGGCACTCCATCGTGGTGGGCGCCGGTGATCTGCCCGACGTGCTCCTGGACGCCGAGCGCCAGCCGCTCAAGACGCAGGTTCAGACCGATATTCGCGTGGCGGAAGTCAGCCGCACTGCCATTCGCCGGATGGGGTTCAACTTTTTGACTAATGATGGCCAAAGCGCGGGGCGATTGTCGCCACCGGGATCTTCGGCCGGTTTCGAAACATCAGATGGAGACTTTTCGTTGCTGGGCCAGAACGGTTTCCAGCCCATCAACGACGCTTTCAATCTCTTGTTCACTGATGGTAATCAGGACTCCATCGCGCTGCTGAGCATCCTCGAACGGCGCGGCCTGATGCGGACCCTGGCAGAGCCGTCGCTGATGGCCATGAGCGGCCAGACGGCCACCTTCCTCGCCGGCGGCGAATTTCCCATCCCCGTGGCCCAGGGCAACGGCGATGCCATCAGCGTCGAATTCAAGGAATTCGGCGTGCGCCTGAGCCTGACGCCAACGGTGCTGCAGAACGATCGCATCGTGCTGAAGGTTGCGCCGGAAGTCAGTGAGCTGGACTTCAGTTCCGGCGTTCAGGTCAACGGCATCAGCATTCCCGGTATTGCGGTGCGCCGCACCGACACCACCGTGGAGCTGGGCGACGGCGAAACCTTCATCATCAGCGGCCTGGTCGACCAGGACATGGCGGCGAACGTGGACAAGGTGCCCTGGCTGGGCGACATCCCCATTCTCGGGACCTTCTTCCGGTCCACGTCGTTCTCGCGCAACGACCGCGAGCTTGTGATGGTCGTCACGCCGCATCTCGTCACGCCCCTCAAGGCCGGCACGCGGGTGCCGCTACCCGGCGAACAGTTCGATGACTACGACCCGGACTCGGCCGATCTGTTCTTCTTCGAGCGAGGTGACTTCGATCCGGACGGCGCCTCCACTGGCTTCACCCGGTAATTCAGGCTGGACCGCATGAAGGGCTGCCCATGAAAACCCAGGCGCTGTTGCTGGCAGACGATCCGGTCTACGGCCGGTGGTTGAGTGAGTGTCTGGGCGGGGATGTGACCATTCTCCCCGCCGACGCAAGCGACCCGGCCGGCTTTGTCGACGAGGTCTCGGCCACGCCGGGTGTCGGGCTGGTATTCATCCAGTTCGACGAGACCCATGCCCAGGCGCGTGCCGCGCTGGTCGAACAGCTGCACGAAATCTATCCGCAGCTGCCGGTCATTGCGGTGGGCGAGAGCGAACAGTCCGACGCCGTGCTCACCGCCATGCGTTCGGGGGTGCGTGACTACTTCGTGCTCAATCGTGACGATGACAACCTGTCCAGGCTGGTCGAGCGCGTGCTGCGGCGCAGTTCCAGTGCGCCCGGCAGCAAGGCGGCCGACGCGCCGGCCGGCGGCAAGCTGATTTCCGTACTCTCCAGCCCCAACACGCCGGGCACGGCCTTCCTGGCGGTGCATATGGCCGAGGCGCTGCGCCAGTCCGGCGCCAGGAACCGCGTGCTGCTGCTGGATCTCACGCTCCCGGGCGGGGCTGCGCTGGTGTTTCTGGATACCGAGCAAAGCTACAGCGCGCTGGATGCGCTGCGTGACGTGTACCGCTGCGACCAGACGCTGGTGGACACCGCCTTTTCCCGTTACCGGGATGGTTTTTTCCTGCTGACCTTCCCCGAAACCCACGTCAGCCCGCCCGTGGTGGACATTCCCGAGCTGCAGCAGCTGCTTCGAAGCTTCATCGGACTGTTCGACTACGTGGTGGTCAGCGCCGACGCGGGGCTGTCGGTGGCCGGCCTTTCGGCCATTGTCAGCCAGTCCGACCAGGCCCTGCTGCTGACGGATCAGTCGGTCCTCAAGAGCCGTCAGAACAAGCACCTGCTGCACGCGCTGCGACAGGCCGATACGCCGCTGGACAACCTCGGCCTGGTCATTGACGCCTACCAGCCCAAGCTCGGGCTGGAAGCCGAACGGATGGCGTCCCTGCTGGATCTGGAGCTCACCGGGACGCTGGCCGGGAAGACCCAGTTGCGCATTGAGGCCATGAACGCCGGCGAGCTGATGTTCGAGCATGCGCCCCGGGATCCGTACTGCCGCGAAGTCCGTCAGCTGCTGGAGCGCTTCGCGGGCCCCGCGGAAGCGCCCGCCAGGGAGGGCAGCCTGATCGGGCGGCTGTTCGGTAACTGATGCACGCAGCCAGCCAGTCAAGCGAATTCCGGCTCACCGACGATTATCAGGCGCTCAAGAGCCGGCTGCACCAGCACCTGATTCGGCTTCTGGAGGACCGCGGCGTCGACCTCGAGGCCTGGTCGCACGCCAAGGCCCGCGAGTTCATTCGCGGCCAGGTGCGCAGCTACGTTCAGGAAAAGCGGCTGCCGGTCAATCAGAACGAGGCGGAGCTGCTGGCCGAGGACACCCTGAACGAGCTGATCGGCTTCGGGCCGATCCAGTCCCTGGTGGACGACGACGGCGTCAGCGATATTGTCGTCAACGGGCCGGATCAGATCTTTACCGAGCGGGACGGCCAGCTCAGCGCCGAGTCGCTGCGTTTCAGCGATGATGCGCACGTCATCCGCGTCATCCAGCGCATTCTCGCGCCGCTGGGGCGGCGGGTGGACGAGTCGACGCCCATGGTGGACGCCCGGTTGCCCGATGGCAGCCGCGTCAACGCAATCATTCCGCCGATCGCACTGGACGGGCCCTGCGTATCGATTCGCAAGTTTCGCGAGAACCCGCTGAGCGATCGCGAATTGATCCGGCTGGGCAGCGTTACCCGGCCCATTCTCGATTACCTGCAGGCGCAGGTGCGGGCGCGGCGCAACATCATCGTGATTGGCGGCACGGGCTCGGGCAAGACCACGTTTCTCAACCTCATCAGCCAGTGGGTGCCGCCGGGCGAACGTATCGTGACTATCGAGGACGCGGCCGAATTGCGGCTGCATCATGGCCATGTGGTGCGTCTGGAGACCCGGCCACCCAATCTGGAAGGCGAGCGGCAGGTGTCGGCGCGGGACCTCGTGCGCAACGCCCTGCGTATGCGCCCCGACCGGATCATTGTCGGCGAGGGGCGCGGCGACGAGGTCCTGGACATGCTGCAGGCCATGAATACCGGTCACGACGGTTCCATGACAACACTGCACGCGAACAGCCCGCGCGATGCCGTCCATCGCCTGCAGCTGCTGGCCGGGTTTGCCGGCTTTACGGGTGATCAGCGCGCGTTCATGCATCAGGTGAGCTCCGCGCTCGACCTCATCGTGCACGTAACCCGCCTGCCCAGCGGCAAACGGCGGCTGCTGTCCATACAGGAAGTGGGCGAATACGACGGGCGTGATCTGGCCCTGGCCGAGCTGTTCGGTTACGACGAGGAAGGCGACGTCCATCATGATCGCCGCGGCGGAGGCGCCGCATGATCCTCGCTCTGATCGTGGCAGGCATTGTCGGCCTGATGGCGGCGGCCGTGTTCGTGCTTGCCCAGGCGCAGGCGCGTGGCGGCGAGGAGGACTTCGCCGAGCGCGTGGGTCAGACCGCCACCGGCGAACTTGTCGATGAGCTGGCCGGGCTACGTAACCTGCAGCAGATCAGGAACCCGGTCACGCGCTACATTTGCCACCGCTTCTGGGGCGCCGGCTTCGACCTGCAGCCCGCCAATGTCTATCTGTTGCTGGGCGGATTCGCGGCGTTTGCCGTCCTGATCATGCTGATCGAGCCGCTGGCCGGTCTGGCGTTGATCCTGGCGGCGGTGGGGTTGGTCCACGTATTTCTGCAGCAGCGCGTCAATGCGCGCCGGCGCAAGATCATTGACCAGATGCCCGAATTTCTCGAATACGTCATGCGCTCGCTTACGGCTGGCAACACGCTGGAGGAATCGCTGCAGAGCGCGGCGCTCGAGAGCGCCGATCCCATTCGGTCGCTGTTTCTCAGCGTGTCGCGTCAGGTTCGGCTGGGCGCGACGGTGGAAAGCACGCTGGCGGAAGCCGCGACCGTGCAGCAGGTCCGCGCCCTGCATATCCTGTCGATGTCGGCGCGCGTCAATCGGCGCTTTGGCGGCTCGATGCGCCGCGTGGTGAAAAGCCTGATCAACACCATCCGGACCCAGGACGCCGCGTATCGCGAACTCAAGGCGCTCACGGGCGAAACCCGGGTGTCTGCCTGGGTGGTGGCGGCCATGCCCATCGGCATTTCGGCGTTTTTCTACTTTTCCAATCCCGCCTACTACACCGACATGCTCGCCGGCCCGGTGGGCAAGGGCTTCATCGTAGTCGCGCTGCTGCTACAGGTGGCGGGCATTTTCATCATCTGGCGCATGCTGGCGGGTATTCGCGAGGCGAATCTGTGAGTCAGTACCTGCCGCTCATGGCGGCCGGCGCCGCCTTTCTGGCGGTGATCGGCATCGCCTTTTTCGCCATGTCGGCCGCGCGTAGCAGCCGCAAGCGGGCGCTGATTAGGCGTTTGTCGGATGCCTCCACGGGGCGGGCGCCGCGGCGCGGCAGCAAGGATGAATGGGTCGGCCGGCTGGCCGAGCGGGGGCAGCAGCTGGATCAGCTTCTGCTCGACCCGGCCGAAACGAGCGTGCTGCTGGCGCAGGCGGGCTGGCGCGGCGCGCGGGCCCGCGCGACGTTCTTCGCCGTTCAGACCGTGTTGCCGCTACTGGTGCTGCTGGCGGCCATTCCGGCCTGGTTCGTCCTGACGAGTCGGCTGGAGGTCATGCCGGCGGCACTGACAATCCTGGGCGGCGTTATTGTCGGCATTCTGCTGCCGCGCTGGGTTCTGCGCTCCGTGGCCAGTCGGCGCCGTGATCGAATCGCCGCCGAAATCCCGCTGTTCATCAATCTGCTCATCCTGCTGTTCGAGGCCGGACTGAGCACACGGCAGGCTCTGCTGAGCCTGGTGCAGGACGGTCACGAAACCCTGCCGACGCTGGTTGACGAGCTGGAGCCCGTGCTGCGCCAGATCGAGGCCGGTGGCGACCTTGGCGCGCTGCTGGCCGAAACCGGCCGCATGCTGCAGGTGCCCGAGCTGGATTCGGTGCTCGGCATTCTCCGCCAGGTGGAACGCTATGGTGGCGAGATCCGGGAGCCGTTGACCGACGCGTTGACGACCATCGAGGAGCGCAGAACGCTGGAGCTGCGGGAAACCGTTAATGTGCTGTCCGGCAAGATGACGGTGGTGCTGGTCTTCTGCTTTTTGCCGGCCGTCCTGATCCTGATCATCGGGCCGGCGGTGGCTTCCATTATTCGCGGTTTTTCAACGCTCTAGCCATGCTGCATCGTCGCTACATGATCACCGTGATCTGCGCTGCAGCAGGATTGACCGGTTGCGGCGAGTTCCAGAAGCGTCCGACTCCGACCAGCAGCCAGCAGATTGTGTCGGAAGCCCGCGGGCCTGACGAAAATCGCCGCCTGCACGCCGATCTCGTCCGGCAGATGATCGATGACGGCAAGCTCTATGCCGCGCTCGCCCATCTGGATGCCCAGGAGCAGAACTTCGGCATTACCCAGGAATCGAGGCTGATGCGCGCGGATGTGCTCCGCAAGACCGGCCAGACAGTCGAGGCGGAAAGCATTTACCGCGAGCTCGTGGAAACGGCCTATGACGGCTACGCGCAGCACGGCCTGGGTCTGATTTACGTCCAGGAAAATCTGGATCTGGGCACGGAGTATCTGCGGCGCGCCGTGCGTCGTCGCCCCACGGACGCCCGCATGCACAACGATCTGGGTTTCGCGCTGCTGCGACAGGGCCATCTGGAGCAGGCGCGTGTTCATCTGGGCACCGCCTATGAGTTGAGCAACCGCGCGGAATTGCTTCGCAACAACTACGTCATGGTGCTGCTGGCCAGCGGCGATCGGCGTGAGGCCATGAAGCTGGCCCGCGAAAACGACATGGATGCCCGGACGCTGCAGGATCTTCAGCGTCGCGCCAGCCGGTACGGCGGGGCCGATGCCCTAGAGACGCTGGATGAGCCCGACCGGGGCGGCGCACGGGCTGCTGCACCGGCGGCGCCGGGTATGGGTGGCGGCGGCGGATAGCTGCTCGAATTAACAGGAGAATGAAATGAAACACGTCATTGTCGGTTCTGCATTGGCTCTCGCGGGCTGGCTCCCGGCCGGTCAGCTGCTCGCGGCCCCCACCGAGGCGTCCGATATCGGCAAGACCACGCGCAGCGTGCTGCAGATGCAGCGCGCCGGCCGGCAGTCGGTTGAAACACGGCCGATGCTCAAGGACGTGGCCGACCGCACCTACGAGCGGTATCTGGAGAGCTTCACCTACCCGATTCCGGAACGTTTCGATCGCGAGTCGTCCTTCAGCCCGGCGGACTGATCCTGCGCGGCCCGCGCCGGCCTCTTGATCGAGGACGGGTGGCCGCGTTCGAGCCCGACTGCAATATCAGGGCGCATATTGATGGCGTTCACATTTCTCGAGCGGCTGGGCCGGCCCAGCGGGCCCGGCATGCTTCTGCCGCTGTGGCTGCTGGCGGCCTATGTTTTTGTTGCCTCGCCGTTTTTCGTGTTCTTTCAGCTCGCCGAATCAGACCGGACATTGCAGCAGCGTGCAGTCGCCTCGCTCGAAAAGAGCCTGCCGGGGATCATCGAACAGGGCGATATTCCGGATGCGGTCCGGCGCGCCGTCGCAACGTTGCTGCAGTCCGATTCGCTCTGGCTTAACTACCTGACGCTGCGAAACGCCGATGGCGTGGTACTGCTCTCGCGCGGCCGCCTGTCGGGCGCACAGGAGTCGGCTGGCGCTCGATCACGACAGTGGCAGGCCTACTGGTACCGCTGGACCAGCAGTGATCATCAGCTGGAGCTCAATCGCGATGCGGGCGTTGTGGGCTACGCGGAGTATGGCGTGGCGCTGCAGGGCATCGTGACGCACGCATTGCCGAGAGCCTGGCTGCCGCTGGCACTGGGTCTGCTGTCCTTCGTGCTGCTCTTCTATCTGAGTCCCCGCCTGATACTCGCCCTGGCCGAGCGTATCCGCAGCCGGCAGTCGACCCGCAGGCCAGCCCGTCGCGTCGCCCGCCGGCGGCCCGCGGACGCGGCACGGGTCGCGCCCGAACCGGCGGAACTGCTGTCTGCCGACGGGCTGGCTACGCTGGCAGATCAGATGCGTATCGGGCTGCTGCTGATCGCGCGGGACGGCCGGGTCATTCAGGGCAATGTCACGGCCGCACGGTGCCTGGGCAGCGAGCTGCGGCGCCTGAAAGGACTGGATGCGGTCGACGCTCTGTCGCTGTTCGACCGGCAGGGGCGGCACGTGGATTCGCCGCTGAGCCTCTGTCTGTCCGGCGGTGAGTCACGGGCCGCTGCCAGCGGCTGGCTGCGTCGACGGGACCAGACGCCCTATGGCGTCGAGCTGCAGATCGCCGCCGCCAGCCTGCCCGACGGCGCGGCCTGCCTGGCCCTGATTTTCGATCAGGATGACAAGCTGCGGCGCAGTCGCGAAGTCGAGGATCGCGCGCTGCTGGCCGAAACCCTGCTCAGGCTGAGTGACACGCCGGTAGCCGTGACCGACGCGCGGGGCCGGCTGGGTCTGGTCAATACCGCCTGGGCCCATTCGTTTGGCTACAGTCCCGAAGCGCTCAAGGATCTGCCGCTGTCCAGACTGCTCACCGACCCGTTCGAGCCGCGGGACCTGTCGGCGCGCAGCAACGCGCCTGGCCAGGCCGTGCATCGCGACGGCCACGGTTTTCCCGTTCAGGTGTCGGTGTCCGACTGCCTCTGGGAAGGCCGCGACGGCCACCTGCTGCGTATTCTGCCGGCGCCGGATCCCTCGGTCGCTGCGACGGATCTGCCGGACGTGAGAATCGGCTCGCAGGGGATGCCGGCCGGGCTGGCCGGGCGCCCGGTGCTGATGCAGCAGATAACCCGCGCGCTCGGTGAATCGTCAGCGGGCGCCGGACTGATGCTGGCGGTCGTTGATCTACGCGGTTTCCGCCAGGTCAATCTCGAGCATGGTCGCGACACGGGAGACCGCCTGCTGACCCGATTTGCCGAGGCACTCAAGCAGGTACTGCCCAATGCGCTGGCCACCGTGGGCCTGGGCGGCGACGAGTTCGCCGTGCTGTTGCGTCAGGCCGAGGACGAACACACCGAGGCGTCCCTGGAACGACTGGGCAATCGTTTGCAGCAGGCGGCTACGGACGCCTTTACGCTCGACGGCCACGCGCTGTCAGTCCCGCTGGATATTGGCGTGAGCACGCTGCCGCAGGATGCCCAGGACGGCGAAACCCTGCTGGCGCATGCGGAAGTCGCGCTGTATGCCGCAAAGCGCGACAACACCGGTCAGCCGACACGCTACGAGGCCGATCAGACGCAGGCTTCATCGACAGGTGACGGCGCCGCGCGCACGCTCAGACGCGCGCTCGAGGAAAACGACATGACGCTGGTCATGCGTCCGATCGAGGCCGCTGCCTCGCCGGGCGTAATCGCGGCCGCCTACGCCGAGCCGGAGTGGGCGGCCTGTCCGCAGGGGCCGCTGAGCGGCCCGGCCCTGTGGGCGCAGGCGCGTCAGGCTGGTATCGATGCCGACCTGGGCGGCTGGTGCCTGCAGCAGATCGTCAGGGGCGTGGTGGACTGGCAGAGCCTTGAGCTGGCGCAGGTGCCCATCATTCTGCGGGTACCGGCAGAGGTGGCGACTGCGCCCGGCTTCGCGCGCGCATGGGAGCTGGCGCGCACGCGCTTCAATCTTTCGCCGGAGATCAGCCTGCTGTGGTTCGATCAGGATGCCGTACCCGATCCGGCATCGCTGCCGGCCGGCTTTCGATTGGCCGCGGATTGCAGCCCGGACAGCCCGCCGCCGGAGAATCTCATGGTGCACTGTGTCGGCGGCGACGCCGTGAGTGGCCTGCCTGACAAGCTGGCCGCCTTCGACCGGTGCAAGGCGCTGCTGGCCCGGGCCGAGACCGCCGGCGCGCGGCTGCTGGTCGGGCCGGTCGAGGCTGCGCCCGTTCGTCAGGCGCTGGCTGGCATGGGGCGGGTTTACGTCTACGGCGATCTGGTGGGCCGGGCCGTGCCGCCGCGCGCTTTCGGGCGACGCCTGGCAAGGCAGGGCGGCCAGTCGATCTAGCCGGCCGCGCGGCCCACTGGCGGCGGCACAGATCTAGTCCGTCGTGCGCGTCGCAAGCAGTCTGGCCAGCGACAAGAACGCGCTCGGCGACAGCGTTTCGGGCCGCGCCTGGCCGTCAATGCCGCAAGTGGCCAAATCGTCGAGGCCGACCAGTTTTCCGAGCGAATTGCGCAGCGTCTTCCGCCGCTGCGAAAACGCCTGAATCAGCAACCGGTCAAGCTGATCGAGCACGCGTGGCTCGGGGACCTCTTCAAGCGGTTGCAACCTCACCACGGCCGACCAGACCTTGGGCGGCGGCGTGAATGCGCCCGGACCCACCGTGAACAGGCGCTGCGTGCGCGCGCGCACGGCCAGAGCGACGGTCAAACGGCCGTAATCCCGGCTGCCGGGCGAGGCCACCATGCGGTCGACCACTTCCTGCTGCAGCATGAAATGCATGTCCTTGATCGCGCGCGCATGGCCAAGAAGATGAAACAGCAGGGGTGACGAAATGTTGTAGGGCAGATTGCCGACAAGGCGCATCGGGGCCCCGGCGGATAATGTCGTGAAGTCGGCCCGCAAGGCGTCGGCGTTGATGACGGTGAGCTCGCCCAGGCCACGGCAGGCCGACTGGAGGGCCTCGGGCAGGTCGCGATCAATCTCGATGGCGGTCAGGCGGCCGGCCCCGCGCAGCAGCGGCTGCGTCAGCGCGCCCAGACCGGGGCCGATTTCAACAATGAACTCGTCGGGGCGGGGGTCGATGCAGTCGATGATCCGCTGGATGATCGCCGGATCATGCAGGAAGTTTTGTCCGAAGCGCTTGCGTGGCCTGACGCCGGACATCAGGCGGCCACGGCGCGCAGGCTCATCTCGTCGGCGAGCGTGACCGCGGCATGCAGGCTGCCGCAATCCGCCCGGCCCGTTCCTGCCAGCGACAGCGCGGTGCCGTGGTCGACCGAACAGCGGATGATCGGCAATCCCAGCGTGACGTTCACGGTGCGCCCGAAACCCCGATGCTTGATGACGGGCAGGCCCTGATCGTGATACATCGCCAGCACCGCATCGGCCTGCTGCAGCTTGTGCGCCGTGAACAGGGTGTCGGCCGGCAGCGGACCCTCCAGGTTCAGGCCGCGCTCACGCAGATGGTCGAGCGTGGGCGTGATGACGTCGATTTCTTCCCGCCCGAGATAGCCGTCCTCGCCCGCGTGGGGATTGAGTCCGGCAACGAGAATGCGAGGCCGGGCCAGGCCAAAGCGCTGCTTCAGCCCGTCATTCAGCATGTTCAGACTGCGGCTGAGCCCGGCGCGGGTGAGGGCCGTCGGGACCGCGCTGAGCGGGATATGAACCGTCGCCAGCGCCACGCGCAGCGACTCGTTGCAGAGCAGCATCAAGGGGTCGGGTTCCCCGCAAAGCGTGCCGATGAAGCCGGTGTGGCCAGTAAAGGCATGCCCGGCCTGGTTGATCACCGCCTTGTGAACCGGCCCGGTGACCATTGCGGCAGCCTGACTGTCAAGACAGCTTCGCGTGGCCGTTTCAATGCACTCGATGACGTAGGCGGCGTTGGCCGGCTCCAGCCGGCCGGGGGAGGCCGGACGGGCCAGGTGCCGGGGCCAGACCTGCAGTTCGCCGGCCTGCGAAGGCTGGCAGGCAGCCGGGCCGTCTCGTTCGGTGATTCGAAGGGGCAGATCCAGTTGTTGCGCCCGCTGGCTCAGCAGGTCGGGATCGGCCAGGGCGATCAGCGGCCGGGGCTGCGGCTTTTGCGCCAGCATGACGGCCAGGTCCGGCCCGATACCGGCTGGCTCACCGGGCGTGAGCAGCAGCGGCAGCGGGTCAGGAATCTTCCGGCCCGTCTGCAATTTCACCCTGATAGTCGTCCATGCGGACTTCCACATAGGCCTCGTCGCGCAGACGCCGCAGCCACGTTTCGCCTTCCTCGCGGGCCATCCGCTCGCCGATGGCCTGCCGCGCGCGGGCCCGGATGCGCTCTTCGGTCCGGTCGCGTTCGCGCCGCTCGTTGACCTTGACCAGGTGCCAGCCCACATCGGTCTGGAATGGCTGGCTAACCTCGCCGGCCTTCAGGTCGTTGAGTTCACGGCCGAACTGGCCGGGGTAGCCAGACGCTTCAACCCAGCCCAGGTCGCCGCCCTGGTTGGACGATGCGTCATCGTCGGAATACTGCCGCGCCAGCTCGGCAAAGTCGTCACCGGCCGCGAGACGCTCACGTACTTTTTCGATCTCGTCCCGCGCCCGCGCGCTGTCGCGTAACTCGTTCGTCTCGACCATCAGATGCTGTGCGCTGACTTCCTCGACCAGCAGCGGTCCTTCGTCCTGTTCGGCATCTTCGGTGAAGCGGACATCTTCAAGCTTGATCAGGTGAAAGCCGCCGGGCCCACGGAACACCCGGCTGACCTCGCCCGGCTGAAGCGTGGGCACGATGTCGGCGAACAGCGTCGGCATGTAGCCGCCGGGCAGCCAGCCCAGATCGCCGCCTTCCAGCGACTTGCCGCCCTCCGAAAAGGCGATGGCGAGCTCGCCGAACGACTCGCCGTCCAGAGCCCGGCTGCGAATTTCGCGGGTACGGTCCTCGGCGGCGCGAATGGCCTGGGCGCTGGCGTCGTCGGGCGCTTCAATGAGGATGTGGCGGATGTGATACTCGCGGTTGTCCTTGAGGCGCAGCGCCTCGCTTTCCAGAAAGCGGTCGACGTCTTCACTGGTCACCGAGACCCGGCCGTACACCTCGCGTTTCTTGACTTCCTCGAGCAGCAACTGCTCCCGCATGTCGCCACGGACTTCCTCCACCGACACGCCTTCCCGCGTCAGTCGGGAGAGGAACTCGTTGGGCTGCATGCCGTTCTGCGCTGCGGCGCCGGCCAGGGCGCGGTTGACCTGCTGGTCGCTGACGCGCAGTCCGGCCCGCTCGGCGCGCTGGGTCTGCAGCTTCGACATGATGAGCTGGTCCAGCACGCGCGAGCGCACCATCTCTGGCGGCATGTCGGCGACCTGCTGCCCGAGGCGCCGCTCGACCTTTACAACGGCGCTGTCCAGTTCGCTCTGCAGAATCACTCCGTCGTTGACCACGGCCACGATGCGGTCGAGCGACTGGGCGCAGAGCGTGCCGGGCGCGCCGGCCAGCATCCACAGCAGGCAGGCCAGGGCAGTGCCGAGTCGCGGCAGCTTGCGGGGGCTAGAAAATCTCTTCATCGCGGTCAATTCCTCGTCCGAGCAGGGACTCGATATCTTCGCCGAATCGGCCGAGCCCGGTGAGTTCTATCTGGAAAATGATGGCCGTGTCGTAATCGCCTTCGCTGTTGCGCACAAACCGGCGCAGCGCGCCGCGAAAAGCCCAGCAGCAGCTGGGGCGGTATTCGAAGCCCCCCAGCGACTCGACACTTTGATGCTTGTCGAGCGAATAGTTCCATCGGCCGAAGGCCCGCACCCGGTCGGTGATCGGCGTGAAGACAATAATATCAGTCTGTTCCAGCGTCTCGAAATCGCTGAGCGGGTTGAAGGGGTCCAGCGGCCGGAAGTTGCGGTAGAAGCTGTAGCCCAGGTCAATGCGACGACCCTGCTCGTCGCGATAGCCCGTCCGGGCAGTACCGCGATTGAGCTGGCCGGCGTCCGGCTCGTACTGCACCGTCAGGCCCGCGAACAGTCGCGACGTGGGGGCCAGCTCGAGGTTGGCGACGTAATCGGAGTGCTTGTCTTCGTAGCCGAAGGCGCTGCGCTGGGGCAGATTGACCTCGAGCTCGTCAAAGCCGATCACGCGGCCGATGTCGGCCTTGAGAATGGCTCGGCCGGTGGCCGGATCGAGGATGCGCGAGGTCAGGGCCACCGTCATCTGGTTGGCGTCGCCCAGACGGTCCAGCCCCACGAAACGGTTGTTGGCGAACAGGCGCTCGAAATGCAGATCCGGCGTGCCGGTGTCGAACAGCGGCAGGTTGCCCTGAAACTCGAAATCCCGGTACAGGTAGAATAGCCGGGGCTCGAGCGTCTGCAGTAGACCGCCGGCAAACAGCCGCTCGAAGCGCATGCCGGCCTTGAGCGACGCCATCGGCAGGCTGCGATCCTGATTGTCCTCGACGTTGGTCAGCGGGCTGTTGTTCAGCCGGTATTCGGTGTAATCCCAGGCCGTTTCGGCTTCCACGTACCAGCTCTGCCGGTCGTGCAGCCAGTTGAAGCTTGGCCGCAGGTGGTAGCGCTCGCCCTCCAGGCTGTCTTCGCGCCGGAAGTTGGCCGCTTCGATGTCCAGCCGCGCCTGCCAGGGAAAGGTGGGCGTTTTCAGCGCCAGCCGCGCGGTGGGCAGCTGGCCGTACGGCCGCAGGCGGAATACCTGGTTCTCGTCGTCCGGCTCCAGCGCTTGGAAGGTCTGCGCGAGCACTTCCGCGTGCAGCCAGTCGCGCACGTAGTCGAACTCCAGACGCCGTTCCAGTTGTGCCTGTGAGGTCTGAGCCAGATTGCTGCCCAGATCATCGAAATAATCGTCGTCGCTGGCCTTGCTGTAGAGGGCCTCCACGCCAAAGCGCTCCGAGAACCGGCCCTGGTGTTCCGCCTGGATCAGGGCGCGTTCCTCGCCATACACGCTGTCGCTGGGCAGGTATTCGCCCGCCAGTTCACCGGTGTGATGTTCTGACAGATAGCGAAGCTGGCCGCCGAGCTGGAATCCCCGGTCAGTCAGTATGCGCGGGATGAGCGTGGCGTCGTAGTTGGGGGCGAGGTTCAGATAGTAGGGCACGGCCAGGTCGAAGCCGCTGCTGCCCGAGGTGCCGGCGACCGGGAGCAGCAGCCCGGATTTGCGCCGGTCGTCAATCGGGAAGTTCAGATAGGGCGTGTACAGCACCGGCACATCGAACAGCCGCAGGGTTGCGTCGTGGGCTTCGCCCCAGCCTTCGGCGCGGTTGAGTTCGATACGTTCGGCGCCCAGCCGCCAGGCCTTGTCCTCACCGGGACAGGTGCTGTAGTCGGCCTGGTCCAGCGTGAAATTGTCGGGGTCGAGAATCTCCACCTTCTCGGCGGCGCCACGCGCGCCATTGCCTGGCAGCGTGAAACGCGCCTGGTTGAAAACGCCGGCGCTGTCGTTGACGTTGACGTCCGCGTACTCGGCCGAGACGTTCAGACCGGGCCGATAGTATTTGAGGCCATCAGGCGCCACGACCCGCGAGGTCGTCCGATCGTAGGTGAGGCTCGGGGCTTCCAGCGCCTGATCGAGCTTCTCCATGCGCACCATGCCGGCCGCGTTGGCCATGCCCTGTTCGTTCAGGCTGGCCGAGTCCGCCGTCATGGTGGCCTGGGACAGCCCTTCCGGCGGTTCGATGAAGGGCTCGATGGGGCAGGCGACTGCCGCGGCGGCGAGCCGCGGGATGAACATCGCCGGGACGATGATAAAGTGCAGCGCAAACCGCGTTTTGAACGGACGACTGGAGCTCAAGGGACTACCGGATATGCCTGAATGGATCGCCGATTCGGCCGCCGCGCCGAACGGGGCGCTGCATGCTGCCGCATCGCCGCCGGACTGTTCTTATCGCGCGATGTCGGCGTGGATTATGCAAGTCGTCCGGCCTGGCCGCAATGCAGGCCGCGTGCTGACCCGGCCGTCGTGTCTGCGGGACACCCTCGAAGCCGCCGAAAGCCACGATCATGACTGACACGAGCCTGCCGAACGACGAGCGCGTCAAGCAGCTGCGCCACTGGCTGCTTTCGGTGATGGACGCGCCTGACTGGCGGCTGAGCGCCGCATCCATCGACGCCAGTTTCCGCCGCTATTTCCGGGTTCACGCCGCGCAGCAAACCTTTATTGCGATGGATGCGCCGCCTGCTCAGGAGGATTCGGCCGCGTTCATCAAGGTGGCGGGCCTGCTGGCAGACGCCGGGCTGCACACGCCGGCCATTCTGGCCAGTGATCTCGACCGGGGCTTTCTGCTGCTCGAGGATCTGGGCGATCAGACTTATCTGCAGGTCCTGGATGACGACAACGCGGACGCGTTATTCGACGACGCCATCAATGCCCTGGTCCGGATGCAGGCGGCCGGCCGCCCCGGGGCGGTGCCCGACTATGCCGTCGACGATCTGCGCCGCGAAATGCGGCTGTTCCCGCAATGGTACGTGGGCCGGGAGCTGGGGCGAGAGCTATCGGCGGATGACTCTGCCTGCATGGAAGCGGCCTTCGACCGGATCATCGC
>NYTH01000026.1 GCA_002683405.1 Salinisphaeraceae bacterium | reverse complement strand
CCACACTGTCTGGCACTTATACCGGCCCCATTTTCCGCCATGCGGCGTTGCACCTCCTCGCCATAGCTACGGCTATGACTCGTCGGCGCGCTTTGCCTGACGAAAAATGGAACTCGGTCTAATGTGCCATCAAATGTGACGCACTACACTAGGCTTGATTCGGTATCAGGCCGACTGGACTTCAGTCAGTCGCGTTGCCGTGGCCGCAGCCAGAGCGCACATCACGGCAAAACAGGCAATGACGGCCACGCTCCCCATGGATGCGGCCACCAGGCTGAAGCCGCCGCCCAGCAGCAAAAGCACCCCGATCGTGGTGTTGGAGACCGCCGTATACGCCGCGCGATTATCGGCGCTGGCCATGTCGACAATATGCGTGGCCCGCCCCAAACGGACCCCTTCGTAGGCAATCATCAGCACGAAGAACAGCAGGGCGATCAGCCAGTCGCTCGTGAAGCCCGCGGTGGTGGCGAGCGCGGCACCGGCCAGGGCGAGACAGCCCAGCAGGGCTGCGTAAATCAGCACGCGCCGGCTGGAGCGGTCTGCCAAGCGGCCCCAGGCGTAGGCGCTGAGCAGCGCCGCCGCCGCGCCGGCCACGATGAAGCCGCCCAGCTGCTCGATCTGTCCCGGACTGCCGAGGGTCAGCATGAAAGGCGGGGCCAGGGCCGTGGCCAGCAGCAGCCCGCGTGTGGTGACAAACCAGGCAAGCTGCCGGTCCTGCCAGAGCATCGAGCATTGCGATATCGCCAGACGGACGGGGTTGCCACCGCCTTGCGTAGCGCCGGATTCTTCCAGCAGCAGAGTGAACAGCGCGGCAGCGGTTATCCAGAGTCCGGCGGCGACCAGCAGCACGGCGGCGATGGTGGTTGGCGTGCGCGGTACAAGCTCGGCGAACAGGGCGAGTCCGAAAAGCAGCACTGCCGAAGCCGCGATGGTGCTGGCGCTGCCCGTGGCGGTGCCGCGTGTGGCCTTCGACACGGTCTTGCCCAGTACGTCCTTGTAGCTGATCGAGCACAGGCTGCGCGCCAGCGCCAGCACGGCGAGCAGGCCGATGATCAGCCAGCCGGCAATCCCACCCTCCATCGTCACGGCGGTGACGGCCATGCCGGCCACGCACAACCCCTGAACAAGGCTGCCCAGCGACCAGACCCACTTGCGTTGCGGCAGCGAGCGGATACGCGCGGCCACGAACAGCTGCGGCAGCAGCGAACCGGCCTCCCGCACCGGTACCAGAAAGCCCACCAGCGCGGCTGGCGCGCCCAGCGCCGTGATGAGCCAGGCCAGCACGATCTTCGGGCTGAGCAGGCCGTCAGCGGTCTTGGTGCCGGCCAGCGACAGGATGTGCAGCAGGAAATTGCGCGGCTGGTGGTGACAGGCCGATTCGGGAATATCGCGACAGACCCGGCCATCGTCCTCGGAGGTCAGCTGGGTATAGACGTATCGCAGTGTGCTTGAAGAGCTGGGCATGGGCCGTCCCGAATCAGCCGGCGGAGTCGGCGCGCATTGTAGTGCCGGCGAGCGCGGATTGCTGCCTCGCGGCCGCGTTCGCGGGTATCATCCGGCGCCCGCTCCGACCATCGAGACCCCGCATGGCCAAACTCCCCCCCGCTGGACGATTGCTACTTCGAGGATTACCGGCCCGGCGCCGTCTATGAATTCGGCGCCGAAGCGGTGACCGAGTCGGCCATCATCGAATTTGCCGAACGCTACGACCCGCAGACCTTCCATACCGACCCGGAAGCGGCGCTGGACACACCCATCGGCGCTTTCATTGCCAGCGGTTGGCACACCGCCGCGCTGGCGATGCGCATGCTGGTGGGGCACTACATTTCGTCGGTGGCAAGCATCGTGTCGCCCGGCGTGGATGAACTTCGCTGGCACAAGCCGGTCCGGCCCGGCGATGTGCTGTCGATGCGGGTCGAAGTCATTGAAGCGCGACCATCGGCGAGCAAGCCGGACCGGGGCTTTCTGCGATCGCGGTTCGACGTGCTCAACCAGCATGGCGAGGTGGTCATGAGCATGGTGGGTCTGAACCTGATGCGAAAACGCGACGCGGGCTAGTCGCCGTCGGCCGGTTCCGGGTCGCGCACGAAGTGATAGTGGTCGGGCAGGGCCGCACTGTCGCAGCGCTGCACCGGTACGGGATCACCGCTGGCCACACGCAGCTGCAGGCCGCTGTCCCGCCCGCCGGGCTTCTCCAGCGCGTCCAGCAGGGCCGCCTCGCTCACGGCTTCTCCGTCGCAGAGCAGGCGCGAAAGCGCCCAGTCCAGGTCGTGGTCGTCCAGCAGTCCCGGTCCGTGCTCGGTGAGTAGCGTCACGCTGCCGTCTTCGTCCAGGCTGGCCGCCTCGATCCGCGTGACGGTCAGGTCGTTGTGCGTGATCAGACGCTCATCGGCCTGAGCCCGCAGGATGAATGGCGCATAGTCCAGGGCCATGTAGCCGCGCTGCGGGCCGTTCTGGAAGAACCAGCAGCCGGCATCGTCCGCCGCGTAGTTGCGGTTGATCACCGTCCGGATACGGGCGTTGGCAATGCGCTCCCCGCGGATCAGCCAGTGCCCGCGGCGGTTCAAGCGCAGCCAGCCGTACAGTGCCGGTACATCCGGCCACTTGGCCAGCGCGCGTTTTACCCACTCATCCATAACGGCGTCACCCCTCGGTTTGCAGGCGGCTACTGTCGAGCAGGCGCGCGCGGCTTGGCAAGCCGTAGTGTCGCGGACAGGCTTGACCTGACGCGGGCGTATGGATATATTGAACGACGTTCAATAAACAACGTTAAATATATGCCGCGCGCCGCGCTATCCCGACAGGAACTGGAGACAGGCCGCGTTCGCCTTTGTGACGCCGCCCTGGCGCTATACGAGCGCGAGGGCGAAGTGGCGGTTTCCTTTCGGCGCATAGCCGATCAGACCGGCACGAGCCACACGCGCGCCTACCGCTATTTTGAAGACAAGGCTGCCCTGTTTGCCGCCATGCGCGTGCGCTGCTACGAGCAGTTCGCGCGGAGCACCCGCCAGGCGGCGGATGCGGGAGATTCCACGACGGCGCGCATCCAGGCGCTCTGCATGGGGGTTCTGGATTTCGTGGAGGCCTATCCCGAGCGCTTCGAGTTCATGTTCTCGCCGCGCCAGCCGGCGCTGACGCAGTATCCGGCACTCATGGCGATCCGGCGGGAAACGTTTGACTACTTCGTCGCGCTCATTCAGCGCGCGGTGGACGAGGACCTGCTTGAAGGCGACGCGCGCACGCTCACTCACGTGGCCTGGGCGGGCATATACGGTCTGTTCACGCTGCACGTGTCGGGCCAGCTGGTGTATGGCCGGCAGCTTCGCGATGTCTACCGGCCGATGTTTCGCCGGGTGCTGTACCCGTTGTTCGAGGATTTTCAGGACCATCCTGCCGCCACCACGGCGGGGGCCGGTCCGCAGCGGAGATTGAAACCATGAGACTGACGGAAATACAGGGTCTGATGCGCACCGAGGAAAATCGGGCGCGTATCCGCGAACTCACCACGCCGCAATTCGTTGCCTGGCCGACGGTTGCCATGATGATGGTGTCGCTGACGGTTTACGGATTCAGCGTGGCCTTGTCGCTACTGGGTACGCTGCCGCTCTGGGCAGGTGGGCTGATCAACGGCCTGATCGGCTACCTGATTTTCAGCGTCATACACGACTCGATTCACCGGGCGGTGTCCTCGAATCAGCGGCTGAACGACTTTCTGGGGCAGCTCAGCCTGGTGGCCTTTTCGCCCATGGTCACGCTGGGGGCGTTTCGCTGGGGTCATATTCAGCACCACCAGCACGCGTCGGGCGAAAAGGACCCCGACCGGTTCGCCTTCGAGGGCCCGAAGTGGCTGCTGCCGCTGCGCTGGATGTTCATCGACGTCTGGTACTTCTTTTTCATGATCCGGTCTGGCGATCGGGTCGCCGCGCGGCATCTGAAGCCAACGCTCCTGGCCACCACGCTCACGCTGTCCGCCTTCGCGGCGGCGACCGCAATGGGCTTCGGCTGGGAAATCTTCTGGCTCTGGTTTGTCCCCACGCGGATCACGCAGCTGCTGCTGGGCTACGCGTTCTTCTGGCTGCCGCACGAGCCGCACGACACGCCGCAGGAGGAAAACTTCACGCGCGCCACCTGCATGCGGCTGGGTCAGGAATGGCTCATGACGCCGCTGCTGCAGTATCACAACTATCATCTGGTGCACCATCTGTTTCCGCGTACGCCGTTCTATCGGCACGGGGAAATGTGGCGCCTGCTCAAGCCCCAGCTCGAGCAGCACGAACTGGCCATCCAGCATGATTTTTCCGTCAAGCCGCGCATCTACGGGCAGGGCGACATGCCCGACCGACCGGGCTGACAAACGCTCCGCGGCTGGCATACTGGCGGCCGCATGACCCGAGCCGACGAGCATAGCCAGGGCCCGCCTGATCCGCTGGCCGATGTACAGACGCGCGACCGCCATCGTCTGAGCCGGCAACTGGCTGGTCAGCCCGGTGGCCATCGGAGCAAGCGGGGCAAGGCGGTCGATGCCGACACGCTGGCGCAGCGCATCGCGCAGAGCGCCGCGATTACCCGCGAGCGACTGGCAGCGCGCCCGGCCATTGACCTGGTGCCCGGTCTGCCGATCAGCGAGCGCGGTGAATCCCTGCGCGCGGCCGTGGCGCAGCGTCAGGTGGTGGTCATCTGCGGCGAAACGGGGTCGGGCAAGACCACCCAGCTGCCCAAGATTCTCATGCAGGCCGGTCTGGGTGCGCGCGGTCTGATCGGCCACACCCAGCCGCGCCGGCTGGCGGCCCGCAGCGTCGCCCAGCGCATTGCCGAGGAAGTGGGGCAGCCGCTGGGACAGTTGATCGGCTTCAAGACCCGGTTTGACGAGCAGATCAGCGCGGACAGCCAGGTCAAGCTCATGACCGACGGCATTCTCCTGGCGGAAACGCGGCGCGACCCATTTCTGAGCCGCTACGAAGCGATCATCATCGACGAGGCGCACGAGCGCAGCCTCAATATCGATTTTCTGCTGGGCTACCTCAAGCGGCTGCTGCCCAGGCGGCCGGATCTCAAGATCGTGGTGACTTCGGCCACGATCGACCCCGAACGCTTTGCGCGCTTTTTCGGCGACGCGCCGGTGATCAACGTGGAAGGCCGCGGCTATCCGGTCGAGATGCGCTACCGGCCGCCCGAGGAAATGCGCCAGATCAGCGGCGACATCAACGAGGCCATTGAACAGGCCGCGGTGGAGCTGTGGCGTGAAGGGCCCGGCGACATTCTCGTGTTCCTGCCTGGTGAGCGCGACATCCGGGATGCCGAGCGCCACCTGTCGCGGGCGCTGACGTCGGGCAAGCACAGCCAGGCGGAAATACTGCCCCTGTACGCCCGTCTGACCCGTCGAGCGCAGAACCGCATCTTTGCCGGCCGCACCGGGCAGCGCATCGTGCTGGCCACCAACGTGGCGGAAACCTCCATCACGGTGCCGGGTATCCGCTATGTGGTCGATACCGGCCTGGCGCGGATCAGCCGTTACTCGACCACGTCCAAGGTCCAGCGCCTGCCCATCGAGCCGGTATCCCAGGCCAGCTGCAACCAGCGCGCGGGCCGCTGTGGCCGCGTGGCCCCCGGTATCTGTATTCGCCTGTTTTCAGAGGACGACTTCGACAACCGCGACGCCTTTACCGACCCGGAAATACGGCGCACCAATCTGGCCAGCGTGCTGCTCACCATGGCCGATCTGAAGCTGGGCGATATCGAGGCCTTCCCCTTCATCGACCCACCCGAGAACCGCTTCATCCGCGACGGACGGAATCTGCTGGTCCAGCTGCAGGCCATGAAGGCCACGGGGGGCCAGGGCGGGGACCGGATTACCGGCCTGGGACGCAAGCTGGCGCGGCTGCCGCTGGACCCGCGCATCGGCCGTATACTGCTCGCCGGCAGCGAACAGGCGGTGCCGGACGCCCTGCGCGTGCTCGCCGCCGGCATGACCATCCAGGACCCGCGCGAGCGGCCGGCCGAAGCGCGCGAGCAGGCCGATCAGGCGCAGCAGCCGTTTACCGACAAGCGCTCCGATTTCGTGAGTCTGCTCAAGCTCTGGGACGGTTTCGGCCGGGCCAAGCGTGAGCACTCGGGCAGCCAGCTGCGCAAGTGGTGCCGGACCCGCTTCATCAATTTCATGCGCATGCGCGAGTGGGAGGACCTGGTGCGTCAGCTGCGCCAGATCGGGCGGGAAATCGAGCCGGCCGCGTCTTCCGACAGGCCCGCGTCCCGAACCCCGCTGGCCGAAACCGACTATGCGCGGCTGCACCTGGCGCTACTCACCGGGTTACTCGACCACGTCGGTCAGCAACAGGAGAAAGGCGACTACCTCGGCGCCCGCGGCCGTCAGTTCCGCATCTTCCCCGGCTCCGGACTGGTGAACAAGCCGCCGCGCTGGCTGGTGGCGGGCGAGCTTATCGAAACCAGCCGCCTGTTTGCGCACAAGGTCGCCCGCGTCGAGCCCGAGTGGATCGAGAAGGCTGGTCAACATCTGTTGCAGCGTGAACATTATGCGCCGGTCTGGTCGGCGCGACGCGGGCACGTCTCCGCCCGGCTTCGGATCAAGCTGTTCGGTCTGACCCTGTCGGACAACAAGCGCGTGAATTTCGGCCGCATCGATCCCGCGGCGGCCCGCGAGATCTTCATTCGCGAAGGGCTGGTGCCTTTTCAGATCATGGACAATCGCGGCCGGCTGCCGGCCTTTCTGGCCGCCAATCAGCGTCTGATGGAGCAGATCATGGCGCGCGAGGCCCGCTTTCGTCGCCGGGACCTGCTGGTGGACGAGGTCACCCTGTTCAACTTCTACGACGCGCGCCTGCCGGCCAATATCTGCGATCGCAGGCAGCTTGAGGCCTGGCTGGCCGAAGCCGATGGCGAGACGCTCTGCTTCGACGAACAGACGCTGCTGCGCCATGCCGGTCTGGAACTGCCCGAGCAGGACTACCCGCAGCGCATGACGCTGGGTGACCTGCCGGTGCAGCTTGACTACCAGTACGAGCCCGGTCGAGACAGCGACGGCGTCACAGCGCGTGTGCCGCTGCCCGCCATCAACCAGATCACGCCCGAGGAGCTTGAATGGCTGGTGCCGGGACTGCTGGAGGAGAAACTGCGGGAATATCTCAAGGCCCTGCCCAAGGCGCTGCGCAAGAGTGTGGTGCCGGTGCCGGATTTCGCACGGTCGGCGGCGCAGCGCATGGCCTTTGGCCAGGGCCGGCTGGAGGATCAGCTACGCCGCGCCGTCCGCGAGATGACGGGCACCGAGCTACCGGAGCGCGTCTGGGAGGATTTCATGCCGTCGCGTCATCTGCAGCTGCGCATCGCCGTGGTGGACGAGCAGGGCGAGGTGGTCGCCACCGGCCGGAATCTGGAGCGTCTGCGGGCCCGGCTAGGGGACGCCGCGCGGGCGGCCGTGCAGGCGCGGGCAAGCGATGACGTCGAGCAGCAGGGCCTGAAGCGCTGGCCGGAGCCGGACCCGCCGGAATACGTGGCATTCGAACACGGCGGCGTAACGGTGCGCGCCACGCCGGCGCTGGTGGATCGTGGTGACCAGGTCGATCTGAAGCTGTTCGATGACCCCGCTGCCGCCGCCGTGCATCATCGCCAGGGCGTGGTGCGTTTGCTGCGGCTCAAGGCGCGCAAGACCGCCAAGTTCCTGGGGCGGGAACTGGATGGCTACCGTGATCTGGCCAAGCTGCGTCTGGGCGATCCGCCGGACACCGCGCTGGCCGATGCGGCCATGCTGCATTCGGTGAATATCGATCCGGCCAACCGTCTGCTGGCCGATCTGATCCAGGCGGTCATCACCGCCCGCGTGGGTGAGCCGCCCCGCAGCAAGGCCGGGTTCGACAGCCTGGCCGCCGAGGTTCAGGCGGCCGTCGTGGGGGACGCGGTCGCGGCCTGGGATCATATTCAGCCGGCGCTGGCCTGTTTCCAGCGTATAGAGCGGCGTCTGGCCAAGAGCATGGACCTGCAGTGGATGCACTCGGTGGAGGATATTCGCGATCAGCTGGCGCATCTGGTGTTCACCGGATGCCTGTCGCATCTGCCGGCGCCGGACCACCTGCCGCGCTATCTGGCCGCGGTCGAGCAGCGGCTGGAGAAGCTTGCGCAGGAGGATGCCGGGCGGGATCAGGCGCGCATGGCGCAGGTCTTGCCGTTCTGGCAGGCCTACAAGCAGCGCGCCGTAAAGGCGGCCAAGCGCGGCGAGCGACCCGCGGAGCTGCTGGAATTTCGCTGGATGGTGGAAGAGTACCGCGTGTCTGTTTTTGCCCAGCCGCTGGGCACGGCTGTAAAGGTGTCCGAGAAGCGGCTCGCCGCCGCCCGCGACGCGCTTATCTGAAGGTAAAGGCGGTAGGCTGACCGCGGCTGGATGCCGAGGCCGAATCATCACGGGGAGCAGACAATCATGTGCGGCCGATTTGCCAATCATCTGCAGCATCTGAAGGACTGGAGCGAGATTCTCGGCAGCTGGCCGGACGAGGTCTCGGGCGGCTACAACGTGGCGCCCACGCAGACCGTGGCGGCCTTTGTCGAGGACGGCGGCCGAGCCATGCGCTGGGGGCTGATTGCGCCCTGGGCGAAAGAGATCAGCAGCCGCTATGCCACGTTCAACGCGCGCCTGGAATCCGTGGCGGAAAAGCCGGCTTTCCGCCACGCCTGGCGTAGCAGCCAGCGCTGCCTGATTCCCGCGCTGGGCTATTACGAATGGCGCGGCGAGAAGGCCGACAAGCAGCCGTACTTCGTGCACCTGGAGTCGGGCCAGCCCATGGTGTTCGCGGGCATGTACGAGCCGGCCCGTGAGGGCGGCTTTCCGGCCTCCTGCACCATCATCACGCGGCCGGCGCGGGGAACGCTTGAAGCGCTGCATCCGCGCACGCCCGCCGTGCTGGCGCCGGAGCAGGCCTCGGCCTGGTTCGGCGAGTCCCCCGATGACGTGCTGCGCCTGCTGGAGGAGCAGGCCCCGCCCGCGGCGGGCTTTTATCCGGTGGATCGGGCCGTCAACAACGCCCGCTACGATGCGCCGGACTGCATCGACCCGCTCGAATAGGGGTCGTTGACGGCGCGGCTTTACGCGTCGTGGGGCTGTGCTAGATTCGCCGCAGGTAATCGGGCACCAAGAGGGGGCGAGCATGTTTGGCGTGACCAACCGCAGAGTCATCGAGAGCGCCAGCGGGCTCGACAAGCTCGGCAGCCGCCCCAATCCCAAGGGGCCCAACGAACTCAGGCTGTTTTCTGCCCGGCCGCGCGGGCAGGGCTGGTCGGTGGATATTCTCCCCGACACCCTCACCAACGCCATGAAAGACGAGCTTGGGGCACCGCGCAACCAGCGGCAGCTGGCCAGCTATTACGTGGCTCGTAAGATTTTCGAGCAGGCGCGCGGGGAAAAACGCAACGTGCTGTTCTTCGTGCACGGCTACAACAACGACCTTGAAGCCGTTCTGCGCCGGGCGCGCGCCTTCGAGACCGACTACAACGTGATCGCCGTGCCCTTCACCTGGCCGGCCAATGGCGGCGGACTGTCGGGCGTGGCCAGCTACAAGAGCGACAAGCGCGATGCGCGGGCCTCGGCCGATGCGCTGGACCGCAGCCTGGCCAAGGCGGCCGGCTACCTGGCGGCGTTCACCGAGCAGGCCCGCGCCGAGCTGCGCGAGAAGGTGCTTGAAAAGCACCCCGACGATCGCGAGGCTCAGGACGCGCTGTACGCCGAACTGCTGGATCGGGAGTGCCCGTTCCGCGTAAGCGCCGTCTTCCACAGCATGGGCAACTACCTGCTAAAGCACATGCTCAAGTCGTCGCTGGCCGAGGGCAACAGCCTGCTGTTCGACAACATCGTGCTGGCTTCGGCCGACACCAACAATCAGGATCATGCCGACTGGGTAAGCCGGCTCAAGTTCCGCCGTCGCCTGTACGTCACGATCAACGAGAACGACGGTGCGCTGGCCGCGTCCCGGGCCAAGATCGGCGACAAGCAGCTGGCGCGCCTGGGGCATTACCCGTTCGCGCTGGACTGCCGGGAAGCGGTGTACGTGAATTTCACGAATGCCGCCTGGGTCCGCCGCGATCACGCCTATTTCGGCGGCGAGCCCGTGGAAAAGAACGAGGACGTGAAAGCCTTCTTCAACAAGGCTTTCAACGGCGAAGTGGCGGAAGAATCCCTGCGTTATATTCCGGATAACAACTACTACGAGTTCCGCAACTAGGGCCGGCCCGTCGCGGCCCGGCCGGCTGCCCTCACGACGGGATCAGCGCAGCACCACCGTGCGGTTGCCGTTGACCAGCACCCGATCTTCCAGGTGGTTGCGCAGGCCCCGGGCGAGCACCATCTTCTCGATGTCCTTGCCGAAACGGATCAGGTCGCGGACGGTGTCGCCATGGCCGATGCGCATGACGTCCTGCTCGATGATGGGGCCCTGGTCCAGTTCCTCGGTCACGTAGTGACAGGTCGCGCCAATGAGCTTCACGCCGCGATAGTAGGCCTGTTCGTAGGGTCTGGCCCCCACGAAACTGGGCAGGAAGCTGTGGTGAATGTTCAGGATGCGGCCCAGATACTTCGCGCACAGCGCGGGCGATAGAATCTGCATATAGCGGGCGAGCACCATGGTGTCGCCGCCGGACTCGGCAAACAGCCGGTCGATCTCGGCGAAGGCTTCCGGCTTGGTGTTTGCGGTGACGGGCACGTGGTGAAAAGGGATGCCGTGCCACTCCACCAGACCCCGGGCGTCTTCGTGGTTGGAGATGACGCAGGGGATGTCGATATCGATTTCCCGGCACTGCCAGCGCTCCAGCAGGTCGTACAGGCAGTGCAGCTGTCTGGACACCAGGATCACCACCCGTTTTTTCACCGCGCTGTCGCTGATCAGCCAGTCCATGTCGAATTCACGGGCGACGGGCGCAAAATGCTCACGCAGCGCGTCCGGCTCGAAAGGCAGGGAATCCGCCTTGACCTCCACGCGCATGAAAAAGCGCTGGGTGTCCTCATCGGCGTGCTGGCTGGAACGCAGAATCCAGCCGCCGTGGTCGGCCAGAAAGCCCGACACCCGGGCGACGATGCCGGTACGGTCGGGGCAGGAGAAGCGCAGGGTGTAATAGCGATGCCGTTCGCCGCCCATGCCTGTCATGATGCGTCCTGATACTTGTGAATGGCGAGCCGAAGTGGCCGACCCGTGCCGACTTGAATTGGCCGCGATTGTACGCAGTTATGAAGTAGGGCCAGAGAAAATCATTCCGGAGGAGTGGCTGAGCATGAGCTATGAGAAGAATCCCCAGGCCGTTTCGGCGCTGAATCCCGAGCAGTATCGCGTGACTCAGGAAGACGGCACCGAGCGGCCCTTCGAGAACGAATACTGGGACAACAAGCGCCCCGGTCTTTACGTTGACGTGGTGTCGGGCGAGCCGCTGTTTGCGTCGCTGCACAAGTTCGACTCCGGCACCGGCTGGCCGAGTTTCACGCGGCCCGTGGAGCACGGCAACGTGCGCGAGCACAGCGACAGCAGCCTGGGCATGAAGCGTACGGAAGTGCGATCCGCGCACGGCGACAGCCATCTGGGCCACGTTTTTCCCGACGGGCCGCGCGAAGCCGGCGGACTTCGGTATTGCATCAACTCGGCATCGCTGCGATTCATTCACCGTGACGAACTCGAGCAGCACGGCTACGGCGACTACCTGGCCCTGTTCGACACCGAAGGAGCCATGAAATGACCGATTCCCGAACCGAACGCGCCATCCTGGCCGGCGGTTGCTTCTGGGGTGTTCAGGAGCTCATCCGCCAGCAGCCGGGCGTTGTCTCGACTCGCTGCGGGTATTCCGGTGGCGAGATTCCGAATGCGACCTATCGCAATCACGGCAACCACGCCGAGGCGGTAGAGGTCATCTTCGATCCGGACGTGCTCGGCTACCGGCAGCTGCTGGAGCTGTTTTTCCAGCTCCACGATCCGACCACGCCCAATCGTCAGGGCAACGATCGCGGCGCCAGCTATCGGTCCGCGATTTATTACGACAGTCAGGCTCAGCGCGAGGTCGCCGAGCAGACCATCGCCGACGTCGAAGCCTCGGGGCGCTGGCCGGGCCCGGTGGTGACGGAGGTCGAGCCGGCCGGGGATTTCTGGGAAGCCGAGCCCGAACACCAGGATTATCTGCAGAAGTTTCCCGGAGGCTATACCTGCCATTTCCCGCGCAGGGAATGGGTGCTGCCGGAAAAATCGACCGCCTGAGCTACCTCCGCAGCCGCCGCGAACTGGGGTAGGATGATCCAAAACCCCTACGCGGCGGCGCTCCGTCGCCGATTACGGGCGAGGAGGAGAGATGAGCGACAAGCCCGGCAGCAGACCGGCAGTCATAGGCGGCGGCAGCAAGAAAATCCTTTACACGCTGGGAACGCTGCGCCGCATCGGTCTGCGACATTCGGCCAAGGCGCTGCGATCCAACAACACCTGCAAGGCCTGCGCCCTGGGCATGGGCGGCCAGCACGGCGGCATGACCAACGAGCTGGACGAGTTTCCCGCCGTCTGCAACAAGAGCGTCCAGGCCCAGTCCACCGATATCCAGCCACCCATTCCGCATGCGCTGTTCGAGCGCCACGGGCTGGCAGATTTTCGTGAACTGTCGGGCCGCGAAATCGAGCATCTGGGTCGTCTGGACACGCCGCTCTACAAGCCGGCAGGCGGAGATCACTTTCGGCCTATCGCTTGGGAAGAGGCCATCGACCGCGCGGCCGAGGCGATGCGGGATACGCTACCCGAGCGCAGTTTCTTCTACTCCTCTGGCCGGTCCTCCAACGAGGCCGGTTTCGTGCTTCAGCTGCTGGCGCGGCTCTACGGCACCAACAACGTCAACAACTGCTCCTTCTACTGCCACCAGGCTACCGGCGTGGCCATGAAGAACACGGTGGGCACCGGCACCGCGACGGTCGAGCTGAAGGACCTGACCGGCTGCGACCTGATCTTCGTGATCGGCGCCAATCCGGCCTCCAACCATCCGCGTTTCATTCACAAGCTGCAGGCGCTACGCGAGCGTGGCGGGCACGTCGTTGTCATCAATCCGGCGCGTGAACCCGGTCTGGTGAAGTTTGCCGTGCCCCGCAGCGCGCGATCGATGATGTCGGGCGGCACCGACATTGCCAGCCACTACCTGCAGCCGCGCATCGGCAGCGACATCATGCTGTTCAAGGGCATCGCCAAGGCGGTGCTGGCGGCCGGCGCCGCGGATCACGGCTTTATTGCCGATCACTGCGAGGGCTTTGAGGCCTACGAGCAGGACATCGAGGCAACGCGCTGGGCGGATATCGAAACCGCCTGCGGCATTGCCCGCCGGGACATCGAGGCCGTGGCCGCAATCTATGCCCGGTCGAAACATGCGGTGTTTGCCTGGGGCATGGGGATGACCCACCACGCGCACGGCGTGCAGAACATCGAATCCATCACCAGCCTGGCGCTGCTGCGGGGCATGATCGGCAAGCGCAACGCCGGGCTGCTGCCCTTGCGTGGCCACAGCAATGTGCAGGGGATCGGCACTATCGGCGTGAAGCCGGTGCTGCCCGAGCAGGTATTCGAGCGGATCGAGCAGGTATTCGACGTGCGGCTGCCCCGGGCGAAGGGCTTGGATACCCTGGCCAGTCTGGAAGCCGCGCACGCTGGCCTGATCGATTTTGCTCTGTTCATGGGCGGCAATCTTTATAGCGCTTCGCCCGCGCATGCCTGGACCGCGGACGCGCTTGACCGGATCGATTTCAAACTGTTTCTCACGACCACCCTGAACCACGGGCACGTGCACGGCGCTGACCGGGGTGAATCGCTCGTGCTGCCGGTGACCGCGCGTGACGAGGAGTGGGAGCCCACCACCCAGGAGTCCATGTTCAACTACATCCGCCTGAGTGACGGCGGTATCGGTCGGCTGGACACGGTGTGGCCCGAAACCGTGATTCTCACCCGTCTGGCCGAACAGGTGGTGCCCGTTTGCGGTCTGGATTTTTCCCGGTTTCGCGTGCACCGCAACACGCGCGAGGCCATCGCGGCGATCGTGCCCGGTCTCGAGCAGCTGCGCGACATTGATCACAGCCACAACGAATTTCATATCGCGGGCCGGCTGCTGCACGAGCCTCGCTTCAACACCGCTGATGGTCGGGCGCGGTTTGCCGTGCACGCATCGCCGCGCAGCGGCTCGGCGGATGGCTATCCTTTCACCCTGATGACGGTCCGCAGCGAAGGCCAGTTCAACACCATCGTGTACGAGGAAGAGGACAGCTATCGCAGCACCGATGATCGCTGGTCGGTACTGGTGGGCCGCGCCGATCTGGCGGATTGCGGCCTGCGGGCCGGTGACCGGGCCGACCTGCAGTCGGCCCACGGCGTCATGCGCGGGCTCAAGGTGTTCGAATTTGACCTGCCCGCAGGCAGCCTGATGGCCTATTTTCCGGAAGCCAACGTGCTCGTCGGCCGCGCCCGCGACCCGCGCAGTCAGACCCCGGCCTTCAAGTCGGTGGACGTGCAGCTCACGCCGTCGGCCTGACGCCCCCGGGCGCTGCACAGCCGATTGGGCTGCAGTTTTCGATACGCTAGCGTACTATCCCTCCGTCGCCAGTATCACCGGTTAGTCTTGGCCATGCCCCCGGCGCGGCTCACGTTGGCCGGCTCAATCGCTGGCAGCGTCTGCTTGGGTAATACGAATAGGGAGCCCGGAATTTCATGGAAATGGTCATGACGGAAACGGAGGGCGCGATCGGCATGATCACGCTGAACCGACCCGACAAGCTCAATGCACTGAGCGTGCCCATGCGAGAACAGATCGCGGCCGCAGTCCGGCAGATGATGGCGGACGAGAGCGTGCGCGTGGTCATCATCACCGGCGGCGACAAGGTCTTTGCCGCTGGCGCCGATCTGAACCTGCTCGCAGAGAAGAACAGCCGGGAGATGGCGGATCTGAATATGGGCCAGTACTGGGAGCCGCTGGCGCGCGCGCCCAAGCCCATGATTGCCGCGGTCAGCGGGTACGCGCTGGGCGGAGGCTGCGAGGTCGCGCTGATGTGCGACATCATCGTGGCCGATTCCACCGCGCGATTCGGATTGCCTGAAGCCGGTGTGGGCATCATGCCGGGTGCCGGCGGGACTCAACGCATGGTGCGCGCCCTGGGCAAGTACGTGACCAGCCAGCTCGCCATGACCGGCGGTCAGCTCTCGGGCGATCGCGCCTATCAGCTCGGCCTGGTCAGTGAACTGGCCGAGGACGGCCAGACTCTGGACGCGGCGCGCAAGCTGGCCGGCAAGATCGCGCGGATGCCGCCGCGGGCCATCGCGGCCATCAAGCGCTCGCTGGCCGACGGCGCCGACCTACCGCTGAACGCCGGTCTGGCGCTGGAAGGGCGTGAGTTTCTGCTGCTGTTCGATACCGAAGACAAGGCTGAAGGCATGCAGGCGTTCCTGGAAAAACGCAAACCTGAATTCACCGGCCGCTGAGCGGCCCCCTCCAAGGGTTGAACATGAAGCAGATCGAGCATATCGGGGTGGTGGGCGCAGGCGCCATGGGGCGCGGCATCCTGCAGCTGTTTGCCAGCGCCGGCCAGACGGTTCATTGCTACGACGCCGCCGACGGTGCGGCCGATGAGGCCATCGAGTTCGTGCGCGGCATGATCACGCGGCTGGTCGAAAAGGAGCGCCTCTCCGACAGCGAAGCGGACGCGATCATCGCCCGTATCCACAAGGTTGATTCGCTTGACGGCCTGGCGGATTGCGACCTGGTGATCGAGGCCATCGTGGAGGATCTGTCGGTCAAGCAGACGGTGTTCGCCGATATCGAAGCAGTGGTCGCGTCGGAGGCGATCATCGCCAGCAACACCTCGTCCCTGCTGGTGTCGGCCATTGCGGCCGAATGCCGGCACCCCGAGCGGGTTGCGGGCATGCATTTCTTCAATCCCGTACCGCTGATGAAGGTGGTCGAGATCATCTCGGCCGTGCGCACCGACGCCGCCGTGGTCGATACCTTGGTGGCGCTTACCGAGTCGGCCGGGCACCGCGCGGTGATCGCCGCCGATCAACCCGGGTTCCTCGTCAATCATGCCGGTCGCGGTTACTACACCGAAGCCTTCCGCTGCCTCGAGGATCAGGTCTGCGCGGTGCCGGACATCGACCGCATCATGCGGCTGGCCGGTGGTTTCCGGATGGGTCCGCTCGAACTGCTCGATCTGACCGGGCTGGATATTTCCGGCAAGGCGATGGTGACCATCTACAACGACTTTCAGCAGGAGCCGCGCTTTCGGCCATCGTCGCTGGTGCCGCCCCGCGTGGCGGCCGGTCTGTATGGCCGCAAGACGGGCGAGGGCTGGCACCGCTACGAAAACGGCCGCAAGCAGGAGCCGCCGGAGCCGAAAACGCCGGACATGCCCGCCGATTGCCGCTTCTGGGTGGCCGAAGAGGCGCCCGAGCGCCGTGCGTTGCTCGAGCTTGTATCGAATGCCGGCGCTGAAGTGGCGCGGGATGCCGCCACGGCGGACGTGATCATCGTGCAGCCCTGGGGCGAGGACGTGAGCAGTGTCTGCGCCAGCCGCGGCTATGATGCCCGCCGAACCGTGGCCGTGGACCCGCTGCCCGGTCTGGACCGTCACCGCACGCTCATGCTGAGCATTCTCACCGACGTCGCTGTCCGCGATGCAGCGCACGCGCTGCTGGCGCCGGGGCCGGGCGTCACGGTCATCAGCGACAGCCCGGGGTTCGTGGTGCAGCGCGTGCTGGCCATGATCGTCAACATCGCCACGAATATTGCGCAGCGCGGCATTGCCAGCGTGCAGGATATCGAGGACGCGGTGCGCCTGGGGCTGGGGTACCCGGCCGGACCGCTCACGCTGGGTGAACAGATTGGCCCGGCCCGGGTGCTTGCCATTCTGGAAAACATGCAGGCGACCACGGGCGATCCGCGCTACCGTCCGAGCCTCTGGCTGCGCCGCCGCGTCGCGCTGGGCGCGTCCCTGCTGACCGAGGACGCCGCCCGCGGCTGAGGCGGGCGAGGGCGGGCATGCCTCTTCCGTGGCTTATCGCCGCGCGATACGATCGAACCGACAGTCATCGATAGGACAAGCCGCCATGGCCGAGGTACAGACCGAGATACCGGCGCTTGAAGCGCTTTTCGAACCCTGGCAGGCGGTCATCGGCGAGGATTACGCCGGCTACCGCAATCATGTTTACCGCATGGTGCATTTCTGTCTGGCGCTGCGGGATTGTGACGAGCAGGAGCGCGAGAAAGTCTTCATTGCCGGCGTATTTCATGATCTCGGCATCTGGACGGAGCGCAGCATCGACTACATCGACCCGTCCGTGAGGCTGGCGCAGGATTACTGTGCCCGGGCAGGGCTGGAGGCCTGGTCGGACGAAATCGGCCTGATGATTTCAGAGCATCACAAGCTGCGGGCCTATCGTGACGCGCGATATCCGCTGGTGGAGGTGTTCCGCCGCGGCGACCTGGTGGACTTTTCGCTGGGGCTGTTCAAGTTCGATGTATCGAAAGTCTATTTCGCGCAGGTGACGGCGGCGTTGCCCAACGCGGGCTTTCACAAGGGTCTGGTGAAGAAGGCCTCTCGCTGGTTTGTGCGGCACCCGCTCAATCCGGCGCCCATGATGAAGTGGTAGACCGGTCCGGTTGTCCCGACTCGCGGTGCTGTATCGGCCAGGCGACTATTTGAGAATCGGCCGCAGGTCATCGAGCTTGTCGAACAGGTGCCAGACGTAATCCGACGTGCCGTTTTCGCGGTGCGGATGCAGATCGGCCAGTTCGGGGTCGCTGCAGTAGTTTTCGAATGCCTGCATCGATTCCCATTCCACCACGATCATGACCGAGCGCGGTTCGATGCTCTGCTTCGCTGCCTGCCGAAAGCGACCCAGCGCGACCACTCGACCGCCGTGCCGTTCCACCTCCCGGGCGGAGCGTTTCGAGTAGGCCAGGTATTCGGCCTTGCTGGCCACGTTGAACAGATTGAGCGCGTACACCGGTTGCGTCATCGCTGTCTCCCGTCGAGTTTGTCAGGCAGGCGCCGGTTCGGCTGAGGCCTTGAGCCAGCGGTGAAAAATGATTGCGAAGGCCAGATCGCCAATGCCGACGAGCACCAGCAGAACCCCGGCGTGGCCGGTGATCCAGAGCGTCAGGAAAAGCAGGAACACGCTTGCCTTCATCAGACCGGAAAACGCCACCAGGCCGCGATCAATCCGCTCCGACAGGGCCAGCCAGCCGTAGAGCACGCCGAATCCCTGAATGAAAAGGGCCAGGAAGACGCCGTGCAGCAGCGGCGCATCGGCGGGCAGCCCGACGAGTGCGCCCAGGCTGCCCGGGAACAGAAAGGCCAGGGCCGCACCGGTGTTGTATATCGCCGTGGCCCACAGCGCCTGGCGCATGAAGTGGTCGGTCATGGTCGGTCTCCCCTTGCATGCGTGATGGGCTACTGCCCCAGGTGGAGGGTGAGGAAATCACGCGCCGCCGCCGCCCCTTGTTCGAACTGTCCGTCGTAGACTTCCATGTGCCCGCCCTCGATCATGAGCAGATCCTTGGGCGGATAGGCGCGCTGGTAGGCGTCCAGCGCAATGTCGGTCGGCGTGACGATGTCTTCGGTCACAAGAATCATGAGCAGGGGCCGGGGCAGGATCTGGTCGATGTATTGGCCCGGCTCGTATTCCATCATCATTTCGGTGGACCGCAGCGTCACCTTGTTGAGCCAGAGGTCGGTGCCCAGCATCCCCGAGCCGGCGATGAACTCGTATTCCTCCGGTGAGGGCAGGGCGCACAGGGCACCCTGTTCGGCGAAGACGTCGATCATGGCCGGTTCGCCCCCCTCGAAGCGTTGCTTGCGGTCGGCGTGCAGCTTCTCGCGGATGATCGCCATTTCCTCCTCGCGAAAGACGCGCCGGATGTTGGCCTTGCCGGAAATGAAGGGCACCTGCGACACCACGGCCTTGACGCGCTTGTCGAGCGCGGCCACCGGCAGCACGTGGCCACCGCTATAGCTGGTACCCCAGACACCGATGCGTTCGGCATCGACCTGCGGATGCAGTTCGGCAAAGGTGATGGCGTCGCGATAGCCCTGCACCTGCAGCCACGGGTCGGATTCCAGGCGGGGCTCGCCATCACTCGCCCCGAAGTTGCGGTGGTCGTACACCACGCAGGCCAGTCCCGCCTCGCTGAAGATTTCGGCGTAGCGCTCCAGGAAGACTTCCTTCACCGCCGAGAAGCCGTGCGCCATGACCACGCAGGGAAACGGGCCCTTTCCCTGGTCCGGCGTGAAGAGCCAGCCGCGCAGGGTGAGGCCGTCCGACGTCTTGAACTCGATATCCTGTTTCATCCATCTCCTCCGTCTTGTCTTGTGTTATTCGACTACGCTATCGACCGCGAAAGCCGATTGACCCGCCCGTTCGGGTAGTGACCGCGCTGCGGCCGGTGGCTGTGTTCGCCGGTTGTGTGCGGGTCCATCGGCCTAGCCGGCATCCACCCCGGGCATCCTGTCGTAGCTATAGGGGTATTCCCGTGGTGCCGGGCGATCGCAGCGGCTGCACGGATGGATGCGGTGTCGGCAACGGGAGAATGATAATGCCGAATCAGCAAAACGGTCAGGACGGTCAGGGATTTCTGTGGCTGGGTACGGAGCGGGGCTACTATCGGGGGCCGCTGAGCACTTCGGAGAAACGCGTGTTCGGCGCGCACGTGCTCTACGTGGCGGCCGAGGGTCGATTCCAGGCCGTTATTGGCGGTAGCCGGCTCACGGGCGATCGGCACTGGGTGATCGCGCCGGCCTATCAGGCGCATACCATGCTATGCAGTACGCCAAACCAGCCTTTCCTGGCCTACGTAATCGAGCCGGAAGCCTGCGTCACGCCACAGCTGATGACGGCGCTGGAGAGCTGGTGCGCGCGGCGCAATCAGGCCCAGCGCGTGGATGGCCTCCGGCGCCTGGAGCGGCGGATCAAACGCGACACGGCGACCGATACCGACCGGCTGATGTTCGGTCGGTCGCTGGCGAGGCGGCCGCTGGATCCGCGCATCGATCAGGCCCTGCAGGTGCTGCGCGAAAATCCGAAATTGCCGCATGCGGCGGGTTGTCTCGCCGAGAGTTGTGAGCTTTCGCGATCCCGCTTCCTGCATCTGTTTCGCGAGGAAACGGGGCTGAGTTTCCGCCGGTTCCGCGCCTGGCGACGCGCGCGTCACGTCATGGCGCGCATGGGCCTGTGTTCGAACCTGACGCGTCTGGCCGTGGATTTGGGCTACCCGGATGCGACCCACTTCAGCCACAGCGTGCGCCGGACCTACGGCCTGAAAGCCACCGATCTGCGCGCCATTCTGCGCCGCACCGAACTGCGTATCGACTCACGCGTAGCCTAGTGTAGTGCGTCACATTTGATGGCGCATGAGACCGAGTTCCATTTTTCGTCAGGCAAGGCGCGCCGACGAGTCATAGCCGTAGCTATGGCGAGGCGGTGCAACGCCGCATGGCGGAAAATGGGGCCGGTATAAGTGCCAGACAGTGTGGCGCACTACACTAGCCACTAAACGCAAGCCGCTTTTGATTACCCTCGGCAGTATGTCGATACCGCGCGAAGGGTCGGTCATGCCGGTCCGCGGCGCGGCTTGAATCGGCGCCGGAGACTTGAGAAATCGGCGTGGCCCCGGTGCAGATGAGGGTATCTGTTGCCGGGGCCTTTTTGCATGGCTATCCGAGGCCGGCGACTAGTCGAAGACCAGGCTGTCTTCATCGGCGCCGACACGGCGGGCCGAACGAAAAGCCACCCCTTCGCGCATCGACGCCCGGATGACGGGGGCTATCGCATTCAAGGCGCCCGCGGCTATCCGGTCGGTGGCCTGCTGGGTAGCGCTTCGGTGCATGAATGTCCTCGCCCAGGCGGGCAGCAGCGCTGCGCCGGAGCCCAGGAACATGCGTCGCGCCACGGCGCTCAGCGGCACGGGCAGGGGCATGCGTTCCAGCACGGCCAGAGTGTCGCGCGAGCGCTCATCGAAGCGAAGCTCGGGCTGTAGCCCTTCAAAGTATTGCGTCATCTGCGTGGCGGATCGCGGCACGTTCCGGGCGCCCAGGGCTTCGGCAATACGGGCCGTTTCGTCGAAATACCGGTCCTGCTTCGCCCGGGGGACATCAGCCCGGCGATAGCGCAGGTAACCGTTCAGGAAACTGTACATTTCCGTGCAGTGGACCCAGGTCAGCAGCTCCGGATCGCGCGCCGAGTAGAATTCCCCATCCGGCGTATGGCCCTGCACCCGGGCATGCATACGATCCACCCGATCGATTATGCGCTCGGCGTCGGCCCGGGGTGCGTAGCTGGTGGCCGCGACGAACATGGTGGTGCGTCGCAGCCGGCCCAGCGGATCCTCCCGAAAACGGGAGTGATCCCAGACGCCGGCAAGCGCGCGCGGATGGAGCGTCTGCAGCATAAGGGCCGCGATGCCGCCGGCCATCATGCCGGGGAAATCGGCGTGCACCTTCCAGGTTGCACTGTCCGGGCCGAACAGCCCCGCGTCGCCGATCGGCGCGTCGTAGTCGATACCGAAATCTTCGGTGGTCGCCACCACATTGATGATGGCCTGGCGCAGTGCAGCGTGAATCGGGTTGATGATCGGGAGGGGCATGGTCAGTTCAGGCCGGTTGCAGCGGCAGCCGCGTCAGTTCGCCGCCGCGGACAACCAGCGCCTCACCGCCGCGGTGTTCGTCCCAGTCGGACAGCACGTGGCGCTGCGCGCTGGCACCGCCCAGCCGCCACTCGTGATCGGCGGGCCGGTGGGTGTGGCCGTGTACGAGCCGTCGACAGCCGCGCCGGTGCATCCACTGCTCTACGGTGTCCTGGTTGACGTCCATGATGGTCGCGCTCTTGTGCCGATGCCCCCGGCGGCTGCGCCAGCGGGCGTAACGCGCGATCAGGCGCCGCAGCCAGATTGGCAGCGCCTGCATGCGGGCCCGCCAGGCGGGATCGGTGTAGCGCTCGCGAAAACGCTGATGATCGTGATCGTCGGTGCAGAACAGGTCGCCGTGGCTGATCAGTACCGCCTCGCCCCCGAGGCTGATGACGACCGGATCGTCGAGAATCGTCGCGCCGGTCGCGGCGCAGAACTCGCTGCCTAGCATAAAGTCGCGGTTGCCGTGCTGGACGTAGAGGGTCGTGCCCGAGTTGGCCAGTTCGGTCAGGGCCTGAACAACCTGCGGATAGTCCGGCATGGAGCCGTCGTCACCGATCCAGTATTCGAACAGGTCGCCCAGGATATAGAGCTGGTCCGCGGCCCGCGCAGGGCCCGCGAGATAGGCGAGAAACAGCGCCGTCAACGCCGGTCGGCCGGGCTGCAGATGCAGATCGGCAATGAAATGCGTCTCCACGACGCTGCGAAAGCGGTCGAGCGGCGCTATTCGCCCACCACCTCGGCCGATTCGATGATGGCCATGTCCCGCGGCACATCCTGGCGAAACGGACCGGCCGCGCCGGTGGGAATGGCCGCGATCTGGTCCACCACGTCCATGCCCTCGACCACCCGGCCGTAAACCGCATAGCCCCAGTTGCCGTTGCGATAGTCCAGCGGCGGGTTGTCTGACAGGTTGACGAAGAACTGCGAGGTAGCCGAATGCGGGTCGCTGGTGCGCGCCATCGACAGTGTGCCGCGCTTGTTGTCCAGGCCGTTATCCGATTCGTTGTAGACCGGCGGATGCGCGGTCGGCTGACGGTTGTAGTCGCTGTCAAAACCGCCGCCCTGAATCACAAAACCAGGGATCACGCGGTGAAAGATGCTGCCGTCGTAGTGACCGCCGCGCACATAGGCCAGAAAGTTTTCGACCGTCTTGGGCGCTTCGGACTTGAACAATTCTATCCGGATGTCGCCGAGATTCGTTTTCATCAAAACCATCGGATTTCCTTCTGCGGCCTGCAGTCCGGTTGCCGTCAGCAGCGACAGCAGGCAAACATGAATAAACGTCTTCAATACTTTCATCAGGCCACCTCGGCCAGTTCCGATTCGCGCTGCACCAGCTCGAGCGCGTGTTGAATGATTTCGATGCCGGCGCCGGTGCGGCAGCTACCTTCGCTGAGCACCCGCCGCCATTTACGCCCGCCCGGACAGCCGTGGTACAGGCCCAGCAGGTGCCGGGTCAGGTGGGCCAGCCTTTCACCGCGAGCCAGCTGACGACTGACGTAGGGCAGGTAGGCTTCGACAATGTTTTCGCGGTCAGGTGCCGGCGCCGTCTCGCCGAACATCGTCTGATCGGCCATCGCCATCATGTAGGGCCGCTGATAGGCGGCGCGTCCGATCATGACGGCGTCTACGTGGTCAAGCTGGCCCCGCGCCTGCTCCAGATCCTCCACGCCGCCGTTCAAGCCGATATGCAGGGCCGGGAAATCGGTTTTCAGACGATGCACCCGCGGATAGTTCAGCGGCGGCTTCTCCCGGTTTTCCTTGGGAGACAGACCCTGCAGCCAGGCCTTGCGCGCGTGAATGGTGAAGTGCGCGCAACCGGCCGAGGCCACCGTCCGCACAAAATGATGCAGATCGGCTTCGGCGTCCTGATCGTCAATGCCGATACGCGTTTTCACCGTCACCGGGATGGCGACCCGGGCCTGCATGGCGCTCACGCAGTCTGCCACGCGCTGCGGCTCGGCCATCAGGCAGGCACCAAAGGCGCCGTTGCGCACCCGGTCCGACGGACAGCCGACGTTGATGTTGACCTCGTCGTACCCCGCGTCTTCGGCCATGACCGCGCAGCGGGCCATGTCGGCCGGTTCGCTGCCGCCCAGCTGCAGCGCCACCGGATGCTCGCTGACGTCGTGGGCCAGCAGGTCATCGCGCGGTCCATGGATGAGCGCGCCCGTGGTCACCATCTCGGTGTACAGGCTCGTTCGGCGGGTGATCAGGCGCATGAAATAGCGCTGGGCCGGCGTGGTCCAGGCCATCATCGGTGCGACCGACAGGGGCAGCGCGGCCGCCGAATCGAAAGCCGCGGGTCTGGGGTCGGAATGATTGGCGGCTGAGGCCGACATTACTCTTCGGCCGGCGCCTCGATCTGCGGCTCATCCGGCACCACGGAGCTCAGCTGGGGCTCGGGTTGTTCCACCAGCGTTTCCAGGCCGTAATACGTCACGGCGGCCACCGCAGCCACCGCGATGACCATCAGAATTGTATCCTTGCGCATAATCTTCTCTCTCGTGGCCGCACCGGCAATCCGGACTTGCGGCTGATCATTATTTGCCCGGGCGACTGCCCGTGGCGCGAAGGATGCCATAAACCGCTTCATGTATCCGCTCGTCAGACCGCTGCTGTTCACCCTCGATCCCGAAACGGCGCATCACGTCACGCTCTCCGGCCTGCAGCGCGCAGCCGGCCCCACCCGGGAGCTGTTCGGGCGTCGGGTGCCGGATGACCCGCGGCGCGTGATGGGGCTGGACTTTCCCAACCCGGTGGGTCTGGCGGCCGGTCTGGACAAGAACGGCGAGTGCATTGATGGCATGGCGGCGCTTGGTTTCGGCTTTCTGGAAATCGGCACGGTCACGCCGCGACCCCAGCCCGGCAACCCGCGGCCCAGGCTGTTCCGTCTGCCGCGCGAACAGGCGCTGATCAATCGCATGGGTTTCAACAACGCCGGGCTGTCGGCGTTGCTCGACAACTGTCGGAACAGCGGCTATCAGGGCATTCTGGGGATCAATATCGGCAAGAATTTCGACACTCCGCTGGAACGCGCCGTGGACGACTATCTGGCCGGGCTGGACGCCGTTTACGACCGCGCCCGCTACATCACGGTGAATATCTCGTCGCCCAATACGCAAGGCTTGCGGGAGTTGCAGACCCAGGCCCATCTTGCGGCGCTGCTCTCGCCGCTCAAGCGGCGGCAGCACGAACTGGCGGACAAGACCGGGCGGTACAAGCCGCTGGTGGTCAAGGTGGCGCCTGACCTGGATGAGTCGCAGGCGCGCGCGATGGCGCAGGCGCTGCTGTCGCTGGATCTTGACGCGGTCATCGTCGGTAACACGACGGTCAGCCGCTCGGCGGTGGCGGGGCATCCGCTGGCGAAAGAGACCGGCGGCCTGAGCGGCGCGCCCCTGCGGCCGTTGACCCTCGAGACGCTACGCGTGTTTGCCGATGCGCTCGAGCAGCGCATGCCCATCATCGGTGTGGGCGGCGTCACCCGGGGCGAGCATGCGGCGGCGCTTATGAACGCCGGGGCCGATCTGGTGCAGATCTATACGGGTCTGATTTATCGCGGTCCGCGGCTGGTGCAGGAGTCCGTGCAGGCCATCAGGCGGCGCAGCGCCTGAGCTGAGCGCGCAGCAGCTGGCCCAGCAGGGGTAGCGTGCTGGTCAGCCGGTGGCCATCGGGCACCAGGTGCAGCCGGGCGCCGCGCGGACGCGCAAATCTCAGGGCGGTCTCCACGGGCACGACGTCATCCTGCCAGCCATGAACGACCACGGTGTCTGTCGGGCAATCGGCCGGTTCGCGGTCATAGCCCGGGTAGTAGAGCGCAGGCGCCATGAGGAACAGCCCGGCCGGCCGCAGCGGGCCACAGGCATGCGCGCAGACGTAGCCGCCCATGCTGGACCCGCAGAGCAGCAGCGGATCACCGGCCGGGGCAAGACGCACAAGCTGATCCAGTCTTTCGTTGAAGTCCCGGCTGGCCCGGAAATCCGGACTCAGCACGCGCCAGCCCTCGCGGCGCGCGATTTCGGCGAGATAGCGGATCTTGCTGCCCCAGGGGCCGCTTTCCTTGCCGTGGGCAAAGCAGATGCATTTTCCGGTGGACATCATTTTCCTGAAATATTCGGCGTTGGCTTGTTAAGCTTCCACAATACCCCTGTTCGAGTCCTCCGTATGGCGTCCGACCGGCAAGACAAGGCATCCCGACGCCGCAGGCGGCGCGAACCGCTGCAGGTCCACCTGTCGATGGTGGTGCGTACCGGGCCGGACCCGGAAGACCAGCTCACGCTGCTGAACAATCGCAAACTCTACATGCTGGGCAGCGTGTTCGAGTATCGCGCGCGAATGCAGCGGTTTCTCGTGGCGGGGCTGCTCAGGGTGGCGACAACCAGCCCGCGCGTGTACCGCGAAATTGCGCCGGGACTGTCGGCCATGCTGGACGGGCTGCGGTCCCGCCGCCGCGGCCGCAAGGCCGGGAAGTAGCGGGGCGGGCATGGCTTATCTGCGGATATTCAACTGGGCGCTGTTCCTGTTCAACACGATGATGGCCGTGGTGCTGTCGGTGGTGGCGCTAATGCTCTGGGTGTACCGCGAAGAGGCAGCCGAACTGGGCAGCCATCTGGCGCCGGTGGTGGTGTCGACGGGACTGTTTGCGGTGATGGCGCTGATTGCCGGGGGCTGCGTCTGGGCAGGCCGCCGACGGCACTGGCTGTTCCTGTGGCCGCTGGAGGGGATGCTGCTGATGAGCATGGCCCTGGTAGTGGCCTATTTCCGCAGCTTCGCAAACTGATTTCGAGGAGCACTGGATGAGTCGCATGCGGGCCGTGGCGCCACTTCAGCCGCGCTGGTACTGGCTGGCGTCAATCCCCGTTCTGGCCGGTCTATGCTGGGTGGTGGCCGGCTGGCAGACGGGGCTGCTGACCGGCCTGCTGGCCAGTATCCCGGGCCTGTTGCTGCTGGCCTCGGGCGTGGCACTGGTGCTGTGGCCCGGCGACCGGCAGATCACCCACTTCATGGCGCTTGGCGCCGTGCTTGGCGTGCCGGTGGCCGTACTCTGCGTTTTCAGCCTCGGGTTTTTGGCGAGCGTCGCATTCATCGCGCTGGGCCTGGCCAGCCTGCTCGTAGCCGGGCACATGGCCCTGGTGGAAGAACCACGCGACCCGCGGCTGCCGGACATCGACCTGAGCCCCGGCATGGCGGCCAAGGCGGCCACCGACGAGGCGCTGCTGGCCTATTTCATTGCCACGGCCAACCTGCCCAACGGCGCGCGTATCGATCGTGATCACGAGGAGATCGAGCAGGCTACGGCGACGCTGGAGCAATACGGTTATCTCGACAACCCCGCCGGTTTTCATGAAACGCCCGGCTGCCCTGAGGATGTGGAGGTTGCGCCCGGCGAAGGGGGCGGGCAGCACTTCGAGCACGTTCAGTTCGAAAGCCGGTTCCAGGCGCGGGGCGAGCTTCCGGGCGGGCAGCGATGGCTGGATCGTGAAGCAAACCAGCGGATGCACGCGTGGATGTTCCGTCATGCCGACGGCCCCAGGCCCTGGCTGATCTGCGTTCATGGCTATCGCATGGGCCGGCCGCTGCTCGACTTCAGTCTGTTCAACATTGATTACCTGCACCGCCGGTTGGGGCTGAACCTGCTCATGCCCGTGTTGCCGCTACACGGACCGCGCAAGGCATTTAGCCGCAGCGGCAGCGGTTTTCTGGACGGCAACCTCGTGGACATGCTGCACGCCGAAACGCAGGCGCTGTGGGATTTGCGCCGCACACTGGCCTGGTTGCGCCAGCAGCACGCGCCGCAGGCGATGGGTCTGCTGGGCTACAGCCTCGGCGGCTACAACGCCGCGCTGCTGTCGGCGTTCGAGGATGATCTGGACTGCGTGATTGCCGGTATTCCGCTAACCGACATGGCGGACGCCGTCTGGCAGCATCTGCCGCTGCTGCATCGGCGGTATATCGAGACGGCCGGTATCAGCCTGGCGGATGCGCGGCGGCTGCTACAGGTCGTCTCTCCTCTGGGCATGAATTGTCGGGTGGCGCATGACCGCCGCTTCATCTTCGCCGCCACCGGCGATCAGATCGTGCCGCCGGAACAGGCGCATCGGCTCTGGCAGCACTGGGGCCAGCCGGAAATGCACTGGTATCAGGGCTCGCACCTGAGCGTGCGTCGCGAGCGCAGCGCCTGTCAGTTCATGACGGCCGCGCTGGGTCGCGGTGGCCTGTTGCCGACGCGCGAGTCGGGACCTGCGCGGGCGGGCAGGGCAGCCGGTTGTTCCTGAACGTCGCAGGCGCGAGAATACCGGCCGGCATTCAGTTGTTGCCATGACAAAGGATTCACAGTGGCGAAAGCGGTAATTTCAAGTACGGGGCTCCACACGCCGCCTTATGCCATCAGTAACCAGGAACTGGTGGATGCGTTCAATCAATACGTTGATATTCAGAACGACAGGCACAAGGCGGCTATCGAGGCCGGTGAGCGCGAGCCGCTGGTGTATTCGTCCTGCGATTTCATCTACAAGGCCAGCGGCATCGAGAGCCGCTATGTCGTCGACAAGGAGGGTCTGCTGGACCCGACCCGCATGCGGCCACGCATTCGCCAGCGCAGCGATGACGAGCCGTCGCTGATGGCCGAGATTGCCATGGATGCCGGCCGCCAGGCGCTGGACGCGGCGGGCCGCTCGCCCGAAGATGTCGACATGCTGCTGGTCGCCTGCTCAAATCCGCAGCGCGCTTATCCGGCGGTATCGATCGAACTGCAGCACCATCTGGGCCTGCGCGGCTTTGCGTTCGACATGAACGTGGCCTGTGCCTCCGCGGCCTTCGGCATTCAGACCGCCTACGATGCGATTCGCAGCGGTACGGCCAGGTCGGTTCTCATGGTGAATCCGGAAATCTGTACCGGCCACCTGAACTACATGAACCGCGATTGCCACTTCATCTTCGGTGATGCCTGTACCGCCATGCTGATCGAGGCGGACGACCGCGCTCCCGATGGCGGGCTGTTCGAGGTGCTGGGCACGCGCACGGTAACCCAGTTCTCCAACAACATCCGAAACAATTTCGGCTATCTGAACCCGGCGGAAGATCCGGTGCGCGACGAGTTCGATCAGCTGTTCAAGCAGCAGGGCCGAAAGGTCTTCAAGGAAGTCACGCCGCTGGTGTCCCAATTGGTGGTGGGCCACATTGAAGACCTGGGCATCAACGTGCCCGATATCAAGCGGCTGTGGCTGCATCAGGCCAATATCAACATGAACAAGCTGATCGCGAAGAAGGTCTACGGGCGCGACGCCCGGGACGCCGAACTGCCGTCGGCCATTCACGAGTACGGCAATACCAGTTCCGCGAGTCCGGTCATCGTGTTTCATCTGAACTCGGGCGATCTGCAGGCCGGCGACGTCGGCGTGCTGTGCGGCTTTGGTGCCGGCTATTCGGCGGGTAGCGTCGTCGTGCGGCGTCTGTGACGCGCGCTTCCCGGAGACTCCAGTTTTCCGCCGGCGGCCCCGCCGGCGTTTTTTGTGGTGCCACATGAGCAAGCCCGAACCCAAATACCGCAAGGATTACCAGCCGCCGGCGTACCGCGTCGACAGCATCGACCTGACGCTGGATATCGGCCGTAACAACACCCGCGTCTCCAGCCGCATGTCGGTGCGACTCAATGCCGATGGTCCGGGCGGCGACTGGCGGCTGGATGGTCGCGCGATGTCCCTGGAAACGCTCCGTATCGACGGCGAACGCGTGGCGGCATCCGGCTACACCGTGGATAGCCAGGGCCTGACGCTCCATGCCCCGCCCGAACAGTTCACGCTCGAGATCGAGAACCTCATCGAGCCGGATAGCAACACGGCGCTCGAGGGCCTGTACCGCTCGGGCGACATCCTCTGCACCCAGTGCGAAGCCACGGGCTTTTCCCGCATCACCTTTTTCCCCGATCGTCCTGACGTGCTGGCCAGCTTCCGCTGCACGCTGCAGGCCGAACGCGATCGCTATCCCCTGTTGCTGGCCAACGGCAACTGTGTCGATGCGGGCGACCTGGGGGACGGCCGCCATTTTGCCACCTGGGAGGACCCGTTTCCCAAACCCTGCTATCTGTTCGCCGCCGTGGCCGGAGACCTGGCTGAAGTCCGGGACGAATATCAGACCGGCTCGGGTCGTTCGGTCGCGCTGCGCTTTTATACCGATCACGGCAGCGAGGATCGGGTGGCGCATGCCATCGACTCACTCAAGCAGGCGATGGCCTGGGATGAGCGCGTTTACGGGCTGGAATACGATCTGGACATCTACATGGTCGTGGCCGTGGGCAGCTTCAACATGGGCGCCATGGAGAACAAGGGGCTGAACATTTTCAACACCGCCTGTGTTCTGGCCAGCCCGGAGACCGCGACCGATCGCGACTTTGCGGCCGTGCGGGATGTCGTCGCTCACGAATACTTTCACAACTACACGGGCAATCGTGTGACCTGCCGCGACTGGTTCCAGCTGTCGCTCAAGGAGAGCCTCACGGTCTTTCGCGAGCAGCAGTTCGCGGCGGACCACGACTCGCCCGCGGTCCAGCGTATCGGCCAGGCGCGCATGCTGCGGGAAATCCAGTTTCCCGAAGATGCCGGTCCCACGGCGCACCCGGTGCGGCCCGAGTCGTACATCGAGATGAACAACTTCTACACCATCACGATCTACGAAAAGGGCGCCGAAATCATCCGCATGATGCATCGGCTTCTGGGCCACGATGCTTTCACCCGCGGTGTGCAGGCCTATCTGAAAACGCATGACGGTCAGGCCGTCACCATTGAGGATTTTGTCGTCGCGCTGGAAACGGCCTCCGGGCGCGATCTGGATCAGTTCCGGCGCTGGTACAGCCAGGCCGGCACGCCGACGGTCACGGTGCGCGCCGACCATGACCGTAGCGCCGGCCAACTGCGTCTGACATTGGGTCAGGCGACGCCGGCGACGCCCGGCCAGACGGACAAGCAGCCGCTGCATGTGCCCGTCGAGCTGGCGGTGTTCGATGCCGAGAGTGGCGAGATGAGCCGGCCGGCCGAACTGATTGAACTCGCCGAGGCGACTCAAACGCTGGAGCTTGAAGTGGCCGCACAGCGACCGTTGATTTCCGCGCTGCGCGGCTTCTCCGCGCCGGTCAAGCTGGATGACGGGCTGGAGGCGGCCGACCTGGCGCGACTGATGACCGTGGAAACCGACGGTTTCGCCGCCTGGGACGCCGGGCAGCGGCTGTTTTTCAAGCTGCTGACATCGCACGTAGAAGCGGCCAGTCCGCCGGCCGATCATTTTGCCCCGGCCGTGCAGGCGGTCCGCGGCCTGCTGCGCGCGCCACCCGATGATCTGGCGGTGCTGGCACCCATGCTCACGCTGCCGAGCGAGTCGGCTCTGGCCGACGAGTTCGACAGCGTGGACGTCGACGCGGTGCTGGCCGCTCACAACCACCTCAAGTCGGCTCTGGCCCGCGAGCTCGCGCAGGATTGGCAGGCGCTGCTGGATGATCAGGGCCAGGCCGAGCCCTACCGGTTCGAGCCCCGTGCGGTGGCGCGGCGGCGGATCAGCGCGCTGTGCCTGGATTACCTGGCCACCACCGATGCCCCCGGCATCCGTGAAACCTGTTACGCCCGTTTCGAACAGGCGGACAACATGACCGACTGCATGGCCGCGCTGACGGCCCTGCGGGATATCGATTGCGAGGAGCGCGACAACGCCCTGGCCGAGTTCGAATCACGCTGGTACGACGATGCGCAGGTGCTGGACAAATGGTTTTCGCTGCAGGCCACCAGCCGACTGCCCGGCACGTTGACGCACGTGAAGAAACTCATGGATCACGACCGCTTCAGCCTGAAAAATCCGAATCGCGTCCGCGCGCTGCTGGGCGGCTTTGCGCGCGGGAATCTGACTCGCTTCCACGCCACCGACGGTAGCGGCTACGCCTTCGTGGCCGAGCAGGTCCGGCGACTGGACGGGCTCAATCCGCAGGTGGCTGCCCGCATGGCCGGTGTCTTCAGTCGCTGGCGGCGGTTCGGCGAGCGCGGCCAGATGATGCGCGATCAGCTTCGTTACATTGCCGCCTCCGACGGATTGTCGGGGGATGTTTACGAAATTGTGACGAAGAGTCTCGAGGAGGCGTCGAAACCGGCCGCCTAGCGCAGCAGCAATGGCCGGCACGACGCGGCCGGCCTTGAAACAACCACTCTGCCGCGCCTGTCACTTTGTTGTAATGTTTTGCTTCTAGCGTACGCGGCATGAACGACCAAAATGCGCCGTAATAACATGCAACAAAAGCATATTCTGGTGGTCGAGGACGAGCTCGCCATTCGCGACATGCTCCGGTTTTCGCTGGAGCGGGCGGATTTTCGCGTCAGCGAGGCCGAGGATGCGCAGCAGGCGCGGTTGGCCATTGCCGACGACCGGCCCGATCTCATTCTGCTCGACTGGATGCTGCCCGGTGCCTCGGGGGCCGAGTATGCCCGCGAGCTTCGGCGCGACGAGCTCACCACGGGCATTCCCGTGATCATGGTCACCGCCCGCGTCGAAGAGGAAGATCGCGTGCGGGGCCTCAACCTGGGGGCGGATGACTACATCACCAAGCCGTTTTCCTCGGCCGAGCTGGTCGCGCGCGTGCGGGCGGTGCTGCGGCGCTATCAGCCGGGCGGTGAATCCGAAACCATCGAGATGGAAGGGCTCACGCTGGATGCCGCCAGCCAGCGGGTGTCCGCCGGTGAAAAGCCGGTGAAACTCGGCCCCACGGAGTTCCGGCTGCTGCGATTCTTCATGAGCAATCCGGAGCGCGTGTACTCGCGCGAGCAGATGCTCGATCGCGTCTGGGGGCAAAACGTGTACGTGGAAGAACGCACCGTGGACGTCCATATCCGGCGACTGCGCAAGGCACTCGCGCCGCATGGCTTCGATGCCTTCATCCAGACCGTGCGCGGCAGCGGTTACCGTTTTTCCAACAAGCCTGGCTGATCTTCCATGAGCATGCCGCGCAGACCGCTCACCAGCGCCTGGCGGCGTGAGCTGTTCATGCTGGCAGTCTGGCTGCTGCTGTGGGCCGGCGCGGGATGGTCGACCGGCTACGCGATGGCGGGCCTGCTTGTCGGCATGGCGCTGTATCTTGCTTTCCACATGGTGCAGACCTTCAAGCTGCACGCCTGGCTGGTCAGTGACGAGCGGCGGCACGCGCCGGATGGGTCCGGCGTGTGGGAGGAAATCTACCTCGAGTTCCACCAGATCACCCAGCGCAGCCGCAAGCGCAAGAAGCATCTGCGAAACATGCTGGCCGAATTTCAGGCGTCGACCGCCGCCCTGCCGGACGGCGCCGTGGTCATCGACGCCCAGGGACGGATTGTCTGGTTCAACGAGGCCGCCACCAGTCTGCTCGATCTGCAGTCGCCCAAGGATGTGGGTCAGCGCATCGTCAACCTGCTGCGCAACCCCGGATTCATCAGCTACATGGCGGACCCGTCGGAACAGCGCCAGGTGGAGATTCCCGCGCCGACCCGGGAAGAGGGTGTACTCATGCTGCGGCTGATCCCCTACGGCAACAATCAGCGGCTGCTGATCGCGCGCGACGTCAGTCATCAGAAGCAGATAGACGCCATGCGGCGGGATTTCGTGGCCAATGCCTCGCATGAGCTGCGCACGCCGCTGACCGTGCTGCGCGGTTATCTGGAAATGATGAACGAGGAGACCGGCGAAGGCGACGCGCTGGCGCGCTGGACCGGTCCGGTCAGGGAAATGAGCAGCCAGGCCTGGCGGATGAGCCGCATCATCGAGGACCTGCTCAAGCTGGCGCGGGTCGAGTCCGACGGCATGCATCAGCGGCAGGAGGAAGTGGACGTGCCGTCCATGCTGCAGCGACTCATGGCCGACGTGCGGCGCAACAACGCCAAGAATCACCGGTTCAGCGCGGATATCGGCGAAGGTCTGTTTCTGTTCGGGCGGCCCAACGAGCTGGAAAGCGTATTCAGCAATCTGGTGCTCAACGCCATTCAGTACACGCCGGTCGACGGCGAAATTGAGGTTCGCTGGTGGTCTGATAGCCAAGGCCTGCTATTCTCGGTCACGGATACCGGCATCGGCATTCCCGCCCAGCACATCGAACGACTGACCGAGCGCTTCTACCGCGTTGACGCGGCGCGAAGCACGGCGACCGGTGGCACGGGGCTGGGGCTTGCCATTGTCAAGCACTGTCTCGAGCATCATGACGCAGAACTGGACATCGCAAGTGAGCCGAATCACGGCTCGACCTTCACCTGCCGCTTCCCGCGCGCCCGGCTGCGCAGCCGCCAGGCCGCCTGACCCGCGATCTATGACCCGGGCCACCTGGCCGGGACTGGCGGGCCTGCTGATCGGTCTGTGTGGCCTGAGCCTGCCGGCTGTCATTCACGCCGCCAGCGACGAGCTGGCCAGTACCCGTTCCGACCAGATCGAGCTGTCCGGCTCCGCGCCGGCCGGCCAGGGCTTTCGCGGCCGCCAGACCTCCTGGACCATCGACGGCGCCCGGCGCGTCGAGCAGTCACTCACGTCAACGCAGGCCGGCGCGGACGACCCCGCGGACACGGCCTTCATATACAGCCTGACGCCGTTCCGGCTGGTGCGTCAGAATGCCGATTCGGGTCGCTTTGAAAGCTGTGCAGGGGGCGCGTGTCAGAGTTACCTGGCCTCAGTCGGTGCAGTACCGCTACCGACGCTGCCTGAAGGCTGCGAGGTGGAAGTGCTCGATAGTCGATTCGCCTGGCCCGCGGTCGGGGAGCCCCGCAGCATCGGCGGTTACGCCGCTCAGGGTCACCAGCTCGAATGGATCCTAGCGCTGCGAGACAAAGGCAAGCGCGAGGGCGTGGCCAGCCTGACCGGCGTGCTGTGGAGCAGCGAAGCGGTGCCCGAAAACCTGGCGCGAACCGACCGCATGTTCGACAGCCAGCTCACGGCGGCGAAAGGACTCGCGCCGACGCGGCTGGATCATTTTCTTCCTGAAATACCGATGCTGCTCATCCGCGGCGGGCTGCTGTCGCAACTTGGCGCCGCACAGCGCGACCAGGCGCTGTCGCCCGT
>NYTH01000025.1 GCA_002683405.1 Salinisphaeraceae bacterium | reverse complement strand
GACTTCGGTTGTCTTATCGCGCTCGATCTTCGCGTAGGCCGAGTGGTTGTGGATAGACGAGACATTGGCACGCGAAGCGAGGAGCGGGGCCCCACGTAGTGGGGTGCGACCGCCCAGCGGGCCAATTTCGAGCTTTGAATCGCTCAGACTTCGGTTGTCTTATCGCGCTCGATCTTCGCGTAGGCCGAGTGGTTGTGGATAGACTCGAAATTCTCCGCCTCCACCACATAGAACAGAATCCGCTCATCCTCGTTCAGCCGTGCCGCCACGTCCCGCACCAGATCCTCCACGAACTTGGGGTTTTCGTAGGCGCGCTCGGTCACGAATTTTTCGTCCGGGCGCTTCAGGATGCCGTAGAGCTCGGATGACGCCTCGGCCTCGGCGACGTCGATCAGGTCTTCCAGCCAGAAGAATTCGTCGGCCCGCGCGGTGATGGTCACGTGAGAGCGCTGGTTGTGGGCGCCGTACTCGGATATGTCCTTCGAGCAGGGGCAAAGGGTGGTCACCGGCACCACGACCTTGACGAACAGCTCGGAGTGGTCGGCCTTGCGCTCGCCAATGAAGCTGACCTGATAGTCCATCAGGCTCTTGACGCCGGACGAGGGCGCCGACTTTTCCACGAAATAGGGAAAGCGCATCTCGATGTGGCCGTTTTCGGCCTCCAGCCGGGTGGTGACTTCCTCGAGCATCTCCCGGAATGACGCCACGGTGATCTCGCGCTCGTGCGCGTGAAGGATTTCCACGAAGCGCGACATGTGCGTGCCCTTGAACTGGTGCGGCAGGTTCACGTACATGGCGAAATTGGCCACCGTGTGCTGGTCTTCCCCGGTCCGCTGGCGGATGCGAACCGGATGGCTTATATCGCAGATACCGACCTTGTTGATGGCGAGCCGGCGCTTGTCCTCACGGCCCTGCACGTCCTCCAGACGGGAAGCCGTAGACCGCAGTTTTTCCGGGCTGGAAACTGACATTCATTCACCTTGTGGGAGTCCGGGCCCCGGAACAGGGCCGCCAACCCTCGCATTTTACCGCCTGGGGGCAGGCGGCACAAAAGCGGTGCGGGCGGGGGCAGGCGTATTACCCTGGCGGCCAGCCCAGGGCGCGCCCGCCGAGGATATGAAAATGCAGGTGGAAGACAGACTGCCCGGCGCCTTCACCGCTGTTGGTCACCAGCCTGAAAGCGTCGCCGCATCCCTGGTCTCTCGCAATATCACCGGCCTTGAGCATCATGTGCCCCAGCAGGTCGGCGTCGGCGGAATCCGCGGTCGCGAGCCGCTCGATCGGCTTTTTCGGAATCAGCAGGATATGCACCGGCGCCTGCGGATTGATGTCGCGGAAGGCCAGGCAGTCATCGTCCTCGTAGACGATGTCGGCATCCATTTCCCGGTTGATGATCTTGCTGAAAATTGTCTCCGTCATGCGTGATTCTCCGTCGGTGGGGGTGAATATAAAGGCCTGATCCTAATGAATCCGGACATTAGACATAAACAGGAAAGAAATCTTGCCGGATCAGCGCAGGTCCGTTATATTGCCGCAGCACGGGGTCGGGCCGCGGCTTGAGGCCGCTACCGGATTGGCGTAAAAGCGTTGTCCTGGGCGCTGTGGTCTTGCGGATGGGGCGAGCGCTCAGACCCGGCAGACGAAGCGACGGACACCGATCGATAAACAAGCAGGCAATTGCAATGAATTATTTCGTGACCGGCGGCACCGGCTTTCTGGGTCGTTTTCTCATTGAAAGGCTCATGGAGCGGCCCGACGCCACGATCCACGTATTGATGCGCAAGGCCAGCGCCGACAAGTTCGAGGCGCTCAAGGCGCGTGTGGGGGCCAGCGAAGAGGTGCTCAAGCCGGTCTGGGGCGACATCACCCGCAAGGGGCTGACCAGTGCGTCCACTCGCAAGGCGCTGGCGGGCCAGATCGACCACGTATTTCACTTGGCGGCCGTGTACGACATGGCCATGGATGACAAGACGGCAGATCGGGTCAATAACGAAGGCACTCGCAACGTCGTGGCGTTTGCCAACGCGCTGGGCGCGCCGGCCCGCTTCCATCACGTATCGTCGGTGGCCGTGGCGGGGTCGGAGTACGACGGCGAATTCACCGACCGCATGTTCGATGAAGGCCAGCCGGTTCGCCATCCCTACTACCGCACGAAATTTCAGTCGGAGAAAATCGTGCGCGACGAATGCACCGTGCCGTGGCGGGTGTTTCGACCCGGCATGGTGGTGGGGCATTCGCAAACCGGCGAAATCGACAAGATCGACGGCCCCTACTATCTGTTCAAGACTATCCAGAAGGTTCGCGACACGCTGCCCAAATGGATGCCGCTGCTGGGGATCGAGGGCGGCGAAATGCCCGTGGTGCCGGTTGATTACGTCATCGACGCGATGGACTCGATTGCCCATCTCGAAGCGAAGAAATGGGACAACCAGGCGTACTTCCTCATTCCCCGGCATGCCCCGACCGCCGGCGAGATGCTCGATATCTTCATGCAGGCCGCCCACGGCCCGAGTTTTGTCAGCCAGTTGCCGTCGCAGGACGTGCCCAAGGCAGTCGAAACGGCCTTCCGCAAGCTCGCCGGGCGCGTGCCGATGGGCCGCAGTCTCGAAAAACAGCTGTCCCGCACGCTTGGCATACCGCTGTCGGTGCTGGGTTACGTGAACAACCGCTGCGCCTTCGATGATCCGAACACGCGCGCTGCCCTCAAGGGCACCGGCATCAACTGTCCGCCGCTGCAGGATTATGCCGAGACGCTGTGGCAGTACTGGGAACTGCATCTGGATTACGACGTCAAGATTCCCTCGCGCCTGCTGGCCCGCGCCAAGGGCAAGGTCATTGTGGTGACCGGTGCCTCCTCGGGCATCGGCTTTACGGTCGCCAAGAAGCTGGCCAAGGGTGGCGGCAAGATCTGCCTGGTGTCCCGCACCCGCGAAAAGCTGGAGGAAACCCAGGCCATCATCGCCAAGTTTGGCGGCGAGGCCCATGTATACCCCTGCGATCTGAACGACATGGAGGCCATTGACGCCTGCGCCGAAGCCATCCTGGCCGACCATGGCCATGTGGATGTGCTGGTCAACAATGCGGGGCGCTCGATCCGGCGCTCGATCTTCGAATCGCTTGACCGGTTCCACGATTTCGAAAGAACCATGCAGCTGAACTACTTTGGCGCGATCCGCATGATCATGGCTTTCCTGCCGGCGATGAAGAAACGCCGGAGCGGCCACGTGATCAACATTTCGTCTATCGGCTGCCTGACCAACGTGCCGCGTTTCTCGGCCTACGTGGCGAGCAAATCGGCGCTGGACGCCTTCTCGCGCTGCATTTCATCCGAAGTGGCCTCGCGCAACATCGCCATCACGACGATCTACATGCCGCTGGTGCGCACGCCGATGATTTCGCCCACAAAGCTCTACGACTACGTGCCCACGCTCACGCCTGATCAGGCGGCCGACATGGTCGTGTCCGCGGTGATCGACAAGCCCAAGCGCATCGCCTCACCGCTGGGCACCACCGCGCAGGTCAGTTATGCGCTCTGGCCCAAGGTGAACGACTACGTGCTGAACAAGGCCTACCACATGTTTCCGTCTTCGGCGGCGGCGCGCGGCAAGGCGGGCGAGCAGGCGCAGAAGCCGACGCGTTCGGGCATGCTGCTGTCGAGGCTGCTACCCGGGCCGCACTGGTAGTCCGGCGCAGTCCGGCCGGTCAGACGAAACCCTGCTGCCGCCAGGCCTCATAGGCCACCACGGCCACGGCGTTCGACAGATTCAGGCTGCGATTGCCGGCGCGCATGGGGATATGCAGCGTCTTGTCGCAGGCCGCAAGGCGATCGGCCGGCAGACCGCGGGTTTCCGGGCCGAAGAGCAGGGCGTCGTTGGGCTCGAAACGGAGCTGGTGATAGGCTGTTGTGCCACGCGTCGACAGACCGATCAGGCGATTGAATCGCACCTGCTTTAGCCAGCTGTCCAGATCGGGCCATTGTTCGATTACGGCCTGTTCCCGGTAGTCCAGGCCGGCCCTGCGCAACTGGCGGTCCTCCAGCGAAAAACCCAGCGGATGAATCAGATGCAGCCGCGCGCCGATGTTGACGCACACGCGAATCACGTTGCCCGTGTTGGGGGGTATCTCGGGTTCGTACAGCACGATGTGCATGGCGTCAGTCCGGGTCTCGCGGTCGTGCCTGCCCGCAATGCCAGCACTGGGTGAACTGGCCCTCCAGGTGCTCACCGCAGCGCCGGCATTGCCAGCCGGGCCGGCTGGCGGTGTGTCCGGTCTCGAAGTCGCGAATCAGCTTACGGGCCGTTTGCGCGTCCGCGGCGCTGAATACCCAGATGCTGGGATAGCTGTCGGCCGGCAATTCGCCCACGCCGCCCCAGAGATGCTGGTCGCGCACCTCGGCGTCGATGCCGTGCCCGCCCAGAAAATCCTTGAGGATTTCGGCCTGGGGCGGGTTGGCCGCCTCGTATACCTTGAACCCGCGCATGCTCGGCTATCCCCTGCGACAAACCGCCTGTCCAGCGGCAATTGACAGTCCAACAGGGCGTGCATAATGTTGATTGGTCAGATACTTCGGGGAATGAAACATGCAGAACTGGGTCAAGGGATTCGCAGCTGCCGCCATGGTAGCTGCTCTGATGGCCGGCCAACCCGCCTATGCGGTGGGCGGCTCCGCGGCGGACGCACCGTCTGCAACCGCCATGGGCATGGACGTGCTGCTGGTTCGTCCGCTGAGCCTCGTGGCGACCGTGGCCGGCACCGGCCTGTTCATCATTTCACTGCCGTTCAGCGCACTGGGCCGCAATACCGACGAGGCTGCAGAACAGCTGATTCTCCGGCCGGGCAAATATACCTTCGTGCGGCCGCTGGGTGAATTCAACGACGCCTTGAGTACCCGCTAGAGTCAAGCCAGGCGGGGCGGGGCCTATTCGCCGCCCTGGCCAGCGCCAGGCGTTTCGGTAGCCGGCAGGTTCTTCTCAGCCACCGACTGCTCGGCGCTCTGTGCCGGCGTTTGTCTTGTGACCAGCAGTTCGATGCGCCGATTCTTGGCGCGACCTTCTTCGGTCTTGTTGTCGGCTACCGGGTGCTGCTCGCCGTATGCCCGGGCTTCCAGTCTGGCGGCGTCGATACCGGCCTCGGCCAGTACCCGCACCACGTGCGTGGCCCGCATCGCCGACAGTTCCCAGTTACTCGGATAGATCTCCTGCAGGTAGGGCTTGAGCGGCTGATTGTCCGTGTGTCCCTCCACCACGATGGACTCGATGGGCTGGTTCTGCAGCTGCGCAGCCAGGTTCTGCAGGGTGGTCCGGCCCTGATCGGTGAGGGCGTGGCTGCCGGATGAGAAAAGCAGGGCGGTATCCAGGGTGATTCGCTCGCCGGCCGCCGCGTTGTCGCGCCTGACCCCGCGAACCGGTTCGGCGGTCACCGTGATGGTCCGGGGCGGGCGCACGCGAAAGCGGATATCGAAGGTGATGTCGTTGACATTGCGCCCCGTCCACACAAGCGCGTTGTCTTCCCGGGTCCACTGGCCCGACCGGTTGCTGCTGTACTCGAGAATATCGATCGTGGAGGGTATGACCCAGGCGTAGGTGAACTGCTCGAAGGGGTCGGGCGCATTCCACTTGCCAAAATGGCCGTTACCGAGCGTCAGTCCGTCCCAGCTACGGAAGCGATAGCTGCCGTCGTTCTGGCGGGTGATCTCGTGACTTTCGAACTGGCGGGATCCGAGCAGGGCGTAGTCGCCTCCGTTGAACTGAAGAATACGGCCGGTTTCCAGGCTGCGCGCCCGCGTTTCCGGTGGATAGAAGAACAGATAGGGCGCCTCGTCCGCCCGCGCCTGGGGCACATACAGCTCCCGCGCCGGCAGCCCGGAGCGCAGCGTGGTGAACAGCGTGTAGGCCTGCCCGTCGTCGGACAGGAACAACAGGTCCTCCCGCGCCACGGCCCCGACGGCCGCGGCGTACAGGCTGGACGCGATCAGCCCGGCCGCCGCGAGCCAGACCCTAGCCGGCATCGTCGTCCAGTACCGTCACCTCGCCGAACTTCAGCGCGCGGACCGGGTCTTCGATCTGCTCCAGGTCACCCACGACGACCCAGGTGAGCTGCTCCGGGTCCACCATGACGCGGGCCGCGCCCATGACCTGGGTCGGATTCAGCGCCTGCACCATCTGCGTGTACTGATCGTAGTAGTCGTCGTCCAGATCGAATATCAGCAGGTTGGACAGGCTGCCCGCGACATCACTGGTGGTTTCGTTATCGCCGGGCAGGCTTCGGGTAAGATTGGCCTGGGCAGCCGACAACTCTTCCGGGGTCACCGGTTTGTCGCCGCGAATCCCCTTGAGCTCCTTGCGAATTTCGCGCATCGATTCGGCCGTCTTGTCGATCTGCACCGAAGCGAATGCAATGAAAGGCTGCTGGGCGCGGGCATTAATCAGTGACGTGCGAGCGCCATAGGACCAGTGCTTGTCCTCGCGCAGATTGAGGTTCAGGCGCGAATTGAAGGTGCCGCCCAGAACGGCGTTCACTGTGCTCATCGGAATATCCAGATCATTCGATTTGGGGGGCGCCACGTTACCCGCAATGATGGTGGCCTGGGTGGTGCCCGGCCTGTCCACCAGGAACACGCGGGGCGCGTCGGGGCGCTTGACCTCGGGCAGGCGCTTGTCCGTCTGCATGCTGCCGGTCGCCTGCCAGCCGCCGAAATGCTGGCGCGCAAGCGACCTGGCCTGCTCCATGTCCAGGTCGCCGACAATCAGCAGCTGAGCGTTGTCCGGGCGCAACCAGCGCTGGTGGAACGCCGCCATATCGTCCGCGGTCATGGCCGTGATCGAGGCTTCGGTGCCCGAGCCGGTGAAGGGAATGCCGTAGGCGTGCTCGTCGCCGTACAGCAGCGGCGGCAGCGCGCGCAGCGCCATGGACGTGGGCGACGATTTCTCCTGCCGGATGGCGGCCAGCTTCTGCTTCTTCAGGCGCAGCAGTTCCTTTTCCGGGAACGCCGGGTTACGCACCACGTCGGCGAAGATATCAAGCGAGGGGTCCAGCGCCGTACTCAGGGCCGACATCGATACGGTGGAGACGTCTAGCGAGGAGCCGGCAGAAAAGGTGGCGCCCAGCCGGTCGAACGCCGCGCTGATATCCAGCGCGCTGCGCTTTTCGGTGCCCTCGTCGAGCATGCTCATCGCCAGGCTGGCGGTGCCGGGCGCGTCCTGCGGGTCGGCCGCATACCCCGCGTCGAAGATCAGGCGGAACTGGGTGATCGGCGTATTGTCCCGCTGGGCCAGCAGGACCTCCAGACCGTTATCAAGCGTCGCGCGCTGCATGGTGGGCAGATCGAGCGACGGGGGCTCGCCCAGATCCGGCAGCTTGCCTCGATCCACGGCTTCGCCGCTGACCGAATGCTCGCCGAACGGCTGGACCTCGACGGTCAGGACACCGTCATCAAGCCACTGCCGCGCCGTGGCGCGCAGACCCTGACTGTCGACGCTGCGCAGCACCGCCAGCTGGCTCTTGTAGGCGGCCGGATCGTTCTGGAACACCTGGCCGCGCGCGAGAATGTCGGATTTGCCGCCAAACCCGCCGATCTTCTCGCTGCCGCGCAGAAAGCCGGCCGCGATACTGGTACGGCTGCGTTCCAGCGCGTTCTTGTCCGGGCCTTCCTTCAGGAAACGCGCCATTTCCTCATTGAGCACACGCTCCACGTCGGCCAGCTCCACGCCGGGACGGGCGGTGGCCCAGACCATGAACTGCGAGCCGATTTCCTTGCCCCAGACGGTGGCGGTGACGTCGGTGGCAATCTGGTCCTCGTAGACCAGTCGCTTGTACAGGCGCGAATTCTTGGAGCCGGCGAGCAGGTCGGCGATGATCTCCAGCTGCACGGTCTCGTCGGCCCCGTCCGGCGGGATATTCCACACCTTGTACACCCGCGCCTGCGGCACGCGATCGCGCACCGTCATGCGGTGCTCGCCGGACATGGGCGCGATCCATTTCGCCTGCTGTTCCAGCGGCGGGCCGGCGGGGATATTGCCGAAGTAATGCGTGACTTTTTCGCGCGCGGTTTCGGCCGAAATGTCGCCGGCCAGCACGAGCACGGCATTGGAGGGCCCGTAATAGCGCTTGAACCAGTCCTTCACGTCGTCGACCGAGGCGGCATTCAGGTCCTGCTCCGAGCCGATGGTGGACCAGGAGTAGGGGTGGTCGCCGGGGTAGGTATTGGGGGGCAGCAGCTCCCAGATCTTGCCGTAGGGCTGGTTATTGCGCTGGCGCTTCTCGTTGAGGACCACGTTGCGCTGCTCGTCCAGCCGGGCCTGGTCGATCGCGCCCAGGAAGTTGCCCATCCGGTCGGACTCCATCCACAGCGCCATGTCCAGCGCCGGGGTGGGCACGTTTGCAAAGTAGTTGGTGCGATCGGTGCTGGTGGTGCCGTTCATTTCGGTGGCGCCGGCGCGCTCGAAGGGCTCGAAGTATTCGCCCTGCCAGTTCTCGCTGCCCTGGAACATCAGGTGCTCGAATAAATGCGCGAAACCGGTTTGATCCGGACCCTCGTCTTTCGAGCCCACGTGGTACCACATGTTGACCGCCACAAGCGGGGCCTTGCGGTCCTCGTGCACGATGACGGTGAGCCCGTTATCCAGCTTGAAGCGGGTGAAGGGGATATCGACGTCGGGAATGTCGACCCGGCCGGTGCCTGTCTGCTTCGCGGCCGACTGACCGCTCCTGGAAACGGCCGAAGCCGGCGAATTCTTGAGGTCGGCTGTTGACGAATCATTCTGCGCCTTGCGGTCCGATTCCCCCGAGTCGGCCGGCCGGGCCGGAGGGATGGGCTCGCCCGTGACCGGTTCATCGCTTGTGCCGGCATTGTCCTGTTTGTCTGCGCTGGCTCGGTCAGCCGGCGCAGGCGCGGCGCTCTGGCTGACGCCCTGGCGGATCGGCGCGGCGCTTTCGTCGCCCGTTTCCGGTTCACTATCACAGGCGCTGATGAGCGGCAGCAGCAAAAGCAGCGTCAGCGCGTGGCGGGCACGGCATGGGCGCATGGACAATCTCCGTTGTGGTAATCAGGACACAGTATTGTTCGGCTTCCGATTCGCGGTCGGGCAGCGGGCTGAACGGCCGGAGGGCCACCCTATGCTATTTTTGACAACCGTGGCGCGCGATTTGTTCTGGGGTTGTTCATGCAGCGCGCCGCTGTTCACATTCTGCCAGCCGAACGGGCCGAGTCCAGCCCGCGGCACGGGGAGAGGCAAGGACCGCTCATGACTTCGCAACTGACCATCCGGGCGCTCGTGCTGGGCGTGCTCCTGTCTATGGCGCTGGCCGGCGCGAACGCCTACCTGGCGCTGTATGCGGGCCTGACCGTCTCGGCATCGATTCCCGCTGCGGTGATTTCCATGGCGGTGCTCCGGCTGTTTCGCGACAGCGGGATCCTCGAAAACAACATCGTGCAGACAACCGCCAGCGCCGGTGAATCGATTGCCGCCGGCGCCATATTCACGCTGCCCGCGCTGGTACTGCTGGGGTACTGGGACGATTTTCACGCCAGTTGGGTCATGTTCATCTGCGGCGTCGGCGGTCTGCTGGGGGTATTGCTGACCGTACCGCTGCGGCATGCGCTGATCGGTGAGCTGAAACTGCCGTTTCCCGAGGGCACCGCCACCGCCGAGGTGCTGCGAGCCGGCCACGGCGGAGCCGCACAGGGTCTGGGGGCGCTGTTCATTGGAGCCGGCCTGGGGGCCGTGGCGAAGCTGGCCGAATCCGGATTGCGCATCTGGCAGGGCGCGGCCGAAACGGCTAGCCAGGTGGGCGGCACCCTGATCTATGCCGGCAGCAACCTGTCGCCGGCGCTGCTTGCGGTGGGCTACATCGTCGGCTTCAACGTGGCGGTGCTCGTGTTTGCCGGCGGCGCGTTTGCGTGGTGGGTGGTGCTGCCCGTTCATGCCTGGCTATTCGGCTGGCCGGACGGCGACGCAGCATCCGCGGCCTACACGCTCTGGAGCAGCCAGATTCGCTACATGGGCGTGGGCGCCATGCTGGTCGGCGGGCTGTGGGCGCTCTGGTCCATGCGGGGCTCGCTGGTGTCCGGCCTGGCGCAGCTGCGTCTGGGCCGCCAGCAGGGCAGCCAGGACCTGCCGCGCAGCGTGCTGGCGCTCATGCTGGGCGCCATCGCGATCGCGATGCTGCTGTTCTATACCAATCTGCTGGGCAGCGCGGCCGGCGCAGTGCCGCTGACCGCCGTCATGCTGCTGGCGGCCCTCGTGTTTTCGGCAGTCGCGGCCTATATGGCGGGTCTGGTGGGGTCCTCCCACAACCCCGTTTCGGGCGTGACCATTGCCACGATACTGCTGACCGCGCTGGGCCTGTTGTTCTTTGCCGGTGATGCCTCCGTGGGTCCCGTGGCCGCCATTCTGGTGGGCGCGGTGGTCTGCTGCGCGGCGGCCATCGGCGGCGACAACATGCAGGACCTCAAGGCCGGCGCGCTGCTGGGGGCGACGCCCTGGCAGCAGCAGGTGGCGCAGATCGTGGGCGTGTTGTCGGCCGTCTGCGTGCTGGCGCCGGTGCTCAGCCTGCTGCTGCACGCCTATGGCATCGGCGTGCCGGATGCCGAGCATCCCAACGCGCTACCGGCGCCGCAGGCCGCGCTCATGGCGGCGGTGGCGCGGGGCGTGTTCGCCGGGGATCTGCCCTGGGGCATGGTGGCGCTGGGCGCCGCCGCAGCCGTGCTGGTCATCGTCGTCGATGAAATCCTGCGACTGCGCGGTGCCCGGTTCAGAGCGCCGGTGCTGGCCGTGGCCGTGGGCATCTACCTGCCGCTGGCGCTGTCCATTCCCATCATGCTGGGCGGGCTCATGGCGCGACTGGGCGGTCGGCGCGGGGGCATTGCAGGTGCCGGCCTGCTGGCGGCCGCCGGCCTGATTACGGGCGAGGCGCTCATGGGTATTTTCATCGCGATACCGATCGCCGCCAGCGGGCAGGGGGATATTCTGGCGGCCGGCTTCAATCTGGGGATGTGGCCGGGGCTGCTGCTGATGTCCGGTCTGTGCCTGTGGCTGTGGTCACTGGCCAAAGCACGCGATTGAAGCCGTTCGGCCACCCTGTCCGGATCGCGCTGGCGTACCTGCTGGTCTGCGCCGGGCTGATCTGGCCGGCAGTCCGTGCCGCGACGCCGGCACAGCACTGGCTGGCCCGTGCTGACGCGCAGGCGCTGGACGAGCACCCCGGCTGGCGGGCGCTGCTGCACTACGAGCCGCGCTGGCTGTCGCGCGGGCAGGGCAGCATCATCAGCAGCCCGTGGTTCTTTCTGGCGGACAGGGGGCGATCCGACGCTCGAGCGGAGCTGGCGGCCACGCTCGCCGCACTGCTGGACGGTCGCGTCCAGGCGCACTGGAACAAGCCGGCGGCCTGCGTCTTTCCCGCCAGACGCGCTTTTCTCGCCGACCGGCTGCCCGGGTTGGCGACCCATCTGCCGGACCGGGACTGCCCCGAGTACGCGCGCTGGCGGGCCCGGCTGGAACCGCGTTCTGCCAGCCTGGTTTTCCCGTCGGCCTATCTGAACAGTCCCGCGTCGATGTTCGGCCATACGCTGCTGCGGCTTGACGGCACCGGCGGGCGGGGCGGTCACGAGCTGCTGTCTTACGCGGTGAATTTCGCCGCCCGCACCGAAGAACGCAGCGGTCTGACGTTCGCCTTCAAGGGTCTGACCGGGGGCTACGACGGGCGCCACGACATCTATCCCTACTACGAGAAGGTCAAGCAATACGCCTGGATCGAAAACCGCGACGTCTGGTCCTATCCGCTGGCGTTGACCCGCGAGGAACTGGTTCGGCTGCAGGCGCACTTGTGGGAGCTGCGGGAGGTCGGCTTCGACTACTTCTTTGTGACCAAGAACTGCAGCTATCAGCTGCTGGCGCTGCTGCAGGTGGTGCGGCCCGGTCTTGAGCTCACGCAGCAGTTTCGCCTGCACGCCATTCCGGCGGAAACCATCCAGGCCCTGTCCCGCGAGCCGGGCCTGCTGGGCGCGGCGGCATACCGACCGGCGCTCAGGACCGAATTGACGCACGGGCTGGCCCAGCTCTCGGCGACGGATCGCGATCGCGTGGCGCGGCTGGCCGCGGGCCGGCTGGACCCGGCTGGCCTGCAGGGGCTGGCTCCGCGCCGGCAGATACGCGTGCTGGAGCTGGCGCACGATTATCTGTTCTACCGGCATCGCCGTCGCGATGAGCCGGCATCGGCGGCGCGCGAGGCGCGAATGGCCCGGCTGCTGCTGGCGCGCAGCGGCCTGACGGGCCGGGCCGAACTTGCCGAGCCGCCAGCGCCGTCGGCAGACCCGAGCCAGGGCCATGGGGCGTTCCGCCTGTCGGCCGGCCCCCTCTGGTCGGGTGACGAGCGGGGTTGGCAAATCGCTTTGCGTCCCGCCTATCACGATGCGCTTGATCCGCCGGCGGGGTTCGTGGAGGGCGCCGAGCTGCAGTTTCTTCGCACGCGCTGGCGGGTCGACGCCGACGCCAGCCGCGCTCGTCTGGATTACCTCGGGCTGGTGGAGATCGAATCGCGAACCCCGCGGGATGGTCTTTTCCGCCCGGGATCCTGGCGGG
>NYTH01000024.1 GCA_002683405.1 Salinisphaeraceae bacterium | reverse complement strand
GGAGCGCCGGGGAACGCCAGGCGCGTCCGGCTGCGGCGGAGTGGTAGCGGCAGCGGGTGCTGGGGACGGCAACCTGCGCTCTGCGAAGGTATCACCGCCGGGGCGCCGGGTGCCGGAGATCCGACCGGGAGCCAGGTTGTTGCTTAGGGATGCCTTTGTGAGGCCCGTCCCGGCCGGCTTTGCCGGCTTCTTCGAGCCGGTAGCCGGGGCGGCTTTTCGGCGCGGCGAGCTGGCAGAACCGGCGTCAGATGTCTTCGCGCGCCGCGGTCGCGCCGTCGCTGACGACGCGCGGCCCGCCTGCCCCTGCCCGGCCCCCGGGGGCTCGGGTAACAGCGCCGGCACCGATCGCGGGTCGGCCATGGGGTGCACGAAATTGCCCAGCTTTATCGTCCCCATCTTCTTGCGGAGCTTGTTGAAGGGCTCGTAGTTGACGAAATTGGGCAGGTTCATTCCGCGGGCGCCTCCTCGAGAATTCGCGCAATCTTGGACTCCACGTCGGTGCGAATGCGGAATTCCACCCGCTGCGAGCGCGCGTAGTCCTCGTTGCCGTCCTCGTTGAGGATGAGATTCGAGGAAGACAGCCCGTTGGCGGTCAGGTGCTTGCGCAGGAACGGCAGCTTCGGCTCGATGGAGTCCAGCGACATCACGTAACGCAGCACGCTGCGGCTACGCTCGTAGGACAGATCCATGTTCTTCAGGTAGGCCGTCTGCTCGGGCGTGTTCGCGCCCAGATTCCAGAAGCTGGAGGTGTGGCCCTCGATACGGATTTCCGAAATGGCCTCCTGAAAATCCTTCCCCGTGACGATTTCCAGATAGCTGGGGAAGAAGTCCTGAAGAATATTGCGAAACCGGTCGCGAATATCCGCCGAGCCCACCGCAAAGAGCACGCTCGGCTCGTTGAAGCGAACCGTGAGGTCCTCGTCGATCTCCGCGTTCCAGCGCGGCAGATCACCCGAGAACTCGTTGACCAGCGCGTCGTAGATTTCTGCCCGCTTCTGGTCGTAGGTGATGGCCACCTCCTTGACGCTATCGGTGGTCTGCTGCGCATTGCGCGCCACCCGCTGCAGTTCCTGCTCGAGCTTGGCCACGGTCTCGGTGTAGTTCTCGGTCTGCACCTGGCTCTGTTCCTGCTGCGTCATGAGGAAATACAGCATGAGCAGAAAGAAGATGATCAGCGCGCCGCCGAGCAGGTCGGCGGCGGAGATCCAGTGGTCCTCTCGAGCTTCGAGATCTTCGAAGTCTGCGTTGTCGTCGTTTACCACGGTTAGACCCTCCGTGCGATGCTGACGACGTCACGCAGCTTCTCGGTCAGCGGCGTGTAGTCGTCCACGAACTTCTCCGACAGCGCGGCGAGCTGCTGCCCGAAGCTGGTCATGGCCTTGGACAGTTCGGCGTCCATGGCGCCATCCAGGCGAATGACCTGCTCCTCGATACGCTTGGAAATCTCGCGCACGTGCTCGTTCATGTTGTCGTTGCCTTCCACGATCTTCTGCTCGATGTCCTCCAGCGCATCGCGGGTAACATCCACCACGTGGGCGAACTGCTTGAGATGGCTTTCCATCTGGCCGCGCTGCGAGTCCAGGCCGGTGAGCAGGCCCGACATGTTGCGCGACACGTCGATGAAGATTTCCGAACGCGAGGCGATTTCGTCGAAGCGCCGCGTGGCCACGTCCATGTTGCGCGTGGTCCGCGAGTGCTGGTCGTTGAGATCGGAAATCTGCTTGCGGTAGGTATCCATCCAGCCGATGAGCTCGGCGATGCCCTGGTTGAAGCCCTCGAACTTCTCCCAGAACTGACCGGAGAACTGCGTGTTGAACTGCTTGATCATCTCCTCGAGCGCCTCGAGCAGCGGCTTCGGGCTGTAGTCGATCTGACGCGCCGTATTCTCCTCGAGCGCGGCGTGGATCGCCGTGAGCGCGGCGCCGGTGTCCGACTGGGCGTCGCGGATTTCCTCGATGAGGCCCTTGTCGCTGCCGTCCGGCCCGACCAGCGCCAGACGCAGATCGTCGATGGCATCGGCAATGCCGGTGGACAGGCTGCCGATATCGCCGGAAATGCCCTCGAAGCCCTCGCCCAGCGAACCGGACATCGATTCGCCCAGCGCCTGAATGCTGTCGCTGAGCGTATCCAGCCGCTGCTGCAGCGCACGCATGTCGCCGCCCAGCGCGCCGGTCATGCCGTCGCCCATGCGGCCCAAAGCATCTGCCAGTTCCGCCTGACCCCGCTGCATGCGCTCGGCAAAGTCGCTGGCTGCACCATTGGGGCCGACCAGGGCGTCGCGCAGATCGCTGACGGCGCCGGCGATCTGGGCCGCCACGGCGTCGCGGTTGGCCTGCATGGCCTCGGCCAGCGCCTCGCGGTTGGCGTCCAGGCTGCGCACCAGGCGGTCGTTCTGCGATTCGGACGTTCCACCAAGCCGCTCCAGCTGCTTGATGAGCGCATCGCTGTCACCGCCCATGGCCTGACGCAGCCCGTCCAGCGATGCACTGACGCGCTCGGCCAGCGCGTCCGAACCGCTGTTCAGGCGATCCATGCGCTCGATCATGGCGGCGGAATCCTGCCCCATGCCCTCGCGCAGATTCGCCAGCGATCCGGCAAGCGCCTCGTTCATGGCGTCGGTGGATGCGCCCAGGCGATCGAGTCGTTCCGCCAGGCTGGCCGAGTCACGGCCCATGCCTTCGCGCAGCCCGGTCATGGTGCTGGACAGCGCGTCGTTGATGGCGTCCGTCGATGCGCCCAGACGATCCAGACGCTCGGCCAGGCTCGCCGAGTCGCGGCCCATACCTTCACGCAGGCCGGTCATGGAACTGGACAGCGCGTCGTTCATGGCGTCCGCGGACGAACCCAGACGATCAAGCCGCTCGGCCAGGCTGGCCGAATCACGACCCATGCCTTCGCGCAGGTTCGTAAGCGAGCTGCCCAGCGCGTCGTTCACGGCGTTGGTGGCGGCGCCCAGGCGGTCCAGCCGCTCGGCGAGGCTGGCCGAATCCTGACCGAGCGCCTCACGCAGCGACTGCAGATTGCCCGCCATGCCTTCGGTGACCGCCGCGTTGCCGGCCGCCAGCTCGTCGAGCTTCTTCGCCAGCACGGCGGAATCATTGGCCGCCGAACTGCGCATTCTGTCGACCGCGCCCACCAGGCTCTGCTCCAGTCCGCCGGAGCCGGCATTGAGCCGCTCGAGCCGGTCTACCAGCGCTGCGGTGTCATCGCCCATGGCCTCCCGCATGGCGTGCAGCGCATCGGTGACGTTGCGCAGATGTTCGGCGGTCTGCTCACCGCTGTGGGCCATACGCGAGCCGATGCGGTTGACGTCGTCGCCGACGGCCTTGCGCAGCTCGCCGGCCGCGCCGGCCATCGCAGAGGCCAGGTCGGCCTGATTCTGGTGGATGCGGCGAACCAGTTCGCTGGCCGCGCCATCGGGGCCCACCAGCGCGTCGCGCAGATCGGACACCGCGCCGGCAATCTGGGCCGCCATGGCATCGCGATTGGCTTCCAGCGCCCGCGCCAGCGTCTCGCTGTTGCTGCCCATGGCTTCGCTGAGACGCTGGGCCAGCGAATCGGATCCTTGACGGATGGCGTCCAGCCGCTCGCGGGTGGCCTGCGAATCCTCGCCAAGCCGGCCGCTCATGGCGGCGATTTCGCCGCCGACCTTGTCGCCCAGGTTGTCGGTCGCGCGGCCCAGCAGCCGCGCCATGTCTTCCTGGCGGCGCTGCATGTCGGCGGCCAGGGCCGTGGCCGCGCCGTCGGGGCCCACGAGGGCCTCGCGCATCTGCCGCAGCTCGTCCAGCTGGGCGGCCTGCAGACGCGACAGCAGCTCCTCCTGATTCTGTCCGAGCCGCTCGGCCAGCTTGTCCATCTGCTCGCCGGTAGAGGCGGCAAGACTCCGCAGCCCGGCGTCCGAGCTCTCGCGGATGCGGGCCAGGGCCTCGCCCGACTCGGCCGCCTGGCGCTCGAGCGCCTCGGCCATGGCCGCCTGGTTGTGGCCGGTGGCCTCCAGCGCGTTGAGCAGCGGCGAGGCCTCCTTGTCGGTCAGGCTGCGCTCGACGCCGCGCAGCGAGGACACCATTTCATCGACGTTGCCGCGCGAGCGTGCCTGCCCCGCCGCAGCACCACCGGCCAGCGGGAACAACAGCAGCCGCAGCTTGATGAGAATGCCGCCCAGAATACCGGCGACAGAGGTCCAGAACGCCAGCTTGATACCGCTGAACAGCAGCGGAACGCTGCCGGCCACGTTGCCCGGGTCGAAAGAGGCCAGGCCGATCGTGATACCCAGAAAGGTGCCGAAGATGCCCAGGCTGGTCAGGATTGACGGCGCGCTCTGGACAGTGCGCACGCTCTGACTGATGAGCGCATACACGGTGAGCACGGCGATCACCACGATAATGGCCAACGTCAGGAAAAGTACCACAGAAGTATTCATGCTGAGAGGACCCCGTACGGTATTGATTCCGGCCCGTAGCGGACTGCTCTACCGGCCTCCTCCGAATGTTGCCGCTGCTGGCGCTGTGCACGGAGCGCACCGCAAGTCACCGGCCATACAGAACTAATTACTTTTTTTCAGTCCGTCCCTCAGAACCTAGCACGAGAATCGGCCGAACGTTCTTACAAAGCCGCGCCGATATCGACCGTTCGTCGGATAATCGGAAGACCCCGGCCAGCTACCGCTTCCAATTCGGATTTCGCTGGGAATTTTTCCAGGCCCATACGCCCCCGGCCCGGCTATCCCGACGCCGCCACCGGCACGGCTCTTGCTGACATTTTCGCGGACGCCATCCGCCCACGGGCTTTTGCGGACGGCCGCCGGCCGGGACGCGCGTTATGATGCCGGCACCAATCCAAACATTGCTGGAGGCTATGTCAGACATGTGCCGATCCAATCAAACCCTTCGCAGCCTGTGCGTCGCCGGCCTGCTGGCTGCTGCCGCCCTCGCCCCCGCGTCAGCCGAGCCGGTCGTCCAGAAGAAAAACGGCATCGCCTACGTCAGCGGCGGTGTGGGCCAGGCCGATATGCAGGCCCTGGCCAGCGCCGCACAGGGCTTCAATCTCAAGCTCACCTTTACCGACACCGACGGCGCATTCATCGCCCCTGCCACCGTGCGGGTGCGCGTGCCGCAGGGCTACACCATTCTGGAGGCCACCAGCGACGGCCCCGTGTTCTACGCCGATCTGAAGCCGGGCGCCTATACGGTCGAGGCCAGTCATGAAGGCAACGTGCAGACCCGCACACTCAACCTCACCGACAGCCAGCAGATGGCGCACACCTTCCGCTGGCAGGCAGACGCCCGCCTGAACGCCGCGCCGGCGTCCGGCGCAGCCTCCGGCGCTTCGACCACCACGGGTCTGCGGGTCCTGCCGTCGCCCCCGCCGGCCTCGCCCGATCCGGCGCCGGCGTCGGCATCCATTCCGCGAAATGACCCGGGTACCCGACCAGCCCAACGCGCCGGCACCGTCGAAATGCCCGCCATGGATTACGCGCCCGGCGTGGCGTATCTCAGCGGCGGCGTGAGCGGCGAGCAGAAAGCCGAAATGCAGGCCCTCGCCGATCGCTACAACCTGCGCATCCGGATGGAGCGTACCGACGACAGCCTGGTGCTGGACGTGCCCGTCATCATCACGGATGCCGTGGGCAACGAATACCTGCGCGGCACCGCGGCCGGACCGTGGCTGTACGTGAATCTGCCGCCCGGGGTGTACCGCGTGGCGGTGCGTGATTTCGGCCGCTCGCAGCGCTCTCGGATTCGCATCTACGAAAACGAGATCAAGCACATCACCTTCACCTGGGCAGCCACCGGCGAGTCGGCCGACGCCGCTGTGCGGACCAACGTCAGCGGCGCCAGTCAGCCGGCGACCACGCGCGGCTACACCGCTCAGGTCGGCCTGCCCGTGGAAACCGGCGTGACCGGCGGGCAGTCGCGATCGACCGCCGCCGCAGCGTCGGCCCGGCTGCCGGAAACACGTCGCGCCAACGGTATCGAATACCTCAGTGGCGGCGCCGGCAATGCCGAGCAGCAGGCCATGCGCGAGGTGGCGTCCCGCTACAACCTGCACATCACCGCCGCGCAATACGACGGGGCCTATCTGAGCGACGTCAGCCTGAATGTCATCGGCGAACAGGGCTCACTGATGCGCATCGATCAGGCGGGGCCGCTGGTCTACGCCCGGGTTCCGGCCGGCAACTACGCCATTGTCGGCAGCCATAACGGCGTGGAAAAGCGCCAGGAGATCCAAATCCCTCAGGGCCGCTCCAAGCAGGTGCTTTTCTACTGGTAGCGCGCGTTCGGTCGGCCCACGCTGTCCGGATGAACACCCATCTGAAGCGGATACGGCAAGGTGCAGAGAAAAACGAAGATCATCGCCACGCTCGGCCCCTCGACGGACAGCGAGCACGTCATGCGCCGCATACTTCAGGCCGGCGTAAACATTGTCCGGGTGAATTTTTCACACGGCGATGCATCGCAGCACCGCCAGCGCATCCGCCTGGCCCGGGAATCGGCCCGGGCCGAAGGCATCACGCTCGGCATCCTGGGCGACCTGCAGGGCCCGAAGATACGCATCGAGAAATTCCGCTCGGGCTCGGTGACGCTGAAGGAAGGCCAGCGCTTTACGCTGGACGTTGATCAGGACCCCGACGCCGGCGATGAGCACGGCGTGGCCGTGAGCTACCCCGAACTGCCGGATGACGTGCGCAACGGCCAGGTGCTCATGCTCAGCGATGGCGCCATCGCGATGCAGGTGGTCGCCGTGGAGGGGCGCAAGGTTCGCTGCGAGGTCATGATTGGTGGCCAACTCGACAGTCGCCAGGGGCTCAATCTTCGAGGCGGTGGGCTGTCGGCCGCGGGCCTGACCGAGAAGGACTACGACGACATCCGGTTTGCGGCCGAGGAGCAGCTCGACTTTCTCGCGGTGTCGTTTCCGCGCAGTGCCCGCGACATGCAGGCCGCGCGACGATTTGCCCGGCAAAGCGGCTGCGATGCCCGGCTGGTGGCCAAGGTGGAGCGGGCCGAGGCGGTGGAGGACCTGGACAACATCATCGAGGCATCCGACGTGGTCATGGTGGCCCGCGGCGATCTGGGCGTGGAGATCGGCGATGCCGAGCTGCCCGGTGAGCAGAAGCGCATCATTTCCGCCGCGCGCGAGGGCAACCGCATGGTGATCACGGCCACCCAGATGATGGAGTCCATGATCAGTGAGCCGATCCCGACCCGCGCCGAGGTGCTCGACGTGGCCAACGCCGTGCTAGACGGCACCGACGCGGTCATGCTGTCGGCCGAAACCGCCGTTGGGGCCCATCCGATCAAGACCGTGCAGGCCATGAGCCGCATCTGCGTGGGCGCGGAACGCGGCACCACGGCGCCCCGCATGATCACCGGCATGGATCGCCACTTCCGCAAGACCGATGAAGCCATCGCCATGGCCACCATGTATACCGCCAGCCATATGGGGGCCGACGCCATCGTTTCGCTCACCGAATCGGGTACGACGGCGCTGCTGATGTCACGCCAGGATACCCGCGTTCCGATCTACGCGATGACGCAGTATCAGCGCAGCTGTAATTATCTGGCCATGTGCCGAGGCGTGTACCCCGTCCATTTCATCCCCACCGAACTGCTGGGCATACTGCCCATGCGCGAGGCGCTCCAGAAGCTCAAGGAACTGGGGCTGTTGAAGGACGGGGATCGAGTGCTGATCACCAAGGGGGATTACCGCGGCCCGGGCGGTACCAACGCCATGAAAATCGCGACCGTCGGCGAGCTCTAGTGTAGTGCGTCACATTTGATGGCGCATTAGACCGAGTTCCATTTTTCGTCAGGCAAGGCGCGCCGACGAGTCATAGCCGTAGCTATGGCGAGCAGGTGCAACGCCGCATGGCGGAAAAGGGGGCCGGTATAAGTGCCAGACAGTGTGGCGCACTACACTAGCCGCCAGCGACCACAGCGCGCCGATTATTTTTTCGGCAGTCCTAACCCCGTTTGCGGCGATCGGTCGTTTATAGCCTCGAAACCCGCCATCGAGGATCGATCATGCTCACTTCATCCTGCCGCCGGACGCTTCTGGCCGGTCTGGCCGCCTGCACGCTGATCAGCGGCTGCAGCAGCGCCCCCGAACCGCCGCAGCACAGCACGCCACCGCCCGAGAACAACAGCAGCCAGACCGGACCATCGTCGCCGGCGTCGCCATCGCTCGTGGCGCGGAAGCTGGCCAGGCCGGAAATGGCCGAATCCGTAGCCGCGGACGCCGGCGCTGCGGTCTCGAGCACCCGGCGCGCGCTGCTGCTGCCGCCCCCGGTCGCGCAGGTGGATCGCGAGCGCTACGCGGCGTTTGACGACAATCCTCTGCGCCGCGCGGCGGAACACCCGGTGTCCACCTTCAGCGTCGACGTCGACACGGGCGCCTATGCCAACGTGCGGCGGCTTCTCAATCAGGGCCAACTGCCCCGCCGGGACGCCGTGCGCGTGGAAGAGATGATCAATTACTTCGACTACCAATACGAGGCGCCGCGGGAGGAAAACCGCCCCTTCGGCCTGCACACGGCCATCGCGCCCACGCCCTGGAACAGCCGCACGCACCTGCTGCAAGTCGGCATTCAGGGCTGGCGACCGGCGGGGCCGATACCGCCCGCCAATCTGGTGTTCCTGATCGACGTTTCCGGCTCGATGAATGCGCCGGACAAGTTGCCGCTGCTGCAGTCCGCCATGAAACTGCTGGTCAGCGAGCTCGACGCCCGCGACCGGGTGTCGATCGTGGTGTATGCCGGCGCGGCCGGAGCCGTGCTGGAACCGACCCCCGGTGACCAGCGGGCAACCATCAACCGCGCCATCGACAACCTCTCCGCCGGCGGGTCCACCAACGGTGGCGCCGGCATTCGGCTGGCCTATGCGCTGGCCGAGCAGGGATTCATCGAGCAGGGCGTCAACCGCGTGCTGCTCGCCTCGGACGGCGATTTCAATGTCGGCACCACGGATTTCCGCGCGCTGCTGGACCTGGTCGAACGCAAGCGGGCTTCCGGCGTGGCGCTGACGACGCTCGGTTTCGGCAGCGGCAACTACAACGATCATCTGGTCGAGCAGTTATCCAACCACGGCAACGGCAACCACGCCTATATCGACAACCTGTCCGAAGCGCGCCGGGTGCTGGTGGACAACCGCGCCGCCACGCTGCACACCATCGCCAGCGACGTGAAGATCCAGATCGAGTTCAACCCAGCCGCCGTCAGCGAGTACCGGCTGATCGGCTACGAGAACCGCGCGCTGCGGCGCGAGGATTTCAACAACGACAATGTGGATGCGGGCGAGATCGGGGCCGGCCATTCGGTGACCGCGCTTTACGAAGTGGCCCTGGTCGGTGATCAGGCCGAGCGCATGGATGCGCTTCGCTACGGCAGCGCGGCATCGGCGACGGGCAATCCGGCGGAACTGGCGTTTCTGCGACTGCGCTACAAGCCGGCGGGTCGCAGCCGCAGCGAGCTGATCGAGCAGCCGCTGCTGCGTCGCGAGATTCGTGCGCTGGACCAGGCGCCGGACGCCCTGCGCTTTGCCGCGGCCGTTGCCGCATTCGGGCAAATTCTGCGCGGCGGTCGCCACACGGAGGGGTATACTCATGCCGATGTGCTGCAGCTGGCGCAGGCGGCCCGGGGAGATGACCCCGACGGCCGCCGCGGCGAATTCCTGCAGCTGGTCAAGCTGGCCGAGAGCCTGACAACCACCGCCCGATCGGACACTGTTCCTCAAGGGCGTGTTAACAATTAGCAAGGCGCCGCGCGTCTTGCCTGGCACAATTTTGTACTGCAACGCGGCATCGCGGTTATTGGTAACACGCCCCAGAGTGAGCAAACGCGGAAAACAACGTATCGCGCCGGTACTGGACGAGCTGCCCGGTACCGGCGCCGATGTATCCGGGCACGGCCCCGACACGCCGGACGACGCAGCCCTCATGACCGCTTACGCTGGCGGTGACCTGCAGGCATTCGAGACGCTGTACGCGCGCCACAAGGGGCCGCTCTACCGCTACATGCTCCGCGGCTGCGGGCGCGAGGCGGCGGCGCGCGACCTGTTCCAGGATGTCTGGCTGAAGCTGATTCAGGCCCGTCACCGCTACCAGCCCACGGCTGCGTTCACCACCTGGATGTACAGAATCGCGCATAACCATCTGGCCGATTACCATCGCGGCCGCAAGCCGGTCCTGGACCTGCCCGACGATACCGCCATCCCCGTGCGCGAGCACCCCGATGCCCGCGCGGCGCAGCAGCAATCCGCCGACGTGCTGCTGACCGCCATCAGCCGGCTGCCTTTCGAGCAGCGTGAGGCGATCCTCCTGCGCGAGGAGCGGGGCCTGAGCCTGGACGAGATTGCGGACATCACTGGCGTGGGGCGGGAAACGGTGAAAAGCCGGCTGCGCTACGCGCTCGCGAAGCTACGTAACGAGATCGGAGGTCGCGTCGATGTCGGATACTGACGATACCGAACTGGACCGGTACCTGGCCGGCGACAGCCCGCTGTCGCGCGCCTACCGCGCTCACCGCAATGCCGAACCGCCCGCCTCGGCCGACGAGTTCGTGCTGCACGCGGCTCGGCGGGCGCATCGACGGCGGCCGCCACGCTGGGTGACGCCGGTGGCCGCTGCGGCCGTGATTGCGCTGGGGCTGACGACCACGCTGTCTCTGCTGCGAGACGAGGCCATCGTGACCATGGGCGACGACTTCGAAGCGGCGCCGTCGGCGGTCGAATCGGCCGATGTGGCCACACCCGCCGCCGCGCCGCCGCGTCGCGAGTCGCTTGAACAATCACCTGCCTTCGCGCGCCCGCCCGCCCCCGAGGCCGGTTCGTCAGCGAAAGCTCGATCGGCAGCGCCTGCGGCCGCCGGGGCCCCATCCGCAGCGCAGAAAACGCAGGCCGACACGGCCGCAAGCTGGATCAAACGCATTCGCGACCTGCGCCAGGCCGGGCTGGAAGACGCGGCCAGACGGGAGTTCCTGGCGTTCCGGCGACTGTATCCCGAGCGGCCGCTCCCGGCCGATCTTCAGGACCTCGAATCAGGCGCCCGCTAGCGGGCTCAGAAATCGGGGCCGGCCATCTGCCCGGCGCGGCAGTGGGCGTCGCAATGCGTGCCGGGTAGCTGGCGGGCGAGACGCTGCAGGTCCGCGCCCCTGTCGGGCCGACGCTGCACCAGCACGCCGCCCCGCGCCTCACCGGCGTCGGGCGGAAGCAGATCCTCGATCACGTCGTCGATATAGGTCTCGCCGAACAGCACCTCGATACCCAGCGTAAACCCGTAATCGGCCTTGAAGTCCTCCGAGCGGGCCCAGACCACCTGCGGCACGGCCTCGACGAACAGCCATTGCTCGTACATCCGCCGGCGCCATCGGAATGAAGCGGAATAGGCCTTGGTCGCAAAGGCGCTGAATTCGTTGTCCATGTAATGACCCACGCCGAAGGAAATGCCCGTCCGGGCGCTGGCCAGCCGGTACAGCCCCAGCGCGTTGACCAGACGCGTCACGTCGTCGTCCTCTTCCCAGCTGTTGTAGACCGTGGCGCGAGCCGCCCAGCGCGAGGACAGGCGTCTGTCGAAATCGAACTCGGCCTTGTTGCCAAAGCCCTCTCCGCTGAACCAGTACGGGGTTTCCTTGAACCGCACGGCCCAGCGATCACCTTCCCAGAGCCGCCTCAGCTTGCCGCGCGCGAACAGACGCGGCGGCGTGCGCACCTTCACGCCCAGGTCGGTGTCGATCTTCAGCCCCAGCCGGTTGACGATCTCCTGCCGCACGCCGGCGAAGATATCCGACAGGCCATCGCGTCCGCCTCTGTTCTCGCCATCCTCATTGATCTCGCCGACCACGGAATCGCTGATGCTGCCCAGCTGGCCGGCCTCGGTCTCGCGCTCTTCGGTATCGCTTTCGAAGATCAGCTTGAGCTTGCGCTTGGTGTTGGGCACCCGCAGCTTGAGCCGGAAGTCGATATCCAGTTCATCTTCCTGCAACTCGGTGAAGCGGTTGCGCAGACGGATTTCGCCGTAGGTCCCCGAGACCTCGTTGTAAAGGTCATCGGTGCCGAAAAAGCCGTCAATCTGCCGTGACACGTCACCCAGGCGACGCGACATCCAGCGATGCGGCTTATCCATGTATTCCTGGTAGCGCCAGCCGTCGTCGGCTGCGGCGGCGGGCGGCTCGTCGGCCCGGGCAACGCTTGACCCCAACACCAGACACAACAGGGCGGCAACCGATACCGGCCAGGCCGGATCGCATGGTCGGCGCAAAACCCTGGTCGTCGTGTTCATAAGCTGTCCAGCCCGATTCCCGCTTGCGGCGCCGCATCCCTGGCCCGCTGTTTCTGTATCGGCTGCGCAAAAGGCCGCAGCAGCCGCAACATACCTTACTGCAGGCAGCATCGGGGGATTCTGCAGCTCGGCAGCCGCTGTGGATGCGTGCGAAAATGCGTCGAGACAGTTTTCACGGCAAACCGCATGTCCGCAATCAATGCAGCCCTGTCGGGCCTGGTGCTTACCTTCGTTCTTCTGACCCTGGTGTGGCTGATTCAGCTGAAGACGCGCAACGCCGGTCTGGTGGATGCCGTATGGTCCGCCAGCCTCGGCCTGCTCGCCCTGCTCTACGCAGCGCTGGGGCCCGCGCCGGCCGAGCTTCGAATGTTGCTGGCCGTGCTGGCAGGCCTGTGGTCAGCCCGCCTGGCACTGTATCTGGCCATCCGCATGCGCGGCGCGCCGGAAGATTCGCGGTACGCAGCGGCGCGCGAATCCTGGGGCGAGCGCGCCGATACCTACATGCTGCTGTTCTTCTGGTTCCAGGCCGTGGTGGCCTGGGTTTTGTCGGCGCCCTATCTGGTGCTCGCGTGGCGCGACGGCCTGCCCGCCACCGGCTGGATCGTGGCGGCCGTCGTCCTGTGGGTGGTCTCGGTGGGCGGCGAGGCGCTGGCCGATCGCCAGCTGCACCGCTTCAAGCAGAACCCCGCCAACCGCGGCAAGGTCTGCGCCGAGGGCCTCTGGCGGTATTCAAGACATCCCAACTACTTCTTCGAGTCGCTGCACTGGGTCGCCTACGTCCTCCTGGCTATCGGCGCCGAGTTCTGGTGGGCCACGCTGGCCAGCCCGGTGATCATGGCGCTGCTGCTGCTGAAGGTCTCGGGTATTCCCACCATCGAGGGAGAAGGCGGCAAGTCCCGCCGCGAGGGCTACGACGAATACATTCGCCGCACCAGCGCGTTCATCCCGCTGCCCCCGAAACGCTAGTGTAGTGCGTCACATTTGAAGGCACATTAGACCGAGTTCCATTTTTCGTCAGGCAAGGCGCGCCGACGAGTCATAGCGGTAGCTATGGCGAGGAGCTGCAACGCCGCATGGCGGAAAATGGGGCCGGTATAAGGGCCAGACAGTGTGGCGCACTACACTAGCCGCCGGACTCGCGCCGCAAGGCCTCGCCTCGACGGCGCTTGTCCTCGGCTTCCTCGAGCAGATCGACCGACCGGGCCTGTTGCTCACCCTGCTTGATCAGCGCCTTGCCGCCGGCGCGCGTCTGCTTGCCCTGCTTGATCAGCTGCTCGCCTTCTTTCTCAAGCCGCCGGGCCTGCTTCAGCAGGTCTTCGCCGCGCTCTATCTGGTCATTGCCCTGCTCGATCAGGTCTTCACCCTTGTCGATGGTCTGATCCGCATTCGCCGCGGCGATGCTGCTCTCCGGCAACAGATAGGTTCGGGGCTGCGTGCTGCAGGCACCCAGCGCCACGCAGGCGGACAGTACGAGCAGGCGCGGGGAAATGGTCATAGTCAATCCGAAGCTCCAATTTGAAGTGATGGGCCGCAATAGCGGCGGACCTGACGGGCCATGCGCGGGCGGCCGCCGCTCATTCGTCTGCGGACAACCGGGACGCAGTGAGCGCTATCGCGGCTCGGGCGACACCGCCAGCCCGCAGGCAGCCCTGCCATTATGTTCAGCAAAACCAGCTACTTGCAAGGCGCACCACCCCTGAAGAGCGCTACGGGCGCCGGCGGCAATTACTGGATTTCCCGAGAACGGTGCCTGATGATGCACGTGGCCGGGAAGATCGGCCGGCCTGACCGGCTTTCATTTATTTCATCGGACGATCATGGACAGTTTTTCTATAGAACTCTGTGAGCGCGGGCTGGTGCCCGATGCGCTGGCGCGCCGCGGCATGCGACAGCTGATCGGCACGCGGCTGCGAACGCCAGAGGCGCTGGATGGCGAACGCCGCAGCGAGGCCATGCGCGTATTCCTGCAGCGCGCCTCCAAGGGACCCATCGCCGAGCATACCGACGACGCCAATGCCCAGCATTACGAGGTGCCGCCCGAGTTCTTCCGCCTGGTCCTCGGCCCACGGCTGAAATACAGCGGCTGCCTGTTCGGCTCGGGCGTACGGGACCTCCCCGGCGCCGAGGACGCCATGCTCGCGCTGACGGCGCAGCGGGCCCGGGTGGAGGACGGCCAGAAAATCCTGGACCTGGGCTGCGGCTGGGGATCGCTCTCGCTGTGGCTGGCCGAACAGCTGCCCAAGGCGCAGATCACGGCCGTGTCGAACTCGAGCCAGCAGAAAAACTTCATCGACGCGAGAATCCGCGAACGCGACATCAAGAACGTCAAGGTCATCACGGCCGACATTAACGAATTCAACCCGGGCGAGCGCTTCGACCGCATTCTCTCGGTCGAGATGTTCGAGCACATGCGCAACTACCAGGAGTTGCTGCACCGCATCCGCGGCTGGCTCAACTACGACGGCTTCCTGTTTGTCCACATCTTCTGCCACAAGGTACTGGCCTACCCGTTCCTCGACGAAGGCGCGAGTGACTGGATGGCCCGGCATTTCTTCACCGGCGGCGTCATGCCCAGCGAGCACATGCTGCTGAACTTCATCGACGACATGCTCGTGGAGGATCACTGGTGGGTTTCCGGCCGCCATTACGAGGCCACTTCAAACGCGTGGCTGCGCAATATGGACAAGCAGAAGGGCGCGGTTCGGGAGCTGTTTGCCAAGGCTTACGGCGAAGACGACGCGGACCGGTGGATTCAGCGCTGGCGCATGTTCTTCATGGCCGTGGCAGAACTGTTCGGCTACGACAAGGGCAACGAATGGGGCGTGGGCCACTATCTCTTCTCGCCGCGCTGAGCCTCATGCTCGGCGGCTGCGGCGGCCCCCGCTGGACCGGGCCGGAAAGCGACCATTTTGACGGCCGACGCTTTCACAATCCCGGGGTCAGCTTCGACAAGGGTCTGACGGACGTCCTGCGCTACCTGATGGCGCGCGACCCGGGCGACTGGCAGGCGCTGGAAGCCCAGCCCGGCCCGCCGCCGATTCGGCGGGCGGGCGCGGGCGAGCTGGTCGTCACGCCCATCAACCATGCCAGCGTCCTGATTCAGGCGGATGGCCTGAATCTGCTGACCGACCCGATCTGGTCCAAACGCGCCAGCCCGCTGGGCTGGGCCGGCCCGGCGCGTTACCGGCCGCCCGGCATCCGCTTCGAGGATCTGCCGCCAATCGACGCGGTGCTGATCAGCCACAACCATTACGACCACATGGACCTGCCAACCCTGCGCAGACTGGTCGATCGGGATGATCCGCTCATCTTCGTGCCGCTGGGCGACGCGCAGCTGCTGCGCAAACTGAACAGCCAGCGCATACACGAGCTCGACTGGGGGCAGTCGGCCGAACTGCCCAACGGACGTCGGGTGTGGGGCCAGCGCTGCGTGCACTGGTCAGGTCGGTTCGGCACCCTGGACCGCAACGCGAGCCTGTGGCTGGCCTACCTGGTCGAGACTGATCAGGGCCCGGTCTATTTCGGGGGCGATACCGGCTACGGTGATCACTTCCAGCAGACCCGGGACCAGTTCGGCCCCGTGCGTCTGGCGCTGCTGCCGATCGGGGCCTATGAACCCCGCTGGCTGGTTGGCGTCCAACATATCAACCCGGCCGAGGCCGTACGGGCCCATCAGGTTCTGCAGGCGCAGCACAGCATCGGCATCCACTACGGCACGTTCGAGCTGTCCGACGTGGGTCAGTCCCAGCCGCCGGCGGACCTGGCCGAGGCTCTGGAAGCGGCCAACCTGCCGCCGGAACGGTTCCGGGCGGCAGAATACGGCCAGGCCACGGTTTTCGAACGTCAGTTACAGAAGGATTCGTCCCCATGAACACAAGGCCCCTGCTTTTCTGCCTGCCTGCGCTTGTAGCGCTGGGCTTCACATCGACCGGCCCGGCCCGGGCCGCCGAGACGCAGTGCTTCACCGGCTACGCCTATCATCTCGAAGATGGCGAGTACGCCTACAGCGAGCACCACGAGCAGTCGATCATAGACGGCGAAACCGAAAGCTGGAAAGTGACCTATCGCAGCCCGGCCGGCGAGATCATCGCCCGCAAGACGCTCGACTTTTCGGCCAACCCCTTTGTGCCGCTCTACCAGATGAACATGCCCGGCAGCGGATACATGGAAGGCATCCGGCGCGAAGACGGCCAATGGCAGATGCTGCGTCGCGAGGGCGAGGATGCCGCGCTGGAGACGGAAGACTTCGAGCCGAACGACCGCATGGCCGCCGATTCCGGCTTTCACCCGTTCGTGGTGAGCCGGTTCGACTCGCTGATGCAGGGCGACACGGTGAAATTCCGATTCGCGGTCGCCGGGCGGCAATCGGTCATCAAGATGAAGTCCAGACGGATTGATGACGGCCGCTTCGAGGGCCGGCCGACGGTGCGCTTCGAAACCGAACTCGACATGTTTCTGGTGAGCTTCCTGGTCGATTCGCTGGTGCTGGCCTACCACGAGCAAACGCGTGAGCTGAAGGAATACCGGGGTCTGGGCAACATGCACGACGCCAGTGGCGACCCTTACCCCGTGCGGGTCAGCTACTACAGCGAAAAGCCGGCCGAAGCGGATCGGGTCAGCACGAACTGCGGCGGCGCCTGACGCGCGCCGCCATCAGGCCGCCACGAACTTCAACGCCACGCCGTTGTTGCACCAGCGCTGGCCGGTCGGATCGGGCCCGTCGTCGAACACGTGGCCTTGATGGCCGCCGCAGCGCAGACAATGGTATTCAGTGCGGGGCAGCAGCATCTTGAAGTCACGCTTGGTGCCCACGTGTCCATCCATGGCGGTGTAGAAACTCGGCCAGCCGGTGCCGGATTCGTATTTCCATTCGCTTTTGAACAGGGGCAGTTCGCATCCGGCGCAGACGTATTCGCCGGCTCGCTTCTCGGCATTGAGCGGGCTGGAATGCGGCCGTTCGGTGCCCTCCTCGCGGAGTACGTAAAACGCCTTGTCGGACAGACGCTCGCGCCATTGTGATTCCGATAGATCAAGCGGCTCGATATCGCTTGAGGCGGCCGTGCCCGCCGGCTTGGGCGGGCTGTCCGCCGTCGCCAGCCGGGCCGTCAGCGCAGCGGCCGACAGGGCGCCCGCGCCCAGAAGAAATTGACGACGTTTCATCATGTCTGCTCTCCAGCTGTTCTCGGGGATCGTATAGTCGACACCCTCCATTGGACCGGCCGAACCCCCATTTGATCACAACCCGGCCTGGTCGGGCAGCGGGCAGAAATGGCGCAATCATGACTGCGGGACCGCTCGGCAGCGTGGCTTTTCCAAAAAACCGCTTGCCTCGATAACCGACGCACAGCGCTGATTCCTGCGAAGTTATGCCGTTCGGTACGTGCTCATCACGGTGCGGCACGCACCGCCGCGCTTTCAAACTGCAATACGGCTGTCATCATGGAGTCGTTCAGCGCAGAGAAAGCTGCGTGGCAAATGTCGGGCCTGATCCTGCAGACCGCATCGCACGGGCGAGAGCGGGACGGCCGTCCGGGGCTTCTGGGTCAACGCCGACGGCCGCGAGCACTACGTAGATCGCCGTTTTCTAAGCAGTTTTGCGTACATCACCCGCCGCTCTAATACGCCAGTATGACTGGATGAATACACGCCCCCGACGTCGCCTTCGCGGCAGGAAGCAATCCATGGCAATCACTGAGCCAATTCTCAAACCCGGGCGAAATGTCTTGGGCGAGCCGCTCAAGAGCTGCTCCGAAACGCCCATGACGGGATTCTATCGTGACGGCTGCTGCAACACCGGCGACGATGATATCGGCCGCCATACGGTGTGCGCCGTGATGACCAGGGCGTTTCTGGACTATCCCCGCCAGCAGGGCAACGATCTGTCCACGCCGCACCCCGAATTCAATTTTCCGGGGCTCAAGCCCGGTGATCAGTGGTGCCTGTGCGCAGGACGCTGGCAGCAGGCACTGGAAGCCGGCGTTGCGCCACGCATCATGCTCGGCGCCACCCATATCGGTGCGCTGGACGTCGTCGACCTCAAGGATCTCAAGGCGCACGCACTGGACCTGTCGTGACCCAGACCGCCGTGCCCGCGGTGTGGATGCGCGGCGGTACCAGCAAGGGTTTGTTCTTTCACGAGGCGGACCTCCCCGCCGAGCCGGCAGAACGCAGGCGCTGGCTGCTGCGGCTGCTGGGCAGCCCTGACCCCTACGGAAAACAGATTGACGGCCTGGGCGGCGCCACGTCATCCACCAGCAAGGTGGTGGTTATTGCGCCCAGCAGGCGTGACGACTGTGACGTGGACTACTGGTTCGGCCACGTGGCCATCTCTTCGGCCACAATTGATTATTCGGGTAACTGCGGCAACCTGACAGCCGCCGTGGGCCCGTTCGCAATCGACGAGGGTCTGGTGCCCGCGCAGGGCAACAGCACGCAAGTCCGCATCTGGCAGGTCAATATCGGCAAGCGCATTCTGGCCGACGTGCCCGTGGACGGCGCCCGGGCGCGGGTCATCGGCGACTTCCGGCTGGACGGCGTACCCTTTCCCGGGGCCGCAATCAGACTTCGGTTCGAGCAGGCGGGCGGCGGCGAAGACGGCAGCGTGTTACCGACCGGCCAGCCGGTCGATCGCCTGCCGACGGCCGAGGACGCGATCGAGGCCACGCTCATACACGCCGGCAACCCGGCTGTGTTTGTTCGCGCCGAGGACCTGCAGCTCACCGGCACGGAAACCGCCGCTCAGATTGACAGGCAGCCGGCCCTGCTGGCCCGGCTCGACGACATTCGCGCGGTGGCGGCCGTTCGCATGGGCCTGGCTCCCTCGGTTCGGGCCGCGCGTGACGACCGACCCGCCACCCCCAAGATCCACTGGGTGGGCGCGGCGCGCGATCATCGACTGGCCAACACACGCCGGCTTGAACAGACCGAAGTGGATCTATGCGCCCGGGCGCTCTCCATGGGGCGAGCCCATCACGCCTTTCCCGGCACCAGCGGCATCGCGCTGGCGGTGGCGGCGGCCCTGCCCGGCAGCGTGCTGTCTTCCATACCCGGCATTGCCGCGAAACCGATGAGAATCGGTCATGCCTCCGGCGTCATGCAGGTGACGGCCACGCTGGCACGGGAGCAGGGCGTCTGGAAGGCACCCGAGGTCTGCCTGGAACGCAGCGCGCGTCGGCTCATGCAGGGTGAAGTCCTGTTGCCCTGAATCGTTGCGCGGGGCAGACTCCACGCCATGCCCGACACCCTAGACAGCGCCCTGTTTCAGGCCCCCGAGTCCCCCTACCGCGTGCCTTTCGACGGCAGCTTCAGCCGCGCCGATTACCCGACCGCACCGCCCGGAGACGCACCGGAGAAGGAGGCGATCAAGAGCGCCCTGGCCGAGACCCGCGAGGCGCTGGACGATCTGCAAAGGCGCCTGCACGCGTCGGGCCGGTGGTCGGTTCTGCTGATCTTTCAGGCCATGGACGCAGCCGGCAAGGACTCCACCATTCGCTCGGTCATGCGCGGGGTCGATCCGGTCGGCTGCCACGTGCACAGCTTCAAGCAGCCGTCGTCGCGCGAGCGCGATCACGATTTTCTCTGGCGCACCCAGGCTCACCTGCCCCGCAAGGGCCACATCGGCATATTCAATCGCAGCTACTACGAGGAAATGCTGATCACCCGGGTGCATCCCGAGTATCTCGACGCGCAGCGCCTGCCCGTCGGACCACCGGCGCTCTGGCAGGCGCGCCGCGAGGCGATCATCGCCCACGAGCGGCACCTGGCGGTCAGCGGCACCGTTGTCATCAAGTTCTGGCTGAACGTCTCGCGCGAGACCCAGCGAATGCGCTTCCTGCGCCGTCTGGAAAAACCCGACAAGCGTTGGAAATTCTCGCTGGGAGACGTGCGCGAGCGCGGCTTCTGGCCGCAGTACATGGACGCCTACGAGGAGGCAGTCGGCCTGACCTCTCGCCCCTGGGCCCCCTGGTACGCCATTCCGGCCGACGACAAGCCCTATATGCGTGAGCGGGTCGGCGACATCATTCGTCGCGCCCTGGAGTCGCTTGACCTGCGCTACCCGCAGCCCGACCCCGCCATTCAGGATCAGCAGCAGGCAATCCGCGACGGTCTGCAGCCGGATTCGTGAGCCGACCGACAGTATTGATCCGTGCCTTCAATAGACAAAATTTTTCGGATCAATATTGCAGGCCATGGATGGCCTGCCCGCGACGGAAAGAGCGCGAGAGCATTGGCTGGACGTGCGCCGGCCAGTGCGGCACCAGGCGGTTGCTGAAAAGCCCCGTCCTGGTGCTTTTTTAGCGGCGGAGGCTGACGAAACGCGTTGCATTTCAGCAGCCTCCTGAATCGCGAAAGGACTTCGCGTATTCAATGAACTGTCTAATAAAACCAAAGAGGAGACCCGATGAACACCCCACTCAGCTATGCCAACGGCCTGGGCGAGGTGCCCATGCTCAGCGACACGATCGGTCGCGCCTTTGACCGAACCGTGGCCCGGCACCCGGACGGCGAGGCGATTGTCAGCGTTCATCAGGGCATTCGACTCACCTGGGCCGAACTGGCGGAGAAAGTCGATGCCTACGCGGCGGGGCTGCTCGCGCTCGGCCTCGAGCCGGGTGACCGGGTCGGTATCTGGAGCCACAATAACGTCGAGTGGCTTGTCACGCAGTACGCCACCGCCAAGGCGGGACTGGTGCTGGTGAATATCAACCCCGCCTACCGGCGTGCCGAACTGGAATACGCGCTGAACAAGGTGGGCTGCCGGGCGCTTATCCTCATGCCCGAATACGCCACCAGCGATTACCTGGAGATCATCAACCGGCTTTGTCCGGAGCTGTCGGACTGCGAACCCGGCCGTCTGATATCCGACGGCGTCCCCACGCTCACCACGGTCATCCGGCTGGGCGAGACGCGCTCACCCGGCATGCTGAATTTCGGCGATATCCCCGCCATGGGTAGTGACGCCGAACGGGAACGCGTTCAATCGTTGAGCGACGAGCTGCAGGCGGATGACGCCATCAACATCCAGTTCACCAGTGGCACCACCGGCCGTCCCAAGGGGGCCACGCTGTCGCATCACAATATTCTGAACAACGGTTATTTCCTGGGACGCGGCATGGGTTACACGCCCGCCGATCGGGTTTGTGTGCCGGTGCCGCTATATCACTGTTTCGGCATGGTGATGGGGAATCTGGCCGGCGTGACGTCGGGTTGCACCGTGGTCTACCCGAACCTGGCCTTTGATCCGGCCGCCACGCTGGCGGCGGTCGAGCAGGAACGCTGTACGTCGCTGTATGGCGTACCCACCATGTTCATTGCCGAACTGGGCCTCGAAAACTTCGCCGACTACGACCTGAGCAGCCTGCGGACCGGCTGCATGGCTGGCTCGCCCTGCCCCATGGAAATCATGAAGCAGGTGGTGGACAGGATGCACATGAGCCAGGTCATCATTGCCTACGGCATGACGGAGACCTCCCCGGTGAGCTGTCAGTCCGGCACGGACGATCCGCTGGAAATGCGCGTGTCCACGGTAGGCCGCGTGGGGCCGCACCTGGAAATCAAGATCGTGGACGAGGCCGGACGCGTGGTGCCGCGAAACACGCCCGGGGAATACTGCACGCGCGGCTACAGCGTCATGCTGGGCTACTGGGACGACACCGAAAAGACCGACGAGGCCATCGACGCGGCGCGCTGGATGCACACCGGCGATATCGCGCAGATGAACGAGGAGGGTTTCGTGCGAATCACCGGTCGTATCAAGGACATGGTGATCCGCGGCGGCGAGAACCTGTACCCGCGGGAAATCGAGGAATATCTGTACCGCCATCCGGCCGTGGCCGATGCCCAGGTGATAGGCGTGCCCGACGAACGATACGGCGAGGAGCTATGCGCCTGGATTCAGCTCAAGTCCGGCGCACAGGCCAGCGAGGAGGATATCCGGGCGTTCTGCAAGGACGAGATTGCGCATCACAAGATCCCTCGCCATATCCGTTTCGTGAGCGAATTCCCCATGACCATCACGGGCAAGGTGCAGAAATACCGCATGCGGGAGGTCATGGCCGAGGAACTTGGGCCGACGCGCGGCTAGTCAGCAGTCCCGCCGAAGTGACGCCGGATTCCGCTGCGCTGCATCCGGCCTACGGTTGCGATACTGGGCCTGCACGTAGGCCGGAATCCGGCGGGCGTGGTCGCCCGGCGCTACGAGGCTTCCTGATCGACGGTGCGAAGACGGCCTTCGACAGGCTCAGGCCGAACGGCACTCTCTGCCGCGGGGGCCGCACCCCGTTCGCGCTGAGCCTGTCGAAGCGCGCCCCCGGGGCGCCCACGGCCGGCAAGACCGGCCTGAAAAGCCAGCGCTGGTGTGCAGGCCGGATCAGGCGATTCGGCGCGTATGCAGACCGCATTCTCGATTATCGAGCACCTTGGTCGGGTCGAAATAGCGGGTTTCGTTGGGCAGGTCGTGCTCGTCCAGATAGGCCTGCATCTGCGCTTCGCTCCAGTGGAATACCGGCGCCACCTTCACCAGGCCGCCGCGCTTGTCCTGCGTGACGATATCCAGACTCTTGCGATGCTCGGTCTGCTCGCGGCGAATACCCGTCAGCCAGACGTCGGGCTCGGCCTCGGCCATGGCCCGGCGCATCGGCTCCAGCTTGACCTGCTCGGTGAACAGCTCGTGCCTGGGGTCATCCACCTCCGGCAGGCCCATTGTCGCGTTACGGCGGGCGGCCGACTGCAGCGGGTTGTAAACCTGAATATTCAGCTTCAGCCGCTCGATCATCTGCTCGGCGTGAAGATAGGTATAGCGGGTGTTGTAGCCCGAGTCCGCCCAGATGACGGGTATCTGCGGGCAGGCGCGGGTCACCATGTGCAGAAGAACTGCCGAGTACGGCCCAAAGTTGGTGGTGATGATCGGACGCCGGGCAGACTCCAGCGCCCAGTCGACGATGCGCTGCGGGGAGGCCAGCCGCAGATCATTGCTTGCCGTTTCGGGGTTCAGTATCACGTCGTTCACTCCGCGCATGGTCAAAATCGGATGCTCCGTGCATCAGTGATGGACGCGTAGTATCTGCAACGACGCGAATGCTTGTAACCCCTTTTAAATTATATCGATAATCTTTTTTAGACTATTTTGTTTTAAAAAACTCTGTCCTCCTCGTGCTGCGAGGCTATAGCGCACCGTCCTCCGCATCCGTCATGACGCTGTTGCTTGCGGGTGTCAGCATTGATACCACCCCGGAGCTGGCGCGCGGGGTCAGCAGCGCCATGGTGGCGTAAAGCATGAGAACGCTGATGGCGGGCAAGGTCAGATATCGCATGAATCGGCCTGCAATGTGTGAATTCGCACCAGCTACAGCAATCGCCATGCCAGCCCGTCGCAGACTTGACATACTGTCAATATATGCATTGAAAACAAATGCTTAAGCCCGTATTCAGGCGGCGTGTGGGGGATGGGCAGCCCGGACACTGTTTGCGCTGCAGTGCACAATTTGGCGAAGCTTGCCAAGCCTCTCAATCGTGAGGTTTTATTTGTCGCCGATTACCGACTCGAGCCGGCCGGCCCGGTTTGAAAGCGCGTCTCAGGGTCGATAGGTAAAACTCGCGGGGCCCAGCTGCTGATCCAGCAGCGGCGCGGCCAGACCGACCCAGTCACAGAGTCTGGAGCGGGTTTCCCGCGGATCGATCAGATCGTGCACGGCAAATGCGTCGGCTCTCGGGAAGGGCGACTGGCGCTGCGCCAGCTTTTCTTCAAGCTCGCGCCGATAGGCCTCCGGGTCTTCCGCCGCCGCAATCTGCTTCTTGAAAGCCACGGCCACGCCGCCCTCGACCGGCAGCGCACCCATTTCCGCAGACGGCCAGGCAAGCACATAAGCGTTGTTGCCGTAGTGAACGGCGCTGCCCAGCCCCATGCTCTTGCGCACCACGATGGACGCCCAGGGCACCCGGCACATCGCCGCGGCAATGATGGCGGCCGCGCCGAAGCGCATGGTGGCGTCCTTTTCCGCCTGTTCGCCGATCATGAACCCGGGCTCGTCCACGAAACTGACGATAGGCAAATGAAACACCTCGCAGAATTCGATGAAGCGCTTGAGCTTTCTCGCCGCCTGCGCCGTCATCGACCCCGCCAGATAGCTGCAGTCATTGGCCAGAATGCCGACGGGTATGCCGTTCAGCCTTGCCATGCCGGTAATCTGGCCTCGACCGTGACCACGGCCCATCTCGAAGAAGCTGCCCAGATCGAGCACCGTTTCTATGATGCGTCGCATGCTGTAGGCGCGCTGACGGTCACGCGGGACGGCCGTGGCCAGACTGTCGTCCGCCCGATCAGGATCGTCGGATGAGGGCAGTACCGGCGGCCGCTCCCAGACGTTCTGCGGCAGATAGCCGAGAAACCGGCGAATCGCCTCGAAGGCGGCTAGCTCGTCATCGACCACGTCGTCCACCACGCCGCTGTGCTGATGCACCTCGGCGCCGCCGAGCGCCTCCTTGCTGACCGACCGCCCCAGCGCCCGTTCGACCAGTGCCGGACCACCGATGATGACCTGGGCGGTGTGCCGCGTCATCACGCTGTAGTGGGATGCGACCAGCCGGCCGGCCGGCATGCCGGCCGTGGCGCCGAGCGCGGCACAGGCGACCGGCACACTGGCCAGCGTCTGGCCGACAGCGGCGAATCGATGCGCTTCGTACACAGGCGCGGCCGGGCTACCCTGCCCGCCTTTCTTGCCGCCGCTGCCGGCCACGCTGCCACCGGAGCCCTCGTGCAGACGGATCAGCGGCACCCGGTACTGCTGAGCCAGTTGCTCGGTATACACGCTCTTGCGCAGGCCCGCGACGTTGGGCGAGCCGCCGCTCTGCGTGAAATCCTCGCCGCCGACCACGCAGGCACGACGATTGATGCGGCCAAAGCCCAGGATGAAGTTGCCCGGCGTGAATTCAGCCAGGCGCCCGTCGTCGTCGTACTCACTGCCGCCGGCAATCGGGCCGGTTTCGCGAAACGAGCCCTCGTCGAGCAGGGCATCGATGCGTTCGCGAATGGTCAGCCGGCCCTTGTCGTGCTGCCTGTCTACCGCCTCGGCGCCGCCCATCCGAAGCGCCGCACGACGGCGCTGCTCGATCTCGTCAAGACGATCCTGCCAGTCGTCGCTCATGTCGATACCGCTCCCGCGGCCCGCCGCGTGAACCGCCGCCTGTGGTCAGCCATCTAGAAAAGCGTCTGGCTCACTGCAGCGAGCGCCAGACCGAACAGGCAGAGGGTCATCATGGTGAACAGAACGACACGAACGAGCACCACGTTCACCAGGCACTGCCACAGGCTGTGCACGATGCGCAGGCCCGTATAGCCCCAGGCCAGCGCCACGGTCAGGGCGGAGGCGCCATCCGCCAGCACCAGCACAACCACCACGGCATAGAACAGCGTGGGCTGTTCCATGAGGTGCGTCCAGTTGTGCGATACCCAGTTGACGTTGGCCGGCATCTGCGACTCGACGTCGGCGTATCGCGCCCCGCGCTCGGCGTCCGACAGCTTCACGCCCGCCTTGGCAAAACCGGCGAAACGGGTGACAACCAGCCACAGCAAAATGATCAGCGACCAGAGAATGAGCACCGCGGCCGGTGCAAGAAGCGATTGGCTATCCATGATGTCGGGACTCCCCCCGGCGAGGGCAGTCTGCCCCCCTTGGCGCCGGCGACTTCATTCAGACGCCTGAACAGGCGCACCGGCAAAAGACCTTGCAACAGCTACAACTTGACCTCGAACCCCTCGAACTGCGGCGGGCCGAGGTAGATATCCTTTCGAGCGCCGGCACTGGCGTGCGCCTTGCGGAACGCCTCGGACCGGGTCCAGTCCTCGAACGCCTCGCGCGAGTCCCACTGCGAATGCGAGGCAAACAGCGTGTGCTCGTCCGTCGTGGGGCCCTGCAGCAGGTTGAATTTGCGAAAGCCCGGCACGTCCTGCAGATGGGTATCGCGCTCGCGCCAGATTGACAGAAAATCCTCTTCGCAACCCGGCTTGATCCGGAATCGATTCATGGCGATGAACATGGCCGCTCCTGTCTAGACAATCAGGCGCCTGCCTGCATGATGGCGTCGAGCGCCGCGTTGAGTGTTTTTGAAGGCCGCATCACGCCCTGCAGCTTGTCCACATCGGGCTGGTAGTAGCCGCCCAGGTCAGCCGCACTGCCCTGCACCTCGGACAGCTCGCGCAGAATCTGCGCCTGCTCGTCCTCAAGCGATTGCGCCAGGCTTTTGAAGTGCGCCGCCAGGTCGGGGTCATCCGTCTGACGCGCCAGTTCCTGCGCCCAGTAAAGCGCGAGATAGTACTGGCTGCCGCGATTATCGAGCTCCCCGACCTTGCGAGAGGGGCCCTTGTTGTCCTCCAGCAGCGTGCCGGTCGCCTGGTTCAACGCCTGGCCCAGCAGCTTGATCTTCGCGTTGTCGTTTTTCATGCCGAGCTCTTCTAGGCTGACGGCCAGCGCCAGAAACTCGCCCAGGGAATCCCAGCGAAGGTGGTTTTCCTCGAGAACCTGCTCCACGTGCTTGGGCGCCGAGCCGCCGGCCCCGGTTTCATAAAGCCCGCCGCCAGCCATCAGCGGCACGATGGACAGCATCTTGGCCGACGTGCCGAGTTCCATGATGGGGAACAGATCGGTGAGATAGTCGCGCAGGATGTTGCCGGTCACGGAAATGGTGTCCACGCCGCGAATAACGCGTTCGAGGGTGTAACGCATGGCCCGGACCTGGGACATGATGCGTATTTCCAGCCCCTCGGTGTCGTGGTCCTGCAGGTAGCGCTTGACCTTCTTGCGCAGCTCGGCTTCGTGGGGACGGTAGCTGTCCAGCCAGAACACGGCCGTCATGCCCGACTCGCGGGCGCGTCGCACCGCCAGGGCCACCCAGTCCTGAATGGCGTCATCGGCCACGCGGCACATGCGCCAGATATCGCCGGCCTCGACCTGCTCTACCAGCAGCACTTCGCCGGTGTCGTTGTCCACAAACCGCGCTTCGCCCGCATGCTGCACTTCAAAGGTCTTGTCGTGGGAGCCGTACTCCTCCGCCTTCTTGGCCATCAGGCCCACGTTGGGCACCGTGCCCATGGTCGTGGGATCAAACGCGCCGTTGGTCTTGCAGAAGTTGATCATCTCCTGATAAATGCGGGCGAAGGTGCTCTCGGGGATGACGGCCTTGGTGTCCTTGGGCCGGCCGTCGGCGCCCCACATCTTGCCGCCGTTACGGATCATGGCGGGCATGGAGGCGTCCACGATGACGTCGTTGGGCGCATGCAGGTTGGAAATGCCCTTGGCCGAATCGACCATGGCCAGTTCCGGCCGGTGCTCATGACAGGCGTGCAGATCGCGAACGATCTCCTCACGCTTCGAGCTGGGCAGCTGCTCGAGCTTCGAGTACAGATTGACCAGCCCGTTATTGACGTTGACGCCCAGTTCCTCGAACAGCTCGCCGTGCTTCTTGAAGGCTTCCTTGTAGAAAATGCGAACCGCGTGGCCGAAGACGATGGGGTGGGACACCTTCATCATGGTGGCCTTGACGTGCAGCGAGAACATCACACCGGTCTGACGGGCGTCCTCCATCTGCTCCTCGTAGAACTCGCACAGCGCCTTCTTGCTCATGAACATGTTGTCGATGATCTCGCCGGCCTCGAGCTGTACTTCCGGCTTGAGAACGTGCGTGTCGCCCTGCGCAGTGACCAGCTCCATGCGCACGTTGCGCGCCTTCTCCAGCGTCATCGACTTCTCGCCGGCGTAGAAATCGCCACCGCGCATGTGCGAGACGTGCGTCCGGGACGCCGGGCTCCACTCGCCCATGCTGTGCGGATACTTGCGCGCGAAGCGCTTTACCGCCTCCGGGGCCCGGCGGTCCGAATTGCCCTGACGCAGCACCGGGTTGACGGCACTGCCGATCACCTTCGAGTAGCGCCGCAGAATATCCTGCTCTTCCTCGGTCTTCGGCTCCTCGGGCATCTCCGGCACCATGAAGCCCTTGTCGCGCAGTTCCGAGATGGCGCTCTGCATCTGATACATCGAAGCGCTGATATTCGGCAGCTTGATGATGTTGGTGTCGGCGAGCTGGGTCAGCCGGCCCAGCTCGGCCAGGTTGTCGGGGACGCGCTGGTCTTCTTCGAGATATTCGGGAAATTCACCGAGGATGCGGGCCGCGAGCGAGATGTCGCTGGTGGTCACATCCACGCCTACCGGGCCGGCGAACGCGCGAATGATCGGCAGGAAAGCGCTGGTGGCCAGGCGTGGCGCCTCGTCCGTCAGCGTGTAGATGATGGTGGGCCGCTCGCTGCTCAATGAAATCTCCTCGATCGCTTTAATAGGGCCGCAGTTGCCGATACAGCGGGATGCATAGGGTCCCGGTCTCGCAGCACAACCGCCGTCGGCCAAATGGACGCGGCGTCAATATCGAACCGCTGTCCGAGCCGGTCCGTATCGCTCGCTACGCCGCACGCCTGGGCATAGCCTAACCGGCACTCGGGCGGCTTGTCATACCGGCCGTCTCCCGGCTGGGCAGGCAATATGCCACAAGCCGGCAGCCCCGGCCTTGCCGCTGCGCGCGCCGCGATCAGGGCAGCCAGTCCATCTCCCGATAGCGTGCAGCGTCTTCGCCCATGAACGGGTATTTGATGATGTTGAAATACGGCGAATAGTCGAAATCGCGGGGCGTGAAAAGCTTCGGGTTGCGACGGCGGTACGCGTAGCGGCCGTCGGGCTGGCGCTCCAGTCGCGGCAGCACCGGGTAATCCACGGACGAGAACGCCCTCGCAATCAGGGTGGAGCAGACCGTTCGCGTAGGCTCGCCCGCGGACACAGCGAACAGGCTCGACCGCCAGCGCCGCGGTAGCAGGCCGTAGGGAAAGAAAAACCTCAGCAGATCGAGAATCTGCCGTAAATCGTAGCGGGTGCCCAGCCGCTGCACGGCGTACTGGATCACCTGCTCGCTGTCCTGTTCGGTCAGATAAGCCGGCCGGCAGATCCGCAGATGATGATCGCGATAGCGCGACAGCGGCATGATGACCGTGCCCTGCCCCAGTTCGGCTTCCACCAGCAGATGCTCGTCGTCCGCCCACCGCGGCAAGCGGTGACGCGCCAGCGCGGGCCAGCGTTCGCGCAGACGGCCCGCCGTGCCGATATACAGCGCGGCGTGACTCCAGGAACTGAGCGTGACGGCCTGAATCACGCCGGACACCCGCGTTCGGCCTTCCACCAGCAGCACATCCGAGGGTTGCAGCTTTTCGCAGATGCGCGCGTAGTCGCACAGCGGCTGGCCGGGACGGGCCGACTCCTCCGTCAGCCAGGCCACCAGTGGGGTCATCAATGCACGGCTGACCGCATTCATTCAGATAATGTGCCGCATCAGCAGATCACCTGTCAGACTGCCGCACAGCACGCCGATCAGGCATAGCAGCACCGAGGCCGCCACATAGGCCAGCGCCGTGAGCTGCGCGCCGGACTGCAGCAACTGAACCGTCTGCAACGAAAAGGCCGAGAACGTCGTGAAACCACCGAGCACGCCGATCATCAGCGTCTGCGCGGTCAACTCGCTGACACCCAGCCGCGTATCCGCCGCCACAACGGCGACCAGGCCGATGGCCGCCGAGCCCAGAAAATTCACGCCCAGCGTCCCCCAGGGAAACGCCGCGACAATCTGCCGGTCGATCCACCAGACCAGCCAGTAGCGGCCCGCACCGCCTACGGCGCTCCCCAGCGCCACCCACATGACGGCCGCCGGGCTCACGCGGCTAGCCCCCGCGGCGCGGCGCGGCAAACACCCGGTCGGGCTTTAGTTCCTGCAGGCAGGCTGTTCATGCTGATACGGTTCTCCGAACGCTCCGGACTCACGCTTGGCGATGCGTGTCGCGGTGCCAAAGGCTTGCGCAGGCTGCAGGCTACTTGCCTACGCGCCGCATCGCCATTAGCCTTGCGCGATATTTTTCCCGCCGCCCATGCTTTTCCCCCGGGCCGGCGCGCCCATTCATGCAGGTTCGAGGGTATCCCAGGCATGTCTCTAGTTGATGAATTGTCGCAGCAATTCGGGCTCGACACACAGCACGACTATCACCACAACCTGAGCCAGTCCGCGCTGTTTCAGGCGGCGATCGACAATGATCGCGGCCGCATCCGCGCGGATGGCCCGGACGACGAGCAGAAGGCCTACGCCACCAGCCTGGGCGTGGACGGCCCGCTGGTCTTCTATTCCGATCCCAGCTGCACCGGCCGCCCCGTCGCGGACACGTTCGCGGTCGCCTGGCCGGATATCGAAGAAGACATATGGTGGAAACAGAATTTCAAGAAATTCGACCCCGCCCACTTCGGTCCGCTGCTCGAGCGCGTCGTGGCACACCTGAACGAGCGCCGCCCCAGACTGTTCGTGCAGGATGTCTACTGCGGCTGGGACCCCGACTACTCGGTGCCCTATCGCTTTATCGGTGAATTCGCCACCCATGCGCTGTTCGCGCAGAACATGTTCGCCAGCGGCGTCGAGGGCGTGAGCGACGAGGCCGACAAGCGCTGGACCATGATCAATGTGCCCAGCTTCCACTGTGACCCCGCGCGTGACGGGACCGCCTCGGCCCGCGCGGTGATCATGGATGTGCGGAATCGAATCGGCCTCGTGCTGGGCCGCGCCGATTACTGCGGCATCGTGAAGAAGACGATGTTCACCGTCATGAATTACCTGCTGCCGGGCATGGACGAGCTGTCCATGCACTGCTCGGCCAATGTGGGCGAAAGCGACGATGTGGCCATTCTTTTCGGCCTGTCCGGCACCGGCAAGACGACGCTGTCGGCCGACCCGGATCGCAAACTGATTGGCGATGACGAACACGCCTGGACGGCCAAGGGCGTCTCCAATTTCGAGGGCGGCTGCTACGCCAAGCTCATTGATCTGGACAAGCAGGCCGAGCCCGTGATCGCCGCCGCGCTCTCCATGCCGGGTACGCTCATCGAGAACGTGCCGCCGCTGCCCGACAGGCCGCTCGCCGAAACCGATCCGCAGGAGCTGGATCTCAGCGACGACTCGATTACCGAGAACACCCGGCTGGCCTACCCGCTATCTGCCAACCCCAACGTGGCCGAGGGCGCGCGCGGCCCTCATCCACAGACCATCGTCCTGCTGACCGCAGATGCCTTCGGCGTCTTGCCGCCGGTGTCGATTCTCGACGAGAAGGCGGTCATGTATCACTTCGTATCGGGCTTCACCTCCAAGCTGGCGGGCACCGAGGTGGGAATTACCGAACCCCAGGCCGCCTTCTCCGCCTGCTTCGGCTCGCCCTTCATGGCTCGGCCGCCTTCCGTTTACGCCGAGCTGCTGGCCAGGAAGATGAAAACCAACCGGGCGCGCTGCATTCTGCTGAACACGGGCTGGTCCGGCGGGCCCTACGGCGTGGGCAAGCGCATTTCCATACGGCACACGCGGGCGCTGCTCAACGCGGCGCTCAGCGGCAGCCTGGACAACGTGGAAACCCGTGAACACCCGCTGTTCAACCTGCGCATCCCCCTGCAGTGCCCCGGCGTGCCGGAGGAAATCCTCGACCCGCGCAACACCTGGGACGACAAGCAGGCCTATGACGAGCAGGCCACCATGCTGCGCGACATGTTTCGCGACAACTTCGCCACCAAGGGCTTCGACAAGTTGGGTATCGAAGCCGCCATGTAGGCCGCGGCGGCGTGGCGGGCGTCCGGATGAGCCGACTCTGGGGGTGGTCGCTGCGGGAGCAGCGGCTGCTGCTGATCATCTGCCTGCTCTACTGCCTCTGCGGCATCATCCTGGGCAGGGCGCTCGGGTTTCCGGGCTTCGATATGCTGCAGGCCTACAACGGCGGCTTCGCCCTGCTGCTGCTGGTGTTCCTGAGCCTGCTCGGGCTGGCTTATCTGCTGCGGCTGATCATTACCGAGCGTCCCGCCCACCCCATCGCGCGCATACGCCGGGACCTGCGGCGCGCGATCCGGTCGGAGAGTTTCGTGCTGGCCGTACCGGTGTTGATCGCCTGGCCGCTGTTCGCCTCGGCGGTGACCACCTTCAAGATTGCCATCCCCTGGCTTTATCCCTTCAGTTGGGACGCAGCGCTGGCGCAGGCTGACCGGTATCTGCACGGCGGACAGGCGCCCTGGCAGTGGCTGCAGCCATGGCTCGGGCAGCCGGATGTCACCCTGGGCATCAACGTGCTCTACAACCTGTGGCCGTTTATGCTGATCGGCTCGGTGTTCTGGCAGGCCATCAGCACCCGAGATCACGCGCTGCGCTTTCAGTTCCTGCTCTCGATGCTGCTTGTCTGGATTTTTCTGAGCAACGCCCTGGCGCTGCTGTTCACATCGGCCGGGCCGGTTTATTACGGCAGACTCGGATTCCCCGAGCCCCAGCAATTCGATGCGCTGTTCGCCTATCTGCAGTCGGTGGATTCGCACACCCGGCTCTGGGCGCTGCATATCCAGGAACGGCTGTGGCAGGACTATCTTTCAGAAGACCCCGCCATACTCGCCGGCATCTCCGCCATGCCCAGCCTGCATGTCAGCACCAGTCTGCTATTTGCGCTGCTGGCCTGGCGCCACCATTTTGCCCTGGGCCTGCTGCTCTCGATCTACCTGCTGGGCATTCTTCTGGGGTCGGTCCACCTGGGCTGGCACTACGCGGTAGACGGTTACGTGTCGATCGCGCTGACGCTGCTGATCTGGCATCTCGCTGCCGCGGTGCGTGGTCGACTCGAGCGCCGCGGCGCCGTGGGGCGGCCGCCCCCCGCCTAAAAAAACGCCCGGCGAGTGGCCGGGCGCTTGATCTTCGAGGCTGATCGGACGGATCAGGAATCTTCCTCACCCTCGCCGCCTTCGAGCACCTTGATCAGCTCCACATCGAAGGTCAGCGTTTCGTTGGGCCCGATGCGTGCGCCGGCACCGCGATCGCCGTAGGCGAGCTCGGGCGGGATAACCAGCGTGTAGCGCGCGCCCTCCTGCATCATTTGCAGCGCCTCGGTCCAGCCCGGAATGACGGCGTTGACCGGGAAGGTCACCGGCTCGCCGCGTTCCCGCGAGCTGTCGAACACCGTGCCGTCCACCAGCTTGCCCTCGTAGTGCACGGTTACGCTGTCGGACTCGGAGGGGCTGGCGCCCTCACCCTTGGTGTCTACCCGATACAGCAGTCCGGAGTCGGTGGTCTTCACGCCGTCCTTCTTCTTGAACTCCTCGCGATAGCTCGCGCCCTTCTTGGAGTTGTCCGCCGCAGTGGCGTCGGCCTGTTCGGCCTGGGCAGATTCCAGCGTGCTCACGAAGGACTGCATCGCCTTGGTGGCCTCATCCTGGCTCAGCCGCGTCTTGCCGCCGGAAATCACGTCCTTGAGTCCCTGCGCCACATAGTCGGTTTGCAGTTCCACCGGCAGCCCCTTCAGCGAATTGCCGATGTCCATGCCCAGCGCATAGCTGCGACGCTGCGCCTCGGTTTCGAGCGCAGCTGTCGAAGTGGACGGCGCAGCCGACGGGCTGGCACTGGTCTGCGTCGCCTGCTTGGACGCCGAATCCGACGCGGACTGATCACCCGCCTCGTTACCCGACATGGAACCACCCTGCTCGCAGGCCAGCAGAAACAGCGACAGCGTCAGAGCCGGAAGAATTCTGTACATGCTTGCTACCTTGTGTCCTGGGAAAGTGCGGGAGGTTACGCGAAACACCGAAGGAGCAAAAGCCGTAATCCCCCGCCATAGCTGCTATCGTGAGGCCATGAAAACCGGCGCAACCCTGCTCAAGATGGCCCCGCGCGGCCGGCCCGTGCTGCGCTGGCTGTCGCTCGTTCTGTTGATGACAGCCTGTTCCGGCGAACCGACTCCCGTGGCCCGGACTGACGCGTTCCCCGCGCCGGCGCCATCGCTGACGCCGCAGGATGTCGTCTCCGCGCAGCTGCAGGCCCTCAGGCAGGCCGGCGGCGACAGTCAGGCCGCCGACCGGGCGATGGCGGCGGCCTACGCATTTGCTTCACCCCGCAACAAGGCCGGCGTGGGCAGCCTGGATGACTTTTCCAGCATGGTGCGCAGCAGCTACGCCGACATGGTGGCGCACGAGCAGGTGATTCTGACGGTGGTGCGAGAGGGGCCGACACAGGCCGCGATCGCCGCCGCCCTGTTGACGGCCGGCCGGCAGCCGCGCAACTACATGTTCATCCTGGCCAGGCAGACCGGCGGCGAATACGCCGACTGCTGGATGACCGACGCGGTACTGCCGCTACCCGGCGACAGCCCCGAGGCGCTGCAGGCTATCTGACCGGCGCATAACCCCCGTCGGCCTCGATACGCGGGTCCAGCTCCACGATGGCCGGGCCCGCGTCGGTGGCCGGCATGACCACGAATCGCCCCTGCTGCTCGATCGGCACTTCATCGGATACCCGCATGCGGTAACTGACCACTGCCGCAAGGCCGGTGGCCGTAACGGCCAGGAACAGGAACAGACCGTGCGGCCCGAGCACGGCCATGCTGCCCGCCGACAGCAGCGGGCCGGCACAGGTGCCCAGCCCGAACACGAACAGCAGACTCGCGCTGGCGCCCACCGGATCAGGCGTTTCCATGCGGTCGTTGAGCATGGATAAACACACCGGATAGAAGCAGCCCGTAATGCCGAACACGGGCACGGTCAGGCCGAACAGCAGCCAGATCGACCAATCCCCCATCAGCGCCAGCAGGGCGGCAAAGAGCCCCACGCTCACGGCGAATGCGCCGAGCACGCGGCGGCGCTCGAACATGTCCGACAGGCGTCCGAACGGCCATTGCAGCACCATGGCCCCCAGAACGGCCACGGTGAGATACAGGGCAATGCGGTCAACTTCCATGGCCGTTTCGTAACCGTATACCGGCGCCATGGACAGAAAGCCCGCGGATATCGCGCCGCCCGCCATGGCGCCCAGGAACGCGCTGGGTGACGCGCGGAACAAATCGCCAAAACGCATCCGTCCGGCCAGCGGCAGCGTGGGCGCCTCCTCCCGGGTAAGCGACAGCGGCACCAGCGCCAGCACGACCAGGGCCGCGGCCAGGCTGAATACGGGCAGCTGGCCCGGATCGGTCAGGCCAATCAGAAACTGGCCGAGCGCCGAGAACGAGAAATACACCAGCTGGTAAATGCCCAGCAGCGTGCCCCGGTTGTGCGTGGTGGCACGGCCGGAAATCCAGCTTTCCAGGATCATCACCATGCCGGCCATGCAGAATCCCGACGCCACGCGCAGAACGGCCCACAGCGGCGCCCAGACAAGATTCGGGTGCACCAGCGCAACCACGCAGCTCACCGCGGCAAAGGCGGCAAAGGACCGGATCTGGCCTACCCGCCGGATCAGCCGCGTGACCACACGGGTGCCTAAAACGAAGCCGATGGAGTGGAAAACCAGCACCGCACCGATCGTGGCGGTGCTCAGTCCCTCGGCCGCCAGCCGCAGCGACAGCAGCGTACCCAGCAGCGTGGTCCCGCAAACCAGCAGGGCCAGGCTGACGAACATGGCGGTCAGCGATACGAGCGTCTGGCGCATGACGGTCGCCGGTATACTCGGCTCAGGCCTGGCGTTTTCCGCCCAGGCGAAGCCGCAAGGCATTCAGCCGGATGAAACCGGCCGCATCTTTCTGGTCATAGGCACCGCGATCATCCTCGAACGTGGCGATGGAGGCGTCGAACAGGCTGTCGTGCTCGGATGAACGCCCCACCACCGACACGCTGCCCTTGTACAGCGAAAGCCGGACTTCGCCGTTCACGCGCGTCTGCGAATGATCAATCGCCGCCTGCAGCATCTCCCGCTCGGGCGAGAACCAGTAGCCGTTATAGATGAGCTTGGCGTAGCGGGGCATCAGCTCGTCCTTCAGGTGCGCCGCTTCGCGGTCAAGCGTGATGGACTCGATGGCGCGATGGGCCTTGAGCATGATGGTGCCGCCCGGCGTTTCATAGCAGCCGCGCGATTTCATGCCGACATAGCGGTTTTCGACAATATCGATACGGCCAATGCCGTGGCGGCCGCCCAGCTGATTGAGCCGGTCAATGACCGCGTAGGGCGACAGCGTTTCGCCATTGATAGCCACAACATCGCCGCCCCGATAGGTCAGATCAATGGTCTCGGGCGTGTCCGGCGCGTCCTGCGGATCGACAGTCCAGCGCCACATGTCGGCTTCGGCCGGCGTCCAGGTATCCTCGAGCACGCCGCCTTCGTAGGAAATGTGCAGCGCGTTGGCGTCCATGGAATAAGGCGAGCCGCCGTCGGCTTTCTTGGCGATGGGAATGCCGTGCTCCTCGGCATAGGCCAGCAATCGCTCCCGCGAGTTCAGATCCCATTCGCGCCAGGGCGCGATCACCTTGATGTCCGGCGCCAGCGCGTAGGCAGACAATTCGAATCGAACCTGGTCATTGCCCTTGCCGGTGGCGCCATGCGAGATGGCGTCCGCCCCGGTCTGCGCGGCAATTTCCACAAGCCGCTTGGAAATCAGCGGCCGCGCGATGGACGTGCCCAGCAGGTATTCGCCCTCGTAGATTGCGTTCGCGCGGAACATGGGGAACACGAAGTCGCGGGCGAATTCCTCGCGCAGGTCCTCGACGAAGATTTCCTTCACGCCCAGGGATTCGGCCTTGGGGCGCACGGCATCCAGTTCTTCGCCCTGCCCGATATCGGCCGTGAAGGTCACGACCTCGCAGTCGTAGGTGTCGGCAAGCCACTTCAGAATGACCGATGTATCCAGTCCGCCCGAATAGGCCAGAACCACCTTCTTCACTGATGCCATGTCGATGTCCCTGCGCTGAACAATTGAATCGGAAAACAGGTCTCGAAATCCCGTCCCCCGCTGGCTGGGCTGCGCATTATACATAGCGGTTGGAGGCCAGCCAGCGCCCCGGGCACAGCGGCAAAAAAGCGTTTCGCGGAGGCAATGCTAGACTGTTGCACATGACATCCGATCACAGGTCCACACCCGATTCGTCCACGGGCGATCCGCCCCCTGATTCCGACCACTCGAGCGAGTCCGGCAGCGATTTCATTCCCGTCGGCGGCCGGTTTCGCGGCTTCATGCCGGTCGTGGTGGACGTGGAAACCGGGGGCTTCAACTCGGGCACAGACGCTCTGCTCGAAGTCGCGGCCGTACTGCTGGGCATGCGGCCGGACGGCCAGCTGCAGACCGTCGAAACGCATTCGTTTCACGTGGCGCCGTTCGAGGGCGCCAACATCGAGCCGGCCTCGCTGGAGGTCAACGGCATCGACCCGCATCACCCGCTGCGCCCCGCCCTGCCGGAAAAGGAAGCGCTCAGCCGGTTGTTCCGCGAGGTCCGTCGATCGGTGTCCGAAAACAACTGCAACCGGGCCGTCCTGGTCGGCCACAACGCCCACTTCGATCTGGGCTTCGTGAATGCCGCCGCGGCGCGCACCGGCATCAAGCGCAACCCGTTCCACCCGTTTTCGGTGTTCGACACCGCAACCCTGGCCGGCGTGGCGCTGGGGCAGACCGTGTTGCGGCGGGCCGTCGAGAAAGCCGGCCTGGCCTGGGACGGCGCCGAGGCCCACTCGGCGCGCTACGATACCGAGCGCACGGCGGTGCTGTTCTGCGAAATCGTGAACCGATTCCAGCAGGCCTTCGGCCGCTATCCGGCCTGAACACCCGCCCGTAAATCAATCCTGACACTTGTGAACGACTGGACCTGAGGAATCACCGTGAATATCTCCCTCGAGAAGCTGACCGACTGGCAGGGCTGGCTGGAACTCCTGCTGCCCTATGGTCTGAAACTGGTCGGTGCCATCGCGATCTTCGTGATCGGCCGCTGGATCGTGCGCTTCGTGGTGCGCTTTCTGAAAAAAATGCTCGGCCGCGCCAGCACCGACGAAACCGTCGTCCACTTTCTGGGCGTGGTGGCCAACATCATTCTCATGGCCTTCGTCATTATTGCCGCGCTCGGCCAGCTCGGCGTGCAGACCACGGCTGCGGCAGCGATCATCGGCGGCGCGGCACTGGCGCTGGGCCTGTCGCTGCAGGGGCAGATTTCCTCGGTGGCCTCCGGCGTGCTGCTGATCTTCTTCAAGCCGATCAGCAAGGGCCACTTCGTCGAGCTGGCCGGCAAGATGGGTACCGTCGAGCGCATCGACATTGTCAGCACGGTACTGCTCACGACCAACAATCAGGAAATCACCATCCCCAACAGTCAGGTATGGAGCAATCCCATTACCAACTACAGCATCCGGCCGATACGGCGCATGGATCTGACTGTCTCCATCAGCTACGACGATGACATCGACAAGGCCAAGCAGATTCTGCTGGACATCATCGCGGCCGACGAACGCGTGCTCGCCGAGCCGGTGGCCGCCGTGGTCGTCAACGCCATGGGCGAATCGTCCATCGATCTGCTCTTCCGGCCCTGGTTCAATACCGGCGATTTCTGGGGCGGGTACTGGGACATGGTCGAAACCATCAAGAAACGGTTCGACGAAGAGAACATCACCATCCCCTTCCCGCAGCGGGACGTGCATTTTTACGGAAGCCCGCCGGCAGCCTCCGGCGGTCAGCCGCCCGCCAACTGATCCGGCCCGGTCTTTCGAAAACCCCGCTCCGGCGGGGTTTTTTTATGGTTGTCACAGGCGCGTCACGCCACTGCAATCCGCGCTCAACAGGCACGATCTAATCTGCCGGCGTCTTTATGCTGCCGGTACGCGTCATGACCGACCCGAGGATTTGTTCCAGGGCCCGCCTACGGCCCAGCTTCATCTGCCGACTGGCGGGCTCCCCGGCCGATATTCAGGCCAGTCAGCGCTTGCGCTACCGGGTCTTTGCCGAAGAGATGGGTGCCCGCCTGCCGACCGCTGACCAGCAGCTGGATTACGACGAATACGACCCGGCCTGCACGCATCTGCTGGTGTGTGACGAACGCAGCGGCGCCCTGGCCGCCAGCACCCGCATTCTCGTGCAGGAACAGGCATCGCGCGTCGGCGGATTCTATTCCGCATCCGAGTTCGACCTGACGCGTCTACTGAATCGGCCCGGGCGATTTCTCGAAATCGGTCGAACCTGTGTGGCACCCGAATACCGCAGCGGCGCCGCCATCGCCAGCCTCTGGCGCGGTCTGAGCCACTTCGTCAATCAGGGCCGGTATGACCAGTTAATCGGCTGCGCCAGCGTGGCCGCCGGCGACGGCGGCGCCGGGGCGCATGCTATATTCCGCCGACTTTCGCGCCGACATCTGGTCGAACAGGCTTGCCGCGTTGCGCCGAAGCGCCCCCTGCCCCACTTTGCGGGCGGTGTTGACGTACCCCGTCTGCCGCCGCTGCTCAGGGCCTATCTGTCGCTGGGCGCGCGCGTGGGCGGCCCGCCCTGCCTCGACCCTGCATTCGGCGTCGCCGACTTCTTCATACACCTGCAATTGCGCGAGCTCGTCGACAGCTATGCCCGACACTTCAACGCCGACACCCCGCACGCTGGGCGCCATCGGGCTGTCGCTTAGAGCATTACGACTGGGCCTGCATTTCCTGATTTTCTTCGCGGTCTTCCTGACGTTTCCGCTGCATCGCCGCTATCTGCCGAAGCTGGCCGCCTGGTGGGAAAGAAAGCTGCTGCGGATGCTGGGTCTACGTATCGAGATCGTCGGCCGTCTGCCGGATCGCGCCTGCCTGGTGGTGTCGAATCACGTGTCCTGGCTCGACATCGTCCTGCTTGGCGGATTGATGCAGGCGGCGTTCGTGTCGAAGGCCGAAGTCCGGCGCTGGCCGTTGATTGGGCGGTTTGCCGAACTGCTGGGGACGGTATTTCTGCCTCGCGGGCAGTTCAAGACGGGCGACGCAACCCGGCAGGTCAACGAGACGCTGGCCGGCGGTCAGCCCGTGGTGCTGTTCCCCAGCGCCACCACGCTGGCCGACCTGGTGCCGCCACGATTTCACGCCCGCATGTTCGCCGCGGCCATAGAGGGCGGGCACCGTATTCTGCCGGTGGCCATTCATTACTTGCCCGAGTCACGCTCGGCGCCGGCGCATCACGCCTGGGCCACCTGGACGGGGAGCGCGGAGCTGGCGCCGCATTTCCTGCGGCTCTGCCGGCTTGAGCGACTGAATGTCCGCGTCACGGTAGGCGAGCCGATCTCGCCCGTGGGCGTGGATCGGCGGCAACTCGCACAAAGCAGTCACGCGGCCATCAGCCGGGCGCTGCTGGCCGACGCCAACGCCGGGTAGCAGGCCACCCGCCGCTCAGGGCTCCTGGATAATGATTTCCACGCGGCGGTTCTGACGCCGTCCGGCATCCGTGTCGTTCGACGCGATCGGTCGAATTTCACCCAGCCCGTCCACGCGCATGCGCGTGGACCGGATACCCTGCTGCTGCAGTGACGCGGCGACCGACTGCGCGCGCGAGCGCGATAGCTCGCGGTTATAGTCCGCCTTGCCTTCGCTGTCGGTATGCCCCTCGATGACGAGGCCGTAATCCTGATTCTGCCGCAGGAAGTCCGCCAGGCGGGTCATGATGCGTTCGGTATAGGGCTTCAAGCGGGCGCTGTCGAAATCGAACAGCACCTCACCCAGCGTCAGCACCAGCCCGCGTTGCGACAGCCGCGGCTTCAACTCCGCCAGCTCCGCCTGTGCGTTGGCCAGTTCGGCCTTGATCTGGCTGGCGTGCTCTCGCGCCTGTTCGGCGCGGCGACGCTCGGCCTCGGCCTGCGAGCGAAGCAGTTCGGCTCGCTGCTCGGCCTGCAGCGCCCGCTCGCGCGCCGCGTCCGCCTCCCGGCCGCGCGACTCCAGCCGGATTTCCTCGGCCCGGCGGGCGGCGGCCTCGGCCCGTTTTTCCGCTTCTCGGCGCTCGGACTGGGCCCGCGCAATCTGGATGCGCACCACCGCCAGCCGGGCCTGATGATTGCGCTGCTCAAGCTTGGATGCCTCCTGCGCGGCCCGCAGCGCGTCCTCCGCCTCGGACACCGCCAGCGGGACGTTATCGGTCACCTGGCTGTCGCTGCGCAGGGCGTCGAACTCGGCCTCGGCCGTTTCCAGTTCGGGACTCGGCGGCGTGGCGCAGCCGGCCAGCGTGACGGCCAGCACCACACTGCAAAAACTGCGTCTGATCATCGAGATTCCCCCGCTTCAGCCGCCAACCGGGCCACGTCACTCTCTGCGCGATCCGCCTTCTGCGCGGCTCGCTCGGCCAGCGCTTTCGCCTGCGCCAGTTCCGCGTAAGCCTGCGCCAGCTCGGCCTCGCGACGGGCCGCCAGATGCTTGCCGTCTGCCACCAGCGTCCGGGCCTGCTCGTAGCGGCCGCGTGCCTGCCGCATTTCGCTTGGTGCAAACTGGCCCGCACCGGCGCCGTCCGCCTGATAAACCGCCTGCTGGGCGCTATTGAGTTGGCTCTCCGGTTTCGGCACCGAGGCGCAGCCGCCGAGCATGAAGATGGCCAGACCGACCCACAGGGTCGCCACAGGCCAGCGCGGCGCGGCGCAACGAGGTTTGACGGGGATGCTGTTCATAAGTCGCTGTCCTCTCAATCGGGCCTGCGCCAGCCGCCTATTTCAGGCCCAGACCTTCGACCGTTTCCCGACCGGCCTGCTGACGGGCCTCCTCGGCGCGAACGACCAGCACTTCCACGCGGCGATTCTTGCGCCGGCCGGCTGCCGTGTCGTTGCTGGCGCGGGGCTGCGCCTGCCCGAAGGCAAACACATCCAGCCGCGCCGATTCGATTCCGGCCTCAACCAGCTGCGCCTTGACTGCCCCGGCCCGCCGCTTCGACATGGCCAGGTTGTACAGGGCGGCGGCGTCTTCTTCGCTGAGATCGGCTTCGCTCAGGTCCGGATTCTCCTGCAGAAAGGCGTCCAGGTTTTGCGTGGACGGCGGCGCGCTGTCGGTATGCCCGGAAATTCTCAGGCCATAGCGATCATGGTCCTGCAAGAAATCAGCCAGTCGGGCCACCACCTGCTGCGAGCCGGGCGTCAGGCGCGCGGTGCCCGTGGCGAAATCCAGCGCCCCGTAAGCCTCGGGAACAAGATAGCTTCCAAGCCACCGGGCGTCGGCGGCTTCGCGGGCCTCGAGCGTCTGTTTAGCGGCACCGAGCTCACCCAGACCCCGCTCGCGCCCCGCCTGCGCCAGCGCAATCTGAGCCCAGCGGCGGGCGAGATAGGCTTCGTGTTTCGCGCGACGCAGCAGCTCATCCGAGGGCGCGGCGCCGGCCGACTGCCACGCCGACTCGGCCGCCTGCAAACGGGACTCGGCGGTTTCAAGCGCCTCCGATCCGTATTCGGCAACGGCCGCGCTCGCGCGCGCCTGCTCCAGCACGCTGCGGGCTTGGGCCAGCGGCTGGTAATCGATGATTTCACCGGCGTCGTTTCGCACGACCCCGCCCTGCTCCGCGTCTGCCTGTTCACCCGGCAGCTGCTTGGACAGCGCGGGACGCGGCGGCTCGGGCGGCACCGGATCGCCGCGAAACAGCGCGGCGCAGCCCGTTACGGCAGTCAGAGTGCCCACTATCCATAGAGACTTGCCAAGCGTGACGGCGCGTTGTGTCACTCCACTCATTATCAATTGCTCCCCGGGCCGGACTGATTCGATGCGGGCTGCGAGCCGGTGTCGGGCGAGTCCGTCGGCGGCGGCGCCAGTGCCTTCTCGTATTCGCCGAGCGCGTTAACCACCGCTTCACGCTGGGTGACCGCGCTGGCCAGCATGGCATCCACCCGGGCCTCTTCGACCAGCTGCTCGATGCGAACGCGCTGCGCCTCGTCCGGCTGCGTGCCCTGCAGCGCCGACTGCAGCACGATGGTCCGCGCAAGGCTGACCCGGCGTTGCGCTTCGCGCAGCGCCTCCGGCGCAAGCTCGTCGGCGCGAATGGTCCGCGCCTGCGCAATGGCTTGCTCGGCGGGCTCCAGCACGGTCAGGTCCGGCGCAACCGGCCGTGGCCGACTGTTCCCGGCGCAACCGGCCACCACACAAGCCAGCATCAGCAAGGCCGGCAGGCCAGCACGTCTTGTCATTGTCGCAACGGACCGGCGCCGGCCGGCGCCCGCTAGCGGGTTGTTCATACGGGTTCTCCAACTCATGATCGAGCGTGGTGCCGGTACGGACATCCGCAATCGCGGCGGTACCGGCCGCGGTAGTCTAACAGGGCCAACGCGGTCAACCGTCATGCGCGCCGTGCGGCCGCCCGACCCGTTCGAGCAGATAGCACAGACAGTCCTGCCGCACGACGCGGATCTGGGTGCTCAGCATGGCCGGCGTGGTCGACTGACGCAGGCGCAGCTGATCCCCGTCAAGCCGCAGATACTGCGCGGTGCAGCATTGTTCGTTGACGTCACGCACTTCGAGCGGCATCGCCGCGACGCCGCTCACGCGCCCCAGCGCCGTCCCCGCCGGCAGCGTCTGCCAGTTCAGCGATTCCAGATCGTTTCGCAGATGCAGCTGACCGGGCGCGGCGTCGCCCACGGTGACGCTCACGTCGTCCGGCACGGTCACGCAGGCCACCGTGCGATACAGCCGGAGCGCCTCATCTGGCGGAGTTTCGTCGGCAATGGTCGTCATCCGCAGACAGTTGTCCAGATAGGCTGCCGCGTGCGCAGCGCCGCTACCCGCCCCGACGATGCCGCATTCGAGCGTGACCGCAGGACACAGGGCGCCGAACCCCATGGCCAGGGTGCCGGGCGGATAGCGGAAGTACAGCGCCGCGGGTGCGAAAGCCCGCGCCAGCTGCAGCCAGCGCCCTTCGAGTCTGTTGATGGCCGCATAGTGGGGGTTGTGCCCGGTATTGTTGTGCACATCGACAGCGGCAAACGGCCGGCGTTTGGCCATTATCTCGAGCACCTGCCCGGCCATGCGTGTTTCCACGCTGGGCGGGGCGTGCAGCCGGCCCGCCTCATCCGGCCATATGCGGTTGAAGTCCGCCTGTTCCGGCAGGCGCCTGAGGCCGTAGCGGGCGGCCTCGACATTACCGATGAACAAGGTCATGGCGCGCGGCAGCGCCTTGCCGCGATAGCGCGAGAGCAATTGCTGAACCGCGTGCAACCCGGTGATCTCGTTGCCGTGCAGCAGAATCGACACGAACAGCGGCTGGGCGCGCTCGCCTGGCAGATGCACGAGCGCCGGCCCGCCCAGAAGATCGGCGAGTTCAGGCCCCCTGGCCGTAAGGAACCCGTCCGGCAGGTGTTCGAGCACCGTCAGCATCGGCGCAGGTCCCATTCGGACAGGGGCTTGCCGGACATCTGGTTGGCGCCATAAGCCTGCACCAGGCCGGTCATGTCGTGACCGTGCAAACGCACCCATTCGCGCTGCCAGCCCGCGCCGCTCAGACCCCGCTGTACCCGCTCCGCCAGGACAGCCAGGTAGTACTGCGCCACCGTATCTTCCACGTCCAGGCGCCGGAGCCCTTCACGCGCGGCGGGTAGCAGACGGTCCTGGTAAAGCGCGGCGACCGAGTCCGAGCCGCCCGACCAGTCGAGTTCAGCGGCCAGGCCGTGGCGCGCCGCGCGATAGAAATTCCGCCGGGCAGACGCGAACGACAGACGGTCTTCGGGCGGCTCCGGCTGCTGGGCCAGTTCGGCCACGAGGCCGTGGAAAAACGCGCAGTTGGCGACCATGTCGAGCACGGTGGGCCCGGCCGGCAGTGATCGGTGCTCGACACGCAGATGGGGCGGCTCGCCCTCGCCCAGCACCGGCCGGTTCCAGCGCCAGATGGTGCCGTTGTGCAGGTTGACGTGTTCAAACCCCGGGGCATCGCCGCATCGCGCGGGCAGCAGCACCGGATAGCGGGCCCGGTTTTCCTCGAAAAGCTCGTGCAGCGAAGCCACGTAGCCGCGGCCGAAGGTCACAAAATGCACATCCCCGGCATCCACCGCCTGGGCGAACGAGGGAATACGGGTTTCGGCCCAGAGATCATGGCCGAACAGATACGGCGAGTTCGCGGCCGCCGCCAGCAGGGGCCCGGCCGCGATCTGCGCCGCGTTGTACCAGCGGGCCGCCTCGGCCGGGGGCAGCCGCAGATGAAGCTGAAACGAGGTCGCGGCGGATTCCGCCATGATGCTGTCGAAGCGGCCCTGATAGTGCTGCTCCCCGCTGATATCCAGCGCGACCTGCTGGCGCCCCCGCAGCCGGGCCACATTTTCGTTAAGAATGCGATAGCGCGGCGACGGCGAGATGTGCTCGAGGTCCATGTCCGCTTCGCGCAGCGTCGGCAGGATGCCGATCATCAGCAGCGACAGCCCCATGCGGCCCGCCGTACGCCGACCCAGCGCGAGCCATTCGTCCAGTTCCGCCTGCATGTCGGCCAGGCCGCGCCCGGCGATGCCGCGGGGCCGGCCGTTGAACTCGATGTTGCAGCGGGCCAGTTCCGGCACCGCCGCCGGCATGTTCAGACGCTCCAGAAAGCCCATATTGGCATCGGCCGGCCGGCCCGCCTCGTCCACCAGACAGGCCTCCACCTCGTAGCCGATGGTGGTGGCGGCGTCCCCGAACTGCTCGTTTTCGAAAAGCAGCCGCAGCCGTTCCGTCTCCGCATTCAGCCGCTCGACGAACGCCGCGTGATCGGCTTCGGTGAAGGCGCGGTACTCGACCTGTCTACCCATGTGCCTGTCGCAACGCCTGTAAGCTTTCGTGCGTGCCAACATCGTGCCAGCGCCCGCGATACAGCTCGCCGGACGCGCGCCCGGCGTCGACGGCGGCGAACAGTACATCAGCCAGCGAGCGCCGCCCCGGGGCCAGTCCCTTGAACAAACGCGGGTGATAGACGCCGATACCGGAAAAGGTATGCGCCTGGGCCGTCCGGATCAGCCGGCCTGCCTCCAGGCTGAAGTCGCCCCGCGACTTGTGGGGTGGGTTGGGCACCAGGACGAGGTGTATGTCGTCCTGCGCGGCGGGCCGCATCAACGGCAGCCGTTCGAAGGGGAAGTCGGTAAACACGTCGGCATTCACCACGGCGAACGGCGCATCGCCCAGCCGCGGCAGCGCCTGCACGATGCCGCCCCCGGTATCGAGCTCGCCGGGCTGCTCGCGCGAATAATCGATTTGCACGCCGTAGCGGCTGCCGTCACCCAGATGGTCGATGATCGCGTCGCCCAGCCAGGCCACGTTCATCACAATGTCGCGCAGACCGGCGGCCGCAAGCGCCAACAGCTGATGTTCCACCAGACAGCGGCCACCCAGCTGCACCAGCGGCTTGGGCAGGCTGTCGGTGATCGGGCGCAGCCGCGCGCCCCGCCCCGCGGCAAGCACCATGACCTTCACCGCGCAGGCGCCTCGGGCGGCATCAGCCGATCGAACAGCTCGGCAAAATCCGCCATGCCGGGCAGCGCGTGCAGCACGGGCCGGATATAGCCGGCGAATCGCGGCACATCGCGCAGATAGTGTGGCTTGCCGTCACGATGGCAGATACGGGCAAAGATGCCGATGACTTTCAGATGCCGCTGCAGGCCCATCCACTTCAGGTCCTGGTCGAACGCCTCGAATGTCTCGGGCACCGGCAGTCCGGCGTCGCGGGCCCGCGTCCAGTAGCGGCGGTTCCAGGCGTCGATCCGCGCGTCGGGCCAGCTGATGAACGCATCCCGGAAGAGTGACAGCAGGTCGTAGCTGATGGGTCCGTAGCGGGCATCCTGAAAATCGATGACCCCTGGATTGGGGTCGCAGACCATCAGGTTGCGGGGCATGTAGTCGCGATGCACGTAGACCTGGGGCTGGGCACAGATTTCATCGAGCAGGAAGGTAAACGCGGCATCGATATCGGCCTGCTCGCTGGCCGTGGGCGTGTAGCGCAGATGGCGGGCCAGATACCAGTCGCGAAACAATTCCAGCTCGGCAGCAAGCGTGGCCCGGTCATAGTCCGGCAACACCCCGGGCTGGCTTGCCTGCTGCCAGTCGATGAGCGCACCGGTGGCCGCGCCGAACAGCGCGTCGGCGTTGTCGGCATCGAGCACGTCGAGAAAGGTGCGTGTGCCCAGATCGGTCAGCAGCATGAAACCGCGCTCGTAGTCGACCGCCAGCACCCGCGGCACGTTCAGGCCCGCCGCGGCCATGAGTTCGGCAATGCGTACGAACGCCGGGTTGTCCTCGCGCTCGGGCGGCGCATCCATTGCGATATAGCAGTTTGCCGCCTCACCCTCGCCCACCCGGGCGCGGAAGTAGCGTCGGAAACTCGCGTCCGCCGAGGCGACCGTCCAGCTCGGCATGGCGTCGAGTTCCTGCGCGACCCAGGCTTCGAGTGCTTCACGACGGGTATCGCGCGTGCTGTTCATGCAGTTCGCTCCCCGGCCTTTGGCGCGTCCTGTTTTATTGCGGGTATTCGAGCGGGTGCGCATAATCGGAGCGCATTGGGGGTTCGCTTGCGAACACAACCGCTTTCTGCGGCGCCGCGCCGTGGCCCGGGCCACGCG
>NYTH01000023.1 GCA_002683405.1 Salinisphaeraceae bacterium | reverse complement strand
TGGGCTCAGCTTTGCTGAGCCCGACTGGCTACGGCTGAGTCTGCGTCATCGGAGCGTGGGGGCGCGCAACAACGAGCGGCTGGAATTTCTCGGGGATGCCGTACTCAACATGGTGGCCGCCGAGGCGCTGTTCGAGCAGCGTCCCGAGGCGCCCGAGGGCGATCTGTCCCGCCTGCGCGCGGCGCTGGTGCGCGAAAAGACTTTGGCTCAGCTTGCGCGGGAGTCCGGGATCGGGGAGTTTCTCGAGCTCGGCTCCGGCGAACTGAGAAGTGGCGGGTCGCGGCGCGCGTCGATTCTGGCGGATGCGGTCGAGGCGCTCATCGCCGCGGTTTATCTGGATGGCGGCTTCGGCCCGGCCCGCGCATTCGTGCTGCGGCTGCTGGAAGAGCGGCTGGACAATCTGCCCGCCGCCGAAACGCTCAAGGACGCCAAGACACGCCTGCAGGAGTGGCTGCAGGCACGTGGCCGGCCCCTGCCGGAATACGAGGTGCTGTCGGTCAGCGGCGCGGCGCACGACCAGCATTTTGTGGCCGCGTGCCGGCTGTGTGACGAAACCCGGCAGACCCGGGGCGAGGGTCGCGGCCGCCGCCGCGCGGAGCAGGCCGCCGCCGCCAATATGCTCCAGGAGCTGACTTGAACGAAGAACGGGAAAAGCGCGCCGGACTCGTGGTGCTTGCGGGCCGGCCCAACGTAGGCAAGTCTACGTTGCTCAACGCCCTGGTGGGCGAGAAGGTGAGTATTGTCACGCCCAAGCCCCAGACGACGCGGCATCGCATCGTGGGGGTACTCACGCGCGGTCACCTGCAGATCGGATTTGTCGACACGCCGGGCCTGCACGGCGGGCGCAGCAATGCGCTGAACCGCCGCATCAACGAAACCACCCGCGCCAGCCTGGACGGCGTCGATCTGGCGCTGATGCTGGTCGAGGCCGATCGCTGGCAGCCCGACGACGACGCCGTGCTGGAGGCCGTCAGGCGCAGTCGGTTGCCGGTGGGTCTGGTCATCAACAAGATCGATCGGCTGGCCCGCGCGGAGCTGCTGCTGCCGTTCATCGAAGCCTGCTCGAAGCGCCATGCGTTCGACTTCTTCGTGCCCATGTCCGCCAGGCGGGAAAAGCAGTTCGATCCGCTGCTCAAGGAAATCGAGCCGTATGTGCCGCCAGCCGATGAATTTCTTTTCCCGGAAGACGAATTCACCGATCGCAGCGTGAAGTTTCTTATCGAGGAAGCCGTTCGCGAGAAGTTCATGCTGCTGTTGCGTGACGAGCTGCCGTATTCGCTGTCGGTTACGGCGGATAACGTCGAGGCCGGGCCGGAACGCATCGTCGCGCACGCCACCGTCTGGGTGGCCCGGGACAGCCACAAGGCCATCGTGATCGGGCGGGGCGGCGCCACGCTCAAGGAGGCCGGTCAGCGCGCGCGTCTCGAACTGGCTGCGCGTTTTGATACCCCCTGCGAGCTGCGCCTGCACGTCAAGCTCCGCCGGAACTGGAACGAGAGCGACAGCGCGCTGCGGGAACTGGGCTACTAAGCCGTGTGGTCCGTACTTGCTCAGACATTGACCGGCCGGTCCGATGTCGCATTCCGCCCTATTGGCGGCGAATGCGGAAGCCCTGACGCCGGCCGTCCGTCGCTGACCCGCGCGACGGGCTGACTGCCGCCCGTGACCGCGGCCACGCAGGCGGAATCCGAACCCGCCATAATTCTCCACCGGCGCGATTATCGGGACAGCAGCCTGCTTCTGGATGTCTTCAGCCGCGATCATGGCCGAGTGGGGCTGGTCGCGAAGGGCGTCAAGAAACCCAGGGCGCGCTGGCGCGGACAACTCGAGCCGCTGCGCCTGCTGCAGCTGGGCTGGCGAGGCCGGAGTGATCTGAAGACGTTGACGCAGGCCGACCCCGTGCTGCCTGCCCTGACGCTGCGGGGCGTCGCGCTATATGCCGGTTTCTACGCGGCCGAGCTGGTGCTGAGAATGACGCCGCGCGAGGACCCCAATCCGGATGTATTTCGGGCGCTGCTCGAAACCCTGCACGCGCTGGGTAGCTCGCCGGACATCAACATCAAGCTGCGGACATTCGAGCTGTCGCTGCTGGACGCCTGTGGCTACGGGCTGCCGCTGCATGAAACCCAGGCCGGCAACGCGATCCGCGCCGACGGCTGGTACAGTTTCGACCCGATCGCCGGTTTCAGCGAGGTAGATGAGCCCGCGCCCGGCCGGGTGAGCGGACGAGTGATTCTGGCGCTGCAGACCGCGGGCGCCGGCTTGGCGCCAGTGCGGCGCGAGGCCCGCGAGCTTCTCGCCCGCGCCCTGCAGCCGCATCTTGGGGCGCGACCGCTGCAATCAGCGATCACCCTGCGCGCCATGCAGAAACTTCGCCGGACGAGTACCGGCTCAGAAGAGGGAGGCCAGGAGCCCCGTGACCGACACTGAATTACGCCTGGGCGTGAATATTGATCACGTGGCGACCCTGCGCCAGGTGCGCGGGACCGACTATCCGGACGTGCTGGCGGCGGCGCGGCTCGCGCTGCAGGCCGGCGCGCACAGCATTACGGTGCACCTGCGTGAGGATCGACGGCATATCCAGGACCACGATGTCGAGCAGCTGGTTCGCGAGCCCGGGCTGAAACTCAACCTCGAGCTGGCCGTCAACGCGGCCATGCTGGATATTGCCGAGCGCCTGGCGCCCGATTTCATCTGTTTCGTGCCCGAACGCCGGGAGGAACTGACGACCGAAGGCGGTCTTGATGTGGTCGGTCATCAGGCGGCTATCGAAGCGGCCTGCCGGCGCTTTGCCGGGGCCGGCATTCGCGTGTCCCTGTTCATCGAGGCGGACGAGGCGCAGATCCGGGCGGCCCATGCCTGCGGGGCCCACTGCATTGAAATCCACACGGGCGGCTATGCAGATGCGACTGACAAGACAACCCGCCAGGCGCTGCTGTCGGCTATTCGGAAAGGTGCGCAGCTGGCCCACTCGCTGGGGCTGGAGGTTCACGCCGGCCACGGGCTGCACGTGGGCAACGTGGCGCCGGTGGCCGCAATTCCCGAAGTGGTGGAGCTGAACATCGGCCACGCGCTGGTAGCCCGATCGGTCTTCGTGGGCCTGGGTGATGCGGTCCGCGAAATGGCCGAAGCCATGCGTACTACACTAGGACGCGACTGCGGCGGAGTCGGTGGCCTGCAGGCCGGCGATGGCGTCGTCCACGGCCGCACGCAGGGTTGAAGCGTCCTGGGTGGCGGGCTCCAGACCGTCCTGGAGCGAGGTTTCAACCTGCGCGGCAATCTGCTTCAGGCGCGTCAGGCCGTAAAACGCGGCCGTGCCGTGCAGCGTGTGTATCTCGGCCTGCGCCTCCTGCAGATCACCCCGCGACAGGGCCTTTTCCACTGCGTCAAGCTGGCGCGGCAGCTCCTGCGCGAGGAGTTTCGCGAGTTCGGGGTCGGCCACCAGCTGATGCTGGCGCACGGGTTCCCCGGTGGCCTGGACCGGGGCGTGCAGGCGCGAGGCAAACGGCTTGAGACAGCGCAGCAGTTTGGCATCGTCGAACGGCTTGGGCAGAAACGCATCCATGCCGGCGTCGAGCAGGCGGTCGCGTGTGGCCTGGCGCGAGTCGGCGGTCATCCCGATGAGCAGGGGCTGATTGGCCGCGGTCGCCATGTCCCGCAGGATCCGCGCGGCCTGTTCACCGGTATAGCCGGGCATCTGATCATCCAGTAGTACAAGCGGGAAATTACCCTTGCGCCAGGCATCGACCGCAGCCTCGCCGTCCTCGGCCTGAGCGACCGCGGCCCCCAGGCCGCTGAGCATGGCGGCCACATAGGCACGCGTGGCAGCGCTGTTGTCGGCTACCAGAACCTGCAGGTCCTGCAGCGGCTTTTCCACCTTCGGCGTTTCGTCGGCCTCTTCGGGAAGCGCCAGCTCGCACAGTTTACGGTACAGGCTCAGGCGGTTGATCGATTTGGCCGAGCTGGCCGAGGCGCCCGCTGCGATCATGGCTTCATGCAGCGTCTTGTCGATCGAGGTCAGCAGTGTAAGCACGGGCAGCCGCGCCTCGCGGCAGCGGGCCAGCAGGTCCGCAAACTGGTCGTCGGCCGCATAGTCCGCGCTGGCGCCGATGATCACTCCGTCCGGCCAGACCTTGAAACGCCGGTCTTCCAGGCGGCCCCGCAGCTCCTGCATGGTGCGCAGGGTCTGAACATTGACCTGCCAGGCATCCAGGTGGTGCAGCAGGGCATGCCGCGCCGGATCATGCGGCTCGATCACGGCCAGATGACGATCGCGAAGTCCCGACCACGGCACGGCATTCTGTTCGCGATGCAGGGCCTTTTTCAGCGGCAGGGTGAATTCGAATTCCGAGCCTTCACCCAGTTGGCTGGTTACCGAAATCTGCCCGCCCATCATCTCCAGCAGACGCTTGCTGATGGCCAGTCCCAGACCGGTGCCCGGTGCCTTGTTGCCCAGGCGCTCGTACATGGTGAACAGTTTCTTCTGCGCGTCCTCGGAAATGCCGGGGCCCGTATCCGACACGCTTGCGCGGACCCAGACCTCCTCGCCGCGATCATCCTCGAGCATGACCCGCACGGTAATGCCGCCCTCCCGCGTGAACTTGATGGCGTTCGACACCAGGTTGGTCAGGATCTGCTGGAAGCGCTGGGGGTCGCCGCGCAGGCGAAGCGGCACGTCCTGATAGATCAGGTGAACCAGTTCAAGGTCTTTTTCGTAGGCCAGCGGCGCCATCAGAGTGAGCGTGTCCTCCACCGTTTCGGCCAGGTTGAATCCCACCTCGTTCAGGTTGGCCTTGCCGGCTTCGATACCGCTCCACTCCAGCACATCGTCAATCAGGTGCAGCAGGTTGCGCGCGGACTTGTGCACGGTGTCGAGCGAGTCCCGCTGCTCCATGTCCAGCGCGCCGCGACTGAGCAGTTCCGCGTGGCTGAGGATTGCGGTCAGCGGGGCCCGCAGCTCGTGGCTCATGCCCGCCACGAGGTCGGCGCGCATGCGGGCCGCGCCTTTTTCGTGATCCCGCGCCAGGTCCACCTGCTGTTCGTGGGAGCGCAGCGCCTCGGTCGCCTCCCGGGCCCGGGTTTCGCTGAGGTTCAGGCGCCGCCCGAGCGCGGCGAGGCTGTGTTCCAGATCGTCGTAGCCTTCCCGCGCCCCGTGGTCTCCGGGCTCGTAACCCGTCAGCTCACGCAGCCCCCGGCGCAGCCGGTTGAGCGGGCGCGCGCTCAGCCAGGCCATGACGTAGCCGGTGGAAAACAGCAGCGCGAAGAGCAGCGTCCAGATGGTCGCCGCGCGGTAGAACACGGCCGCCAGCTCGGCTCGGTAATAGGCTTCCGACAGGTTCAGCCGGGCCTCGCCGACTTCGGCCCGCGGTGTGCCGAACGGGTCCAGCAGCGTGCCTTCGCCCGGTGGCGGAATGGCAATCTCGTACTGCATGTCGAGCCGATTGGCCGACAGGAACATCATGAGTCGTGAAATCATGTGGTCCAGGCCGTGCAGGCGAATCGGTTCGCGGGCGGCTTCGGCCAGTACCTGCTCGCTGTCGTCACGGATGACGACCGACCCCATGATGGGAGACGTCCGGGTCACCGTTTCGGCCAGTTCCCGCAGTTCGCGATTGTTGCTGGCCAGCAGGGCCAGGTGCGAGGCGCGGGCGAGCTGCCGATTCAGGCTGTCGGCCAGGTTCCGGTGCGAGGATTGCAGCGCGGAAACCTCGCGATGCATGACGGCGGCTGCTGCCACCAGGGACAGCAGTATGGCCGGAATCAGGAGAATCCAGACCAGCTGCGAGGACGGCCGCCAGATCTTCATGCGCACAGTGTATCCATAACGTCACGGGGTGACTGCAGCACATTGCCTACAGGGCCGTGGGTCGCTGCGGGGACCGTCCTGCGGGGTGGCATCACGACACCACGGGGAGCCGCGGCAACCTGATAGAATCCGCGGGCCATGACATATCCGACGCTAGAACAGTTTGTGGGCAACACGCCCATGGTCCGCCTGCAGCGTCTGGCCGGCGACAGCACGGTGCTCGCCAAGCTGGAAGGCGACAACCCGGCCGGATCGGTCAAGGACCGGCCCGCCTACAGCATGATCCGCTACGCCGCCGAACGGGGCGATATTCGGCCCGGCGATCGGCTCATCGAGGCGACCAGCGGCAACACCGGCATTGCCCTGGCCATGGTGGCCGCCATGCAGGGATATCGCATGCGCCTGATCATGCCCGAGAACATGAGCGAGGAACGCCGCGCGGTGATGCGCGCATTCGGCGCTGAAATCGTGTCCGTATCGGAGGAAGAGGGGATGGAAGGGGCCCGTGATCTGGCCGACGCCATGGCCGAGCGCGGCGAGGGTCTGGTGCTCAACCAGTTTGCCAATCCGGACAATCCGCGCGCGCATTACGAGGGAACCGGCCCCGAATTGTGGCGCGATACGCAGGGCCGCATCACCCACTTCGTGGCCTCCATGGGCACTACCGGCACCATCATGGGCGTGTCCCGGTACCTCAAGGAACAGAATCCGGACATCCGCATCATCGGCGTACAGCCCGCCGGCGAGTCACGCATTCCCGGTATTCGCCGCTGGCCGGAAGAGTATCTGCCGAAAATATACGAGCCTGAACGCGTGGATGAAGTCATCGACGTGAGCGCCGAGGATGCCGAGAACACCATGCGCGCGATGGCATCGCAGGAAGGCATTTTCGCCGGCCCGTCCTCGGGCGGCGCCATGTGGGCAGCGCTGCGCGTGGCGCAGGCCCACGACGATGCCGTGGTCGCCTCGATTGTCTGCGACCGGGGCGATCGTTATCTGTCCACCGGCGTATACGGCTAGCGCACCGCGGCCGGCGCGCTCCCCACGTTCTGGAATTGATGGTCACGCATGGGTCGTAGACGGCGGCGCCCGGAACCGACCGGGCCTTTCGAAATCACGGTGGATGATCTGGCGGCAGACGCGCGCGGCGTGGCGCATGCGGACGGCAAGGCCGTATTCATTCCGGACAGTCTGCCCGGCGAGCACGTGCGCTACATGCGCGTCGGCGGCCGCGCCAGTTACGACGAGGGCCGCCTTGAAGCGGTCCTGCAGGCGTCCGACGATCGCGTAGCCCCGCGTTGCGAGCACTTCGGCTATTGCGGAGGCTGCGCGCTGCAGCATCTGTCGGGTGACGCGCAGCTGACGTTCAAGGCGCATCAGCTGCTGGAAACGCTGCGTCGCATCGGCGGCGTCGAGCCCGAAGCGCTGCTACCGCCAATCAACGGCGCGCAGTACCAGTATCGTCGCCGCGCCCGGCTGGGCGCCAAGCACGTGCCCAAGAAGGGCGGTGTGCTGGTTGGCTTTCGTGAGCGGGGCGCACCGTTCATTGCCAACCTGTCGCGCTGTGAAGTCCTGGTCGCCGAGGTGGGAGAGCGCATTCACGATCTCGAAGCGCTTGTGGGCCGACTGTCCATTCGCGACCGCGTGCCGCAGATCGAAGTGGCGGGTGGCGATGACAGCGTCGCGCTGATTTTTCGGGTACTCGATGACCCTACGCCGGCCGATCGGGACGCCCTGTCGGCGTTTGCCCGTCAGACCGGGCTGATCATCTATCTGCAGCCCGGCGGCGTGGACAGCATCACGCCGCTCGACAATCCGGCCGACCTGTCCTATCGGCTGCCCGAGTTCGATGTGGAAATCCGGCTCGAGCCGCAGGATTTCGCGCAGATTCATGGCGAGGTCAACCGGCTGATGGTGTCCCAGGCGGTCCGTTTGCTGGCCCCGGCAGCGGACGAGCAGGTGCTAGAGCTGTTTTCGGGTGTGGGCAACTTCAGCCTGCCGCTGGCGCGCCGGGCAGGACAGGTCCATTCGGTGGAGGGCGAGGCCGGACTGGTACACCGGGCCATCGAGAATGCCCGACACAACGGGATCGGCAATCTGAGTGCGCACGTGGGCGACCTCTTCGAAGCGCAGGATGACGCACCCTGGGCCCGGTTGTCCTACGACAAGCTGCTGCTTGACCCGCCCCGCTCGGGTGCCCGCGAAATCCTGCCGCTGGCCGTGCGTTCGCGCCCGAAAGCGGTGGTTTACTGCTCCTGCCATCCGGCCACGCTGGCCCGCGATGCGCAAACACTGGTCAAGGAGTACGGCTACAGGCTTGCCGCCGCGGGCGTGGTCAACATGTTTCCGCACACGGCGCATATCGAGGCCATGGCGCTGTTCGAACTCGAGGACTAGGCGGATGGGCGTGGAGATCGAGCGCAAGTTTCTGCTGGCAGGCGATGCATGGCGTCGCGAGGTGTGCCGCGTGCACGAAATCACGCAGGGCTATCTGGCGCAGGCGCAGCGCAGCTCGGTGCGTATCCGGCTGCAGGACGACCAGGCCAATCTGAATATCAAATCGGCCGAAGCGGGCGCGCAGCGGCTGGAATACGAATATCCGCTGCCGCCGGATCAGGCGCGCGAAATGCTCGACAGACTCTGCCTGCCGGGCCGGATTGCCAAACGGCGGCATATCGTCTCGCGCGGGGATCATGTCTGGGAGATTGACGAGTTCCTGGAGCACAATAGCGGCCTGGTGGTCGCGGAGATCGAGCTGGCGGAGCCGAACGAGGCCTTCGACAGGCCGGCCTGGCTGGGCCCGGAGGTCACCGATCTGCACCGCTACTACAATCATGCGCTGTCGCATCACCCGTTCGCGGACTGGACGGAAGCCGACAGACGGGGGCCATGAGCACAGCATCCATTCATATCGACCTGGCGCGCCAGCAGTTGACGTTCACCGACGCCGCTGGTGCGCGCCACAGCTACGCCGTATCCACCGCCCGAAATGGGGCCGGTGAGCGAAACGGCAGCTTCTGCACGCCGCGCGGGCGCCATCGCATTCGCGCCAAGATCGGCGCTGGCCAGCCGGCCGGCACCGTGTTCATCGGGCGCCGCCCCACGGGGGAGCTCTACAGCGACGAACTGGCTGCCCGCTCCAGCCGCAGCGACTGGATTCTCAGCCGTATTCTCTGGCTCTGCGGCGAGGAAATCGGTCGCAACAGGCTGGGTAACGTGGACACGATGCGTCGCTTTATCTACATCCACGGCTCGCCAGACAGCGCCGAAATGGGGCGGCCGGGCTCGATCGGCTGTATCCGGATGCACAACGACGACATTATCGACCTGTTTGATCGCGTACCCGCGGGTACGCCCGTACTCATCGAGGAGGGCCCCGCATGACCCCGGGTCCGCTGATGATCGATCTGGACAACACGACGCTGACCGGGGAGGACCGCGAATTGCTCCGGCATCCGCTGGTCGGCAGCGTCATCTATTTCAGCCGCAACTATGAGTCGCCGCAGCAGCTCGCGGCGTTGACCGCGGCCATCCGTGACGTCCGCCCCGAACTGTGTATTGCCGTGGACTATGAAGGCGGCCGGGTTCAGCGTTTCCGCGACGGCTTCACCCGCCTGCCGCCCATGCGCCGGGTGGGCGAGCTGTACGCACGGGACGCCGAAGCGGGGCTGCAGCTGGCCGAGGTGGTCGGCCGCCTGATGGCGGTCGAGCTGGGCGCCATGGATATCGATATGCCGCTGGCACCGGTGGTTGATCTGGACACCGGCTGCTGCGAGGTGATCGGAGACCGCGCGTTCGACGCCGGCGCGCCGGCCGTACTGGCCTTGTCGCTGGCGCTGCGCCGGGGGCTGAACCAGGGCGGCATGGCCGCGACCGCCAAGCACTTTCCCGGGCACGGGTCGGTGCGCGAGGACTCGCATCACGAACTGCCGGTTGATCCGCGCAGCCTGGATGAACTGGGCGGCGACCTGGCGCCCTATCGCGGGCTGATTGCCCAGGGGCTTGAGTCGGTCATGATGGCGCACATCCGCTATCCCGCCGTGGACGAGGCGCCAGCGAGCCTGTCGTCGCACTGGATCCAGACCCGCCTGCGCAGCGAACTGGGATTCCGCGGCGTGGTGTTCTGTGACGACCTGAGCATGGGCGGAGCGGCCTCGGTGGGCGACTACCGGGTCCGGGCACGGCTGGCGCTGGATGCCGGCTGCGATGTGCTGCCCGTCTGCAACAATCGCGCGGCGGTCATTGAGCTGCTGGCCGACTTCGCCCACGAGCGCGCCATGGACGGCGCCGAGCGTCGCGCCGGGCTGAAGCGAAGCGCCGGCCGTGCGGCTGATGCCCAGGCCCTGCAGGCGCAGATGCAGTCGCTGCTGTCCCGTCTGCCCGGGGACGCCGCCTAGATGTTCGACTGGCTCGACCCGTGGATCGCCCGCTACGAGGCCCTGCGCGAGACCTGGGGCTCGGCGGTGGATGTTTTCCTCGTGGTGCTGCTGGTGGTGGCCTTCAACATGCTGCTGCGGCTGGCGGTGCTGGCGCTGGGCAAGTACGTCGAGAAGACCACCAATATCTGGGACGACGCGGTCTTCAACAGCCTCAGCGCGCCCGGTCGCGCTATGGCCTGGGCCGTGGGTCTGTACATCGCGGTCGATATAGCCGATCCGCCCGCGGAATCCCTTCTGGCCGAATACAGCGAACCGGTCTGGACCGTGGTGCTGGTGGCGATCATCACCTGGTTCTTGTTCAAGGTGGTCGAGGAGTTCAAGCACGGCTACATGCGCCGGGCGGTCATGCGCGGCGACGAGGTGGATCAGACGCTGCTCGACGCGATCAGCAAGCTGCTACGCGCCTCACTGGCCATTACCGCCGTTCTCATCGTCCTGGAAAGTCTGGGCGTATCAATTTCGGGCCTGCTGGCCTTCGGTGGTGTGGGCGGCATTGCGGTCGGCTTTGCGGCCAAGGACATTCTGGCCAACGTGTTCGGCGGTCTGACCATCTACCTGAATCGACCCTTTTCGGTGGGTGACTGGATCCGCTCGCCCGACCGGGATATCGAGGGCGTTGTCGAGAAGATCGGCTGGCGTTTCGTCAGCCTGAGACGATTCGACAAGCGGCCCCTTTATGTGCCGAACGCGGTGTTCACCAACGTATCGCTGGAAAACCCCTCACGGATGACGCACCGGCGCATATTCGAAAATATCGGTCTGCGTTATGACGATGCGGCACGGGTGGCCCCGGTGCTGGGCGAAATCCGGCAGATGCTCGAAGACGACGAGGAGATCGACAGCAACGAGATCATTCTCGTGCACTTCAACCAGTTCGGGGCGCACTCCCTGGACTTTTTCATATTCTGTTATACGGTGACCACGCAATGGGCCCGGTATCACGAGGTCAAGCAGGCGGTGCTGCTGCGTGTTCACCAGATCATCGATGCCCACGGGGCTGAAGTGGCCTATCCGACCACCACGCTCAGAGCCCCGGACGGTCTGGCTCTGATCGAGCATGCCGGCGGGCCGGCACGGAACGATTCAGGGCACTTAGAAGCGGAAAACGAAAGTGGAAAAACAACAACCTAGCAATCCCGGCGTCGAGGCTAAGGCCGTACTTGACGAGGCCGACCTGGTGATCAGCGAAGCCGATCTGACGCGCATGTACGATCGCATGGCGAAAGAGATTCATCAGGATCTGGCCGAGCTCGACCCGGTGGTGCTCTGCGTGATGATGGGCGGCTTCGTGGTGGCTGCCGAATTGCTCCGCCGGCTGCGTTTTCCGTTTACTTTCGACTATCTGCACGCCACCCGTTACCGCGGTGAAACACAGGGCGGTGAGCTGGTGTGGAAGGTCAGTCCGGGTATCGTGCTGGAGGGGCGGCACGTGTTGGTGATCGACGACATTCTGGATGAAGGCCACACGCTGGACGCGATTCTCCGGGCGATCGAAGGGCAGGGGGCGGCGTCGGTGCGTTCCGCCATTCTGTTGCGCAAGCAGCACGATCGGCGTGAACGCGAGTTCAAGGTCGACTATCTTGGCGGCGACGTGGAGGACCGCTACGTCTTCGGTGCCGGTATGGATTACCGCGGCTATTACCGCCAGCTCCCGGCCGTCTATGCGCTGAAGGGCAGCTGAGGCGATGTCGGGCAACGCACATCTTTCGCCGATCGGCATCATCGGCGGCACGGCGCTGGCTGAACTCGCCGGGCTGGAACAGGCGCAGCAGATGCATCCCGAAACCGGATTCGGTGCGCCCAGCGGACCGCTCGTCAGCGGCCGGTTTGCCGGCCGCGATGTGACTTTTCTCATGCGGCATGGTCGCGGCCACGCGATTCCGCCTCATGCCATCAATTACCGGGCCAACATCCAGGCGCTGGCGGACGCCGGCGTCAAGCAGGTCATTGCCATCGCGGCGGTCGGCGGTATACATCCCGATATGCCGGCGGGCAGCCTGGTTATCCCCGATCAGATCATCGACTACAGCTGGGGTCGCGCCCACAGTTTCTGGGAGGGCGATGGCGCCATGCTGCATGTGGATTTCACGCAGCCCTACAGCGAGTCGTTGCGGCGCTCGCTCATCGATGCGGCGCAGACGCTGGACCTGCCGGTAGTGGACCGTGGCGTGCATGGCGTGACCCAGGGGCCGCGACTGGAAACGGCGGCCGAGGTGGATCGCATGGAGCGCGACGGCTGCGATATCGTTGGCATGACCGGCATGCCCGAAGCCTCGCTGGCGCGGGAGGCCGGGCTGGAATACGCCTGCTGCGCCGTCGTGGTCAACCAGGCCGCAGGCCGGGGCGAAGCGGCCATTCATGCCGAGATCGAGCACACGCTGGCCGACGGCATGCGCCGGGTGGCGAAGCTGCTGGAACGGGTACTCGGGACCCTCTGACGGCGGATTAGCCGTCCAGCTTTTTCAGGAATTTGAGCAGGGCGCTGGTCGTCTCTTCCGGCGCTTCCTGCTGAATCCAGTGGCCGGCGCCCTTGATCATCTTCTTCAGCCGCAGATCGTCAACATGGGCTTCCATGTTGGCCACGACATCCACGCCGGGAATGAAAGACAGCACGATTTCCTTGCTGCCGGCGATGAAGCCGCAGGGGACGGTAATCCGGGCGCCGCGGAGCTCCGGCAGGGCTTCAAAGTCGATGTCCTGTGCGCGGTACCGGTTGAGCGCCGTTTCAAAGCCGTCCAGCATGAACTCATTGGTGTAGAAGTCCAGGTCATCGGGCGTCATCCAGTCCGGCATCTCGCCGGGGTCTTCCAGGCCGTCCATCAGTTTCGCGTCGATCGGCTTCTTCTTCAGCCAGGTATTCTTCCGGACGGCACCCGACAGGTTGTAGTAGATCACGCGCAGGCTCTTGCGAACGTCCTGGTCCAACTCGGCCTCGGCCTGTCCCGGCGGCTGAAAATAGGTCTGATAGAAGAATCGGTCAGCGTAGAGGTCTCGCCATAGATCGGTCGCGGACACATCGGCTGCGGGCAGCCAGGGCACGCTCAGGCCGACCACGCCGGCCACGCGCTCCGGGTGTAGCGCGGCCGTGTTCCACACGATTGGCGCGCCCCAGTCGTGACCGAACAGGACCGCCTTGTCGGCCTTGAAGTGATCCATGACGCCCAGCAGGTCGTTGACGAGCTCGGTCATCGCGTAATCGCGAATTGCCTCGAGCTTGCTGCTGCCGCCGTAGCCGCGCACGTCGAGCGCGACCACCTGGTAGCCGGCCTCGGCCACCGGGTCGATCTGATGCCGCCAGGAATACCAGCTTTCCGGGAAGCCGTGAACCATGATGACCAGCGGCCCTTCGCCGCGCACGACGGCGCGCAGCTCCACGCCGTTGGTCGGAATCATCTGATAGTCGAATTTCTTGGCCATGAGCTTAGGATTGTTGCGTCTGCGGTCGTTGACGGACTCGATAGGTCAGGTGGGCTTGAAGGCTTCCACCACAATGGCCTGCATGGGTGCTTCCAGCGGCCCGGCGCCGAATCGCTGGCTGATCGCCTGTTCCAGCGCGTCGATGCCGGCCGCCTGTTGGCCGGCCTGGTCGAGTTGAGCGCCAAGCGGCGAGCCGAACACGAAAGCTTCGGCGGCCTCGCGTGCATGGGCGGCGCGGGCCAGACCCGGCAGAACGCACAGCCGAATCTCCCCGAAGCCTGCCGCGCTCAGGTCCCGGCGTATCAGATTCAGATCGAAGTAGGAAAAGGGGATCGACATGAAGGGCGGCACGTCATCCGGTAACAGTGGCGCGGCTGCGTCACGCGCCACAGCGGTGAGCGGATTGACCTCGAAACTGTCCCAGGTGCTGAAGGCAAACAGGCCGCCGGGCTGAAGCACCCGAAAAGCCTCGGCATAGGCCTTCGGCTTGTCTGGAAAAAACATCACGCCGAACTGACTCACGACGGCGGCAAATTTCCTGTCCGCATACGGCAGTTCGGTGGCATCCACCTCCCGGAAGCTGGTGTTTTCCAGCGGCGGATCGTCCACCGCCTTGGCGTAGTCGCCCATTTCGCGGCTCAGGTCGGTGGCGATGATGCGTACGCTGCTGTCCACGCGGCGGCGCAGCGCGCGCGTGACGGCGCCGGTACCGCAGGCGGTTTCCAGAATGGCCATGTTGGCATCCACCCGCACGCGCCGGGCGAGGTCGCGGGCGTAACCGTCGAAAATGAGCGGCACCAGTCGCCTGTGATAGTGCTCCGGCACGCTGCCGGCAAATGCCGGGCTGTTTGCGCTCATGTGTCCCCCTTGGCTTGTCGGCTCGCGCGTCAGCGCGGTTGCAGCACGGCTTCCAGCAGTTCCTGAACGCCGGTGCCGCCCTGTTGCTGCAGGAAGCCCGAAATGATCGGAATGAACTGCATGACCATATCGGGGTTCATGCCCAGCTCGCGAAAGCCGCCGGCCGCTTCGGCGATTTGCCCCAGCGATTCGGCCTTGCCGCCCAGCATGCCGCCCAGACCGCCGAGCATGCCCGCCATGCCACCGCCGGTTTCGGGTGCTTCGCCCATCATGCTTTCGGCGCCTTCCAGGTGCTGGGTAATGGCGCCGAATTCGCCTTCGCCCAGCTTGGCCTTGGCCAGATTGAGCAGCAGTCCTACACCGCCCCGCGCCTGCGCGGGGTCCACCCCGAGTTGCCCGACCAGTTCATCAATGACGCTCATTTCCGCTTCCCCCTTGCCGACCGCGTTTCGGCCGATGATTTGATCCGTCCATAATAGTGCAGCCTTGCCGCGGCACCAATGCCGACGGCGTGGCCTTTGCAATGCCCGTGCCGGGCGGTCCCGCCCGCTTATGGATGGAACGATATGGAAGCAGCGGACTTCATGCAGCAGGCGCGCCGTGCGCTGGCTGAAACGGACCCGGGCGAAAAGGTACGTCGGGTGAATGCACTGCTGACGCAGGACGCCGGCTGTCTCGCCGGTCTGGACGGTTTCGATCCGCTGCCGCTCGAGGCCGGCCGGCCGCAACGGCCTGAACTCCTGCCCCCTGCGCAGGTGCCGCATCGCGGTCTGGGCAAGCCGGCGGGCCGGGTAGCGCTGATTCACGCCATCGCGCATATCGAGTTCAACGCGATCAATCTCGGGCTGGACGCGCTGTGTCGATTTTCCGGTCTGCCCGCCGACTACTATCGAGACTGGCTCGGCGTGGCCGGCGACGAGGCTCGGCATTTCTGCATGCTGCGCGACAGACTGGCGGATCACGGGGCGGCGTACGGCGATCTGCCAGCGCACAACGGGCTGTGGGAAATGGCCGTGAAAACGGCCGAGGATCCGCTGGAGCGGATGGCGCTCGTGCCGCGCGTGCTCGAAGCGCGGGGACTTGACGTGACGCCGGGCATGATTGTTCGCCTGAAATCGGTCGGCGACGGGCAGACGGTCGAAATACTTGAAACCATTCTGGAAGAGGAAATTCCCCACGTGGCCGTGGGCAGCCGCTGGTTTCGTCATTTGTGTGCGCAGCGCAATCTTCCGCCGCTTGATACCTTTGCCGACCTGTTCGATCGCTACATGAGCGGTCGTATCAAGGGGCCTTTCAACGAAGCGGCACGATTACAGGCCGGTTTCGACGCGGCCGAGATGGCCTATCTCAATCGGCAGGGGTGAGGCCCGGGCCCGACAGGCTCAGTCCCCGCTTTTCTCCAGAAAGCGCATGCCGCTCGGGCCGTGTCCGGATTCCTGATAGAGCACCGCCTCGTCGCGTGCCCATAGGTAGTGCGGGACACCGGCGGGCGCAACGTAGATATCGCCGGTATCCAGCCGCAGCATGGCGTCGGGATCGAACTGTTCGCCAAAGCCCACCCAGAGGCTGCCGCTGAGCACGGTGGTATGACGCGCATCGGGATGCACGTGCGGCGCAATGCGCGCGTCGTGGTCCAGCCGCACCCGCAGCAGGTAGTTGCCGGGCTGGTCCTGCCCGCCGAGCAGCCACTGGACCTCGATGCGGTCGTGGCCCAGCGGTTGCAGCCAGTCGATCCGGTCCGGCTGGATTATGTCGGGCGCTGCGGGCCCGGCGGTGGCGGCCGTAGCCACCAGGACGCACATCAACAGGGCCGCGCGAGCCTTGGCCATTACGCGTCGGGGACGTTGTCGAAGAATTCCACCCGGCCGGTCTCCAGCGAGTATTCGGCGCCCACGACGAGCAGACCATCATGCTCCACCAACTGCTCGATGCTCTCGGAGCCCGCTTTCAGGTGACTGACGGAGGCGCGCACGTTCGCGCGTACGGCGTGGTGCATCAGCGCGTCCGGGTCGTCCTTCAGCGGCGTCATCGTGAGCTCCTCGACCGAGGGGCGGATCCGCTCGACGATGGAGCGCAGGTTGCGCGAGGCGTCGTCCCTGCCGCCCTGGCGCAGCGAGTCCAGCGTGGCGGTCACCGCGCCGCAGCGCGTGTGGCCCATGACCACGACCAGGCGCGTGCCGAAATGCTCCGCCGCAAATTCCACGCTGCCGATCTGCGAGGGGGCCACGATGTTGCCGGCCACGCGAATCACGAACAGATCGCCCAGCGTCTGATCGAATACGATTTCCACCGGGACCCGCGAATCCGAGCAGCCCAAGATGACCGCGAAGGGCGCCTGGCCATCCACCAGTTCATGCCGCAGGGATTTGCCGCCCGTCGTGGCGCGCTGGGTGTCGCCGCGGGCGTAGCGGGCGTTGCCTTCCTGCAAGGTCTTGAGTGCTTCAATGGCGGATAACACGGTTCCTCCCCGAATTGAGATTGACCGGCGATCACCGGACTTTGTGCGCAAAACTACCGTGTTAGCAGCGGCCTGTCTGCCCCTGTGCGCACCGGCTGATAAGCTGCCCGCCGTTCATGTTCGGAGAGTCCCATGGGAAATTTCGTTCACGCCGAGCAGCAGGGCGCTGTCGTCAGGCTGACGCTCGACAGGCCGGATTCGCGCAATGCCATCGCCGATATCGCCGCCTGCGACGATCTGGTCGAAGCGATCGACGCGATTCAGGCCGATCCGCAGGTTCGCTGCGTGGTGCTGACCGGCGCCGGCGCCTCGTTCTGTGCGGGCGGCGATCTGAAGACGCTGCGCTCGCGCCGCCCGGAAAACATTGGCGCGCAGGCCTCGCCGGCCGATACGCGTGGCAACTACCGGCGCGGCGTGCAGCGGGCCGTGCGCGCGCTGTGGGAGGTGGAGGTGCCGATGATCGCGGCCGTCAACGGCCACGCGATCGGGCTGGGTTGCGACCTGGCCTGTCTGTGCGACCTGCGGCTGGCCTCCGACGCTGCGGTCTTTGCATCCAGCTTTGTCAGTGTCGGCCTGATTCCCGGCGATGGCGGCGCCTGGCTGCTGCCCCGCGCCATCGGCTACGCCCGCGCGGCGCAGCTGCTGTATACCGGCGATCGCATCGATGCGAACACCGCGCTGCAGTGGGGGCTGGTGTCCGAAGTTGTCGCAGCGGATGATCTGCTGGCGCGGGCACATGGCCTGGCGGAGCGGATAGCGTCGCAACCGCCGCAGGCGCTGCGCATGGCAAAGCGTCTGCTGCGGGAGGGTCAGCAGCAGTCGCTGGGCGGCATACTGGAACTGTCTGCGGCGTTTCAGGCGCTGGCGCACGAGACCGAGGATCACGCCGAAGCCGTTGACGCGTTCACGACCCGGCGGCAACCGAAATTCACCGGCCGATAGGAAGGCAGATGAGCGAACTGGATTTTGAGCCCGGCGCGCTGGAGCGCTATCTCGCCGAGCACGTTGACGGCTTTGCCGGGCCCGTTGAGTACACGCGCTTCAAGGGCGGTCAGTCGAACCCGACCTACCGGCTGGATACGCCGGGTGGCCGCTACGTGCTGCGCAAGAAACCGAACGGCAAGCTGCTGCCCAAGGCGCATATGGTCGACCGCGAGTATCGCGTGATGACAGGGCTCTGGGACACCGCGGTACCCGTGCCTCGCACACGGCTGCTGTGCGAGGACAATGCGGTGATCGGCACCGACTTCTACCTGATGGATTTCGTGGACGGTCGCGTCCTGTGGGACCCGCAGCTGCCGGAGCTGGACGCCGCCGAGCGCGCCGGCGTCTACGCCGAGATGAACCGGGTCATGGCGGCGCTGCACAGCGTCGACTACGAAGCGGCCGGCCTGGGTGATTTTGGTCGTCCGGAGGGCTATGTCGAGCGGCAGATCGCCCTCTGGACCAAGCAATACCGGGCCTCGGAGACCGAACACATCGAAGCCATGGAACAGCTGATCGACTGGCTGCCCGCCAATCTGCCGGCCTCCAGCGAAAGCGCGATCGCCCACGGCGACTTTCGGCTGGACAACATGATTTTCGATGCGCGCGAGCCCAAGGTGCTGGCAGTGCTCGACTGGGAGCTGTGCACCCTGGGTCATCCGCTGGCGGATTTCGCCTATCACATGATGGTCTGGCGGCTCAGCCCGTCCCTGTTCCGGGGACTGGGCGGCGTGGATGTCGAATCGCTCGGCATTGCCGTCGAGTCGGATTATCTGCGCCAGTATTGCGACCGGACCGGCCGCGACATGGTGGGTCGGCAGGAGTGGAATTTTTACATTGCCTACAACATGTTTCGGCTGGCGGCCATCCTGCAGGGCATCGCCAAAAGGGCCATTGATGGCACTGCCGCCAGTCCCGAGGCGGTGGAAAACGGCAAGCGCGCCCGGCCGCTGGCCGAGGAAGCCTGGCGCCAGGCGCAGAGGGCCTGAACAAATGACCACCGAAACCGATCTTGCCGAGGCAGTGACCGAGGCCCTGTTCGCGCGCGATCACGCCGCCCAGTCGCTGGGCATTGCCATCGAGGCGGCCGGGCCTGGCCATGCCCGGCTGAGCATGCGGGTGCGCGACGACATGCTGAACAGCTTTGGCGTCTGCCACGCCGGCTTCATCACCGCGCTGGCAGATTCCGCGGCCGGCTACGCGGCCAATTCCCACAATCTGAACGCCACCACCGGTTCGAGCCAGATCGAGTTCCTGGCGCCGGTTGAACCGGGTGACCGGCTTGTGGCCACGGCCTGGGAATCACTCGTGAGCGGCCGGCGCGCCCTGCATGACGTGCGGGTGACCAATCAGCGCGACGAGGTGGTGGCAAGCAGTCGCCACCGTAGCGTGCTGATGGGCGGCCAGGTGCTCGGCGAAATGAAAGCCGGGGACTAGCCGGTTGCCGCCGTTCCGGCGGCCCGCTCCAGCTCCTCCAGAGCCAGGCCGCTGTACACGGCCAGCCGCTGCATGTGGGGCAGCGTGTCGCGGCAGCCGATGAAGCCCAGATTGACCGTGTCGGCGTAGCTTTCGATGGTGATATTCAGCCCGTAGCCATGAAAGGGGATGGACAGCGGATACACCGCTTCCAGCCGGCAGCCGTGGAAATACAGCGGCGTCTGCGGCCCGGGCACGTTCGAGATCACCAGGTTAAAGGCCGGGCGGGTGCGGCCGGCCGTGCCGGTCAGCTGTTGCAGGCTCAGCGGCGCCATGAGCATGGCGCTGTACTGGATGATGGCGCTCTGCGACATGCCCTGTAGCTGGGCCTTGGCCCGCGCCGTCGAGGCCTTGATGGCCTCTACCCGTCGCAGCGGGTCCGCAATATCGGTGGCAATGGAGGCCAGGATGGTGCCCACGGCGTTGCCGCCGCCGGGGTCGTCCTTCGGCCGGATGTTGACCGGCAACATGGCGATCAGCGGTTTTTCCGGCAGGGCGTTCTGTTCCAGCAGCAGCCGGCGCAGCGACGCGCCGGACAGCGCCAGCACGACGTCGTTCAATGTGCAGTCCAGCGTTCGGGCCAGGGTCTTGACCCGATCCAGCGTGTATTGCTGCGTGGCAAACCGCCGGTTCCGGCTGATGCGCTGGTTCAGGATGGAGCGCGGCGCCTGGAGCGGGGCCACGAGGTCGGAGCCACGTTTGCGACTGGCGCGGGCCACGGTGGCCATGGCGCGCGCGGCGCCCAGGCTGGCGCCGAGCTGTGATTTCATCATTTCGAACAGCCCGCCCAGCGACGCATCGCCGCGATCGCGCGTGCCGTGGGACTGCAGGGGTTTGGCGAAGAACGGCAGCATCCTGCGACTTGCGGCCGCGCTAGGCGCCAGGCTGTCGGCCAGAATCTTCGCGCCGGTATAGCCATCCACCAGCGCATGATGAATCTTGACGTACATCGCGAATCGGTTGTTTTCCAGGCCCTCGATCAGATGCAGCTCCCAGAGCGGGTGGTGAAAGTCCATCTGATGGCTGTGCAGGCGCGATACGAGAATGCCCAGCTCTCGCTCGTCGCCCGGTGAGGCCAGCGCCGAGCGGCGCATGTGGTAATCCAGATCGAACCGGCCATCCTCCACCCAGGCCTGGCGCGGGTGCGACAACATGCCGGGATGCTTCAGCTTGAGGTTCCAGGGCGGATACACCTCGACACTGGCGCGCAGTCTGTCGACAACCTCCTGCAGGTAGCTCGCGTCCTTGCCCCTGGGCAGCGCGAAGGGCATCAGCGCGCCCACATGCATCATCGACTCGCGGCTCTCCATGCCCAGAAAGATGCGGTCGAGTGCTCCGAGTCTGGTCTTGCTCATGCGCTGCGCGCCTCCTGCGGTCCGGGCCCGGGCCGGCAATCGGGCTGGTAGACTGCTGTATTGGAAAAGATTGCTTTCTTGATGTGGCGTGCCGTTGCGGCCGGAGGAAACATGTCCGACCAGACTTTCGATTACGACTATCTTATCGTCGGCTCCGGCTTCGGCGGTAGCGTGTCGGCCTGCCGGCTTGCCGAGAAGGGCTACAGCGTGGGCGTGATGGAGATGGGCAAGCGCTGGCAGCCGGAAGACTTTCCCGAATCCGGCTGGCGCCTGCGCCGCTGGCTCTGGCGTCCGGGTCTGAAGATGAAGGGCTTTTTCAACATCCGGCCCTTCCGGCACGCGCTGATCATCTGCGGTAACGCCGTGGGCGGCGGGTCGATTACCTACGCCAACACCATGCTGGTGCCGCCGGATTCGGTCTGGGAGCAGGGCAGCTGGAAGGGTCTGGCGAACTGGACCGAGGAAATGCCGGCGCACTACGACCGGGCCAAGCGCATGCTGGGCGTCACCCGCAATCGCATCCTGGGCGACGCCGACCACCTGCTCAAGGACATGGCGGAGGATGCCGGCATCGGCGACAGCTTCTACCGCACCGACGTGGCCGTCTATTTCGGCCGGGAGGACGAGCCCGGCGGTACGCCCGCTGACGATCCCTATTTCGGGGGCGAGGGCCCGCCCCGGTCGAGCTGCCTGGGATGCGGCGCCTGCATGATGGGCTGTCGTCACGGCGCCAAGAATACGCTGGACAAGAATTACCTGTACCTGGCCGAAAAACGCGGCGCGCGGGTCCATGCGGAAACCCGGGTGGTGGATATCCGCCCGCTCAACGATCGACCGGATGGCGCGGACGGCTACGAAGTCACCGTCGAACGCTCCACGGCCTGGCTGTTCAAGCAGCGCCGTCGTTTCGTTGCCCGCAAGGTCATTGTGTCGGCCTCGTCGATGGGGACCCAGGAGCTGTTGTTTCGTCTCAAGCAGGACGGCTCGCTGCCCAACATTTCCGACAAGCTGGGCAGTCAGGTGCGCACCAACGCTGAATCGATCATCGGCGTGCGCTTTCCGGGCAAGGACATCGATCTGTCGCGTGGGGTGGCGATCGGGTCGGGCATCTATCTTGACGAGCACACCCACATCGAGGCCACGCGCTACCCGAGCGCCGACATCATCGGTCTGCTCACTACGCTGATGGTGGGCGGCATCGCCGGCTGGCGTCGGATTCTGGGCTGGCTGGGCCACGCGCTGCGCCACCCCCTCCGGTTCTTCAGAATGCTCAATCCGGTCGGCTTCGCCCGTCAGACGCTGATTTTCCTGGTCATGCAGACCGTGGACGGATCGTTGACCATGCGCCTCAAGCGCAACTGGTACTGGCCTTTCTCGCGGCTGTTGTCCACCGAGGGCGATCGTATTCCCGCCTACATTCCGCAGGCCAACGACTTTGCCACCAAGGCGGCGCGCAAGTTCGGCGGCTCGCCGTTCTCGCTGATGAGCGAAATCCTGTTCAACATTCCCTTCACCGCGCACTGCATGGGCGGCTGCGTCATGGGGGATTCGGCGGATACCGGCGTGATCGACAGCGATAACCGGGTCTTCAACTACCAGAATCTCTACGTGATTGACGGCGCGATGCTGTCCGCGAACCTGGGCGTCAACCCCTCGCTGACCATTACGGCGCTGGCCGAACGCGCCATGTCCCGCGTCCCCGCGAAGGCCGACCTGACCCGGGACCCGGTCGCCCGGCAAAACGCCGAGGCCCAGGCGGCGTAAGCGATCCCCATGACCAGACCGCTGCCCGAAAAGGCCTGCAGCCGCTGCGGCCGGCGCATGACCTGGCGGCGAAAATGGGCAAAAAACTGGGCGTCCGTAAAATTCTGCAGTCAGGATTGTCGACGCCAGGGCGTCACCGAACTGGATGGCGAACTGGAGCGCCGGATTGTCGATCTGCTGTCTCGCCGGTCGGGCAGCATCTGCCCGTCGGAAGCAGCGCGCGCCGCGGTGCCCGACACCTGGCGAGTCCATATGGAGGATGCCCGCAACGCCGGGCGCCGGCTGGCCGCGGATGATCGCGTGGTTTTCACCCAGCAGGGCCGTACGGTCGATCCGAGCCACGCCAAGGGGCCCGTCAGACTCGCCCGCGGGCCCGCTTTCTAGATCACGCGAAGTATTCGGCTCTGCCGGCTGACTTTGAAATCTTCCTACAATATCGTCCTATAATCAGGCATCGTCACCCTGCCGGTGGCGCGGTTTTCGAAAAGCACGAACGGAGGAGAGAATCATGGCCGGAGTAGAAGGCAAAGTTGCGATCGTCACGGGTGCCGGAACGGGCATTGGTCGCGCGACCGCCATCATGCTGGGCGCGGGCGGCGCCACCATCGTGGGCTGCTCGCGTACGCAGGCCAACCTGGATGAAACCCAGAAGTTGATAGAGCAGGCCGGCGGGCAGGGCATGACCGTCTCTGCCGATCTGGGCACCGAGGCGGGCGTGAATAAACTCGTCGACGCCACCATGGCGGAGTACGGCCGTATTGATGTGGTCGTCAACTGCGCGGGCGTTGGCTACTCCTACGAAAAGAAGCAGAAGGGCAGCATGGCGGACACTGCCACGGTCACCCGCGAGAACTGGCGGACCGTCATGGATATCGATTTCGAATCCTGCGTCATGATGGGCCAGCGGGTAATTCCGATCATGCAGAAGCAGGGCAGCGGCAACATCGTTAACGTGGCGTCCATTCTTGGCCTGGTCGGCATTCCGGACGCCCATGCCTATACGGCGGCAAAAGGCGCCATGGTCAACCTGACCCGCTCGTGGGCGGTGACCTATGCCCGGGATGGCCTGCGCTGCAACTGCCTGTGCCCCGGCTACATTGATACCCCGATGATCGAGAGCCACATGGACATCTTCGAATCCGAAGAGACCGCGACCGCGCTCTGTCCCATGGGCCGGGCGGGCCGGCCGGAGGAAATCGCGTTCGGCATCAAGTTCCTCGTATCCGAAGAGAACGGTTTCGCCAACGGCACCATTCTCGTGCTCGACGGTGGCACCACGGCCTCACCCTGATCCATGGCCACGCTGGCGTCCGCCCAGGACAGCTCGCCCGATCTCGTCGTCAAGGCGATTTCGCGCGGTATCGAGAACGGCCGATATGCCCCCGGTCAGCGTCTGGTCGAGGCCGATCTGACGCGCGAACTGGGCGTGAGCCGTGGACCGGTACGCGAGGCGCTCAAGCGCCTGGCGGGTGAGGGCGTGGTGTCCATCACGCGACATCGCGGCGCCTGGGTGAGAACCCGCAGCCGCCGGGAGGTGGATGACACTTTTCGCGTACTCGAGGTGTTGACCGGCCTCGCCGCCCGGCTGGCCGCGGAAAACATCGATGCCGCCGAGCCCCATCGCGGCTGGTTGACGAGCGCGGCATCGGCGCTGGAGCGGTTTCGCGATCACGAAGAGTCGCGACCGCTGTTCCAGGCCCGCCGTCACTTCTGGGACGTCATCCTGCGGATTGGCGGCAATGGTGAAGTGGCGCGGCTGATGCCGCAGATTCAGATCACCCTGCTGCGCGTGCAGTTTCAGACCTTCGTAACCCCCAGGCAGTTCGACCGGCAGTTCCGGGAATATCAGGAGATTGCCGACGCCGTTGCGGCCGGCGATCCTGCCCGGGCCGAGAAGGCGACGCGCCTGCATCTGCGCCGCCGCCGCGAGAGCATGGCGAGCCTGCCGGACGAGGCGTTCGGCTGGGCCGAAAACGCCGCCCCGTAAGCCGCCTGTCGCACCGCGGGACCGTCTGTCCGCCCGCACGCGGCCGCCGGTCGGTGACTGTAGGTGAATTCCTACAAGCGCCGGCCCGTTTTACCGATACGCAGCCTGATGCAGATGAGTCATATTGACGCTCAACAGATTCAGGTTTTTCGGTTTAACACTTTCACGGAGTCGGCCATGAAAATTTTTGAAGTAGCAGCGGTGGTTGCCATCAGCGTTCTGGGTGTTGGCGCGGGTCAGAATGTCGCGATGAACGATGCGTCCATGACGCAGTCGGTTCGCGGCATGGACGTACAGCGCGCCTACGTTGTCGAGACCCTCGCGCCGGTGCAGCGCAAGGCCAGCGGCGAAACGCTGAAGGAAATTCCCATGCTGCCCCCCATCGATGTGGCGCCGGTGGGAGCATTCTCCTTCTCGTTCTGATTGACAAGGGCATGATCCCGCCCGGCCAATTCGCGCCGGGACCGGTTTGAATAGACCGTGATGGCTGCTCGGCCGTCACGGTTTTTTTTGTGGCGTGGAAAGCCGGCGCGCCGCGAGGGTCCGGTGTATTCGCGTCGGCCGGCTTTTTGACCGCTCAAGGCGTCACGTACACTCCCGGCCTGCCAGGGAGGTTCATGAACGATCAGGTCGAAGCCAATCTTGCCGCAGTCGAGCGGCCGTTGCGCGTTGCCGTGCTGGGCGCCACCGGCGGCATCGGCCGGGCCATGACGGCGGCCGTGGAAGACCGATTCGACCTGGATGCGCTGTATACGCTGTCGCGCAGCGGTGAGTCGGTGGCGTCGGGCGAAGGCATCGAGCTGGATCTGACCGAAGATGCAAGCATTGAGGCCGCCGGCAACGCGCTGGCCGCGCGGGTGGACGGCCTGGACCTGGTCATCAACTGCGCCGGGCTGCTGCACGCGACGGATATGGCGCCCGAAAAGTCCCTTTCCGCGCTGCGGCGCGCCAATATGGAACAGGCCTTTGAGGTGAACTGCATGGGGCCGATGCTGTTCATGCGGGCGATCGAGCCGCTGGTGCGGCCAGACCCGCTGGCCGTCATGGCGCACATCTCCGCGCGGGTCGGGAGTATCAGCGATAACCGTCTGGGGGGCTGGTACAGCTATCGTGCCAGCAAGGCGGCGCTGAACATGATGCTCAAGACGCTGTCGATCGAGTGGGCGCGGCGGCGGCAGGGCAGCGTGATTGCCATGTTCCAGCCGGGGACCGTGGAAACGGACCTGTCTGCGCCGTTTCTCTCCGGCCAGAAGCCGGAAAACATCCAGTCGCCCGCCGCATCGGCGCGCCACCTGGTCGGTATTCTGGCAGCGCTGACGCCTCATCAGACGGGTGCTTTCCTGGACTGGCGGGGCGAGACCATCGACTTCTAGTGTAGTGCGCCACACTGTCTGGCCCTTATACCGGCCCCATTTTCCGCCATGCGGCGTTGCACCTCCTCGCCATAGCTACGGCTATGACTCGTCG
>NYTH01000022.1 GCA_002683405.1 Salinisphaeraceae bacterium | reverse complement strand
GCGCGCGGTCTTGGAGCGCAAATCCTAGCCGTAGCTAGGGTTTGCGTGAAAGACAAGCGATACGCCGCGAGAAACGCAAGGCACCGCGATAGATTGGCTCGGAATCCAAACTGTAGCGACTGGAACGCGCCTAGAAATGGCGTTTTTCTCATTCAATTCAATTGTTTGCGCCCCCCGCGGCAATCGCCCTCGTGAAATATCCGGGTTAGCCGCAATCCGGTTCGGCCTGCTGCCGGATCGCGTCGCGGGTACGCCTTATTTCGCTGCGCAGCCCGTCGGGGGCCAGGTCCATCGCACGATTGGCCAGCGACAACGCTTCGCAGTCGGCGCCCGCCTCGGCCCTGATCTGGGCCAGATTGTTCAGCGCCACCGCGTGTTCGGGATGCTGCGACAGCAGTCGCGAAAGCACCCGCGCGGCAGCCGGTGAATCCCCCTGGGCATACAGACTGTTGGCCAGCCCCAGATGCGGTGCTGACGCCTCTGGCCAGTGCTCCGTGCCAGCACGGTAAGCGCGCTCGGCAAGCGTTTGCATCCCGGCCGCCTCCGCCGCGGCCGACGCATCCATATAGGCGTCCAGCACCAGCCCGTTCGGCGACGCGCCCGGTTCAAGGGTCACCAGCCCCCATCCCCCGGCCTGCTGCCACTGCTGGTGAAATACGGACAGGTCCATCCACTGGCGTGCGGTGGTGCCCGAACGCAGCAGCAGCGCCTGTCGCTGCGCGCTGTAGCCGATTACGACGGCGTAATGCCACGCCGGGTACCAGGGTAGCGCCTGATTGAGCAGCACCAGCACCGGGCGACCGGCTTGCAGGGAATTCATCACGCCATCCAGCGAGGCAGGAATGCGCACCGGCAGCCGGTCCGCCTGGCGCGCGGCCGCGACCATTTCCGCCTGCAAACTGCCCTCAAGCGCCGGGATATATACCCGGTCGACCAGGTCCTCCGGGGTGACGGCGATGCCGCTGTCCACAAGCACTGTGGCCAGCGCTGCCGGACCGCACTGGTAGCGTGCCTGGGGGAAAAACGGCGTGTCGCTCAGTTCGAGCGCGTCGCCGGACGAGAAGGCGACCCGCTGCGACTCTGGCACGGGATAGGACGTGACGCAGCCCGCCAGCGCGAGCAGGAGGAGGCACAGCCCGAAACGGGTCACCGGACGCGCAAACAGGCGCGGCGCGGCGTGGGCCGCGCCGCGCGACGCATCAGATGTTGCTGAAGACGTTGGTCACGCCCACCAGCTCGAGGATGAGCAGGACCAGAAATACCACGCCGATCACGGCCAGCGCGCTGCTGCCGGCCGGCAGATCCTGCAGGTGGCCTTCCAGCTGCGAAAGCTCCTGATGGGTCAGCGAGGCCACACGGGCCTGCGCCTGAAGCGGGTCCACACCAAGCTCGGCCATCTGCTCCGCCACGGCGTCCTGGGCCATCAGCGCCTGCACCCGCTTCACCTGCGCGGCATGCGCCTGCTGGTCCATGGCCTGCTGCGTGCCGATCATGCCGGCACCGGCCATCGGCGACAGCATGAAGGACAGCAGGTAGGCCATCACGGACAACGGCGCCAGATAGGCGCGGAATCGTAGACCATTCATATAACGCTCCAGTTTTGATGAGAACCGGCCCCCTCAAGCCGTCAACTCATCATGCTAGCACTTTACCGACGGGCCCCTGCGCCCTGTTCGGCCAGGCGGTCGGCGAGGGTCTCGCGGATGAATGCATCGATATCCTCAAGCTGCGGACTTGTCCAGCGCAGAGGCAGCGCGAGGTTGCCGATGATGCGAATATGACCTAGCCCCTCGTATATTTTCAGCGACACCGGCCCGCCGGCCTGCGACACCTTCTGCGCCAGATGGCGACTGTTCTTGGGGTACACGCTCTGGTCGGCGTCACCATGCAGAAGCAGCAGCGGCGGATTGCTGCCGTCCACGTAGTTGATCGGCTGGGACGCCGGGAAACGCTCGGGCGGACCGAACATGTCTCGCAGGTCGTCGGCTTCCAACGGCAGAAAATCGTAGGGCCCGGCCAGCCCGATGAACCCCGCCAGTTCGGTGGGCGCGTGTCCGGCGGGCCGCAGGTACGTCGGGTCGAGCGTCAGCATGGCGGCGATGTGCGCTCCGGCAGAATGCCCCATGAGAAACACCGGCCCGGCCTGCGACACCCGTCCGGGCAATTGCTCCAGCACCCACTTCACCGCGGCGGCGCCATCTTCCACGAAGGCCGGAAAGCGCACCGAGGGATACAGACGGTAATCCGGCACCACGACGATGTAGCCGCGCGAGGTCAGCGCCTGCGCCGCGAACTTATAGCCCTGTCGCTCGCCTTCCGACCACCGGCCGCCGTAAAAATAGACCACCACGGGCGTTTCCGGACCCGCGTCATCGGGCACGTACACATCCAGCTTCTGACGCGGCAGATCGCCGTAATCGATACCGGCCGTGCGAGTGAACCCGCCGGTGGGGGTAATCGTGTTGGCCACGTTCTGGGCGCTGCAGCCCGCGAGCAGGCCCATGAGGGCGCTCAAGCCGATCATTCGCATCAGTCGTCCTGTCTGTCGATTCATGAACCGGGACTCGCCGGCCAAGGCCGTCACTTCATCGTGACCAGCTCTTCGGCGCTGGTGGGGTGAATGGCCACCGTGGCATCGAAGTCGGCCTTGCGGGCCCCCATCTTCACCGCCACGGCAAAGCCCTGCAGCATCTCGTCTGCGCCGTCGCCGATGATGTGCAGGCCCACGACCTTCTCATCCGCGCCCTGACAGACGAGCTTCATGGCCGTCGCACGCTTTTCATCCAGCACCCCGTACAGCAGCGCATTGAAGCGCGTGTTGTAGACCGTAACGCTGTCGCTGCCGTAGCGCTCGCGCGCCTGTGCCTCAGACAGGCCGACGGTGCCGATTGCCGGATGGGTGAAGACCACAGTGGGCACATTGTCGTAATCCATCCGGCTTTCGCTCTGGCCACCGAAGAGCCGATCGGCGAGCCTGCGGCCCGCCGCGATCGCCACCGGCGTGAGTTCGATGGGGCCGGTCACATCCCCCAAGGCATAGACGCCGGCGCTGGAGGTCGCCTGGTATTCGTCGACGATAATGCGGTGATCGGCATGAAATTCGATACCGGCCTTTTCCAGCGCCACGATATCGACATTCGGCGTGCGGCCGATCGCCCAGATGACGCTGTCGAAGGTTTCGGGCGGTCGACCATCCTCGAAGGATGCGATGACCTGCTGCTCGTCGGCACTGTCCTCGAGCGCCGCAATCGAGCAGTTCTTCTCTACCCGAATGCCCGCCTCCACCATCATTTCGATCAGCGTGTCGCCGAGCATGCTGTCGAACGCCTTGAGCACGTGGTCGCGCCGCAGGCATAGCGTCGTGTCGGCGCCCAGGCTGTTCAACACGCCGGCCAGCTCCACGGCGATGTAGCCGCTGCCGACCAGCGCCACCCGCCGGGGCAGCTGCTGCATCGCAAAGAAGCCGTCCGAATCGGTGCCCAGCGACGCGCCGGGAATTTCCGGCCACTGCGGCAGGCCACCGGTGGCGATCAGCAGATGGTCCCCGTGGTATTCAGCCCCCGCCACCGACACGCCGCGATCCGGGAGCAACTCTGCCTTGCCGAACACGACCGTCACGCCCTCTTTCTCCAGGTTGCCGCCGTATATGCCGTTGAGCCGCCGGATGTAGCGGTCGCGCCGCTCGACCAGTGTGCCCCAGTCATGCTGCGGCGCCTGTCCCAGCGCGAAGCCGTAGCCGGCCGCCTGCTCGAATCCGTGGGCCAGCTCGGCGGCATGCCACATGACCTTCTTGGGCACGCAGCCGACGTTCACACAGGTGCCGCCCAACCGGTATTCCTCGACCAGAAGCACGCGCGCCCCGTGCGACGCGGCCCGCCGCGCGGTGGCCACGCCGCCGCTGCCGCCCCCCAGCACGATCAGGTCGAAATGTCGCGAATCGTCTTGCATTGCACAGCCTGCCAGCAGATATGGAAACAGATGCCGATAACGGATAGGCGAGGCATTGTAGGCAGCCTGTCCTGCGCTCGCCAGCCGGGCGCCGGCGCGCCGGGCCTGTCAAACCATGGGGGAAAAAGAATGCCTGACGTCATCATCTGGTTCATCGTCCTGGGGCTCATCGCCGGCCTGTTCGGCTATGGCATCACGATCTACAACGCGCTGGTGCGTCTGAAACACGACATGGCCAAGGCCTGGAGCAACATTGACGTGCTGCTGCGCCAGCGGCATGACGAACTGCCCAAGCTGGTCGAGACCTGCAAGCAGTACATGGACTATGAAAAGGACACGCTGGAAGCCGTCATGCAGGCTCGGGCCAACGCCGAAAACGCCCGCCGCGACGGCGACGTGAAGGGTGTCGGGCAGGCGGAAAACCAGATGCGGCTGGGTCTGGGCAATCTGTTTGCCGTGGCCGAGGCCTATCCAAAGCTCAAGGCCAACGAATCGTTCCAGCGGCTTCAGGGTCGCATCAGCGGGCTGGAAGACAGCATCGCCGACCGGCGCGAGTTCTACAACGAGAGCGTCAACGCCAACAACATTCGCATCGAGCAGTTTCCCGACGTGATCCTCGCGCGGATGTTCCGGTTCGGACCAGGCGAGCTGCTGGAATTCTCCGAATCCGAAACACGGGACGTGGACATGAAATCCCTGTTCAGCTGATCGTCAGGGCGTGTCAACAATGACCGCGATGCCACGTTGCAGTGCAAAATTGTGCCAGGCAAGGCGCGTGGCGCCGACCCTGCCATTCCCAGGGCCAAGCCGCGCAACGCCGCATGGTGCAATTTTGCGCGCAACCCTTCGGGCCGGGATCCCTCTTTCTGAAAAAGGTCCCCGATACGGCGTTGTCGCTCGCTTATGTAGCTGTGCTACACCGCGCTCGCGACGCCTTGTCTCGGCGAAAAATGGTCTCCGGCGCGGCGCCGTGCTCATTGCTAACACGCCCTAAGGCAGTCGCGCCCACGACCGAAGTGCGGGGTGGATTGTTTTCACGCAAAAGAAAACCGCGCCTCGAGCGCGGTTTTCGGATAGTCGAATGGCCAGCAGGGTCAGTTCTTGGACCGCGGCACGGTCTGCGCCTCGACATACTCGAACAGGCCTTCCGTACCGCCCTCTCGGCCGATACCGGAGAGCTTCATGCCGCCAAACGGTGCTTCAGGCGTCGGCCCGGTGCCGGTATTCAGGCCGACATGGCCGAACCGCAGATTGGCGATGACCTCGCGCGCACGCTCCTTGTTCTTGGTGAACACGTAGGCGGCCAGGCCGAACTCGGTCTTGTTGCCGAATTCGATGGCCTGTTCGTCTCTGTCAAAGCGGACGACCGGAACCAGCGGGCCGAAGGTCTCTTCGCGCGTGCAGGCCATCTCGTGGGTCACGCCGCTGATCACGGTGGGCGGAAAGAACAGCCCGTCCTCGGCATCGAGGTCGTCGGGGTGCTTGCCGGCCTCGAGCTGCGCGCCGTGATCCAGCGCGTCCTTGAGGTGGTCGCGCACCTTGTTGAAACCGGCCTTGTTGATCAACGGCCCCATGTCGGTCTTCTCGTCCATGCCGTCGCCGACGTTCATGGACTTTACCCGCGAGACCACCTTTTCCACGAAGGCATCGGCCACGTCCGCATGGGCGTAGATCCGGTTGGCGCAGACGCAGGTCTGGCCGCTGCCGCGGAACTTGTTGGCGATGAGGTTATCTGCGGCTGCATCGAGGTCGGCGTCTTCGAATACGATGAACGGCGCGTTGCCGCCCAGCTCCAGCGCCAGCTTCTTGACCTGTGACGCGGTGTTCTCGATCAGGTTGATGCCTACCTCGGTCGAGCCGGTGAAGCTGAGCATGGGCACGTCGGGCGAATCGCAGAGCGCGCCGCCGATCTCGCTTGCGCTGCCCATGACGAGATTGACCATGCCTTCCGGCAGCTCCAGACGCTCGTGGATCAGCGTGAACAGCGCGATCATGGTCAGCGGCGTTTCGCTGGCGGGCTTGATCACAACGGGGCAGCCGGCCGCCAGGGCGGGCGCCAGCTTTTTGGCGATCATCCCGATCGGAAAGTTCCAGGGCGTGATAAGCCCGGAAACCCCGATGGGCCGGTAATGCGTGGTCCATTTGCAGTCGCGCGGGCGTTCATCCAGCTTGTGCGGCGCGAGCGCGTCGATGTTCTTGGCGCAGTTGGAGAAGAAACCGGCCGCGTAGGCGGCTTCGCCTTCGGCCTCCTTCCAGGGCTTGCCGTGCTCCAGGCACAGAATGCGGCCGACCTCGGTCTTTTCGTCGATCAGCGCCTGGGCGATATCTTCCAGCCACTCGCGGCAGACCTCGCGGTCGGGCCGCATCTGCAGGGCGCCCTTGGCGGCCGCGATAGCGCGCCGGGTTTCCGCCTCGCCCATTCGGGGCACCTGGGCGAGTTCCTTTCCGTTGGCCGGATTCATAACGGCAAACGTGTCGCCGGAATCGGCGTCCACCCATTTGCCGCCGATGTAGCCGGACATGTGCTTGAGCAAAGGCGATTCGATCATGATGCGTTCTCTTTGATCCAGTCGGGTCGGGTAGCGGTGAGGTCATGAGCCTGCTGGTAAGCCTCGGCTGCACGCAATACCAGGCCATCCTGATGACGCGCGCCGACAATTTGCAAACCGATGGGCAGACCGGCGTCGGTGAAACCGCAGGGCACCGAGATGGCGGGCTGGCCGGTCAGGTTGAACGGGTAGGTGAACGGCGTCCAGCTGGGCCAGCGCTCGGCGGGCCAGTCTTCCGGCACTTCCCGATCCTTGGTAAAAGCGGGAATCGGCAGGGTGGGGGTGACCAGCAGGTCGTACTGCTGGTGAAACAGACTGGTGCGCTCGATCAGCTCGGCGCGCACGTTGGCGGCGCCCATGTAGTCCAGCAGGCTCAGCTTTTCGGCCCAGGCGGCCACTTCCTGCAGTCCCGGATCCATCTGCTTGCGGTCTTCGGCCGAGATATCGCGCATGGCGTTGGCGGCGCCGCCGTAGAACAGCACATCGAAGGCGTCGACCGGGTCGCTGAAGCCCGGTCCGGTCTCCTCGACGTGGGCGCCCAGATCTTCAAGCCGGCGAACGGCCGCATCCACTGCGCGGGCAATCTCCGGATCGACGTCGATGAACCCCAGATCCGGGCTGTAGGCAATCTTCAGACCGCTGACGCCGCCGTCCAGCGCCTTGACGAAATCGTGCGTGTTCGCCGGCAGCGTAGCGTCACGCGGGTCGGGTTCGGCCAGGATGTTCATCAGCAGGGCCGTGTCTCGTACGGTCCAGGTCATCGGGCCGACGTGGGCCAGCGGATAGAAGGCGCTGGGGGGCCACATGGGGCACAGGCCGTGCGTGGGCTTGTGGCCCACCAGGCCGGAAAAGCCCGCCGGGATGCGAATCGATCCGCCGGCGTCCGTGCCGAGCGCGAGCGGACCCATGCCGAGCACCACGGCGCTGGCGCTGCCGCCGGACGAGCCGCCGGCGGTCTTTTCGGGCGCCCAGGGGTTGCCTGTAGGGCCTTCCAGCGGGCTGTCGGTAATGCCTTTCCAGCCGAACTCGGGGGTGGTCGTGCGGCCAACGGTGACCATCCCGTGGCGCTTGAGCGCGGCCACGGCCGGCGCGTCCGACGCGGCCGGCGTATGCCTGTCGATGAGCTTCGAGCCCTTCAGATTGGGCCAGCCTTCGGCCATGAAGATGTCCTTCACGGCCACCGGCACGCCGTCCACCAGGCCGTTTGCCTCGCCCCGTTGATAACGGGCTTCGGCCGCGCGCGCCTCTGCCAGCGTGACCTCTTCGTTGATCTGCGAGTAGGCGTGCACCGCGTGGTCGTGGTCGCGGATGCGCTTCAGGCAGGCTTCGGCCGCCTCGACCGGCGACAGCTGTCGGGCCGCGAAGGCGTCCAGCATCTGAACCGCGGTGAGATCAGCAATATCCGTCATCTTGTCTCCTGGCAAATCGCCGGTCCGGCCGGCTGGTTGTTGCTGGGCACGTGGCGCTCTTCGTCTTATCCCGCCTTGACGATATTGAACAGTGGCCGACCCTCGCGCCAGCGGTCCAGATTGTCCACGAACTGCTCGGTGAGCGCACGACGCCAGCCGATGAAATCGCCGGCCATGTGGGCCGACATGAACACGTTGGGCAGGGACCAGAGCGCGTGCGAGGCGGGCAGGGGCTCCTGCTCGAACACATCCAGCCCGGCCCCGGCAATCTGCTGCGCATCGAGCGCGTGGACCAGCGCATCGGTCTGCACGATAGCGCCCCGGCCGATATTGATGAAGCGGGCGTGCTTCGCCATGGCCGCAAAGGCCTCGCGTCCGAACAGGCCGCGCGTCTGCTCGGTCAGCGGCGCGGCGACCACCACGTAATCGTAGTCGGGCAGGCGGTCCAGCAGCGTTTCGCTGGCGTAGATACGGCGGAAATCGGTATCGCCGGCGCGGGCGCTGCGCGCGGTGCCGTCGCAGAGCATGCCCACGGCGCCGCAGAGGCTGGCGATCTGGCGGCCGATCGATCCGGCGCCGACAACCAGCACCTGCTTGCCGGCGATGGTTTCGGTGTCCCGATGCCGCCAGGTCCGGGCCTGCTGAAGCTCGATGTTGCGGCGCGAGTCCTTGGCGAACATGAGCATCAGTCCGAGCACGTATTCGGCGATGGACCGGTCGAAGATGCCGCGCGCGTTCGTCACCGTGACGCCCGAGCTGCGCACGGCGTCCGTCATGATAGCATCAACGCCGGCGCTGCAGGCGTGAATCCATTCCAGCCGGTCCGCGGCCGGCCAGCTTCTCTCCAGGGCGCCAGTCCGGAAATCGGTGACCATGAGTATCTGGCTGCCCGGTAGGGCCCGGCGCAAGGTGGCGGTGTCCGTGGCGATGCGCACCGCGGCGCGGCCCTCGAGCAGTTCCAGACCGGGCGGCGGAGCCTCATCATCGGCTGTCAGCACGGTGACCACCGGTTCTTCGCGCCGGGATGCCGTCATCGGCGGCAGGCGTCCCGGCTGCACCGAGGATGTGGCATGAGTCTTGATTGGCTGGAATGCAAGGCTGGCAACACTACCTAGGGCGCTTGAAGGGCGTCAACCGTGGCTCACCCGGCGTCGTTCTTGACCGGTCCGGAAGCCGCGAATAGTCTGCCGCAGGATCGGTTCCGGAACGAGAGAAAAGGGCAAGGGCATGGCTATCAGCATCGACGAGAACAGACTGTCGCTCGCCAGCGCGCCGGAGGATCGCTACGTCCGCGGCAAGCTGTTCTGGAACCCGGCCATGCAGGCCATACCCATTTCCGGCATCCGCCGCATGGTCAATCGCGCCTCCGAACTCGACGACGTGATTCATCTGTCGATCGGCCAGCCGGACTTCGGCACGCCGCGGCATATCATCGATGCGCATATTCACGCGCTGGAGGCCGGGCAGACGGGCTACACCATGGACGCCGGCCTGCCGGAATTGCTCACCGCGCTGCGCCACTACTACAACGAGCGCTATCGCAGCACGCTGACCGAGGATAATTTTCTCGTCACGACCGGCGCTACGGAGGGTATCTACCTGCTGCTGACCGGCATGGCCGCGCCGGGACGCGAGTTCATCATCGCCGACCCCACCTTCCTGCTGTACGCGCCGCTGATCCGCATGCTGGGTGGCCAGATCAAGGCCATCCCCACGCGGGCCGAAGACGGCCACCAGCTCGATCCGGAACGCGTCGTGGCCGCCATGGGGCCCAACACCCACGCGATCATTCTCAATTCCCCCGCCAACCCCACTGGCACGGTCTATCCGCGAGAAACCGTGGAGTGGATCTGCCAGGAAGCGGCCTATCGCGGCATCGAGGTGGTGTCTGACGAAGTGTACGACCACCTGCTGTTCGACGACATCGAGTTCCCGAGCGTGCTGAGCTGCGCGGCAGACCTGGACAACATCGCCTCGGTCAGCAGCTTTTCCAAGACCTTTGCCATGCCCGGCCTGCGCGTGGGCTGGGTGGTGGCCGATCAGAACACCATCCGCACGCTGCGGCGCTACCACATGTTTACCACCACGGTGGCCAACACGCCGGCGCAGTGGGCGGGTGTGGCGGCGCTGCTGGGCGATCGCAGCTGCGTGGACGATATGGTGGCCGAGTACGATCGGCGCCGGAAGCGCGTAGTGGACCTGGTCGAGCAGACGCCGGGGCTGACCGGCTACATGCCGCAGGGCGCGTTTTATGTGGCGCCCTCGCTGCCCGACGGCGTGGACGGTGCCGGCTTCGCCATGCGCATGCTCGAAGAGACCGGCGTCTGCGTGATACCCGGTGACACCTTCGGCGAATCGGCTGGCGGCCTGCTGCGCATCAGCTATTCGACCTCCATGGACAACATTGAGGAGGCCTTCAGCCGCCTGATCCCGTGGATGAAGAACCAGCCGGAAATACGCGGCGCCGAATAGCCCGGCGGGTTGATTCACACAGCGTCATCCAGAAGGCCCAACAGGGCCGGGTCGAGGGCGTACAGCCCGTAGGCGACAAAACAGGCGACCAGAATTGCCACCACCAGGCGTGCGGGCCAGTCGCGATGAACGACGGCCAGCACGGCGCCACCCAGCACCACCACGGCCGCTTCGGCCAGCTGCATCCAGACGCGCCAGTGCGCCGGTACCTGCCACGCGCCGTTCTGCAGCGGCGCCCAGTCGCTGAACGGGTAGAACGGGCGATGTGCGGCATTGCTGTGCCAGGGAATGTCGATCAGACCATGCAGCGCCATGCTGAGCATCAGCGCCACGATTGCCGGCACGCCGGCAAACCAGCCCACCAGCGCGCCGGCCACCAGCAGCGGCAGCGAGTTGAACAGGTCGAAAAAACGTTGCCAGCCGGGTTCGAAGTAGCGCTCTGTCCAGATAATCGTGTCCGAATGGCCAAGATGCGTCTGCCAGCCGTAGAACAGCAGCACCGCCAGGTCGGGCAGCAGGGCCCCGGCCAGCACGGCCCAGAAAAGATCGCGACGGCGCGCGGCAAACAGCAGATTGACGATGGCGTGGGCCGGGGTATTCATTTAACGCCTTGCGCAGGGCAGACTGGCCGCCTGTTTTCACTTCTTGCGATGCATGAGGCTGCAATATGAGCCAGGAGAGGTTGAGCGTCGAGGTGCGGGGCCACGTGTTGTGCATGGGGCTCAACCGGCCCGACAAGTACAACGCCATGGACCTGGATATGTATCGGCAGCTGGCGGCTGCCTATGGTCGGCTGCACAGCGACGACAACTTGCGCTGTGGCCTGCTCTTTGCCCACGGCAAGCATTTCACGGCCGGGCTGGAGCTGGACCAGTGGCAGGGCGATTTCGGGGCGGGGCATTTTCCCGAGCTGCCGGATGGCGCCATCAATCCCTTTGGTATCGACCCGGATCGCCGGGTGGGCAAGCCGGTGGTGTCGGCGGTGCAGGGCATCTGTTTCACGGCCGGTCTGGAGTTGATGCTGGCCACGGATGTGCGCGTGGCGGCCAGCGACACCCGCTTTGGCCAGATCGAGGTAAAGCGCGGCATCTATCCCGTGGGCGGCGGCACCGTCCGGTGGGTGCAGAGTATCGGCTGGGGCAACGCCATGCGCTATCTGCTGACGGGGGATGAAATGCCGGCCGCCGAGGCGCATCGCACCGGCCTGGTTCAGGAACTGGTCGAGCCGGGTGAGCAGTTTGAAAGAGGCCTGGACATCGCGGACCGTATCGCCCGCCAGGCGCCGCTGGCGGTACGCGCCACCCTCGATTCGTCACGGTTGTCGCTGGATGCCGGGGAGCGCAAGGCCTACGAACGGCTGCTGCCCGATCTGGCGCCCATCATGGAAAGTGACGATGCGCAGGAGGGCGTGCAGTCCTTTCTAGAGCGCCGTGAGGCGCGTTTTACCGGTCAATAGGACCCGCGCCGGTCGCCATCCGCGTCCGGCATTGCTGCAGGAGTTTGCATGGCAACCGAACAGTTGATTGCCGTATTTGTCGATTACGAGAACCTGGCGCTCGGCGCCAAGGACATCCCCGGCGGCGATTTCCGCATGGAGCTGGTGCTCAAGCGCCTGCTGGAGAAGGGCCGCATCGTGTTCAAGCGCGCCTACTGCGATTGGGGCCGCTACCGCAGCGCGTCAAACGCCTTTCACTCCATGGGTATCGAGATGATCGATATCCCCCACACCAAGGTGTCGGGCAAGAACAGCGCCGACATCCGCATGGTCGTGGACGCCATGGACATGTGCTATGCCAAGGATCACATCGACATGTTTGCGCTGGTGTCGGGCGATTCGGATTTTTCGCCGCTGGTGTCCAAGCTCAAGGAAAACGACAAGCGCGTGATCGGCTGCGGAATCAAGAGTTCCACCTCCGACCTGCTGGTCGCCAACTGCGACGAGTTCATCTACTACGATGACCTGGCTCGCGCTGCCAGCAAGAAGAAATCCTCGCGAGAAAAGTCGAAGGGCAGCAGCAGCAACCAGGACAAGACCACCGAGGCGCTGGACCATCTGGTGGAAATCGTCACATCGCTCGAGTCGGATTACGATCCGGTCTGGGGCTCGCAGGTCAAGCAGACCATCAAGCGCGTCTATCCCGGTTTCAACGAAACCTACTACGGCTACCGGAGCTTTTCGGAACTGCTCAAGGACGGCGAAAAGAAAGGCCTGATCAAGCTGGACCGAGATCAGGACCGCGGCAACTACAAGGTCACCACCGTCAACAGCTGATTCAGCGCATCATCTGCGGATCGGCAATGCCGACGACGCCGCAGGCCAGTCGTCCACCGGCCCCGCCGATCGGCGGCTGCGCCGGATCGTTGGGCTTGGCATGCACGATGACCGAGCGGCCGATAATGGCCTTGGCGCCGGTGAGCTGCGCATCCGGGATAACGGCAGAGTGCTCGCCGTTGCCGTTCTGGTCGGCGATCAGGTCACCCAGATTGCCGGTGATCCGGTCAATGTCGGCCGGCGGGCTCTTGGAGCTGCCTTTCAGGTTGAAATGCGTGCCGGCGGCGGAGCCGTCGGGCGCCGAACAATCCCCGTACAGATGCAGATGATAGGCGTGCTTGCCGGGCGGCAGGCCGCGCATGATCGTCCGAACGCGCAGTCCGCCCTCGTCGGCCGGGCTGAAGTGCACCGTCCCGTGGGCTTCATTCCCGGCGGTCGCCTCCAGGGTGGCCACCGCCAGTTCGGCCCGGTCCTCGTCCAGCATCGCCGTATCGGCGGCGCCGTCCGACGCGTCTGCCTCGTTCTGTTCGGCCAGCCTGGCGCGGGCCTCCTGAGCCCGCTGCTTGGCAACCAGCCCGGCCTGCACCACGGCGTCCTTGGTTTTCTCGGCGGCGTTGTCAATCGCTTCGCGGGCCTCGGTCTGGGTGTCCTGGGGAACCTGATCGCACCCGGCGGTCAAGCTCAGCGACAGCAGGGCGAGTGCGGGCAGGGCGGTGCGGCGAATCATGGTGGAGACAAACATGCGGTAAAAGCCTTGGTTCGGTTGAATGGGGCGGCGGCAGGCGTTCGCGATCAGCCGCGCCGGGCGAGAATGCGATCCACCAGAGTGGCCGGCGCATCGGGGGCAAAGAGCTCGTGATAGTGCGCCTGCATCCACGGCCCGAGCGTGGTCGGGTCGGGTTCGTTCATCAGCCGCGCGAGACTCTTGATGTACTCTCCGCCGCCGCTGGCTGCATCGCGCCGAAGCAACGGGTACTGACTGGCACCAAAGCGCCGCGCCTCGGCCAGCGCAGCGGTTTCGTCCGCTTCGGTGGAGATGGCGTCCGACGTGCTGGCGGTGCCCTGGGTGATGCCCTCGCCGACCGCGGCAATACCGTCGGCTGTCGTGGTGAACAGGCTGCAACCGCTCAGCGGCAGGAGCGTCAGGGCCAGCAGGAGTGTGGCAAAACGGTTCATCGGGCGTCTCCGGTCAGGTCGGGCGGCGCGGGCCCGCAGGGTCTGGCGTAGCCGCACTATAAGCCCGGAGCGCGACGCGATACCATGTCGGCCGGCGTCGGGCTTCAGTGCTTTCTCGGCTGGGGGCCGACCCCGCCGGTCAGAAATTCGTTCATACGCAGGGCCTGCCGGGTGGCCCACTGCTCGAAATCGGTCGCCTTCATCGGCTTGCTGAACAGATTGCCCTGGGCCTGGTCGCAGCCCTTGCTCTGCAGAAAGCGCAGCTGGGCCGGGCTTTCCACGCCCTCGCCGGTGACCTTCATGTGCAGGCCGTGGCCGAGCGCGATGATGCCCGCCGCCAGCTCGGCGTCGTTACTGTCCTCGATGACATCCCGGACAAACAGCCGGTCGATCTTGAGCGTGGAGAACGAGTAGTGCTTGAGGTAGCCGAGCGAGGAATATCCCGTTCCGAAGTCGTCGACCGAAATCTCGATGCTGTGCGCGGCCAGGCGGTTAAGGTTTTCCGCGACCACGGGCGGGTTTTCGATCATCAGACTTTCGGTGACTTCCAGGGAAATGTCCTGCGACGAAGCACCCGTTTTTTCGAGGATGGCGAGCATGTCTCCGGCGAAACGGGGTTCGGCGAACTGCTTGCTGGACGCGTTCACCGCGATCTTGAGCGGCCGTTCGCGGCCGGGCAGGTCGCGCCAGGCCACGGCCTGCAGGCAGGCCTGCTCCATGACCCAGGCGCCGATTTCGTGGATGAGCGACCCGGCCTCGGCCACCGGAATGAATTCGTCCGGGCCAATCTGACCCAGTACGGCGTTGTTCCAGCGCAGCAACGCTTCGGCCGCGACGACTTCGCCGCTGCCGATTTCGATGATCGGCTGGTAGTGGAGAGACATTTCGCGGCGCTCGATCGCGCGGTGCAGCTGCGCGTCGATCAGCATGCGACGCTGGGCACCCACGTTCATTTCCGGGTGGAAGTAGCGGTAGGTGTTCCGGCCCGCCGATTTGGCCTGATACATGGCGGTTTCGGCTTTTCGCACGAGCTCGCGCGAGGTCAGACCATCCGACGGGGACATGGCAATCCCCACGCTGCCCGAGATGAAGTATTCGCGCCCGGCAATCTCGAAGCGCTGCCGCAGGTCGTGAAGAATGCGCTGGGCGACCTGCTCGACATAGCCGATTTCATCGAAGCGACTGAGCACGATGAGAAACTCGTCGCCGCCGGTCCGGGCGACCGTTTCGCTGGCCCGCACGCACCCGCTAATGCGCCGGGCCGCTTCGACCAGCAGTTCGTCGCCGACGCGATGGTCGGTCAACTCATTGATTTTCTTGAAGTCATCCAGATCAAGTAGCAGGACTGCCGCCGGTCTGCGGCCCGAGGCCTGGAGTTCGTCGTTGAGCGAGTCGATGCGCTTTTCGACCAGCGCGCGATTGGGCAGGCCGGTGAGCCCGTCGTAATGTCGCTGGTGGTCCAGAGACTGCTGATACTGCTTGGTGTCGGAGATATCCTCGATCGTGTAGAGGTAGTGCTCGTGACGCCCGTCTCCGCCGGCGATGGGCGACAGGCGAGCGCGGAGCCAGACCGACTGGCCGTCCTCGCGCATCATGCGGAATTCGCTGCCCCATGATTCGCCCTCTGCCAGCACCTGCCGAAGCTTGCTGGTCTGGCGGGACGACACCTCGCGGGTACGCAGCGTGCGCCAGTCCCGGCCGACGAGTTCGCCGCTGGATTTGCCGATCAGCTCGGTGGCGCGCTCGTTCACGTAGGTAATCGTGCCGCTCTTGTCCATGATCGCGACCCCGGCGGGATTCTGCTCGACCGCCGTGGCGAGCAGACGGGCTCGCTGTTCGGCTTCGTGGCGGCCACTGACGTCCGTGGCCACGCCGATGATGGAGCTCACGTCGCCGTGCTGGTCGACCACCGGCGTCAGGCGAATCTCGAACACACTGTGTTCCAGGCGAAAAACGCCGTCCATGTCCTCGCCCGACAGGGCCCGGCGCACTGCGGCGCAGAAGTGCCGGTTGCCGCCATATTCGTCGAATATATTCCGTCCGAGCTTGCGGTTGAGCTGAAAATCATCGCTGCGTCGGCCGGCGCCTTCGCTCAGCGTGATGCGGCCGCGCCGGTCCAGCGAAAACAGCATGACCGGCGCGCTATTAACGAGCGTGGTGAGCCGCTGCTCGCTTTCTCGCAGCTGCCGGGCGCGGGCCTCGACGCGGCGGCCCAGCTCGCTGTTGAGCGTCTGCAGCTTCTGCTCGGCGGCTGCCCGCCGCTGCGCGTGATGCGCGACCCGGCGCTGCCAGGTATTCACCCGGCGGGTGGCCAGCCACCACATGAGAATCAGCACGCAGGGCAGCGCCAGTCCCAGCACAAGCGCCATGCTCAAATGCCGGGTGCTGTCGTTGTTCCAGCTGTCCAGGTCGCGCCGAATCGCGCCCAGCAGGGCCGTTTCGACCTGCTGGAAAAGTCTTCGGGCATCAGCATACTCCGCGCCGGTCAGCAGGCGGTAGGCCGCATCGCTATCGCCTGTGGCCATGAGCTGGAAGGCCTCGGCGTCCAGGGTCTGCCGCAGTCGGATGGCGTTGCGCGCCGCCTGGACGGCCAGTTCGATACCCGGGCTGGCGGCGGTCTGCTCGGCGTCGGTCAGCGCGCGCTCGAGCTGCGGCTGGATCTGGCCGTAGCGCGTCAGCCAGAATTCCTCGCCGGTGGCCGCGGCCATCCGAGCGGACAGCTCGAGGGTCTCGTTCTTGTGGGAGATGCGGCCGCGCAGTGTTTCCAGCTCGACCAGGTCGAAGGTGCTGGTCTGGAGCCGGTCAAAGGCCAGCCAGGTATAGGCCGCAATACCGAAGCAGCAGGCGAGCGTCAGCAGCACCGACAGCATTAGCGTCAGCGCCGGAAAGCCCTGGGGCGCCACAAACGTGTCGGGTTGGCCGTCCCGATCCGTGGGTTTGCGTCGCGTGGCAGGTTTCAGCACATTGAGGCGCATCGCACTCTATTGTGCTTCGTAAATGTGACGACTGTGAGGCCTTGTCCGACCGCGCGCGAAGGCCGCTATCCGGGCTCGACGCTGCAGTCATTCGATTTACGAAGAACAGTATTTATCAGTGTTCATTATCAACTAAAACGGCCCCGTGTAAATATGGGAATAACCGGTAGTTTTTCGCGGAGGGTGTGAGTGGTCGGCAAAGCTGAAATTTCCGTTCTGCTGCTGGGAGACACGCACGGCACCGTGGATGCGCGAATCATGACATTGCTGCCCTTGGCCGAGCGCGTGGTCCATACGGGCGACGTGGGGTCGGGCGTGGCTCGGGCTCTCCGCGCGGGTTGTGCGGCGGTGGATATCGTCGGCGGCAACAATGACCCGGCCGATTCGGGTCTGCCGGACGAGCTCTGCCTCGACCTGCCGGGCGGCGTGCTGGCCGTGGAGCACGGCCATCGTTATCCGGCACGGGACCGCCACGCCCGCCTGCGGCGCGCCTATCCGGCCGCCCGAGTCGTGGTCTGCGGCCACAGTCACCGCTTGTTGATCGACCAGACCGCGGCGCCCTGGGTCCTCAACCCGGGCGCTGCAGGCCGCACGCGGACCTACGGCGGGCCGTCCTGTTTGTGGCTGACGATCAGCGAAACAGCCTGGCGGGTGGAGGCGGTGCGTTTTGCGCTGCCTGCACAGCCGGCAGTCTGAGCCCGGCTCAGGCCAGCGAATCGATCCGGTCGCGACAGGCCTGATAGTGGCGCGTTACGCGGGCCCGGTCGGGTTCGGCGCCGAGCAACGCCTGGCTGGCTTCATGGAGGGCCTCGTTCTGGCCGGCCAGGGTCCGGCGCTGCGGTTCGCTCAGCAGCGGGGCGATATGGCCGAGGCTGTCAATCATGTGGCAGGCGGCGCTCGGGTCGGCGCAGAAGTAGGGGCGCAGCCGCGTGTAGATCTGCTCGATCAGCGTGTCGAAGTCGAGTACGGGCCGGATCAGCCGCAGCGCGCCCGCCTCGTCATGCCGGTAGGGTGAAGGCGGGGGCGTGCTGGCAAAGCGGACCAGCGCGGTGCGCAGCCAGTCCAGGCAGCTCATGGCGGTGAACGGGTCGTTGATGCCCGGCGACAGCGCCCGCGCGGCGATTTCCACCAGCTCGTCCACCAGCAGCATCATGTCTTCCACGAGCGTGCGGCTGCGGCCCAGGGCGTAGGCCTGGCTCATCTGATCCAGCAGTTTGTCGTCGGCCCGGTCTGCCGGCCAGACCCGCGCGAGCGTCTGGCCGTAGTGGACAAAATCGCCGGGCTGGCGCTCAAGCTGAACGAGCGTGTCGGATTTTTCCGCCAGCTCCAGCAGCCGCGATTCGACCAGGTGCTGGATGTAGCCGTTGCCGCCGCAGCTGACCCTGGCATAGGCGCCGGTCATTTGTTCCGCCGGATGGCGGTGGTGTGCCGGCCCGTCGCGCTGACTGTCCCGGTGCAGCGTCTTTTCCAGGTCGCGCCCGATATCCGCCACCACGTTCGAGATGTGGATCGACTCGGTGACGTGGTGAATGAAATAGATGAGTACCGCAATGCTGGCGATGGCCAGCGACAGGGCGAAGAACAGGCTGATCTGCGGCACGAAGCCCTCGCCGGCGGTGCGCACGTTGCGCAGGACCAGCATGCAGTAGACAAACGTGGCAATGAATGTCCCCAGCGTGATCTGGTTGCCGCGGTCGCTCATGAAATTGGTCAGCAGGCGCGGGCCGAACTGCGACGTGGTGTAGGCCACGGCCGCAATCGTGACCGAAAAGGTGACGCCCGCGACGGTAATCATCGAGCCGGCAATGGTCGACAGCATGGCCCGGGCGCCATCCGGATGACTGCCGACGAACCACGGCACATCTCCCGTCCACTGGTCGCCCAGGGCCGAATCCACCCAGCCGAGCACCACGGCAGCCACCGCGGCCAGCAGCGCCATGACCGTGGGCACGAACCAGTAGCTCTCGCGAATGCCGTACCAGTACTTCAGGGTCTGCGCGATCATGCCTGGGATTCGCTCCGGGTCGTTGGTCCGCCCGAAGTGTGCCACGCGGGAGCCGGCCTACACATCGAGTGCGCGCAGTATGAAGCCGTGGATGAGCGCAATTTCCTCCAGCGCCTGGTAGCGGCCCGGCAGGCCGGCATGCCCCGCCTCCATGTGGGTCTTGAGCAGCAGCAGGTTGTCGTCGGTCTTGGTGGCTCGCAGCCGCGCCGCCCATTTCGCCGGTTCCCAGTAGGTAACGCGAGGGTCGCTCACTCCGGCAATGATCAGCAGCGGCGGGTAGCGCTGGGGGCGCACGTTCTCGTAGGGGCAATAGCTGCGAATCTGCCGGAATGCGTCGGCGCTCTCGATGGGGTTGCCCCATTCCGGCCATTCGGGCGGCGTGAGGGGCAGGTTGGCATCCAGCATGGTGTTGAGGGTGTCGACAAAGGGCACGTCCGCCACTGCCGCGCCGAACAGTTCCGGCCGCTGATTGAGCACCGCGCCCACCAGCAGCCCGCCGGCGCTGCCGCCCATCGCGGCCAGCCGGCCCGGCGCGGTGTAGCCGGCCTGGCAGAGCAGGTCGGCGGCGCTGGCAAAATCGCTGAAGCTGTTCTGCTTGCAGGCGCCCTTGCCCAGCCGGTACCAGCGGTAGCCCTTCTCCTTGCCGCCGCGTACGTGGGCGATGGCGTAGACCACGCCGCGGTCCACCAGCGACAGCCGCGATGCCGAAAAATGGGCCGATTCCGAGATGCCGTAGGCGCCGTAGCCGTACAGCAGGCAGGGGTTGCCGCCATCGAGTTTCAGATCACGTCGGTGCAGCACGGTCACCGGCACCTGCTCGCCATCTGCGGTGGCTGCCTGGAGGCGCCTGACGGTGTAGCGCGACGGGTCATGTCCGCTGGGCAGTACACGGCGCTTGCGCAGCTGGCGCTGGCGGGTGTGCATGTCGTAATCCCAGGTCTCGTCCGGCCGGTGCGGCGCGCTGTAGACAAACCGCAGGGTGATGGTGTCAAAGGCGTAGCCGGGGTCCACACCCAGGGCGTAGGCCTCGTCGTCGAAGGCTACCGGATGACTTTCGCCGCTGCGCTTGTCCATGACGACCAGCCGGGGCAGGGCGTCCACGCGCTCCAGCCAGACGCGAAAATGCCGGTATTCGATCAGCCCCAGAATCAGGCGGCCGGGCTGATGCGCCAGCAGGACCGACCAGTGATCAGGCGTGGTGCGGCCGTGCGGCGCGCTCATGAGGCGAAAATCCTCCGCGCCGTCGTTGGTCAGGATGGTCCAGGCGTCGCCCGCATCGTCGATGTCGTACTCCACGCCAGTGCGCCGTGCGGCGAAAAGCTGCGGGGACGTTTGCGGCGCGTCGGCAGGAATGACGTGCACTTCACCGGTTTCATGGTCGTGCGCGCTGATGAGCAGGAAACGGCCACTCTGCGTTTCGTCCAGCGAGACGAAGAAGCCGGGATCGGCCTCGCTGTACACGCGGGTCGCGCTGGCCGCGGGCTCGCCGACCCGCAGGCGCCAGACGTCACAGGGGCGATGGTTGTCGTCCAGCGTGACGTAGAACAGCCAGCGCGAGTCGGCCGACCACAGCACCTGGCCGGTGGTGTCGGGAATGGGCTCGCCCACCGCCTCGCCGGTGGCCAGGTCGATAAGGCGAATCTCGTAGAGTTCGGCGCCGTTGTAATCGGCCGAATAGGCCAGCAGGCGATGGTCGCGGCTGTGGCCCATTTCGCCCAGGTCGAAATAGCTGAACCGGCGCGAGAGCGCTTCGCCGTCGAGCAGACACGCCGGCGGGGCGTCGGTATCCGCCGCGGGCAGCCGGTAGTACGCCGGCTGTTCGCCGCCCGCCTCGAAGCGCTCGAAATACAGCCAGGGCCCGTCCTGATCGGGCACGCTGCTGTCGGTTTCCGCCATGCGGCCGCGCATCTCCTGCACCAGCCGTTTGCGCAGCGCCGCATCGTCTTCCAGGCAGGCGTCGGCGTAGTCGTTTTCGGCCTCCAGATAGGCGCGGATTTCCGGGTCGAGCCGGGCCGGATCGCGCAGCGCCTCGCGCCAGTTGTCGTCGCGCAGCCAGGCGTAGGGGTCGGTGAGTATTTCGCCGTGCCGCTGTTGCGAGCGCGGCTTGACGGCCGCCACGGGCGGGGCGAGTCGGATCGAATCAGGCTGCTTCATAAGTCATACTCGCGCCATGCAGTACAGCGCGAGAACAGGTCGGGCGTGAGGGATAATCGCGTATGAAAACACGCCTGGGACCCGTGACGGTAGAACTTGTGAGGGCGGATATCACCCGCCAGCCGGATATGGACGCCATCGTGAACGCGGCCAATGCCGCGCTGCAGCCCGGCGGCGGTGTGGCCGGCGCCATTCATGCCGCGGCCGGCCCGGCGCTGGCCGAGGCCTGCCGGCCGCTGGCGCCGATACGCTGTGGCGAGGCGGTGATCACGGCGGGCTTTGAGCTGCCCAACCGTCACGTCATCCACTGTCTGGGGCCGGTGTATGGTCGCGACGAGCCGGCGGACGCGCTGCTGGCAAACTGCTTTGGCAGCGTGCTGCGTCTGGCCGATGCGCACCGCGTCGAATCCATCGCCGTGCCGGCTGTTTCGACCGGGGTGTTCGGCTACCCGCTGGATGCGGCCGCCGACGTCACGCTGGGCGCGATTGCTGCTTATGCCGATCCGCTCGAGTCGGTGCGCGACCTGCGTTTCTGTCTGTTTGATGCGCAGGCTCTCCAGGCTTTCGAGCGTGCCGCCGCCACATACGCTTCATGATTTGCCCGGGACCTGACCATGACTGATTCCGCCAGGCCGCCACGGGATGGCTTCCGGTTTGCCCATCGGCTGCGCGTGCGCTGGCCGGAGGTGGACATGCAGCAGGTCGTCTTTTTCGGCCACTACTACGCCTATTTCGACCTGGGAATGACCGAGTATCTCAGGCACCTGGGCATGGCCTACCCGGACGGCCTGCTGGACGCGGAGACCGACCTGTTCATGGCGCACAGCGAATGCGACTACCGCGCCTCGGCGCTGTACGACGACGAGCTGGATATCTGGACGCGCGTGGGCCGCGTGGGGCGCAGCAGTCTGCATTTCGAATTCGAGATCTGCCGCGACGACACCCTGCTCGTCAGCGGTCGCCTCGTCTACGTTTTTGCCAACCCGCAGACCCGCCAGTCCCGCGCCGTGCCGGAGGCCTTCCGCGCGCGCGTCGAGGCGTTCGAAAGCGGCCGCGCGGATGTTCTACAAGGAGGTTGAATGACGGACCAGAAAGACAAGGTGCTGCTGATTACGGGCGCTTCAAGCGGCATTGGCCAGGCGACTGCCCGGGCGGCCGGTGGCGCAGGCTGGCGCGTGGCGCTGGCGGCTCGGCGGCGCGAACCACTGGACGGGCTGGTGGACGAGCTCGGCGGTGCGTCGCGCGCCATCGCGCTGGTCTGCGATGTGCAGGATGAAGCCGCGCAGAAAGCCATGGTGGCCGATGCGCTGGATCATTTCGGTCAGCTTGACGCCGTCTTCGCCAATGCCGGCCGCGGCGGCGAGCCGGGCGGCTTTGCCGGGGCGAGTGCAGAAGTCTGGAAGGACATGCTGCTGACCAACGTGCTGGGTGTTGCGATCACGGTGCAGGCGAGCCTCGAGGCGCTCAAGGCTTCCGGCGGTCAGCTGTTGATCACGGGTTCGGTGGCCGGGCGGCGGACACTGGCCGGATCGATGTACTCGGCGACCAAGTGGGCCGTCTCGGCCATCGGCTACAACCTGCGCGAAGAGCTTCGCGGTAGCGGCGTGCGCGTAACGCTGATCGAGCCCGGCATGGTGGATACGCCCTTCTTCGACGAGCCCAAGCCGGATGCGCTGCGGCCCGAGGACGTGGCCGACTGCGTGCTGTTCGCCCTGCAGCGGCCGCAGAACGTGGACGTGAGCGAACTGCTCGTGCTGCCGCAGGCGCGCTGAAAACGCGCCCCCGGTCTTCGGTCGGGTCGACGCCGCGACTTATGCGGTTAAAATCGGAGTAATCGTCATGGATCGGGCCGCACTGCGCTGTCCGGTCCGGTCAATCAGCAAGCAAGACAGGAAGCATCATGGCCAGTACAGCCGAAGATCTGAGTTCCGAGCGCGAAATGTTCCGGGATACCGTGCGGCGTTACGTTGAAACCGAACTGATGCCGCATGCCGAGGAATGGGAAGAAGCCGAAGGCTATCCGCGCGAAGTCTGGAACCAGCTGGGCGAAGCCGGCCTGCTGTGCGTGGACATGCCCGAGGAATACGGCGGCCTGGGCGGAGACTTTCCCATGTCGGCCGTGGTGCTCGAGGAACTCTCGCGGGCCGGACTGGCGGGCCTGGCCACGGGCGTGTCCGTGCACTCGGACATCGTGGCGCCGTATGTACTGCACATCGGCTCGGACGAGCAGAAGCAGAAATGGCTGCCGAAAATGGCCAGCGGCGAAGTGGTCGGCGCCATCGCCATGACCGAGCCGGGCGCCGGCAGCGATCTGCAGAATATCCGCAGCAACGCCAAGAAGGACGGCGATCAGTGGGTGTTGAATGGCGCCAAGACCTTCATTACCAACGGTATTTACGCCGGCATGGTGATCGTGGCCGCCAAGACTACCCCGGACGGCGGCTCGAAGGGCACCAGCCTGTTTACCGTGGACACTTCGCTCGAGGGATTTCGTACCGGCCGCAACCTGCGCAAGCTGGGCCAGCATTCGAATGACACCGCCGAGCTGTTCTTTGAAGACGTCAGGCTTGAGGCGGATGCCATGCTCGGCACCGAGAACCGCGGCTTCATGCACCTGATGGACGAACTGCCGCGCGAGCGCATCGCGCTGTCGATCGGCGCTGTGGCGGCCGCCGAGGGCGTTATCGAAAAGACCCTCGAATATGCCCGCGAGCGCAAGGCCTTCGGCCAGTCGCTGGGCCAGTTCCAGAACACGCGCTTCAAGATGGCCGAAATGAAGACCGACCTGGAAATGGCCCGCGCGCTCGTGCAGCAGGGCACCCAGGACTACCTCAACGGCCAGCTCACGCCCACGCGGGCCGCCATGATCAAGCTCGGCTCCACCGAAATGCAGTGCCGCGTCGCGGACGGCTGTCTGCAGATATTCGGCGGCTATGGCTACATGCGCGAGTATCCGGTGGCCCGGGCCTTTGCCGATGCCCGCATCCAGCGCATCTATGGCGGCACCTCCGAGATCATGAAGGAGCTGGTGGCGCGCGAAATGCTGGGGCGCTAGCGTTGTTCAGTCGTCGGCATCGTTCAGCGTTTTGCTGAGCAGATAGTCGTCCATGACAAAACCGTTGCCGATGTCCTTGACGTGGCAGCGGTTTTTCTTGAAGCCGAGTTTTTCGTACACGGCGATCGCCAGACGGTTGCCGCGATTCACGCGCAGCTGGATGTTGCGGGCGCCGCGCGTTCGACCCAGCGACTCGGCCTGCCGCAGCAAGCCGCGGGCCGCCCCCTGACGGCGCACATCGCGGTGCACGTAGAGCTTGTGCAGCCAGAAGCCGGGGTCGCTTTCATCGGGTCCGGCGGCGGCAAATCCGACGGCGGCGCGGTTCAGGCTGGCGAGCCAGTAGTGCACGCCCTGCCGCTCGACGTCCGCCGCCAGCCGGGCAGGGGCGTAGCCGCGTTCCAGCATGTACTCGATCTGGGCATCGTCAATCAGGCCGGCGTAATGTTCGCGCCAGATGATGTCCGCCAGCGCCGCGACGCAGCGCAGGTCGGCGTCGTTCTCGACCGATCGGATGCGCAGCGTCGGGGTCATCGGCCTAATCGGGCTTGTGCTGGCGGCCGCCGAGCCGCTGACGGACCCGGTCGGCGTAGCGTGGATCCAGCGAGAGCTGCCGCGCCTGCAGGCTTTCGGCCAGACGCAGCTCCAGCCACTGCAGGCGGCGGTCGGCCTGCCGGGCGGTTTCGCTTTCCGGCTCGGCGTGTCTGAGCAGCGTTTCGGCAGACTCGATGTCTCGCCGCAGGGCAATTTCGGGCGGCAAGAAGCCGGCGTTCTTCAGCAGCCGGTAGCCGGCGCGCAGTGATTCGGGCACCTGGCGGTTGTCGTCCAGCTGCAGCGGTCTGCCCTGACCGGGCAGATTGTCCAGCGCGCCGTCTTCGATCGCTTGCTGGATATGCTGTTCGGCGAGTCGGTCGAGCAGGTCCAAGCCAGGGTCTCCGCGGTCGTAGGGGTCATTCGGTCGGCTGCCCTGCCCGCGGGAACGCCGGCCGTGCCCGGGTGTCGGAGGGGGCAGGACGCACGCCGGAGTGGGGGCGGCGCGTCACGGCGGAAAATAACAGACAGGCAGGCGAACGTGTACGACGATGAAAAACGGGACGGCTATCAGGCGAGCAACGCGGCACAGCAACAGACTACAAAGACGCCCGCGGCCGGCACCATGACGACCGGGCCGGTGAGATTGTGCTACGAGCGCTTCGGCAGCGCCGATGATCCCGCCGTGCTGTTGATCATGGGGCTGGGTACACAGATGCTGGGCTGGCGCGATGAATTCTGTCGCGCGCTGGCCGATCAGGGCTTTCACGTCATCCGTTTCGATAACCGCGACTGCGGACTGTCGACCCGGATCAAGCCGGAAAGCCGGCACGACAGCGTGCGCCAGGCCTATCTGAAGTCGCTGGTCGGCTGGCCCATCAGGGCCCCCTATCTGCTCCACGACATGGTGGCGGACACCATTGCGCTGATGGACGAGCTTGATATCCGGCAGGCGCATGTGGTCGGCGCGTCGATGGGGGGCATGATCGGACAGATCATGACAGCGAGCTTCCCGCATCGCGTGCAAAGCCTGACGTCCATCATGTCCAGTTCGGGCCGTCGCGGCCTGAAGAGCGGACGGCTTCGGGCGCTCTTGCGGCTGATCAAGGCGCCGCCGTCGCGGGAGACGGAGGCGGTGGTCGAGCACATGGCGACTACCATGGAGGTCATCGGCAGTCTGCCGGGGGTGCGCCAATCCCGCGACGCGTGGCGCGAACAGATTCGCCGCGGCGTCCAGCGCGCCTATTATCCGGCCGGTACGGCCCGACAGTTGCTCGCGGTGCTGGCCTCGGGCAGCCGCGAGGCCCTGCTGCGGCAGATCAGCCGGCCCACGCTGGTTATTCACGGCGCCGAGGATCCGCTGGTGCCGGTGGAGCACGGCCGCGACACCGCCGCGCTGGTTCAGGCGGCCCGGCTGGAGGTCATCGAGGGCATGGGCCATGACCTGCCGCCGAGTCTCTATCCGCGGCTGATCGACCTGATCAGCAGCCACGCGGGACAAGCGGGCCGGGCCGGCTAGGGGCAACCTCTCAGAACAGGGACTGCTGGCGGCCGGGCACGCGGAACTGGCTGCAGTCCGAATGCCGCATGCCGGCCCGCTCGTCATCGTTCAGCCCGTATCGGCGGCAGGCGATTTCGAATCGCTGGCGGAGCAGGCGAGCGTAGACGCCGCTGCCGGACAGACGCTCGCCCCACCGGGCATCGTAATCCTTGCCGCGACGTGCCTGGCGCAGCTGGCTCATCACGCGCGCCGCCCGTTGCGGGTAGTGGACCTGCAGCCACTGACGGAATAGTGGCGCCACCTCGTGGGGCAGGCGCAGGAGCACGTAGCCGGCCCCGGTTGCGCCGGCGGCGCCGGCCTGCTCAAGAATGTGCTCGAGTTCGTGGTCGGTCAGCGCGGGAATGACCGGAGCCACCATGACGGTGGTCGGAATGCCGGCGTTCGACAGGCGCGCCAGTGTCTGCATGCGGCTTGCCGGGCCTGTGGTGCGCGGCTCCAGGCGTCGCTTGAGATCGTCGTCCAGCGTCGTGATGCTCATGCCGACCGTGACCAGATTGTGAGCGGCCATCTCGGCCAGCAGATCGATATCTCTGAGAACCAGGCGGCTCTTGGTCAGCAGCGAAACCGGATGCCGGAAGCGCCAGAGCACTTCGAGCAGATCGCGCGTGACGCGCTGCTCGCGCTCGACCGGCTGATAGGCGTCGGTATTCATGCCTAGCGCGATCGGGCTGGGTCGGTAGCCGGGCCGGCTCAGCGCTTTCTCGAGCAGACCGGCCGCATTCTGCTTGTAGAACAGCCGGGTTTCGAAATCCAGGCCCGGCGAGACGTCAAGAAAGCTGTGGCTGGGCCGGGCGAAACAGTAGATGCAGCCGTGCTCGCAGCCGCGATAGGGATTGATCGAAAGGTTGAACGGCAGGTCGGGCGAGCTGTTGCGGCTGATGATGCGCCGGGCGGGGTCAGGCATGAGCCGCGTGTCCGGCGCGCGGTCGAGATCGGTGCCGGCCTGCCATTCATCTTCCACGACCTCGCTGTGGGTGTGGGCAAATCGACCGGCGGGGTTGCCGACCGCGCCGCGGCCCTTGAAGGTCTGTCCGGTTTCAAGTTCTGACATGCAGAAACTGTATGAAAATACATATATTTCGTCCAGCCTCGGCTTTTCCGCTGACATATTCTGATTACCGCGCCGCGATGACGATGCTGATAAGCTTGCGTTTAACCGGTTGTAGCAGTGCACAATCGGTGTGTGGGTTGCGGGCTTGAGCAGCCCGTCGGCCGCCAGGGTGGTCGAGAATGGTCGCGCCTGTTCACCACGGCAGTCCGCGTGGGGAGGCTGCACTTGCGGTGCAGTCGTCAGGGATTGGCTCGAAAGGAGTGCCATGGGCGCCGCTGATCAATCGTCTGCGAGCGAATCGCAGTTCATTTCTCCGGCTTTGCTGCGTCACTGTAAATTGCATTATCTGTCCCAGCTGCGATTCCCGCCCGACGTCGAGGCGGCTTTTGCGACCAGCCGATCGCAGTTTGGTCAGTCCGTGCGCAACGCGCTGCTGGTGTTTACCGCCTGTTCGGTCGGTCTGGCGCCGTTCGCCTCGATTCTGGCCAACGCGCCCCAGGCGCTGGTTGGCGTGGGTCTGCCGCTGCAGCTGCTGCTGATGCTGCCGATGGTGCTGCTGACGCTCTTCTTCAACGTCCGACCGGGCTTCAGGAAGGCCGGCGATCTGAGCATGTTGCTGCTCGGGCCGGTGCTGATTGTCGGTGTACTGATTCAGCGCGTGATGGGCGCCAATATGGGCTTCGATGTCCCGCTGGAATACACCACGCTCATCATTGCTTCCTTCTTTTTCCTCGGGCACCTGCGCTTCTGGCAGTTCCTGCCGGTGGCCGTGGGCATGCTCTTCATGACCCTCGCGGTGGAAGTGCTGTGGGTCGACGCCGAAGAACCGGCCGTCTACCGCATGCTGGTGAACTGCTCGATCATCGTGATGGGCATATTCGGCGGCTACAGCCTGGAGTACGTGCTCCGTGATGCCTGGCTCAACCGGCAGATGCTGGCGCAGCTGTCGGGGCTGGACCCGCTGACGGGACTGCTGAACCAGCGCGGCCTCGAAGAAGCGATGGACCGCAACATTCGCCGCGCCCAGCGCGACGCGGCCTGCCTGAGCGTGGCCATCATCGACATCGATTACTTCAAGGCCTACAACGACCTGTTCGGCCGCGAGGCGGGCGACGCGGCCATCGAGCGCATTGCCGGCCTGCTTACCGCCAGCGCGCGGCGGCCCCTGGATTTTGCCGCGCGGCTGGGCGGCGAGGAATTTCTGATGGTCTGGTACGACCCGTCGCCCGACCATGCGGAATACCAGGCGAGTGATCTGCTCGAGAAGATCGAGGAAATGGAAATCCGTCACGCGGCCTCGCGCGTGTCTCCCTACCTGACCGCCAGCGCGGGGCTGCTGAAGGTTGCGCCGGCCCGACGTCTGCCCCCGGCGGCGGAGCTGCTTCGTCAGGCCGAGAGCCTGCTTGATCAGGCCAAGGCGCGCGGTCGCAACCAGTGCATCAGCCTCGAGACGGCCTGATTACTGTTCGACCAGACACTCCCGGCTGATGTCCGCCACGCGAGTGCAGCCGGACAGGGCCATCGTCAGATCGAAATCGGCCTTGAAGTTGGCGATGACCTCGCGCACGCCGTCTTCGCCCGCCAGCGCCAGGCCATAGCAGTAGGGGCGCCCCAGGCCCACGGCGGTTGCGCCCAGGGCCAGCGCCTTGAACATGTCCGCTCCGCCGCGGATGCCGCTGTCCATGATGACGGGCAGGCGCTGATCGACGGCATCCACGATGCCGGGTAGTTGCTCCAGCGTGGCGACTGCGCCGTCAACCTGTCGCCCGCCGTGGTTCGACACGATGATGCCGTCCACGCCGTGTGATACGGCCAGCCGGGCGTCTTCCGCGCAGAGAATGCCCTTTAGGACAATCGGCAGATCGGTGATTTCGCGCAGGAACGACAGGTCGTCCCAGGTCAGGCTCGGGCGCGAGTAGGTGGCGATGAAGCGTCGCACGGCGGCCAGCGCGCGGCCGTTGCTCAGGCTGTGCAGCGTGCCTTCGGGAAAGCGGCGCGCGGCCTGCAGGACCGATCGCAGCGTATTCAGGTTGAGGGGCGGTCGGGCCGCCTGCGAATCCGCGTCCAGCGGTTCGTCCAGCGCGGCCATAAAGACCGGGTCCGAGGTGTACTGCGCTATTCCGCGGCCATGCAGAAAGGGCAGGTGCGCGGCGTCCAGATCGCGTGTGCGCCAGCCCAGCAGGGTGGTGTCCAGCGTCACCACGATGGCTTCGCAACCGTTGGCCTCGGCCCGGGAGACAAAGCTGCGTACCAGCGCGTCGGACTTGCTCCAGTAAAGCTGGAACCAGCGCGGCGCGGCGCCCATCTGGGCCGCGCAATCCTCCATGGACCGCGAGGCCTGGCTGGAGAAGATCATCGGGATATCCTCTGCGGCGGCGGCGCGGGCCACCGCCAGGTCTGCCTGCTCGTGCGCCAGTTCAAGCACGCCGATGGGACAGAGCAGGAACGGCGACGGCAACCGCCGGCCGAAGAGCTCGACGCCGGTATCGCGCTGCGCGACGTTGCGCAGCATCCGGGGCTGAATCCGCCAGCGGTCAAACGCCGTCAGATTGTTGCGCATCGTGTCTTCCCGCCCGGCTCCGCCGGCAATATAGGCGTAGGCCTCGGGCGTGAGCCTGGCCGCGGCTGCCTGTTCGAGTCGGGCGGGGTGCACTGGCACCTTCGGCTGCTGGCCGGCCAGACCGCCGACGTAGATGGCCTGCTGGCGCGCCACGGGTAGCGTGGTGCGGATTTCCCGGTCGGGCGTGCTCATGAAGAAAATCCTTGCATCCTTGGGTTTTATTGACACTATGCCTACAGGCGGCCGGCACGGCCACGTCGCTTGCAGTGCCTGTACCGGGTAAAGCCGGCTGGTTTTTCGTGCCAAGCAACTATAATGTCCCGCGGGGGACGAATCGGGTCATAAGATTGGAGGAATGGAATGCGTCCGAATATTAGGTTTGCTGGCGTCACGGGCGCCGCAGTCATCGCGGCGCTGGGACTGGGCTTTCAGCCTGTCCAGGCGCAGACCGGCAAGACCGCGCCGGAAATCGTCAATCCCTTCAAGGGAGATACCGAGTCCGGCGTACAGATTTCCGAAGCCGGGGTGCTGTACAGCGACGGCAGCAATCAGGTCGACAGCGCGGTGACCGGAGAATATTCGCTCAAGCTCAATCCGGGCAGCAACGGTAACGTGGTCATTGCCGACATGGAGGGCACGCCGGTTCTGTCCGCCAAGCCCAAGGGCAGTCTGTACGCGGACCTGCCGCCGGGTGAATACCAGATCAGCGGCGACGGCGACAGCTGCGAGAAGGTGGCCATCCGGGCCGGAAGCAGCCAATCCTCGGTCAGCCTCGGCAATGCCAGCAACTGCGAGGGCGCCGCGGCACCCGCGCAGACGGCCGCCAACGCCTCGCAGGGCTCGGAAGACGGCGACGCCGGTAGCAGCGACGAGTATGACGAAGACATCGAAGTGGTCGAGGAAGAGTCGGCCTCCGAGCCTGCGCCGCAGGCCGCGAGCAGCGGCACGTCGAGCAGCGCAGCATCAGGGAATGCGTCGTCGGGCAGCGCGACCGCCACGGCAAGCGCCTCGAAACCGGCGGCCAAACCGGCACCCAAACCCAAGCCGAAGCAGCTCAGGTTCTACGACCGCGACAAGGCCAATCCGCCCGGCGTGGATATTGCCAAGCAGACCTCCGAGGCGGGCGTGGAATACGTGACCGGCGGCATCGGCCGGCGCGAGACCGCGTTCATGCAGAGCGAGTTCGGCAACTACAGCTTCATGCTCACCAACACCAGCATGTCGGACGGGCGCAAGGCGCACGTGGCCGATGTAACCGTCAACGTGACCAACGCCGCAGGCGAGCAGGTGCTGGACGTGGTGACCCAGGGGCCCTGGCTGCTGGCCCAGCTCAAGCCGGGCAAATACAGCATGACCACCGAATTCGAGGGCGCCACCCGTGAGCAGTCCTTCGTGGTGGGTCGTCGCGGCCAGCAGAAGATCGACATCCACTGGCCCACGGCCGATCTTGGCCTGTCCAAGTCGGACGAGAGCAAGGACGACTGATTCGATCCTATTGTTACGCCGCTGATGGTTCGGCGGACGGCCCGGCAGGCTTTACCTGCCGGGCCTTTTTCATGCCGGTCGGCTGGCTCGGCACTGCGCCAGTTCGGCCGCGTCGTGGGCGCAGAAGACGCGAACCTCGTTAGCTTGTGACACGGCCAGCTGGCGCAGCCGGTCCTGGTTGGCCGCGCGCCGCTCGTTATCCATGGCGACCAGCTGCTGGAAGAGTCGGAGTCCGAGCGGGCAGCGGGGCTTTGCCTGCATTTCGTGGCGGTGGAAATAGGCATCGCCGGCATGCAGCAGCCAGCCAGCGCCGGTGTCGACCGCAATCGCGGCATGGCCACGGGTGTGTCCGGCGAGCGGAATCATGAGTATCTCGGGCGGGAGGCCTTCGAGTTCGCGCACGGCGTCGAATCCGAACCAGGCTTCGCCATCGGGCTGATGCAGGCTCCAGTGCTTGTGGCTGGCAAACTGCGGCGGCCGGTAGCGTTCACGCTCCTTCCAGTGCGCGTGGGCGTCGGCTGCGGCCTTCTCGTCCGCGAGCACGTGGACGCGCGCCTGCGGGAAGTCCGTGACGCCGCCGGCGTGATCCAGGTCGAGATGCGTGAGCAGGATATGCCGCACGTCGTCCGGGTTCAGCCCCAGGCCGCGAATCTGCTCGATTGCGGTTTCCGCGGGACGCAGCGGCGGGCGGACAATGTGCCGGAACGGTTTGCCCAGGCGTACGTCCGGGTGTCGCACGTCCTCGGTGCCCAGGCCGGTCTCCACCAGCACCAGTGTATCGCCGGTTTCGATGAGCAGCACATGGCAGACCATGTGCGGGGGACCGGCGTCTTCGGCCGCCAGCATGAGGCGGCCACCCAGGGGATGCATGCTGCCGCAATTCAGATGATGAACCCTCATATCGCCTGCTCCGTGGGACGTTGATGAACGCAATGAAGCCGTGGCGGATCGCCTGACGGCCCGCCGACATTATTATTGACCCGTGCATTGAATAGACAAAATTTCTCGGATCAATAATGCAGGCCCAAGCAACGCGAGCCCGCGTAGCGGATGGCCTGACCGCGACCTTAAGGGAGCGAGAGCATTGGCTGAACATGCGCCGGCCAATGCGGCACCCCTGAAACGTCGGAAGAGGCGCGAAAGGACTTCGCGCATCGAGTGAATCGTTTATTGATTCGGAACAAAACCAGTAGTACTGCCTGTACTCCTGTTTACCCGCTTGTTGATCCGAAAATCATACTCTTTAACGGCGGGATCAATAATACATGGAGTCCGATGCAGACAGGGTACACTCGTGGCACGCGCGCCTTGCCGGGGGATGCCGGCAGGGAAGATGACCTGAGTGGCCGTGTTCATCCGAATCTCACCGGTTGTTGGACGTGGGTTACTGGCTAGAGGACATTGCGATTTTTCTGCTGGCGGCGGTGGTGGCGGTGCCGCTGGCGCAGCGATTGGGCCTGGGCTCGGTGCTCGGCTATCTGGCGGCAGGCGTGGTGATCGGACCCTGGGGATTCGGCGTGATCACGGATGTGGAGAACATCCTGCATCTGGGTGAGTTCGGGGTGGTGCTCTTGCTGTTCGTGATCGGCCTGGAAATGCAGCCGCGGCGCCTGTGGCTGCTGCGCCGCTCAATCATGGTGCTGGGCGGTCTGCAGGTGACGCTGAGCACGGTGGCGCTGACGCTGGCCGGCATACTGCTCGGGTTTTCCACGCAGGCGGCCTTTCTGGGGGGGCTGGCGTTGTCCCTGTCGTCGACCGCCTTTGCCATCCAGTTGCTGGCGGAACGCGGCGAACTGACCAGCCGGCACGGCCGGGCCGCTTTCGGCGTGCTGCTGTTTCAGGATCTGGCCGTCATTCCCATTCTCGCGCTGCTGCCGCTGCTGGCCGTGGGGCGTGAAGCCGTCAGCCTGAGCGGCACCATTCTGGAGACGGCCAAGGTGGCGCTGATTCTGGGCACCATGGTGATCGGCGGTCACTACGTGCTGCGGCCCGTCTTCCGTATTGTGGCGGCCACCCGCATGCCGGAGATCTTCACGGCCTGGGCGCTGCTGGTCGTGGTGGGCACCGCGGTGGTCATGGAGGCTGCCGGTGTGTCGGTGGCGCTGGGCGCCTTCGCGGCCGGCGTTCTGCTGGCCGATTCGGAGTACCGGCACGAGCTGGAAGCCAACATCGACCCGTTCAAGGACCTGCTACTCGGACTGTTCTTCATTGCCGTGGGCATGTCCATCAACCTGGGGCTTCTCGTTGATTCGCCCCTGTGGCTGCTCACCCTGGCGCTGGGCGTGCTCATCATCAAGGGCGGCGTTTTGTACGGCCTGGGTCGGCGCAATGGCCTGTCACCCCCGCATGCCCGGGCCCTTGCGGCGAGCCTGCCTCAGGGCGGCGAGTTTGCCTTCGTCATCTTTACGGCGGCCCTGGCGCTGGGACTGCTTGAGCAGGGGCTGGTGGATGAGTTGATTGCCGTGGTGACGCTGACCATGGCCGTTACGCCCCTGCTGGCGGTCAGCGTGGCGCGCTTCAATCAGCGTCGCCAGGCCGGTCAGGCGGAGGTGCGCAGCTTCGACGATCCCGCCGAGGAGCCGCAGCATCCGGTGATCATCGCCGGCTTCGGCCGCATGGGGCAGATCGTGGCGCGGATTCTCCGGGCCAAGCGCATCGGTTTCGTGGCGCTGGAGAACAGCACGGCGCAGGTCGATTTTGTCCGCAAGTACGGCGACAAGGTGTATTACGGCGACGCCACGCGGCTGGAACTGCTGCGAGTGGCGGGCGCTGCCGATGCGCGCATCTTCGTGCTGGCCATCGAGCATGTCGGCGAATCGCTGGAAGTGGCGCAGGTGGTGCGCCGCAATTTTCCGCATCTGAAGGTCTATGCGCGGGCCCGCAACCGCGAGCACGCCTACAAGCTGATGACGCTGGGGATCGAGGACATTCAGCGCGAAACCTTTCACTCCAGTCTGGCCATGGCGCAGGGCGTGCTGCGCGGGCTCGGGCTGCCGTCATCCGATGCGCAGCGGGCGATCGATACGTTCCGGAAATTCGATGAGGAGCGGCTGCATGCCCACCACCACCTGGCCAATGATCAGGCCCAGATGGAGCGGTTGGCAAAAGAGGCTGTGGAGGAGCTCGAGGACATGTTCGAGGCCGACTCGCAGGCCGGACTGGACGGCGCGAAGGATTGAATCCGCATGGTATTGTGAACGCGGGGTCGGGAAAACCTAGCAAGTTGTAATACAAACAGGGAGCATCCCATGTCGGAAAATTCAGGTGGGGGTAATAGCGTCGCCATCGTGGCCATTGTGGTCTTTGCGGCGCTGATACTGGTTGGCGGCTTTTTCTACTTCCAGGGCGGCAGCGACAGTGCGCCGGCCCAGGCCGTGGAATCCGCCGGTGATGCAGCCGAAGATGCCGCGGACGAGGCCAGCGACGCCGGCACCAGCTTCAAGCTGGAAACGGAAGAGGGTTCGGTGGGGTTTGAAAGCGAGTAAAGCCCTTGCGCCGCACCACGCAAGCGGCAAGCCCGGCCATCACGGCCGGGCTTTTTTGTGGCTGCGATAACCGGCTATCGGGCCCGAACGCGATTGGTCAGCGGTCGCCTGACCCCGGCTTGCGGCCCAGCAGCGGCTCGATGAGGTCCATGGGCAGCGGGAAGACGATGGTGGAATTGTGCTCGCCGGCGATATCGATAAGCGTCTGCAGATAACGCAACTGTATGGCCTGCGGCTCGGCGGCCAGCGTGCGGGCGGCAACCTGCAGATTCTCCGCCGCCTGCATTTCACCTTCGGCGTGGATGACCTTGGCGCGACGCGAACGCTCGGCCTCGGCCTGCCGCGCAATGGCGCGGATCATGCTTTCGTCCAGATCCACGTGCTTGATTTCCACGTTCGCCACCTTGATGCCCCAGGCGTCCGAATGGCGATCGAGAATCTGCTGGATGTCGGCGTTGAGCTTCTCGCGCTCGGCGAGCATATCGTCCAGTTCGTGCTGGCCCAGCACCGATCGAAGCGTGGTCTGTGCCAGCTGGCTGACGGCGTCGTAGTACCGCTCAACCTCGATGATCGCCTTGTCGGCCTCGACCACGCGGAAATAAACGACCGCGTTCACCTGCACCGAGACGTTGTCGCGAGAGATGACGTCCTGCGTGGGTACGTCCATGACGACCACCCGCAAATCCACCTTGATCATGCGCTGCACGAACGGGATCAACAGGATCAGACCTGGCCCCTTGACGCCGGTAAAGCGGCCCAGGGTGAACACCACGCCCCGCTCGTACTCCGGCAGGATCTTGATGGCGCTGAACAGGATGACTGCCGCAACGGCAGCCAGCACGATAAAGAACATGGGCATGGTCCTACTCCGTTATCGCGTGACGTGAAGACACGGGTTCGATTTCGAGGGTCAGTCCCCGGCTGGCCAGTACGCGCACCTTTTCGCCCGGGGTCAAGGGCCGTGACGCCTGCGCCCGCCAGCTTTCGCCGTGCACAAATATCCGGCCGCCATCCTCGCCCGATTCGATGACCTCGGCAATACTGCCGACCAGCCCTTCGCGCCCGGTGGTGACGACCTGCCGCCGCGATCGGGCGAACAGCCACACGATGAGGAACATCAGGCCCGCGGCCGCCGTGGCAATACCCGCAATGAGGCCCAGATGGACCTCGTAACCGGGCACGCTGGTATCCATGAGGAAGATCGAGCCGGCCACGAAAGCCACCACGCCGCCCAGCCCCAGAATGCCGAAACTGGGCGCGAATGCCTCCGCGGTCATCAGCCCGATGCCCAGCAGAATGAGCGCGAGGCCGGCGTAACTCACCGGCAGGATCTGGAAGGCGAACAGCGCGATCACCAGGCAGATTGCACCGGTGATTCCGGGTACCAGCGCGCCCGGGCTGTAGCCTTCGAGAATCAGACCGTAGATGCCGATCATCATCAGGATGTAGGCGACGCTGGGGTTGGTGATGACGGCCAGGATGCGCATGCGCCAGTCCGGATCGCGTGTTTCCAGACTCGCCCGGGCGGTGCGCAGGGTCTGCGAACCGCTGGCCGTGGCTACGGTCCGGCCATCGATTTCGGCGAGCAGCGCCGTCTGACTGTCGGCCACCAGGTCGATTACGTTCTTTTCGGCAGCCTGCTCGGCGCTCAGGCTGGCGCCCTCGCGCACCGCAGCTTCTGCCCAGTCGGCGTTTCGGCCGCGCTTTTCGGCCAGGCCGCGGATGTAGGCTACGGCGTCATTCACGACCTTGTTGCGCTTGGCGGACGCATTGTCCGCCGCGGGAGGCGGCGCGCCGGCTTCGTCGCGGCTTGCCTCGTCGGTCTCCGGTTCGGACTCGTCCGACTGGCCCGGCAGGGCAGGTGAGCCGCCGATCGATACCGGCGTGGCTGCGCCCAGATTGGTGGCGGGCGCCATGGCGGCCACGTGGCTGGCATAGAGAATGTAGGTGCCCGCACTCGCGGCCCGGGCGCCCGAGGGCGACACATAGCTGACCACCGGCACGGGGGAGGCGAGAATGGCCTTGATAATGTCGCGCATGGCCTGGTCCAGGCCACCGGGGGTATCGATGTTCAGCAGCACGAAGCCGGCCTGCGCCTGCGCGGCGGCGGCCAGTTCCTGCTCGATATAGGCGGCGCTGGCCGGCCCGATGGGCCCGTGAAGCGTCAGCGAGATGCCGTTTGCGGGCCGTTCCTCAGGCGCCGCCGGGGCCGCGCCCAGCGGCGCGATCAGCAGTATCGTGGCCAGCAACACGAGCGCGGCAAGCAAGCCCTGCCGCATGCGTTGAATACCGTGTCGGCCCGTGTCAGGCATCATGGGTCGAGCTTAGCATGACGGGCCGGAATGACCGGCGCGGCGGACGGCCTGCGTGGCGTACGTATGGCGCCCGCTTTCATCGGCGCACTATGCTTGATGCCGTCACTCAAACCCAAGGATTGTTCATGGACCTGATCCGCGTATTGCTATCCATACTGCTGCCGCCACTGGGCGTCTTCCTGCAGGTGGGCATCGGCCTTCATTTCTGGATCAATATCGTGCTGACGCTGCTGGGCTACATTCCCGGCATTGTTCACGCGATCTGGATCATCGCGAAACGTTGACTTGCGATCACGCCGGGACGGGCGACCGACGGCCCGATAGGATTGTTGTCGGGCTTGTCGCGGCGGCCGCGATACTGGCCGGCTGTGTACCGCATCAGGGTCAGCTGGCGTCGCCGGGGCCGGCCGTGCAAACCCCGCAGTGGCGGCTGGTCGAGGACATCCGCTACGTACCGGCCGATTGGCCCGAGCCGTTGACCGGCGACCTGTTCCTGCCCGATGGCCCGGCATCGCCGCCGGTGGTTCTGCTGGTGCACGGCGGCGGCTGGGAAGGCGGCGAGCCGGAAAACCTGGTAAGTATCGCCGAGCGCCTGGTCCGGCGCGGTTATGCCGTGTTCAACGTGCAATACCGGCTGGCGCCGGAGTACGAGTTCCCGGCGCCGGTACATGATCTGCAGATGGCCGTCCGCTGGCTGCGGACGCAGTCGCAGGCTTATGACCTTCAAACCGATCATATCGCCGGCTTCGGCTATTCAGCCGGGGCGCACCTGGTCCTGATGCTCGGCCTCATCAGCGACGGCGATGCGCTTGATTCGCCCTGGGGCGGGGCGGAGACTCGACTGCAGGCTGTCGTGGCCGGGGCCGGACCAACTGATTTGCGCAAGTTCGAGGGCGGTCGGCTGGTGCCCCAGTTTCTCGGCAGCAGCCTGCAGGCGGCGCCCGAGCTGTTCGCGATGGCCTCGCCCGTTACCCATGTGGACGAGGGTGATCCGCCGGTCTTTGTCTATCACGGCGGGCTCGACTGGCTCGTCTCGGTGGACCATGCGCGGGACCTGAAGACGGCCTTGGATGCGGCCGGTGTGCCCGCCGAGCTCTACGTGTCGCGCTGGCTGGGCCACATTTCGCTGTTCCTGTTTGACGGCGGCGCCGTGGCCGCGGCGACGGATTTTCTCGACGCCACGCTGCGATCAGAGGCCTCGGCCAAAGCCATTGAATGACAGCGTCTTACCGGTTATCTGTCGCCGCTGCGTCAATAGTTGAATCAGGATTCAATACCACCCGATCGGGTAGGGTACGGTATTAACCGTTCGGTCAGACTCTCGCTGCCGCTACTGCGATATCTCTCAAGTCTCCGGTAGCGGTAGGTGGCCGCGGGGTGGTGGTGCGTCCCGTGGCCACCGCTTCTTCTAGCTATCGCGAATAGTCGATCTCGGCACCCCCTAGCCGCCGACCGTGATCCCCGAATTAAAGAGCCACGTCCCGGTCGGGCAGTGTCTGCACCACTGTACCGCAGTGTCGGCTCGACCAGCTACCGCCTGTCCTCATCCGTCAGTACTATCACCCGTGCCGGCTGGCGTTCCTGCGGTTCCCGGCTTCGCGGGTGGCCCGAGCCACCGGCGAGTTCGAACCGCCCGGCGCTAGGAAATGACAGCGGTAGCGATGGCGCAACCGGCGGGCGTGCGTTCCAAGCGAAGCTAGAGGAACCGGTCGCGCAGCGCGTCGTCGGGGACCCAGCAGCGGCTGCGGCGGCCGAACAGACGGTAGCGGTACCGGCCGATGAGTCGATAGACCGGATCGCGCAGCATCGGCGGAATCACACGCAATGCCTGCAGCAGGGGCCAGGGCCAGCGCAGATGGCGCGCAATACGCAGCGCCGCTGTCGACTGCCGGTAAAGTTGGCCGTGCTCGATCAGCAGCACGCTGTCCAGGGCGTCCGGATCCGCGCCGTGCTGACGCGCCAGGCGCTGACCTTCAACGGATTGCAGCGAGGCAAAGCGGCACCGCGCGTCGGGGTCGCGCCGTATCACGAACTGCACGCTGCCCACGCACAGCGCGCAGACGCCGTCGAACAGGATGATCGGATGCCGGCGCATCAGCTGCGGATCGGCAGGGTCCGCGGTCCAGCCAGCGGTTTTGCGACCATCAGCCGGCCGGCGCCCGATCGCGGTGCCGGAGATACTCGGTAAGCGCAAAGCCCGCGATCAGCCAGAAGCCGCCCACCAGCAGACCGGCCGCCACGTCGCTCGCGTAGTGCACGCTGAGAATCATCCGGCTGGCCGCGACCAGCAGGATCAGCGTGCTGGACCAGAACCACAGCTCGAAGCGCCGATCCATACGCGACAGATCGCGGCCGATCGCGTAGGCGATGAAGCCGTATACGGCCATGGCGCCGGTGGCATGGGCGCTGGGAAAGGAGGGCGAATAGGCTTCCGCAAAGGTGAGAAATTCGGGCCGCTCGCGGGCAATCAGGAACTTGCCGGCCCAGGTCACGCACTGCGAGCCAGCGATGCTCAGCAGCAGGCCGGGAATGAACATGGTCCGGCCGTGGGCCCAGAGAAAACCGATGGTGACCAGCGAAATCGCCACCAGCGTCTCGGTGCCGCCAAGGCCGGTGATCCAGCCGAACACGAGCAGCACCCGCGGGTCGCGGATCAGGGCAAGCGCGCTGTTGAAGTCTTCGTCCAGCGCGGTGAGTTCCTCGTCCTCGAACAGATCCTCCAGCAATCCGCCGCCGAGCATCAGCAGATAGATGGAGAGCAGCAGCATGAGCGTCAGCGGCAGGCCGGGAAAGCGGTGGGGTTCAACCCGGCGGACGATCCAGTCCGACAGGCGCGGAAACCCTGCGCGGACGGCGGCCCAGAGTCTGGAGGGGCCCGGGACGCGGCCCAGCCAGCCGACCACCTGCGGACTGTAGCCAAGCGCCCGCCACAGCCAGCCAGCCAGCACGCGCAGACCGACCACAAGACCGATCAGCGACAGCATGACCGGCCAGAATCCCAGACTCTCCATAAAACTACGTCCTACCGAAAATCGCCGGACAGTATACGATTCGCGCCATGCATGCTGTCGATCGCACCATTACCGTACTTGCGCGCATGGGCTACGCCGCGCGTGGATTCGTGTATCTGGTGGTCGGTCTGCTGTCCTGGAACGCGGCCGTGGACGTGGATGACGCAGCCGACGTGCGGGAAGCGCTGCAAACCATCTTCGAGCAGCAGTTTGGCGTGCCGGTGCTCGTGGCGCTGGCGGCCGGGCTGATCGGCTATGCCGTGTGGCGCAGCGTGCAGTCCCTGCTGGATGTAGACCGGCACGGCTGGAGTCTGCGCGGCAGCAGCGTGCGGCTGGGGCTGATTGTCAGCGCCCTGGTACATGCCGGCCTGGCCTGGGCCTGCGTGGAAATCGCCTTCCGCATCGGCTCCGGCGAGGGCCGGCCGGTACGCGATCAGGTGCAGTCGATAATGAGCCTGCCGCAGGGCGACTGGCTGATCATGGGGCTGGGTGTGGCGGTGCTTATTGCCGGCGTGGCGCATATCTACAAGGGCGCGACCGGCGGATTTCGCAAGTGGTTCGAGGCCAGCGCTGCGATGATGCGCTGGATCGACCCGGTGAGCCGTTTCGGCCTGATATCCCGGGGTCTCATATTCCTGATCGTGGGCGGCTTTCTGCTCTACGCCGGCATTTATGTCGAGCCAGAGGCCGCGCGCGGCATGGAAGGCGCGCTCAATTGGCTCCAGGACCAGTACGCCGGCCGCTGGATGCTGGGTGTGGTGTCGGTCGGGCTGCTGGCCTTTGGCGGCTACAGCATCATCGAGAGCGTGGTGCGCCGCATCGGCGTTGCGCACGCGCTTTGACGATGGCCGAACAGGCGCGTCAGGTCAGCAGCATGGCGTCGCCATAGCTGAGAAAGCGATAGCCCTGCCGCAGCGCGTGGGCATAGGCGTCGAGCACGCGCTGGCGCCCGGCAAAGGCGCTGACCAGCATGAGCAGGGTCGATTGCGGCTCGTGGAAGTTGGTCACCATGGCGTCCACGACCCGGAAGTCGAAGCCCGGCCGGATGAACAGATCCGTCTCGCCGGCATAGGGCTCGATTTCGCCCGTTGCGGCGTGCCGCGCGGCGGTCTCCAGGGAGCGAACCACCGTGGTGCCGACCGCCACCACGCGGCCCCCGCGCTGGCGGGTCTCGTTGATGGCCCGGCACAGTGAATCACCGACGATCAGCCGCTCGTGATGCAGACGGTGCTGCTCGATATCCGATTGCCTCACGCGCTGATAGGTGCCCGACCCCACGTGCAGTGTGACCTGCGCGGTTGCCACGCCCCGCTGTCGCAGCGCGTCCAGAAGCGGCTGGTCGAAATGCAGACCGGCGGTCGGCGCCGCCACCGCGCCTGCGTGCCGCGCCCAGACTGTCTGATACCGCTCGACGTCGGTCTCGGCGTCGGGGCGCTGGATGTAAGGGGGCAGGGGCACGTGGCCATGCGCGTCGAGCAGGTCGCTGATGTCACGGTCGCAGTGCAGGATGAACAGCTCGTCGTTGCGGCTCTCGACCTGCAGGGCGAACTCGCCTACATACAGTCGGCCGCCCGCCCGCGGTGTCCTGCTCGCCCGTAGCTTCGCGCTCAGGCGGCGCGAATCCAGGATACGTTCGAGAAATATCTCTACCGCGCCGCCGGTATTCTTGCGCCCGAACAGCCGGGCCGCCAGCACGCGCGTGTCGTTGAGCACGAGCAGATCGCCCGGCGCAAGACAGGCGGGCAGGGCGCGCACACGCCGGTCGTCCAGGCGTTCGCCTGCGCGATCCAGGTGCAGCATCCGGCTGTCGCTGCGCACCGGCAGTGGCTGCTGGGCGATCGCCTCGGGCGGCAGGGGGTAGTCGAAATCCTCGAGCCGCACGTCAACGGTCTGCGTGTGCGATGTGCAGCACCTGGCCGCTGTCGGCATCGAACACGAGTACCAGCCCCTGGCCCTGCGGGCCGGCGCTTTCCACCGAAGCGGTGACCCAGCGCCGTCCCTGGCGGTACGCCCGGAACTGACGATACTGTTCCACGGTTTCGGCGCCGAACCGGGCCCGCCAGCGCTGCCGGGATTGTTCCAGCAGGCCGGGCGCGTCCTCGCCAAAGCGGATGGGCGGAATATCCGCCGGCGGCGGACCAGCCTCGAAGGCATCCAGATACCGGCGGGCCCAGCCGTTCCAGTCCTCGCCCGGCGCCGGGTCGCCGGTCAGCGGCGTGGACCGGGTCTCGCGGCTGCGCAGGTGAATATCGTAGGGCTTGGGATATTCGGTCGGCAGAGCCACGGCGTCATCGCCCAGCAGCTCGTTCAGCGTGGCGCGGACCTGTTTGGCTACATGAACGGGCGAGGGCGGCCGGGCAGGCCGGGTGTACACAATACGATTCGCCCCATCGATGACGACCAGCCAGGGCGTTCGCACGATACCGTAAGCGGACATGAGCCCATCGCCTTCAAGCAGGAGCGGAAAGCTCAGTCCGCGCTCCTCCATGGTTTGGACAGGATCGCCACGCTCCTTGATATTGATGGTCCAGACGTTCACGCCCGCGTCGCGATAGTCTTCCCAGATCGACTGCACGTAGGGCTGCAACGCCCGGCTGTACGGGCACCAGGAGGGCCAGAACAGCAGCACGGTAGGCTGGCCGTCGGCGTCCTGCGGGAAATCGACCGTCTGGCCCGTGGCGGACCGCAGTGACCAGCCCGGTGCCTGCCGGGCATCAGCGGTCCGCGCCGCACCCACGTTCGTTGGTCCGATCTCGACGGTCATGGCTGCCAGCGCGCTGCTGCCGACCAGATACAGCGCGCAGATTCCGACTCGAAGTGCATGGTTCGTTTTCATGGGCGGCGAATATAGCAAGCCGGGCGCTCAACGTGTTCGCGGTACAATGCGGCAAACCCACCCATCCGGTTCCTGCTCATGCTCAACCTGCTGTCTTCACTGGCCGCGAGCACGGCCAGAGGCTGGCGCGGCACGATGGCCGGCGAGCCGGCACAACTGCCCGCCAAACCGCTTGAGCTGTTCGAATTCGAGGGCTGTCCGTTCTGCCGGCTGGTGCGCGAAACGCTCACCGAACTGAATCTGGATGTGCTCATCTATCCCTGTCCGAAGGGCGGGCAGCGGTTCCGGCCGCGGCTGGCCTGTCTGGGTGGCAAGCTCCAGTTCCCCTATCTGATGGATCCCAACACGGGCGAGAGCCTGTACGAGTCGGCCGACATCATTCGCTACCTCCACGCCACCTACGGCCCGCGGCCCGCGCGGCCGCCCCTGCTGGGCGGCGTGCCGGCTCAGCTCGGCTCGTTTCTGGCCTCGGCCGCACGCGGCAGCAGGGGCATGCGCACGGCACATCCCGGCGCCGCGCCGGCGCAGCCTCTGGAGCTCTACAGCTTCGAGTCCAGCCCCTACTCGCGGCCGGTGCGGGAGCTGCTTTGCGAGCTGGAGATCCCCTACCTGTTGCGAAACATGGGTAAGGCGAAGATGCAGGACATGGGCCCACCCTGGGTGCGGCGCAAATTCTTTCCCGAAGAACCGGTCAGCGGCCGCAACCGCCAGGGCATGCACGCCCGGACGGGTCGCCTGCAGGTGCCTTTCCTGATCGATCCCAACATGGGCGTGGAGATGTATGAATCCAGCGAAATCATGGCGTACCTGCGCCAGACCTATGGCTGAGCAGCGGCTGTGGACGCATCTGAGCGCGGTGCCGGCCGCGGCACTGCTGCTGGGGCTGGCCGGCTGTGCCCATCAGAAGCCGCACTTCTATCCGAACGCCACCACCAGCACCCGAACGCCGGCGCAGCAGCAGCGCGACCTGCAGCAATGCGAGGCGCTGGCCGAATCGCAGGGGCTGGACTATGACGATGGTGGCGATCTGGCGGGCCGCACCGTTCGCGGCGGTGTCGTGGGCGGCGCCAGCGGCGCGGCGGTCGGCGCCGTGCTGGGCAATACCGGCCGCGGCGCGGCGGTAGGGGCGGCCCAGGGCGCCACCTACGGTTTCTTCAGCGGCCTGTTTCAGCCCGACCGACCGCATCCGGTCTACCGCAATTTCGTGGATCGCTGCCTGCGCGACAAGGGATACGACACGATCGGCTGGAAATAGCGTTGCGTTTTGCCGCCGGCATAAAAAAGGGCCGGCAGTGCCGGCCCAAACAGCAGAGCTAAATCTCGGCAATTACTCGAAGCGATTGAAGGCCAGCGAGTCGACTTCCTCGTTGTTGCATTGACGCGCGTCGGAGTCTCCGGCCTCGATCTCGTCTTCGGCCACGTCGGAAACGCACTGACGCTCAGCGCCGGCGGGGCCGTCCTCCTGTCCGGCGGGACGCAGCGACTCGCCGCGGCCATCAGCGCCCGCGCCGTCGATGTCGCTGGCGTTATTTGCCCCGGCGCTGGTGCCCGACGACCCACCCGCGGTCTCCAGCCCCGGCAGCGGCGCGATCGCGAGCAGGTCGGAATTGCTGTCCAGTGCGCCGCTACCCTGGTCGGCAGGTTCGCTGCTGTCTGCCGCGCCTGCGATAGTCTCGTCGCCAGGCAGAGACGGATCGTTGGCATCGCGATCGGCTACGACGTTGTCGCCGCCCTCGGCTTGTCCATTGCCTGCTGCGGACTCGTCGCCGACCGTGTTCGGCCCCTGCGACTCGCCACCGGCCAGCGTATCGCCGGTCTCGCTGTTGTCGGGCAGGGTGTTGACGGGTACCCGGCTCGAGGCGGAATCACCGCCGCCGCTACCGTCTATTCCTGTTCCTGCGAGCGAGGTATCGCCGGGGCCGCTTGAAGCGCTGCCGGCGGTCGAGCTGGCCGCGCCGTCGCCACTGCCGCTGAGGACGCTCGCGCCGGCCACATCGCCGGACGCGCCCTGGGCGGTGGAAAGCAGGGCGACGTCCGTAATGCCGCTGACCGGATCATTGACGGCCGCCACCGGATCGGCTGCGTCCGGAATCGGCAGCACGATCGGCAGCTCACCTAGACCGGTCTGCGCCAGCGCATCACGCAGGCCGGCAGCCAGTGCGGTGAGTTCCGGGCCGAGCAGATCGATCTGCAGCCCCTGCTGGCCCGCCAGATCGAGGGTGAGCAGATGATTGTTTTCGATGATGCCGGCGTCCACCAGGCTGCCCGTTTCGCGGTCAAGTCCGCCGTTGAGCAGGCCCAGCCCGACCAGCTGACCGTCCAGCGCGGGTGCCGTACCGCCGTCGGCGGGGATGAGCAGCAGCAGGCCGGCCAGGCCATCGAGGCCGCCGGTACCCGGATTGCCGGAATTGTCGCCGCCGCCGATGGATACCGGTATCAGACCGCCGTTGCCGCTGTTGGCACCGCTCAGGACCTGAACCGCGCCCAGCCCGTCGCCCGCGGTGTTGCCCGAGCCGTCTCCGCCCAGCAGCGCCAGACCAAGCAGGCCACCGTTGCCGGTGTTTTCGCCCGACAGGACGCTGGCGCCGAGCAGGCCGCCGCTGCCGCTGTTGTCGCCGGACAACACGGCCAGGCCGATCAGACCGCCATTGCCGCTGTTGTTACCGTCCAGCAGACTCACACCGAGCGTGCCGCCATTGGCCGAACTGTCGCCGCCCAGCACTGAAGCCCCGGCAACGTCGGCATTGGCGTTGTTGCCACCGCCCAGAATCGAAGCGGCCACGTTGTCGCCGTTGCCCGTGCCGGCGGCATCAATCAAACGCAGCGCGATCAGGCGCAGGCCGCTGTCGCCGTCGGACGCCAGACCCGCTTCCGCCAGGTCGCCCACCGGCAGCTCGCCGAGCGGACTGGCCCCGGCAGCATCGCCCAGTGCGTCGCCGTTGCCGTCGGTCACGTCGGTCAGTGAGCCCGCGCCGTCACGCAGCGCCAGCCGCAGCGCGGCCAGCAGATCGTGCAGCGCCGGGTTGCCCGGCGGCAGCTGAATGACGGGAGCGCCGTTCAGTCCAAGAGAAGCCAGGAAATCGGTATTGAGCAGCCCGATGTCCACCAGGCCGGTGCGGCTCGCCGGCCGATTGACGACCCGAACACTGAGCAGCCCTGCAATCGGCGTGGCAGCCAGGTCCGTCAGGTTCAGGCCATTCAGGGCGTCCGTCTGGCCGAACAGGCCAGTGAGGCCACCCGTGCCGTCAAATCCGTCCGCGAAATTCAGCAGCCCGTTGCCGCTCACGATGTTGCCGCTGTTGTTGCCCGACAGCAGACTCGCAGCGGCGAAACCGCTGTTGCCGCTGTCGTTGCCTGACAGCAGCGACAGGCCGATCAACCCGCCGTTGCCCGACTGGCCCTCGTTGGCGACAGCCACGCCAAGCAGCTCGCCATTGCCGCTGTTGGCGCCGCTGAGCGCGGCCAGCCCGATTAATTGCCCGTTGGCCGAATTGCCGGCGTTGAGCAGCGCCAGGCCGGCGAGTGGCGGCAGTTCCAGCGCCGGCAAGCCGCGGTCAGCGGGTAGCGGCAGGCTGGAGAGGTTGATGAGGCCGATCAGCCCGGGTCGGGCAGCCTGTCCCAGTAGCGGCTGATTATTGAGCTGCAGCCCGAGAAAGTTGTCCGCGTTGATGACGTCCAGCCCGAGCAGGCCGCCTTCACCGCTCTGGCTGCCCGACAGTACGCCGGTACCGATCAGGCCGGCCTGTGCGGCGGGAAGGGTGGCCGCAAGCAGGCCTCCCGCAATAGCGTGTTTGATCTTCACTGCTGTAACCTCGCGATATTCTTTGCGACGCTGTGCGCCAGTTAATGATTGAAATTCACTAGCACGTTTATTATGTTTGCGCTCTATTTTATGGCGCTTTCCCAGTATCGGCCGTGTCTCGCAAGTCGAAAAGCGTTAATTTCAGATTTAAATAGTGAAAATAAATGAACAGCCGGTTGACCATTGATTCGCTCCAGGTCATGACGGCCATTGCCGAGACGGGCAGTTTCGCGGCCGCAGCGGCCAAGCTGCACCGCGTGCCTTCGGCGATCAGCCATACGATCAAGAAGCTCGAGAACGAGCTCGGTGTGGCCCTGTTCCAGCGCGTCGGGCGCAGCGTGGAGCTCACGGCAGCCGGGGTGGATCTGCTCAAGGAAGGCCGCAAGATTCTGCGCGCGGTGGCGGATCTGGAGTCCCGTGTGCGCATGGCCGCGGATGGCTGGGAGGCTGAAATCACGCTGGCGCTGGATCACCAGCTGCCCTTCAACATGCTGGTGCCGGCCTTGCGTGCCTTCGATGAGATGGAGCAGGCCACGCGCGTGCACGTCATCCGCGAAGCGGAAACCGGACCCTGGGATGCGCTGGTCTGGCGCCGGGCCGATCTTGCAATCGGCCGGGCGGAAACCCTGCACGTGGCCGGGGATTGCGAGAACGTGGCGCTGGGCCATCTCGACATGGATTACGTGGTCGCCGCCGGGCACCCCCTCGAGCACGCGGAAACCCCGTTTACCGGGACGGAGCTCGGCAACTTCCGGTTTCTGGCCACAGCCGACACGTCGCGCGGCCTGCCGCCCGAGCAGCATATCCTGGCCGAGAACGTGCCGGTCTCGCGGCTGATGGATCTGCGCGACAAACTCGAAGCGCTGCGGGCGGGACTGGGCTTCGGCCTGCTACCCCGGCCGCTGGCCGAACTGGAGATTCGCGCGGGCCGGTTGGCGCGGGTCACGGCCGTCAGCGCCGTCCCGGCCGATCAGTTCGCCGTGGCATGGCGGCGCGAGTCCACGGGTCGGGCCACGCAATGGTTCCGGGACTACTTTCAGGATTGCGGGCCCGCCATGCTCGAGCGCGCGTTCAGCTAAGCCGCGCGGTTGCTGTTCAGCTGCAGTCCTCCGGATCGGCAATGGCCACGATCAGCCGGTCGGCATAGGGCAGCCAGGCGTCGGTCAGGCCGTAGGCGTCGGCCTGCAGCTCGCCGCGCTCGTTCTGCCTGAATTCCACGGCGGCGACTACCTGCATGCCCTCTTCGGTCTGGCTGTACATGCGCCAGGTCGCGCGCTGCGGCGATTGCTGGCTGCGCGACAGGCTGCCCACCCCCGGCCCGCAGGTTCGGCGATGGTGCTTGAGCGCAGCCTGCGCGCCGTCCATATCGGTTTCGAGCAGATAGCGCACGCCTCGGTGTGCAGAATTACGCGGCAGGAAGTCGGCCTCTTCCGCGCGCGAAGTGTCCGTCATCCGGTCGGGGAATTGCTGCAGCGTGCCACAGCCGGGTAGCAGCAGGATCAGGACAAACGGCAGCAGCGCAAGGCCGGCCGGCCGGCGGAGACTGAAAGAAAAGGCATCGGGCATCAGATTGTCGGGCAAAGTCCGTAATTCATGAGTGAAAACGCAGCGGCCTCAGGCCGCGCTGACCCAGTAGCCGGCGGCATCCCGGTAGCAGGGCAGCCACAATAGACCAGTCAGCATGAGACTGATATCCGAAGATCGTGCGCGCACTTCGACCGTTTCCAGGTCGCCGGGTTCCAGCGCGATCGCGGGCAGCGCTGCCACGTCCGCCTCGAAGGCCGGGCCCAGCGCCGCCAGAGAGGCCTCCAGTTCATTCAGCTCGGCTTCCACGCGGTCCACGTCGGCGGCTTCCTTGCGGGCCACGCCGGCGCGTCGAGCCGCGGTACCGAGGCGATTCACGGTCGTTCGGCTGATGCGCTTGCGACCCAGAAAGGAGCCCAGCAGCGCAGAACCGAAGGAGATGGCGGTATCCAGCTTCTTCTGCCGGGCCTGTGCGGTTTCCCGATCCAGTGCTGATTCAGCCTTGCTGATTCGACTTTGAAGCTGCTCGGTCTTTTTCTCGTAGGCGGCGCGGAGCTTGCCGATTTCCAGATCACGCGCCTCGCGCGCGGCCTGCCTCGCCCGGACCAGAAAAGCGCCCTGATCCTCGTTGGCCGCCGAGGTGAGTTTTGTCGGTCGGTGCCGCCAGAGGGTCAGGGGTTGTTCGGTGCGGAGCCACTTCTGGAACTGCTTGCTCCAGTCGGCATAACGTCCCGGCTCCCGGGTACAGGCCGCGCCGCTGGCAAAAGCGGCCTGCGCCACGGGCCGGCGAGCAAGCTGCTCCGCCGGGTAGCTCAGCCGTTCGGCGTGCCGCCAGTCCAGCGCCACCGCGCCGTCGGTGGCCTCCACGGTCCAGAACTGCTCGCAGCGCTCGCTGACGGCGTGGGTCTTGCTTTCATAGGCCACCCGGGCGATCGCCATGACGCGTGGAAAGTAGGTAATGGCCACGTCCGGCCCGGCCTTGGCCGGCAGGAAATATTCATCGATACCGGGGGGCAGCGTGGGGCGGGGACTGGCCTGGTCGACCGATTCGGCTGCCGGGCCGGCGGGCTGCGTGCGGCGCGGCGCAGCGTCCGGCAAGGCCGGTTGATCGGCGCTCAGCAGCCGGATCTGATCACGCGTGAGCGGGCCGGGCAAGTAGGACAGCGCCCAGCGGGTGTGGAAAATGGCCGGCCGGCTTTCGTGCACGTTGTGTAGCAGAAACACGCGCTTGCCCAGCCCTGCCAGCGTCTGCTCCATGGCGGCCTTGTCGAATTCTCCGCGCGTGGCGGCACCTTCAAGCCCGTCGAGCACGCGCATCTTGTCGCGTTCGGTCTGCAGCCGGCCGATGAACCAGGTGCCGGTGTTCGACAGGCCCTTGTAATCGAGATCGACCGGATTCTGGGTGGAGAGCACCAGACCCAGCCCGAAGGCGCGCGCCTGTTTGAGCAGCGTCAGGAAGAGTGCCTTGGACGGCGGATTGGCCGTAGGCGGCATGTAGCCGAACAGCTCGTCCATGTAGAGCACGGCCCGCAGGCTTGACGTGCCGGGCTGGGCGCGCATCCAGCTGATGATCTCGGCCAGCAGCATGGTCACGAAGAACATGCGTTCGGCGTCGTTCAGGTGCGCAATCGACATGATCGAAACGCGCGGCCGGCCGTCGGCGGTGTAAAACAGACCCTGCCCGTCCAGCGGCACACCCTCGAGCCAGGCCGCAAAGCCGGGCGAGGCCAGCACGTTGTTCAGCCGCATGGCCAGCGCAAATCGGTCTTTGCCGGGGTAGATCGCGTCCAGGTCCATGACGCCGATTTTCTTGACGGGCGGGTTCTGAATGGCGGCGATGAGGCTGGCCAGGTCCAGATCTTGCCCCGCGCGCCAGCTGTGGTCGAGGATGTTGGCAATCAGGATGTGTTCGCGGCTGGTCAACGGGTCGGCATCCATGCCCAGCAGCGTGAGAATCGACGTGGCGGCCGACTGGACCTTTTCCGCCATGGCTTCGGTGTCGGCGATAATCGTCGCCGGCGGCGCCGCGAAGGATGACAGCACCGAGACCGGCGTCCCCGCGGTGCTGCCGGGGGGGAAAATGTTGAATGCCGCGTTCTGTCGCATCCGGCGGATGCGCTCGCCATCCTGGCCCCACTGGGCCAGCCCCTTGCGCCACAGCTCGGACTGCGCCCGGGCAAAGTCGGCCGCTGTCCTGCCCTGCGTGGCGGCCTGCTGGGCATCGACCCAGGGCTCGAAATCGGCGGCCGAGAGATCGGGGAAGCTGAGCATGAGATTACCCAGGTCCCCCTTGGGGTCGATGGCAATCACCGGAATCTGGTCGATCGCGGCTTCCTCGATCAGGCTTACGCCCAGACCGGTCTTGCCGCTGCCGGTCATGCCGATGATCACCGCGTGGGTGGTCAGATCCTTCGCGTCGTAGAGCAGGCTCTGCTGGCCAAGCTGACCGCTGCTCAATTCATAATCCCGGCCGAGATAGAATGAGGCCAGTTTTTCGAAATCCTGCACGGGATGACCCTCGGGGAATATCAACGGCGCGGCCGGACCGCGCCGCGTCGATATTAGCAAAAGGCCCGCACCCCGAGGCGCGATCCCGGACACTGACGGAGTCAGCGTGAACGAGAGAAACAGCAGGCGCGTGAGGGCATCCGCGGTCAACGAGCACATCTACCGCGTGTTCCCGAACGACATCAACAGCAACGGCACTGTTTTCGGCGGCATGGTCATGGCCACCATCGACCGCATTTCGCTGGTGGTCGCCGAGCGGCACAGCGCCGAGACCTGCGTGACTGTGTCGGTGGACGAAGTGCATTTCATGGCGCCGGCCCGAACCGGTGACACGCTGATCTTCTCGGCCGCCTGCAACCGCGCCTGGGGCAGCTCGATGGAGATCGGCTGTCGCGTCGTGGCCGAGGACAGCCGCAGCGGCGAGCGGCGCCACATCGTATCCGCCTACTCGACCTTCGTGGCGCTGGATGCCCGGCACAAGCCGGTGGCGGTGCCCGGCATCGAGCCGGACTGCGAGGGCGAAAGGCAGCGCTACGACGAGGCCGGGGTGCGGCGCGAGCGGCGGCTGGCCCACGCCAGCGAAATCAGGGCGCTGCGCCGCTCCAGGGGTTGATTGCGGCGCGGGGCCCCTAGGCGTCGGCTTGCAGTTCGCTCAGCGCACGCCAGCCGCCATTGACCGACACCACGTTGCGGTAGCCCATGCGCTGCAGGGCATCGGCCGCCAGCGCGGAGCGGTATCCGCCGCCGCAATACAGATAAAGCGGCTGATCGGTGTCGGGATGCCGGATTTCGATATCGCGCTCGATCACGCCCTTGCCGATATGCTCGGCGCCGGTGAAATGGCCGGCGGCGTATTCCGATTCTTCGCGCACATCGATCACCACGGCCTCGGGGCGCTGCGCCAGATGTGCCGGCAGTTCAGCGGCCTCGATTTCGTGAATATTGCGCCGCGCCTCGTCGACCAGGGCCTCAAAGCCGGGCGAATGCTGCTTGTCCATGGGCTTGTCCGCGTGAGTGATGGGCTGATTTTGACGGGCCGGATGCAATGCCGTCGTTGCTTATCTCGCCCCGGCTGCGTTTTTTCGCCAGTTCCGTAGAATCGCGGGCCCGGCATACGTTCTGGCCCAGAGCATGAGTCTACTGATCAATCCGCGCGACCTGAACTTCCTGCTGTACGACCTGCTGGAGGTCGAATCCTTCTGCGACTGGTCGGCTTTCGGCGAGCACGATCGGGCAACCTTCGAGGCCGTCATTGACGCCGCCTACCGGCTGGCGGAGGACGGGTTCGCCGGGCATGCGGCGCGGCTCGACGCCAACGAGCCAACCTTCGACGGTGAGCGCGTGCACATCATCCCCGAGGTGGCCGAGGCGCTGGCGGCCTATATCGACAGCGGCTTCATGGGCACCGCCTTCCCGGCAGAGTACGGCGGCCTGCAGATGCCGTACACGGTGTCACAGGCCATTGCCTCGCTGTTTACCGCCGCCAACATCGGCACTGCCGGCTACCCCTTCCTGACCACGGCCGCCGCGAATCTGCTGCGCGTGGTGGGGTCGGAGGCGCAGAAGCAGCGCTATATGGTGCCGATGATCGAAGGCCGATTTTTCGGCACGATGTGCCTGTCCGAGCCGCAGGCGGGCTCATCACTCGGTGACATCCGCACGCGGGCCGCGCCGCAGGACGACGGCAGCTACCGCATCGTGGGCAACAAGATGTGGATATCGGCCGGCGAGCACGAACTATCCGAGAATATCGTGCACATGGTCCTGGCCAGGATCGACGGCGCGTCCGCCGGAACACGCGGTATTTCCCTGTTCGTCGTGCCGAAGGTTCGGGTGAACGAGGACGGCAGTCTCGGGCCGGGGAACGACATCCGCCTGGCCGGCCTGAACCACAAGATGGGCTACCGCGGGACCGTCAACACGGTCCTGAATTTCGGCGACAACGGCGCCTGCGAAGGCTTTCTGGTGGGCGAGCCCGGCCGGGGGCTCGCGGGCATGTTTCACATGATGAACGAGGCCCGGATTGCTGTGGGCATGGGCGCCTCGGTGCTCGGCTACTCCGGCTATCTGCATTCGCTGGCCTATGCGCGCGAGCGGCCACAGGGCCGTCCGCCCGGTCAGGCCGACCCCGAATCCAGGCCGGTGCCCATCATCGAGCATGCCGATGTACGTCGCATGCTGCTCACGCAGAAGGCTTATGTGGAGGGCGCCCTGTCGCTGTGCCTGTACTGCGCCACGTTGGTGGATCGCCTCGAGCACGGCCCCGACGTTGATGATCGCCGGCGGCTTCGGGACTTGCTCGACATCCTGACGCCCATCGCCAAGGCCTGGCCTTCGGAATATGGCCTGAAGGCGAACGACCTGGGCATCCAGGTGCTGGGCGGCTATGGCTACACCCGAGAGTATCCGCTGGAGCGGCTGTATCGCGACAACCGCCTGAATCCCATTCATGAGGGTACCAACGGTATCCAGGCGATCGACCTGCTGGGGCGCAAGGTCACGATGAACCAGGGCCGTGCGCTGCAGGTGTTGCTGCGGGAAATACGCGGAACGGCCGACCGGGCCGCCGCCGATACCCGCATCGAGGACCACGCCCGTGCGCTGGGAGCCGCCGTGGATACCGTGGAGCAGGTGACCGAGGCGCTGCGCGAGGCCGCCGACGAGCCGGCTCGCTATCTGGCCAACGCCAGTCTGTATCTCGACCTGCTTGGCCGGGTGGTTATTGCCTGGATGTGGCTGCGGCAGGTGCAGGCGGCGCAGCGACTTGATCAAACGACTGAAGCGGACTTCGTGGCCGGCAAGCGGCAGGCCTGCCAATTCTTCTTCCGGCGCGAGTTGCCGGCCATCGAGCCGCTGGCGGCGCTGCTCATCGAGCACGACGACAGCGCGCTGGCCATGCAGGCGCGCTGGTTCTAGCCGTGGCAGGCTGCACTGATATGCGAATTAGGCCGCAGGCACTACGGCGCGGTCGTGTCGGAGACGGGAGAAGGCAATTGCATTAGCAGTGTCGGCAGCTTTTCGCTGATGAAACACAGCGCGCGGCCTGACTGACAGAAGGCGGCGCCCTCGGTCTGCGGCAGCATGGGGAGCTGCAGGGTGTCGGGCGTGGCCGCGAAGCACGCTTTCAGCGACAACGACGGCGGGCAGGCGAACAGATGGGCGTCGGCATAGCCTGCTACCAGGAAGCGACCGGTGCTGGCGTCATGGTCCAGGGCAGTAGGCTGGCGCAGGAATGGCGCCAGCGTGAAGTTGTGCCTGATGTCGCTCAGGTCGGGCGGCGGGAGCCGGGGGATCTGACCGATGCGCTCGGCGGTGAGGACGCGGCCCGTATCCGGCGGGTGCAGCGGCAGCTGGTATACCGCGGGCGGCGTCTGTCGCTTGCCGACCAGGATGATCGCGTCGCGCGCCGGGTCGACCGCGAGACTTTCGATATCGGCCGGCCCGCCTTCCAGCCGGAATCGCAGGGTGCGCTCAACGCGTTGCGCGAGATCGGCCGGGAATGACGCGTCGGCGGGCAGCTCGGGTTCGCGCAGGAAGTACAGCGTCAGGGTTTCGCGTGTGGCGCTGTTGTCGCCGACGTCGGCCACCACCAGCCACGGCTCGCCCTGGTCGCGAAAGCTGGCCATGTCTTCCCAGTCCTGATGGGTGGCGGCTTCCAGGGTCAGGCGAGCGAGTAGCCGGCCGTCCGTCGCCAAGGCGTAGAGCGTGGGCGCATCGCCGCCATCGTTATGCGCCCAAAGAACTCCCGGCGCACGCTGCGAAGCGGCCAGACCGCTGGCCTCCGCCAGCTGGTCGGTCGAGAGCGTGATCTGGTTGACGGCCGATGCCTCGGTCGATGCGCCCGCCGGGGCGACCGTGCAGACGAGCACCAGCAGGGCCGGGACAAGCAGGCGATGCAGAAGCCGGGAGCGGGTCATGACCGGCGCAGCCTAGCGCGCGGGTTTGTCGGTTTGATGAATAGCGGTCTGAATGGGCGCGCAAGAAAAAGGGGCCCGGCGGGCCCCTTTCCTGTCTGCAATGAGCGCCCGACTACTTCAACAGCTGCTGACGCAGGCCCAGCTTGTTGAACTTGCCGGTGGACGTGCGCGGCACTTCTTCTATGAAGACGTAGTCGTCCGGCACCATCCATTTTTCCAGCCGGTCCTGCAGGAAGGTCTTGAGATCGTCGGCGGACACGTCCTGACCCGATTTCCTGACCACGGCCGCCAGCGGGCGCTCGCCCCACTTGTCGTCCGGCTGGGCGATCACGGCGGCTTCGGCCACGGCCTCGTGCGCCATGATCTCGTTTTCCAGCTGCACCGAGGAAATCCACTCGCCGCCGGACTTGATGACGTCCTTGGTTCGGTCGGTAATGTGGATATAGCCCTCGGGGTCGATCCGCGCGATATCGCCGGTCCGCAGCCAGCCGTCATCGGTGAACTTGTCCTCCGACTTGGGCAGGTTGTAGTACTCGCCGGTGATCCAGGCGCCCTTGACCTGAATCTCGCCCATGTCCTCGTTGTTCCAGGGCAGCACCGTGCCGTCGTCGTCCTGAATGCGCACGTCGACAAGCGGCGAGGGCAGACCGGCCGTGGCGCGCCGGGCGTAGCGATCGTCCTCGCTGTCGTCGTCGAATTTCGGCTTGAGGTTGCTCAGCGAAACCAGCGGCGACGTTTCCGTCATGCCCCAGCCCTGCACGATCTCCAGACCGTTCTGGTCGAAGCGGCGGATCATGGACTCGGGTACGGCAGAGCCGCCGACCAGCATCTTCATCTTCGGCAGCTTCCAGCGGTCGGGTTCGGCGTCGAGCGCCTGCGTAATGCCCATCCAGATGGTGGGCACGCCGCCGGCCATGTTGACGTTCTCCTGCTCGAACAGGTCCAGCAGGCTTTCCGCATCCATATGCGGTCCGGGGAAGACCTGCTTCGCGCCGCACATGGTCGCGATATAGGGCATGCCCCAGGCATTGGCGTGGAACATGGGCACCACGGGCAGCAGCGTGTCGTGGTTGGAGACATTCATGTTGTTGGGCATGGAGACGGCCATGGCGTGCAGCACCGTGGAGCGGTGCGAGTACAGCACGCCCTTGGGTTTGCCGGTCGTGCCGGAGGTGTAGCACATGCCGCAGCCGTCGTTTTCTTCCTTGGCGGGCAGTTCGAATTCGCCGTCGACTCCGTTGATGAAGTCCTCGTAGCTTTCCATGCCGTCGGGAATGCCTTCATCGGTCAGCGAGACGACGAAGACGCGCTCGAAGTTCACCTGATCCGCGAACTTCTCGTAGAGCGGCAGCAAGACGTCGTCCACGATGAGAAAGCGGTCCTCGGCGTGATTGACGATCCAGGCGATGTCCTCGGGGGCCAGCCGCAGATTCAGGGTGTGCAGCACCCCGTTGGCCGCCGGAATGCCGAAATAGGCTTCCAGATGAACATGGTGGTTCCAGCACAGGGTCGCCACGCGATCCTCGCGCTTCAGGCCCGCTTCGGTGAGTGCCTGAGCCAGGCGGGTCGACCGCTTCGCAAATTCGCCGTAGGTAGTCCGATGCCGGCTCTTGTCCGGCATGTTCGTGACGATTTCAACGTCAGCGTAGTACCGGCCCGCGCATTTGAGAATGTCGTCGACCAGCAGCGGCTGCGTCATCATCGTGGAAATCATTGGGTTTCTCCTGCACCTGAGTTGTTTTGATCACGGCCGGCTAGAGTGGCATCGGCTTTGCCGGTCGTCCAGTTTGAGAGGAGCGGGGAGAAACCGGACACAAAAAAAGGGCACATTGCTGTGCCCTCGGGTCTGCGATGCTTGCGACTTTGCAGCGGACGGTTTATTCCTCGTCTTCTTCCGCGCCGAGCGACAGATCGCTCTCGGTGCGGGTTTCGGCCGAGGCCTTGCCTTCCAGATTGCGCTTCGCGTTGTCAGCGGCGCTGGCGGCGGCGTCGGTATCGGCATTCACGTCCGCCTCGGCGCCCATCGCGGCGTCAGCGCCCGCTTCGCGCTCCTCGGATTCGGTGGCGGCGCCCACGTTGGCGTCGACATCGGCGTCAATGCCCAGACCGCCGCTGGAGCCGGCAAAGGCCGTGGTAGCGAAAAACAGGCTGGCGATTACGAGTAGATACTTGCGCATGGTTGCGTCCTCCTGAGTCATTGCCCCGGATTCCGTCCCCTGTTCGTACAGGCACAGGATGGCGCCAGCGCCCTGAATTTGTGCTGAACGCCGCTGAATGAGGCTATGCTAGCGGTGTGCTGGCGGGGGCCGGACTCTTACATGCGGCCATACCGGTGGCGACGGGCGCAACGCAGGCCGGGCCGCTCACTCGAGCAGGGGAATACGATGAATTCAGTTGGAGGGTGGCCCGCGGCTGCGGTGGTGTTGAGCATGGCGGCTGCGGGATGCCAGGTATTTTCTCCGCAGGAAAGCGACCCGCGGGCGCCCGCGTCAGACCCCGCGGAGGCCTTCGAGCAGGCGGGGGAGCCGCAACCGGTCCAGCCCGGCCCGGGGCCGGCCGATCCGGATGGCCTGTCATCGGATATCGAGCGTTTGCAGGATGCCCGCCGCGTCTATGAGCACGACAAGTCCCAGCAGAGTCGTGAACTGGAGCGTCAGCAGGCGCGCTGCCGGGATAATCCGGACAGCGAGAGCGTGGAACTGGGGGATGCCGCCGGCGGCGGGGCCTACTGTCAGGAATGATCGGTTCGGCTTGAAAAGCGCCTGACGCGCGTCCAGCCTTCCTGCATGGCAAGCACTCAACCCGACCGCGATGACCCCCAGGGGCTCACGAGCACGCTGGACGCGCTGACCTGGCACCAGCCGCTGGCTCGCTACGGCCAGACCTACGGCCGTGAAACGGCGCCTACGCCGCTGGGCTCTCCGACGCTGGAGGTGTTCAACTCCACGCTGGCAGCCGATCTGGGAATCGACCCGGCCGCGGAAAGTCGAACGGACACCGCCGAAATACTGGCGGGCGGCCGGGTGCCCGAGGGCGCCACGCCCTTTGCGCAGCTATACGCCGGCCATCAGTTCGGCGTGTGGGTGCCCCAACTGGGCGACGGGCGCGCCATCTCGCTGGGTCAGATTCGTGACCGGTCCGGCCGGTTCCGGGACATCCAGCTCAAGGGTGCGGGCCTGACGCCCTATTCACGCACGGCGGACGGCCGCGCCGTTTTGCGTTCCACCATCCGCGAATACCTTGCCAGCGAGGCGCTGCACGCGCTGGGCATTCCGACCACCCGTGCCTTGAGTCTCTGCGCTTCGCCCGACCCGGTTTATCGCGAGACCGTGGAAACGGCCGCGGTGCTGGCCCGGGTGGCGCCCAGCCATATCCGCTTCGGCAGTTTCGAAGTGCTGTTCTATCGCAAGCAGTTTGCCGACCTGAAACCGCTGGCCGACCGTCTCATCGAGGACCATTTCCCGGCGGCAGCGTCGGTCAGCGACCCGCAGGACCGCTATGCCGCCTGGGTGGGCGAGGTGATCGAACGCACCGCCGATCTGATCGCCCGCTGGCAGGCTGTCGGCTTTTGTCACGGCGTGATGAACACCGACAACATGTCCGCGCTTGGGCTGACCATCGACTACGGCCCCTATGGCTTCATGGACGCCTACGAGCCCGGCTGGATCTGCAACCACACCGACCACATCGGCCGCTACGCCTACGACCAGCAGCCCGACGTCGGTCTGTGGAACCTGAGCCGTTTCGTGCAGGCCATTCTGCCGCTGCTGGCTGACGAACCGGACCCGGCCGTGGAGATTGGCCAGTCCCTGCTCGAGGCCTACCGGCCGCGATTCGTTACGGCCTACATGACGCAGTTTCGCGCCAAGCTCGGGCTGAGCAGTCGGCAAGAGCAGGATGGCGAGTTGCTGGACGACCTGCTTGCGCTGATGGCGCGCGACAAGGCGGATTTCACCCGCAGCTTCCGGAGTCTGAGTGACACGCCGGGCCAGGCCGATCACGGCAACGCGCCGTTTCACGACGAATTCAGCGACCGCGAGGCCGCCGCGCGCTGGCTGGCGCGATGGCGCGCCCGGCTCGAGCAGGACGGCTTGTCGGAGCAGGAGCGACAGGGCCGCATGCGCGCCGCCAATCCGCGCTACGTGCTGCGGAACTATCTTGCCCAGCAGGCCATCGAAGCTGCTCAGGCGGGCGACTTTAGCGTCATGCAGCGGCTGGGCCGGGTGCTCGAACGACCCTTCGACGAACAGCCCGAGCACGCCGAGCTTGCCCGGTTGCCGCCGGACTGGGCGCGCCACATCAGCGTCAGCTGCTCAAGCTGAAAGCGGATCGCGCTCAGGCCGGTCTACAGGAACAAGCCAATGACCGAGCGCGCGGACGCCGACATGAACAGCAAGCAGCATCGCTTTGACGCCATGGTGGGCGCGTTCAGCGACGACGTGTATCGCTATGCCTACTGGCTGTGTCGCGACCGGCAGATCGCCGAGGACGTGGTGCAGGAGACGCTCCTGCGCGCCTGGCGTTTCATGGACAACCTGCGCGACAAGAAAGCCGTCAAGAGCTGGCTGATTACGACGTGCCGGCGCGAGCATGCCCGGCTTTACGAGCGCAAGCGGCTGGATCGGGTCGATATGGAAGTGGATGACATGATCGACCTGGCCGGCGATTCCAACTGGAACGCCGCCGAACTGCGCGAACTGCACCAGCGAATTCACGCTCTGGCCGAGGACTATCGCGAGCCGCTCGCGCTGCAGGTCATCATGGGATACAGCGTCGCCGAAATTGCCGAGACCATGCAGATCAGCGAAAGCGCCGTCATGACACGCCTGTTCCGTGCCCGTAAGCAGTTGCTCGCGACCGTCGATGCGGACCGGCTGGCCAGTGACCAGGTTCGGGGAGGCCGCTCATGAGCTGCCTGGACACCCGCCGCGAATTGCTGACCACACCGGGCCAACTGTCGCGCGAGGCCCGCGAGCACCTGAACGAATGCGAAAGTTGCCGCCGGCACGCCCGCGAGCAGGCGCAGTTCAACCGGAAACTCGAGCAGGCCATGCGTATTCCGGTGCCCGATCATCTGGGGCAGGAAGTCATCTTCGAGCGCAGCACCCGCAGCCGTATCCGGCAGCGCTGGATTGCCGTGGCGGCGGGGGTCTGCCTGATGATCGTCGCCGTCGCCGCCATCGTCCTGCGCATGGATACGTACGATGAGGGCCTGGTTACCGACATGATCGCGCACATGACGCATGACCCCATCCACGAAAGCGAGCGCTGGCCGCAGGCGCGCAACAAGCTGGAACTTGCCAATCAGGGGGTCGGGTTCACCCTCACGCACACGCCGGGTGAGCCGGTCGCGGCGCGCATTTGCGATGTCGGGACGCACACCTCGTCGCATTTCGTTGTGGAAACCGGCGGCGTGCGGGCCACCGCCTTTGTCATGCCCGGCGACTTCGAGCCTGGCGACCGCTATGTGAATGTCGATGGGCAGCGCGGTCGGCTGGTTTCCACGCCGCAGGGCATGATCGCCGTTTTCTGCCCGGAGCGACGCGTACTGGATGCGGTGGCCCAGTCGCTGCGAGATTCGGTGGACTGGGGTAGTGCCTGAGGCGCAGGTTGGCCCATTGAGCAGGGCCGCGCGGCCAGCGAACCGGCGCGGCCTTCCGGCGCCCCTGCTTCAATAGGGGGCTACTGCTGCAACATCTTCAGGATGCTGGAGAAGTCCCGGTCCTCAAAGCCGGCTTCACCATGCTGTCGGTAAAGCTCGCGGGCCAGATCGCCCATGGGCGTGCGCGCCGAAAACTTGTCCGCCGCGGCCTCGGCCAGACCCAGATCCTTCGACATGAGCTTCACCAGAAATCCGCCCTGGTAGTCATTGCCGGCCGGCACGCCATCCTGAACGCCCGGGTAGGGATTGTAGGTGTCCAGCGACCAGTTGCGGCCGGAGGACGCCGTCATGATCTCGGTCATGACCTTGGGGTCGAGCCCGGCATTCACGCCCATCTGCAGCGCTTCGGCGGTACCGATCATGTGTACGGCCAGCAGCATGTTGTTGCAGATCTTGGCGATTTGACCGGCGCCGGACTCGCCGGCGTGGAAGGCGGCCTTGCCCATCTGTTCCAGCACGGGCCGGGCCTTTTCGACATCGCCGGCCACGCCGCCACAGATGAAGGCCAGCTTGCCGGCCTTGGCTGCGCCCACGCCGCCCGATACGGGCGCGTCGATCATGGCGATGCCCTTGGCGGCGGCGGCCTGGTGCACTTCGACGGCGTCCTCGGAGGCGATGGTGGAGCTGTCGATGACCAGCGTGCTGCTGTCCATCTGGTCAAGCAGGGCATCCTTGTGGATATACAGATCCTTCACGATGTTGCCGTTGGGCAGCATCGAGACGACAAATTCGGCGCCGTTCAGCACGCCCGCGGCCGTGTCGGCCTTGCTTGCGCCGTCCGCCACGGCGGCATCCATGAGTTCTTCGGACAGATCAAAAACCGTCACGTCGTGCCCGGCCTTGATGAGATTGGATGCCATGGGACCGCCCATGTTGCCCAGACCGATGAATCCGATTTTCGCCATGATGTTGCTCCTCTCGATGATTGGTTTAAGAGCCACAGAGGCGCAGAAAACACAGAGGAAAAACAAGAATACTCACCGCAAAAAGACAAAGAGCACAAAGGGCGAAGAGACCAGCCTCCTAAACTTTGTGTCCTTTGTTCCTTTGTGGTTAATGCTTTTCTTTTTTGCCGCTCTGCGTTCTCTGTGCCTCTGTGGTTTTCTTCAGTCTTTGATAGTCGCCTCTAAGGCGCCTCGACGGGTAGATCGGCCAACGGGTGCTCGCCATTCCAGGGCGGGGTGAAGTGTTCGTCGATGTCGGCTTCCGGTACCTCCGCAATGGAGGCGTGGCGCCACTTTGGCTCGCCGTCTTTGTCCACCAGCAGCGCCCGGATGCCCTCCTGGAAATCGCCGTGCAGGCAGCAGTGCCAGGCCATCTTGAGCTCGCGCTGGAATACCTCGCGCAATGACAGGTGCGCCCCCCGGGTCATCTGCCGGTAGATCAGGTGGGCGGTCATCGGGCAGCCCGAGGCCAGACCCTTGGCGGCTTTTGCGAGAAATTTCTCCTCGCTGTCGGCCAAACGCAGAATGCCCGCTTCTATGCCGCGCAGATCCCCGGCGTCGCAGGCGCGGTTGATCGTGTCGAAGTGCTGCTCGACCGGCGAGGCGGGGCAGTCTGCCCGGTCGCCGTCTTCAAGCCGTCGCAGCAGATTGTCGACGCTCGCGTGCGGCCGGCTCCAGTCTTCAACGCTCTGCAGGGATTCGAGCAGGCTTTCAATATGGTCGCTGGCGACGTAGCGATCAGCCAGACCCAGGAACATTGCATCACCGGCGTTCATATGTGCGCCGGTCAGCCCGAGAAAGAGCCCCGTGCGCCCGGGCAGGCGGTTGAGAAACCACGTGCCGCCCACGTCGGGAAACAGCCCGATGGTGATTTCCGGCATGGCCAGGCGGGCTTTCTCGGTGACCACCTTGTAGCCGCCACCGGCAAATATACCCATGCCGCCGCCCATCACGATGCCGTCACCCCAGGTGATGCAGGGGGTCTTGAGCGTGTGAATCTGATAGTCGAGCCGGTATTCCTCGGTGAAGAATCGCGGCGGGTAGTCGGGGTCGCCTTCGCCGCTCATGCCCTTGTAGAGCTGGATGATGTCGCCGCCCGCACAAAATGCCTTGTCGCCCGCACCGTCGATGACAATGCAGACGATCTGCTCGTCGGCATCCCACTCGGCCAGCTTTGGCTGCAGGCGCTCGATCATCGCCATGGACAGCGAGTTCAGCGCCTTGGGCGCGTTGAGCGTGGCGCGGCCGATGCGCTTGCCGGCGCCGGCGTCGAGTTCGTCAAAGATTACGGGTTCGTCGGATGACATAACTTTCTTGCCTAATCAGAAGAAAACCACAGAGGCACAGAGAACACGGAGAATAAAAAGATGAACCACAAAGGCACAAAGTGCACAAAGGTAAGAAAGCACCGAAATTTAATTTCCGGAACTTTGTGATCTTTGTGCCTTTGTGGTGAGTATCTCTTCGTCTTTGCTCTGTGTTCTCTGTGCCTCTGTGGTTAATGTCTTGGGTGGGTCAGGCGTTTTTCCACTCGGGTTTGCGTTTTTCGAGGAACGCGTTGACGCCCTCTGTTGTGTCGGCCCGATCGAACAGCGCCACAAACTCCTCGCGCTCGCGCGGCAGGTTCAAATCCGGCGCGGTGGTCCGGGCGGCCTGGATCAGGTCCTTGCACACACCCACGGAAGAGGGTGACTGGCCGGCCACTTTGGCGGCCAGTTCCAGCGCGGTGTCTTTTGCTTCGCCCTGACCTACAACCTCCTCGACCAGGCCGATTTCGAGCGCCTTGTCGGCCTTGAGGCGCTCGCCGCAGAGAATCATGCGCTTGGCCCAGCCTTCACCGACAATGCGGGGCAGATTCTGCGTGCCGCAGCCGCAGGGCAGCAGGCCCACCGCGGCTTCGGGCAGGGCCATCTGGGCGTTGTCCGCCGCAATGCGGATATCGCAGGCCATGGCGCATTCCAGGCCGCCGCCCATGGCAAAGCCGTTGATGGCGGCAATGGACACGCCCTTGTAGGCGGCCAGCCGCTCGAAAGCGCGGCCGAATGCGAAAGCCATCGTAGCCGCCACGCCCTTGTCACCAGAGGCAAAGGTTTTCAGGTCGGCGCCGGCCGAAAAGAACTTGTCGCCCTCGCCGGTGATGACCAGGGCATAGTTGTCGGGGTCGGCGTCGAGCTGCTCGATCACGTCATAGAGCTCGTTGAGCGAATCCTGGGTCCACACGTTGGCGGGCGGATTACTGATGGTGAGCAGGGCCGTGTTGCCCTGTTTTTCGACCTTGATGTTGCTCATTTCAACCTCGTTTTATTCGAGTTGGGAGGCGCGACTTTTTAAGGCAAACCACTGAGGCACAGAGGGCGCAGAGAAAGGCAGAAAATTTTTAACCACAAAGGCACAAAGTGCACAAAGAGGTAAGACAAGAGCGTTCTTTACTTTGTGTCCTTTGTGGTTAGTCCATCTTTGATCTCTGTGTCCTCTGTGCCTCTGTGGTTAATGTCTTTTCAAGAGTCGACCGTCTCGATGTTGTTCGTTTTCGCCTCGTTTATTTATGTCTGGAGGCATGATCGTTTAAGGCAAAGCACTTCAGGCACAGAGCAAACAGAGGAAGAACAAGAATATTCACCACAAAGGCACAAAGTGCACAAAGGTGTAAAGCAAAAGCCATTTTTACTTTGTGTCCTTTGTGCCTTTGTGGTTAGTCCGTCTTTATCTCTGTGTTCTCTGCGCCTCTGTGGTTACTGCCTTAGTTATTTGATCTGTTCCAGCGCGCCGTCGGCCAACAGTCGCCGGGCGATGATCATGCGCATGATTTCGTTGGTGCCTTCCAGAATCTGGTGCACACGCAGGTCGCGCACCATGCGCTCCAGCGGATATTCCTTGATGTAGCCGTAGCCGCCGTGCAGCTGCAGGGCGTCGTTGACGACGTTGAAGCAGGCGTCGGTGGCAAAGCGCTTGGCCATGGCGCAGAAGCTGGTGGCTTCGGGGGCCTTGTTGTCGAGCTTGCTGGCGGCCAGGCGAATCATCTGCCGGGCGGCGGTCAGTTCGGTGGCCATGTCGGCAAACTTGAACTGGGTGGCCTGGAAGTCGGCGATGGCCTGGCCGAACTGCTTGCGTTCATGCAGGTAGTCGCGGGTGGTTTCCATGGCGGCCTGAGCGGTACCGACCGAACAGACACCGATGTTGATGCGGCCGCCGTCGAGCCCCATCATCGCGAACTTGAAGCCTTCGCCTTCCTCGCCGATACGGTACGTGGCCGGAATTTTCGCGTCCTCGAAAGTGATGGCACGCGTGGGCTGCGAATTCCAGCCCATTTTTTCTTCCTTCTTGCCGTAGGACACGCCGTCGGTGTCGCCCGGTACGAGAAAGCAGGTAATGCCCCTGGGCCCGTCTTCACCGGTGCGGGCCATCACCACCAGCGCTTCGGTATCGCCCGCGCCGGAGGAGAACTGCTTGCCGCCGTTAAGAATGTAGTGGTCCCCGTCCTTCCTGGCCGTGGTCTTCAGGCTCGACGCGTCCGATCCGGCACCCGATTCGGTGAGGCAGTATGAAGCCAGCGCCTGGCCGGAAGTCAGTTTCTCACCCCATTCCTCCACCATCTCATCCTGCCCGAAGGCCGTGGCCATCCAGGTGGCCATGTTGTGGATGGTCAAAAAGGCCGACGTGGAGGTGTCGCCCTTGGTGCAGAGCGCTTCGAACACGATTGAAGAATCCAGCCGCGACAATCCGAGCCCGCCGGCTTTTTCCGGGGAGTACAGGCCGCAAAAGCCCAGTTCACCCGCAGCGCGAAGTACGTCCTTGGGGAATATCTGCTCGGCGTCCCACTCGGCGGCGTGCGGAGCCATTTCCTTGGCGGCAAATTCCTCCGCGGCTTCGCGGTAGGCGTTCTGGTCTTCGGTAAGTTCGAAATTCATGTCGGCTGGAGCGGCTCCAGTGGAATGAGTCGGAAACAATCGGGCGGCCTCGTGGGCCGCCCGGATGCTGACCTACTTCATGTTGATGGTCAGGTTCGGACCGGTGGGCAGGTGGTCGTCATCGAACCAGCGGGAAATGACCGTCTTGGTTTCGGTGAAGAACTTGATGGCCTGCTTGCCGTAGGCGTGGAGATCGCCGTAGAAGCTGGCCTTGCCGCCGGTAAACGAGAAGAAGGGCACCGGCACGGGGATGGGGATATTCACGCCCACCTGACCCACTTCGATCTCGTGGCTGTACTTGCGCGCCGCGGCGCCGCTGCTGGTGAAGATCGATGTGCCGTTGCCGTAGGGGTTGCTGTTGATGATCGCGATGGCTTCTTCCAGTGAACCGGCGTCCACCAGCGACAGCACCGGGCCGAAGATTTCCTGGTCGTAGACCGTCTGGCCGGGTTTCACGCCCGAGAACAGGGTCGGGCCGACCCAGTTGCCGTCCGGATAGCCTTCAACGGTGCAGTCGCGACCGTCGAGTTCCAGGGTGGCCCCTTCGTCCACGCCCTTGCCGATCAGGTCCTTGATGCGCTGGGCCGCAGCCTTGTTGATCTGCGCGCCATAGCCGGCGTTTTCGTCATCCCATCGGCCGGGCTTGACGCCTTCCATTGCGGCCTTGATGTCGGGGATCCACTCGC